>NZ_JAHKRO010000069.1 GCF_019396325.1 Nonomuraea ceibae
CGCGGGCCTGGGCGGAGTTCCCCGCCGCCGTCGCGGCGGCCGACCGCTCCGGTGACCAGGTCAGCGTCGACCTCATGACGGAACGCCTCGCCAACCCGCTGCTCGACCTGGAGCGCGGCACGCTGGCGGCCCGCGTGGGCCGGGAGATCGTCGCGGTCGGGCTGGCCCCTGTCAGGCACGCGGCGGAGCCCGTCCACCTGATGGACCTGTGGGGCGGCGGCGTGCACCCCGCCCATCGCAGGCGCGGCCACGGCAGGCGGATCATCGACTGGGTGCTCGCCACCGCGCCGGAGCTGCACGCCCGCAAGCATCCCGGCAAGCCGCTCCACCTGCAGCTGCACGTCCCCGACGACAACCACGGGCTGGCCGTGCTGGCGGAGCGCACCGGGTTCGTGCCCACCCGTGTCTTCCAGGACCGGCGGCGCGACCTGACGGTCCCGGTCCCGCCGCCCCGGCCGTCCGGCGGCGTCACGATCGTCCCCTGGGCTCCCGAGCTCGACGACCAGGCGCGCGAGGTGCGCAACGCCGCCTTCCGCGACCACTGGGGCTACACGCCGCACACCGCCGAGAGCTGGAACCGCTCCATCACCGGCACCGGGGTCTTCCGTCCCGCAGGCTCGTTCCTGGCCGTGGCCGGCGGGCACGCCGTGGGCTGCCTGCTCACCCACCACCGGCCCGCCCCGACCGGCGCGCCCGAGGCGTGGATCCAGGTCGTCGCCACGGTCGCCGAGTGGCGGGGCAGAGGCGTGGCCGGCGCGCTCGTCTCCCACGCGCTCACCGCGTTCCGGGCCCAGGGTTACGCCACGGCCGGGCTCAGCGTCGACGCCGACAACGGCACCGGCGCGGTCTCCGTCTACGAGCGCGCCGGGTTCGCCACGTTCCGGACGAGGACCTCGTACGTGCACGTCAGGCAGTGATGGCGAGCTTGAGCCGCCGTCACAGAGTGATGGCGTTCTTGGCCCGGTCGACGGACTCCTCGGCGGCGGGGCCGCCCGGGTTCTCCAGCGCGAGGGCCTGGTTGACCTCGGCGAAGGGCCGCATGCGGGCCTCGTAGCGGGCGAACGCGGTCTCGTGACCGGCCCTGCCCAGCTCCTCGGCCAGCACGGACGCGCCCACCAGCGCCAGGCTGGTGCCCTGGCCGGACATCGGGGAGGGGCAGCAGGCGGCGTCGCCCAGCAGCGTCACCCGCCCGGCCGACCAGCGGTCCATGCGGACCTGGGCCATGGCGTCGAAGTAGAAGTCCGGGTCGGCCCACATGCCCTCCAGCAGCTTGGGCGTCTCCCAGCGCAGGCCGCCGCAGTGCTCGGCGGTGATGCGCTTGTGCTGCTCGATGTCGCGGTGGTCGTAGGCGATCGGCCCGGCGTTGAAGCCCAGGTAGACCTTGATGCGGCTGTTGTCGCGGGTGGTGAAGAGGCCGTAGCCGGCGTCGCCGTCCTTCAGCCAGGTCTGCCAGTCGCGCAGGCCGAGGAAGTTGTCCATCGTGCAGATGCCGACATATTGGCCGATGGGGTGGACGAAGCGCTCCTCGGGGCCGAAGGCCAGCCGGCGCACGGCCGAGTGCAGCCCGTCCGCGCCGATCACCACGTCGTAGTCGGCCGGCTCGGCCCGGGCGAACGTGACGCGCACGCCGTGCTCGTGCTCGCGCAGCGCGGTGATCGAGTCGCCGAACCGGTAGCCGGCCGGGGCGTGCTCGTGCAGGATGCCCGCCAGGTCGTCGCGGAACAGCTCCACGTCGTCGTTGTCGAGCCGGCCGCCGCTGTAGGTGGTCTCGGTGGTGCGGAAGACCTCGTTGCCGTCGCCGTCGAGCACGGACATGCCCCGGTAGGCGGTCCTGGCGTCCCGGACCCGCTCCAGCAGGCCCATCCGGTCGACGACCTCGAGCGCCGCGCCGCGTACGTCGACCGCGTGCCCGCCGGTGCGCAGAGCGGGTGACCGTTCGACGACGGTGACGGCGAAGCCCTGGCGGCCCAGCCAGTACGCCAGCGCGGATCCGGCGGTCCCCGCGCCGGAGATGAGTGCCTTCTTCATGGTGAACCCCTCTCGTGTACGACTGAACGTACAGCGTAAATACAGAGGTTGCAAAGGGGTATCTGGTAAGTTCTGTACTAGTACAGAAGGAGAGACGCATGCCCGCGCCGTACCAGCAGATCGTCGACGACCTCCGGCGGCGGATCGACGACGGCGAGCTCGCGCCCGGCGACCGGGTGCCGTCGACCAGGCAGATCGCCATGAAATGGGGCGTCGCCCTCGCCACGGCGGCCAAGGCGCTCGCCACGCTCGGCCACGAGGGCCTGGTCGAGGCCCGCCCGCGCTCCGGCACCGTCGTCGCCGACCGCGCCCAGCGGCGCCGCCCGCAGGGGGAGCAGGGCCTGACCCGCGAGCGCGTCGTCGCGGCGGCGATGGAGATCGCCGACGCCGAGGGGCTGGCCGTGCTGTCCATGCGCGGCGTCGCGGCCCGGCTCGGCGTCTCGGCCATGTCGCCCTACCGCTACGTGGGCGGCAAGGAGGAGCTGGTGACGCTCATGGCCGACGCGGCCTACGGCGACGCCGAGTGGCCGGAGACGCTGCCGGAGGGCCGCCGGGACCGGATCGAGCTGATCGCGCGGCTGCTGTGGCGGGTGCACCGGCGGCACCCGTGGCTGGCCCACGTCACCCCGCTCAACCGGCCGCTGCCCCTGCCGAACCTGATGGTCTACGCCGAGTCCCTGCTGGCCGCGCTCGACGGCCTCGGCCTCGGCTCGGTCACCATGCTCAACCTCCAGGTCCTGGTCTTCAGCCACGTCCAGGGCCTGGCCGCCAACCTGGAGCACGAGGCCCAGGTCCAGGCGGCGACCGGGGTGTCCGACCAGGAGTGGGTCGACGCCCGGATGAGCGCCCTCGACCTGCGCCGCATGCCCACGTTCGCCAAGGTGCTCGCCGGGCTGCCGAGCGAGGGCTACGACCTGGACCTGGACGCGTTCTTCGAGTTCGGCCTGCAGCCGCTGCTCGACGGCATCGACAGGCTGATCGAACGGTCGGCGACGAGTTAGAGCCAGCCGGCCTCGGTGGCGATGCGGATCGCGTCCTGCCGGGTGCGGGCGTTCAGCTTGGTGACGGCGGAGGCCAGGTAGTTGCGCACGGTGCCGTAGCTGAGGTACAGGTCCCTGGCGATGTCGCGGGGCGCGGCCCCGGCCCCGGCGCCGGTCAGGCGCAGCACGCCGCGACGTCGCGGATCGCGGCCACCAGCTCCTGCGGCCGCGCGTCCTTGAGCATGAACCCCGCACGTGCGCGTCGACGCCGCGCCGCAGGTTGCCGGGCCGGCCCAGCGCGGTGAGGATCAGCACCCGGCAGTCCGGCAGCCGCCCGCGAGGCCGCCGCCGAGGCCAGGGCGGTCGCCGCCGCTCCCGGCGCGCCTTCGACGCCCGCCGCCCCCACCGGCCCGCCCGATGCGCCGTCGCGGCTCGCTTGGTGGGCGCTCACCGCGATGACCGTCAACGTGGCCGTCATCGCGCTCCACAACGTCGCCGACACGGGCCCGGCAGTGGTGCCGCCGATCCCGGCCGCTGGGCCGTCGCCGTCACGGCCGCGGTCCTGGCCGTCGCGTTCCAGCTCCACCACGGCGTGCCCCGGGCCAGGCCCGCCCGGCACTGGCGGCGGACGCTCCCAGCGCACATCCTCGCCGTCACCGCCGCCGCGCTGCACGTCGGCGAAGGCGCCCTGTCGCCGCTGGTCGGCCTGGCCGTGGCCAACACCCTGCTGTGGCTGCCCGCCCGCTGGTCCGTGCCCGCCGTCGCGCTCGGCGCCGGCCAGTAGTTCCGCGTGCACCGATGCGCCATGCACAATGCACGGCCCGCCCGTGAGCCCGCCGGGCCGGTTGCTGTATGAATGATCGCAGCATGGCCTGGTGAGCGGAGGCGGTCCCGATGACCAACGGTGACACGGTCTCGGGACGGGTGATCTCGCCGGTCCTGGTCGGGCGCGAGGAGGAGCTGCGCCGCCTGGCCGCGGCGGTGAGCCGGCCACCGGCCGTGGTGGTGCTCGAAGGCGAGGCCGGGATCGGCAAGAGCAGGCTGCTGGCGGAGCTCGCGGCACGGCCCGAGACCGCCGGCCGGCTGCTGCTGCGCGGGGGCGCCCGGCGCATCCGGGAGCCGTTCCCGCTCGGGCCGCTGGTGGAGGCGTTGCGCGGCGCCGAGGAGCCGCTGGCGCGGGCCGGGCTGTCGCCGGTGGCGGGCGCGCTGCGCGGCCTGCTGCCCGAGCTGGCCCCGGTGCTGCCGCCCGCGCTGGACCCGCTCGACGACCGGGCCGCCGAACGGCACCGGCTGTTCCGGGGGCTCGCGGAGGTGCTGCGCGCGCTCGGCCCGGTGGTGCTGGTCGTGGAGGACCTGCACTGGGCCGACGAGCAGACCGTTGAGTTCCTCGCCTACGCGCTGGCGGTGCCGCCGCCCGGGCTGTCGATCGTGCTCACCTACCGGGGCGAGGAGGCCGGCGCGGTCGTCAGGGAGGTGACCGGGCGTCCGGCGGACGCGGTGTTCCACGATCACATTCTGCTGAAGGCGCTGGACGTCACCCAGACCGGCGACCTGGCCGCGGCGATCCTCGGCGAGTCCGGCGTCACCGCCGACTTCGGCGCCCACCTGCACGAGCTGTCGTCAGGGCTGCCGCTGGCCGTACAGGAGCTGATGGCCCTGCTGCGCGCGCGGGGCGCGCTGATCAGGCTGCGCAGCGGGCGATGGGCGCGCAAGGCGGTGGCGGAGCTCGACGTGCCGCCCGGCGTGCGGGACTCGGTGCGCGAACGGGTCGCCCGGCTGCCCGAGGCGGCGCGTGCCGTCGCGGAGGCAGCCGCGGTCTTACAGGCCCCGGCGCGGCCGGCCGACCTGGCCCGGGTGTGCGGGCTGCCGAGGGCCGACACCGTGGCCGGGGTGGACGAGCTGCTGGTCTCCGGGCTGCTGGCCGAGCAGGCGGGCGCGGTGGCGTTCCGGCACGTGCTGGCCGCGCAGGCCGTCTACGGCGCGATCCCGCTCGGGCGCCGCCAGGAGCTGCACGCCCGCGCGGCGGCGGTCGTACGGGAGCTGCGGCCCGTGCCGCTCGGCCAGGAAGCCCACCACCTGCGCCAGGCCGGGCGGCTGGCCGACTGGGTCGAGGCCGCGGAACGGGCGGCCGAGCAGGCGTCGCGCCTCGGCGACGACGCCGAAGCCGTGCGCATCCTGGAGGACGTGCTGCGCCACGCCCCGCTCGACCCGCGACGCCGGGGCCGCCTGGCCGCGCGCCTCGGCTGGGCCGCCGCCCAGGTGCTGCGCCCGCCCCAGATCATCGGCCTGCTGACGCAGGCGCTGGAGACGGAGCAGCCCGGCCCGCTGCGCGGCGAGCTCAACTTCCTCGTCGGCATGCTCCAGGAGAGGCTCGGCGAGGACTCGGGCGCGCAGCGCCGCACCATCGCCGCCGCCGTCGGCGACCTCGCCGACCGGCCCGACCTCACGGCCTGGGCGATGGCGTCGCTCGGCAGGCCGATGGACCCGAGCGTGCCGCTGGCCGAGCACGTCACGTGGCTGGAACGCGCCCTGGAGACGGCCCCGCGCGTCGGCGACCCGGCCGAGGAGGTCTTCGTCCTCGGCAAGGTCGCGACCTCCTTCAGCGGGTACGGCGACCCGCGCTGGCTGGAGCTGACCGAGGAGGTGCGCCGCAGGACCGGCGGCCGGCCACGGCACCGGCAGGAGGTGGGCGCCTACCGGTCCATCGCCGAGAACGCCTGCCTCGCGGGCAACTACGCCGTCGCCGCCGACCTGCTGGCCGCCGCCATGCGCGGCGCGGCCGGCGAGGAGTCGTCACGCGAGCCGCTGTCGCGCTGCCGGCTGGTCGCCCTCCTGCTCGCCTGCTGCCGTGGCCGCTGGGACGGGCTGGAGGAAGAGACCGCGCTGCTGCTCGACGAGTACGGCGGGCGGCCGTTCGACCGCCTGGGCGCCGAGATCGTCGCAGCCTGCCTGGCGCTGGCGCGCGGCGAGCTCGACACCGCCCGGCGCGAGCTGCCCGAGGTCACCGGCACCGCCCTGGTCCAGGGGGCCTACGAGCTGCTTCCGCTGTCGATGGCCGCCTTCCTGCGGCTGTCCACGGCGAGCGGCGAGGCCGGGGCCGCGCTCGCGGCCGTCGAGGCGGCGGTCGAGGTGTGGGAGGTCAAGGGGCTCTGGCCGCTGGCGGTGCGCGCGCTGCCCGCGCTGGCCGAGGCGATGGCGGCGGCGGGCCGGCGTGCCGAGGCCGTCGCGCTGGTGGAGCGGGTGTCGGCGCGGCTCGACGGGCTCGACGCGCCGATGGCTGCGGCGGCCCTGGCGCACGCCCGCGGCCACCTCGCCGCCGACGGCGCGGACGCGGCGGCGCTGTTCCGCGCGGCGGCGGCGGGCTACGACCTCCTGGGAGCCCCGTACGAGGCGGCCCAGTCCCGCGAACTCGCCGCCGCCCACCTCTTCACCACCAAACCCACCAAACCCACCGAACCCGACCCCGCCGAACCAGCCGCCCCACCCGGGAGGGCCGCCTCTTCGGGGGCTGCCGCCTCTTCGGGGGGTGCCGCCTCTTCCGGGGCTGTCGGCCTCTCCCGCCCTTCGGATGCTCCGGGGTTGTTGTTGGAGGCGATCGCGGGGTTTCGGGAGCTGGCTGCGCGGTGGGATCTCGACCGGGCGGCGCAGCTCGCCCGCAAGCACGGGGTGACGGTCAGGGGCCGGTATCCCGGCGGCCCGCAGGGGTACGGCGCTGACCTGTCGCCCCGGGAACGGGAGATAGCCGAAATGGCCGCCGCCGGGCTGACGAACCGGGAGATCGGCCGCCGGCTGTTCGTCTCGCCCAGGACGGTCGAGAAGCACCTGGGCGCCGCGCTGCGCAAGCTCGGCCTGCGCTCCCGCACCGCGCTCGCCGCCCACCTCGGGGACCCCCGTAGTGACCCGCCCGGTACGGGGGCCGCGAATGGGGTGGCCTACCCATAGTCCCCACCGGCGGTGCGGACGACGCTTGGGGCATGTCCGAAACCGACGCCACCGACGGCGATCCGGCTGACTCCGACCCAGCGCGGAAAGGACCGGCGGCCCCGCCGGAGCAGCCGGTCATCGAACCACTCGAAGACGCCCCCGAAGGGTTCGAGCCCGTCTGACCCTCACCCCTCAGCACCCGAAAGGGCAGTTCGGCATGTCTCCACGCACTTCACCGCATGATCCCCCCTCCTTCAGGCCCCGCCGCACCGGCGCGCTGATCGCGGCCTCGGCCCTGATTCTCGGCACGCTCGCCGTTCCGGGCGCGCCCGCCCTGGCTCAGGAACCCGAGCCCGCCGCCCCGGCGACCGCCCCGGCGACCGGGCAGGTGACCGGCCCGATCGCGCTTGCCGGGCTCGGCAAGGGCGACCGCACGGTCACCCTGATCACCGGCGACCGGGTGCGCCTCAGCGACGCGGGCGGCGGCACGTACTCCGTCCGGCCGGAGTCGAGCGTGCGCCCCGACGGCACCACCGCCCAGCTCTCCACGCTCGCCACCCCGGACGGCGTCTACGTCACCCCGAGCGACGCCGTGCCCGCCATCAACGCGGGCCGCCTGGACCGGGAGCTGTTCAACGTCACCTACCTGGCCGAGAACGGCTACACCGACGACCGGGCCAAGCAGTTACCCGTCATCGTGCAGTATCCAGGGCAGCACACGGACCGGGCGGTCGCCTCGGCGGCCGAGGCCATCCCCGCCAGCGAGCCCGTGCTCACGCTGGAGAGCGTCAACGCCGCCGCGCTGGCCGTCACCAAGGCGGAGGCGGGCGCGTTCTGGACCGCGGTGCGGGCCGAGCCGGACGCGAACGGGCTCGCCGGGCGGGCGGCGCTGCGCGGCGGGATCGCCAAGGTGTGGCTGGACGGCAAGGTCAAGGCCGATCTGGCGGAGAGCGTCCCGATGATCGGCGCCCCGCAGGCGTGGGCCGGCGGGCACGACGGCGCGGGCGTGAAGGTCGCCGTCCTCGACACCGGGGTGGACGCCACGCACCCCGACCTGGCGGACCGGATCGCCGACAGCAGGTCCTTCATCCCCGGCGAGGAGGTGCGGGACGGCCACGGCCACGGCACCCACGTCGCCTCCACGATCGCCGGCTCGGGCGCGGCCGGAGGCGGCAAGCACAAGGGCGTCGCGCCGGGCGCGCGGTTGATCGTCGGCAAGGTGCTGTCCGACGCGGGATCGGGCCAGGACTCCCAGATCATCGAGGGCATGGAGTGGGCTGCCGCCTCCGGCGCCAAGGTGGTCAGCATGAGCCTGGGCGGCGGCGCGAGCGACGGCAGCGACCCGATGAGCCAGGCGGTCGACGCGCTCACCGCGTCGTCCGGCGCGCTGTTCGTGATCGCCGCGGGCAACGCCGGAGAGGGCGGCGCCGAGACCGTCGCCACCCCCGGCACCGCCGAGGCCGCGCTCACCGTGGCCGCCGTGGACAAGAACGACGCATGGGCCCCGTTCTCCAGCCAGGGACCGCGCGTCGGCGGCGGACTCAAGCCGGACATCGCCGCCCCCGGCGTGGCCATCGCCGCGGCGCGCGCCGCGGGCACGAGCATGGGCAGCCCGATCGACGAGCACTACACGGCCGCGAACGGCACCTCGATGGCCACCCCGCACGTCGCCGGAGCCGCCGCGATCATGGCGCAGCGGCACCCGGAATGGACGGCACCGCAGCTCAAGGCCGCGCTCATGTCGACCGCCAAGGACGACGCCCTCAGCGTGTACAAGCAGGGCGCAGGCCGCGTCGACCTCGCCACCGCGTACACCCAGCAGGTCTTCGCCGTCACCGGCGGGATCGACTTCGGCGCGGTGGAGAGCGGCGCCGAGCCGGCCACCCGCGAGCTGACCTACACCAACCTGGGCGGCGCGCCCGTCACGCTGACGCTCGCCCCCACCCTGAGCGGGTCGGACGGCGGCGCGGTCGAGGGCGCGCTGAGACTGGGCGCGACGACGCTCACCGTGCCAGCAGGAGGCGCGGCCACCGCCACGGTCACCGTCGACCCCAAGGCGCTGGCGAAGCTGGACAACTACACCGGCGCCGTCACCGCGACCGCCGACGGCGTCCGGCTGCGCACCCCCGTGGGCGTCGTCCGTGAGACGCCCAAGGCCACGCTCACCATCCACACCCTGGGCCGCGACGGCAAGCCGCTGACCCCGTGGGCCCAGGACACGATCGACGTGTCCGGCGGCAAGGGCGTCATCGGCGGCGTCTCCGTGCCCGCCGAGGGCACCACGATCGTCCGCGTCCCGCACGGCGTCATCAGCGTGGCCCAGTTCGTGCAGTGGGTCGACGACGACGACCGGCTCAACCTGGCGATGCTGTCGGCGCCGGAGCTGACCGTCACGGAGGACACCGAGATCACGCTCGACGGCCGGAAGCTGAGCCAGGTGCGGTTCAGCACCCCGCAGCCGGCCGAGCCGCTGAACAACTACGTCTACCTGGCGTATCAGCGGACGGTCGGCAACGGCGACTCCTACATGGGGTTCACCTGGCCGCGCGCGCCCTACGGAGGGGCCGCCAAGCTGTGGGCGCTGCCCACCGAGAAGGTCACCAAGGGCGCCTTCCGCTTCCACACCCGCTTCACCCTCGGCCGGGCCGAGGTCGCCATGAGCGTGCGCGGGCGTGACAAGCTCACCCTGCACCCGATGACCGCGCTGCACGGCGTCAACACCGCCGGGGTGCACGAGCAGAGCGACGGCTTCCCCGGCTACGTGCCGTTCACCGGGACCCGCGACCTGGACGTCGTCGACGTCGGCGAGGGCAGGCCGGAGGACCTCGCGGGCCGCGACCTGCGCGGCAAGCTCGTCCTGCTGGAGGCGCCGCTGTCGCAGGGCGTGTTCGGCGACGCGTGCGGCGTGCAGATCGAGCGGCTCGGCCCGATCCGTGACGCCGGCGCGGCGGTGGTCGCGTACTTCCCGAAGCCCGGGTCCGGCTGCGCGATCCCGCTGGGCTTCACGCAGGTCCCGTTCACGGGGGAGGCCAAGCCCATCGGCGTCGCCACGGTGTCGCTGCCGTCGGCCGAAGGGCTCGCCCTGCGCGCCCGGCTCACCGGCGGCAAGCGGCTGACCGTACGGGTGACCGGCACCGAGGAGACGCCCTACAGCTACACCTTCGCCCCTTACGAGGAGGGCCGGGTGTCCCGTTCGCTGCACTACACCTTCGGCGAGCGTGACCTGGCCAGGGTCGATCTGGACGCCCACGTCGTCGCTCCTCACCGCTACGACGACTGGCGGTACGCGCACAAGCCCGACGACGTCATGCCGCTGTCGACGAAGCTCGCCGGGTGGGGCGGCCCCCGGCTCGGCCTCCAGGAACGCCGCGACTGGGTCGGGCCGCTCGACGGCGGGATGCTCTGGTCGCACGGCATGGAGGAGCTGCGCGGCACGCCGGCCGACGCCCGGGTCCCGCAGTGGGCGCTGGAGGTGCTCGACAAGCCGGTCCGGATCCGTCAGACCTGGATGGCCACGCCGTTCACGCCCGGCGCCGCGACCGGCTCGGACAAGGTCTACAAGCTGGCCAAGCCGGGCGCGAACCTCGGCGCCTTCTTCCGGTGCATGATGTGCGTCCAGGGCGACAAGCTGTGGGCGGAGTTCGAGCCCAGCTACGGCTCCCCGGGCGCCAGGCAGTACAGCGGCGGCTACTGGCCGACGAACGACCTGACCAAGCCGGGGTTCGAGGTCCGCCTCTACAGGGACGGCAAGGAGATCCCACGCACCGAGGCCGGCGGCTCGACCGTCCTGCCGGTCTTCACCCTGCCGCAGCAGTCGGGCAGCTACCGGCTGACCGCCAGGAACGACCGGCACGACACCGAGTGGACCTTCACCGCCCCGGCGGCCGGGGCCGAGCGGCTGCCCGGTTCGTTCTGCTCACTCGAAGTGCTGTACGGCACGGCGGAGCCCTGCAAGCCGGCCCCGGTCGTGTTCGTCGGCTACGACCTGGGTGACACGCTGGACGCCGCCAACAGCGTGCGCGCCGGTCGTACGCACGCCTTCACCGTGTCCGCCTACCACTCGCCGTCCGCGTCGGACATGCCGGGCATCGCCGGTCTGAAGCTGTGGGCCAGCACCGACGACGGCGCCACGTACACGTCCGTCCCCGTCAAGCGCGGCAAGGACGGCACGTACACCGCCAGGACCCGCTATCCCGCGCTCGGCGCCACCAAGGGCGCCGTGACCCTCAAGGTCGAGGCGTGGGACAAGGCGGGCAACACCGTCAAGCAGACCACCGTCCGAGCCTTCGGCCTGCGTTAGTCAGCTCGTGAGCGCCCGGCGTCGCCGACGCCGGGCGCTCACGCGTCCCGGCCCGGGCGGAAGGCCGTTTCGTACAGGTCGTCGAAGGTCTTCAGGAAGTCGTTCCAGTCGCCGTTGAGGTTGACCACCAGCGTGCGGTGGCCCTGGCGGTCGCCCATCGCGAACGAGGTCGAGCCCTGGATGAAGCCGCCGCCGCCCCAGAGCGTCACCCCGCACGGGAGCCGCTGCTCGTAGACGCCGAGGCCGTAGCGGGTGCCGGGCACCCAGTCCGCGCCGTCGGTCGGGACCGTGGTGAACATCTCCTCCTGCTGGGCGGGCGGCAGCAGCTCGCCGTCGAGCAGGGCGCGCAGGAACCGGTGCAGGTCGGCGGTCGTCGAGACCATGCCGCCCGCGGCCCCGGCCCAGCTCAGGTCGGCGTCCGTCACGTCGTGGACGTCGGCGGGCCCGCCGCCCTCGTCGGAGCGGGAGTAGTGCCGGGCGCGCGGCTCGCGGACCGTTTCGGCGCCCGTCGGCAGGTACGTCCCGGTCAGGCCGAGCGGGCCGGCGATGCGGCGGTCGATCTCGGCGGCCAGGGTCGAGCCGGTCGCACCCTCGACGATCATCCCGGCCAGCGTGTAGTTGAGCTTGGAGTAGATGAAGCGCGTGCCCGGCGTCTCGGGGCGCGGGGGGTCCTGGCCGATGACGGCGTCGGGCAGCCCGCTGGTGTGGTTGAGCAGCTGCCTGACGGTGATCGCGGAGCCGTCGCCGCCCAGGTGCTCCTCGACCACGCCGGGCAGCCACGTGGCCACCGTGTCGTCCAGGCTCAGCTTGCCCTCGGCGGCCAGGCGCAGGACGACCGTGCCGGCGAACGCCTTGGTGAAGCTGCCGATGCGGAAGTGCTCGCCGGGCCGCCGCTCGCGGCCGGTGGTCAGGTCGGCCACTCCCGCCGTGCCGAACCAGCGGGTCCCGTCGCGGTCGCGCAGCTCGGCGACGATGCCGGGGCCGTCGCCGTCGGCCACGGCCCGGTCGAGGGCGGCGGCGAGCTGATCGGGGCGGAACGGGGACATGGTGCCTCCAGAGGCGTCAGGGGAAGATGCAAGCAACCGTAGTTGACTATTTCGAATTTAGTCAACTGCGGTTGCTTAGCCTGGAGGCTCCGGGCTATGCGGTCCCGGAGGGCTTCTTCGTGCCGCGCACCTTGGCGTAGTGGCGGGCGGCCCTGGCCCGGTTGCCGCAGCCGGCCGAGCACCACTCGCGCCGCGCGGATTCGCGCAGGAAGTAGAGCACGCATCCCGGGGCCTGGCAGGCGCGCAGCTCGTGGCGCCGCGGCCCGGCGAACAGGGTGACGGCGTCCTCGGCCAGCGCGGAGAGCGCGGCGTCGACGGCGCGCCCGGCGGTGCGCACGACGGCCTGCGGCTCCGGGCCGGTGCGCAGCTCGTGCCAGCGCGGGGCGCGGGCGGCGTGCGCGTTGAGCGTCGCGACCGAGCCGGGCTCGGGCTCCTGCCCGGCGACGGTCGCGGCGGCGAGGGCGCGTACGGCCTCCCGCAGCTCCCGCGCGTGACGCAGGTCGTCGCCGGTCACGCCCAGGAGGTCGGCGTCCGAGAGCGGGACGGCGAGCCGGTCGCGCACGTCGCGCAGCCACGCGGCGAGGTGCTCGACGGTACGCAGGCCGTCGAGGACCTGGCCGCGCACGGCATGCGTGGTGTTGCCGAGTTCGATCGGCGGCAGCTCCCCGAGCTGGGGAGCGCCGCCACCGGTGAGGTCTGCCACATCCACACTTCTAACGCTACCGGCAGCTTGACACCGTGAGGACCGTCCGCCATATTTCTAACGGTCGTACTTGCCTTTAACCATGAGAAAAACCGGAGGACTCGCATGAGCGCACTGGCCCTGCGGACCGGCCACGTCGGCCTGAACGTGACCGACCTGGCCCGCTCCACCGCCTTCTACCGCCAGGTCCTGGAGCTGGAGATCTACAACGAGCAGACCGACGGCGACCGCCGCTACGCCCTCCTCGGCCGCGACGGCGCCCTGATGGTCACGCTGTGGCAGCAGAGCGACGGCGCGTTCCCCGCGGACCGGCCCGGCCTGCACCACCTGTCGTTTCAGGCCCCCGACATCGAGGCGGTCCACCGCGCCGAGGCCGTCCTGCGCGGGCTCGGCGTGCAGCCGCTGCACGACGGCGTCGTCCCGCACGGCGAGGGCGCCTCGTCCGGCGGCGTGTTCTTCACCGACCCGGACGGCATCCGCCTGGAGATCTACGCCCCCTCCGGCGCCGACACCGCACCCGCGCCGACCAAGGGCGCGCCGACGTGCGGCTTCTTCTAGAACCCAGCGGCCAGGAAAGGAGCCGACCGTGCTCCACCACGGCGAACACGTGGTGCAACGCCGGGCCGGGCTGACCACCGACGGATGGGGATCGGCGGGTGTCGGCGCGGCCGTCCCGCCGGTCGCCGCGAACTTCCTCCGCGAGCAGCGGCTGGTCGTGATCGCGGCCGCCGACGACACCGGCGCGGCCTGGGCCGGGCTGATCACCGGCCCGCCGGGGTTCGTCACCGCCCCGGACGACCGGACCGTGGTCACCGACCGGCTGCCCGGCACGGGCGATCCGCTCGCCGGCCTGTTCGACACCGAACGCGACCTCGGCATGCTCGTCATCGAGCCCTCCGGGCGGCGCCGGATGCGGGTCAACGGCCTGGCCCGCAGGGACGGCGACCGGCTCGTCACCAGCACCCACCAGGTGTACGCGAACTGCCCGAAGTACATCCAGACGCGTACGTACCTCGAGGAGCTGCCCTCGCCGGGCCGGGCGGCGGCCGTCACCGGCGAGCTGACCGAGCACCAGCGGCGGTGGGTCGCCGGGGCCGACACCTTCTTCGTCGCCACCTACGCGGCAGGGCAGGGCGCCGACGCCTCGCACCGGGGCGGGAACCCCGGGTTCGTCACCGTGACGGGCGACGGGCGGCTCACCTGGCCCGACTACACGGGCAACTCCATGTTCATGACGCTGGGCAACCTCGCCGTCGAACCCCGCTGCGGGCTGCTGTTCCTCGACTGGGAGAACGGCGACACACTGCAGCTGACCGGCCGGGCCCGCGTCGACTGGGACCCCGGCCGGGCCGCGGCCGTGCCCGGCGCCCACCGGCTCGTCGACTTCGAGGTCGAGCGGGCCGTCCAGATCACCGGAGGGCTTCCGCAACGCTGGTCGTTCGGCGGCTACTCGCGCTTCAACCCGGCCCAGGCCGCCGAGAGGAGGGCGTGATGCGGGTCCGCGTCGACGACGCCCTGTGCCAGATCCACGCCCAGTGCGTGTTCGCCGCGCCGGAGGCGTTCAGCCTCGACGCCGACGACGAGCTGGTCTACGACGCGGAGCCCGGCGACGCGTACTGGCCCGCCGTCGAGGAGGCGGCGCGTGCCTGTCCCGTCCAGGCGATCACGCTCGAAGAAGACTGACCGAGGAGAGAGCTCATGACCGTTCCGCCCTTCACCGAAGAGAGCGCCCGCGCCAAGGTCCAGGCCGCCGAGGACGCCTGGAACACCCGTGACCCGCGCCGCGTGTCCCTCGCCTACACACCCGACTCGGTCTGGCGCAACCGGGACGAGTTCGTCACCGGCAGGGAGGAGATCGTCGGCTTCCTGACCCGCAAGTGGGCCAGGGAGCTGGACTACGCGCTGCGCAAGGAGCTGTGGGCCTTCACCGCCGACCGGATCGCCGTCCGTTTCCAGTACGAGTGGAGCGACGCGGCCGGGGGATGGTGGCGCAGTTACGGTAACGAGCTGTGGGAGTTCGACGCGAGCGGGCTGATGCGGCGGCGCGAGGCCAGCATCAACGACCTGCCGATCGCCGCCGGCGAGCGCCGGATCTTCGGGCCGCGCGGGGAGGATGAGCGGGGCGTGCCCGTGCCGCTCGCCTGACAAAGAGGGAAATAGCCGGTATTTCCTCCTGGTTAAC
This sequence comes from Nonomuraea ceibae, assembly GCF_019396325.1. Classification (GTDB taxonomy): domain Bacteria; phylum Actinomycetota; class Actinomycetes; order Streptosporangiales; family Streptosporangiaceae; genus Nonomuraea; species Nonomuraea ceibae. The sequence goes on from NZ_JAHKRO010000069.1 coordinate 15,164, forward strand.
TCTCGTACAGCGATGATCACGAGAGTCAGGAGACGCGATGACCTCACCGGGCGATCCGTTCAACGCGGGCGGCGACCAGGAGCTCGGCCGGCTGCTGGACCAGTTCCGGCAGGACGTGGCCGCGATCGAGAGGCTGAGCGGCCGGATAGCCGCCGTCAAGGGACGGGGGGAGGCCGCCGAGGGCCGGGTGGTGGCCGAGGTGACACAGACGGGGGCGCTGACCGGGCTCACCATCGACCCGCGCGCCATGCGGCTCGGCTCCGCGGAGCTGGCGGCGGCGGTCCTCGAAGCGGCGGGCCGGGCCGCCCGCGACGCCGAGCGGGAGGCGGGCGACCTGGTGGCCCCCTTCATCGCCGAGACCGTGCTGGACGGCGCGGGCCCGAGCGGCGACCGGCCGGGCGCCGGGGGCGACCGCGGGCGGCGGCCTTGAGGATCAACCCGGGCCGCGCGAGCATCTACGGGTTCGGCGCGCTGGGCATCGCCGGGTTCGTCTTCAAGATGCTCGCCGTGGACTACCCGACCGGCGACCCGGCCAAGGCCCGCCAGGCCGCCGAGGTGTGGGCCAGGCTGGCCGAACGCGTCGAGCGGAGCCCGGACAAGACGTTCGCCGCCGCGGAGACGGTGTGGAGGCAGAACAGCGGGGCCGGGGTCGACGCCTTCAAGAAGGCGGTCACCGCCGGCCTCTATCCACAGCCGCCCACGGCCGGCTACGCCGCCAGGCTCGCCCAGCGCTGCCGGCAGAACAGCCAGGCGTGCACCGAGTACGCGGAGGTCATCGAGACCGCGCGGCACACGTACTGGACGCTGGCGCTGGCCAACTTCGCCAGCTTCATCTTCATCACCACCTTCCCCTGGCAGGCGGGGACGGCGTACCAGATCAGCCAGTTCCTCATGCGCCGGGCGCAGGCGGGCATGCTGGCCAAGCTGCTGGAGCACAGCGTCGCCAAAATCGTGCTGGCCAAGCTCACGGAGTACACGATCGGCAGCACCTTCTTCGCCGTCGGGGACGTGGCCGTGGTCGCGGGCGTGAAGGCGCTGCGCGGGGAGGACCCCGGCTCGCTGGAGCAGAACGCCACGCAGGCGCTCAAGGAGTTCGCCGCCTCGGTCGCCTTCTACGGCGCATTCGACGCCGCGATGCCCCTGGCCGGCAAGATCAGCCAGAATCCCGACGTCCGCTACTTCCTGAGCCGGGTGGCCGGCGGCTCCATCGGATACGGCCCCTCGTACGACGCCATGAACGGCCAGGAGGGCGCCGAGCTGATCCCGACGTGGAAGGAGACGCTGGGCCGGCTGCTCCTCTACTTCACGATGGCGCACAAACCCGCGAGCTGAGGAGGACGGCATGGACATCCACAAGCACGTGATGCGCTCGGCGGCGCACGCGTTCGACGTCGAGCGGGACGAGCTCGGACGGTTCGTCGGGGAGGCGGCCAGGGACCTGGAGGCGATCGGCGCGTTCTGGGGTGACGACGACCTGGGCGCCACGTTCCTCAAGGGGGAGGGTGGCGCGTCGGGGTACGAGGCGGTGACCGGGCAGATCCAGGAGGGGGTGGCGAACTTCCTGACCGGGCACGGGGAGATCGCCCGGCGGCTGCGCCTGATGAGGGACAACGTCGAGGTGGGGGACTGGAACCAGGTCGCCCTGATCCTGTCGAAGCTCCCGCCCGGCGACCCGGACCGGCCGATCTGGGGGGCGAGCTGATGTTTCGGTAGCCGTACGAAATTTTCATCGGGACAACTGCGCAGGTGAGCCGGGATCTCGGCATCGTGACGAGTGGGCGGCATTGACAGCTTGACAAATTCGAGCCGATACTTTCGCCAACTCGCCGATAGTTTCGAGGAGGAAGCGCGCACATGAACGAGCCCCTCGCACCCCCGAAACGCCGCGGACCCATCAGGCGGTTCGTCGCCCGCTCCTGCGTCGTGGCGGTGGCCGTGGCCACGGCGATGCTCCCCGGCGTCGCCCACGCGGCCATCACGACCAACCAGACGGGCACCAACAACGGCTACTTCTACTCGTTCTGGACCGACAGCAACGGGACCGTCTCCATGGAGCTGGGCTCCGGCGGCAACTACAGCACCTCGTGGCGCAACACCGGCAACTTCGTCGCGGGCAAGGGCTGGAGCACCGGCGGACGCCGCACCGTCAGCTATTCGGGCAGCTTCAACCCGTCAGGCAACGCCTACCTGACCCTCTACGGCTGGACGAGGAACCCGCTCGTCGAGTACTACATCGTCGACAACTGGGGCACCTATCGGCCCACGGGCACGTACAAGGGCACGGTCACCAGCGACGGCGGCACGTACGACATCTACCAGACGACCCGCTACAACGCCCCGTCGATCGAGGGGACCAGGACGTTCAACCAGTACTGGAGCGTCCGGCAGTCGAAGAAGACCGGCGGCACCATCACCTCGGGCAACCACTTCGACGCCTGGGCCAGGCACGGCATGAACCTGGGCGGCCATGACTACATGATCATGGCGACCGAGGGCTACCAGAGCAGCGGCAACTCCAACATCACCGTGGGCGGCACCACCGGCGGCGGCGACGGGGGCAACGGGAGCGGCGGGTGCTCGGCGACGCTGTCGGCGGGCCAGCAGTGGAGCGACCGCTACAACCTGAACGTCGCGGTCAGCGGCTCCAGCAACTGGACCGTGACGATGAACGTGCCCTCCCCGGCGAAGGTCCTGTCCACCTGGAACGTCAGCGCCAGTTATCCCAGCTCCCAGGTGCTCACCGCCAGGCCGAACGGCAATGGCAACAACTGGGGCGTGACCATCCAGCACAACGGCAACTGGAACTGGCCGACGGTCTCCTGCAGCGCGGGCTGACCCCGGGGCACGCGAAGGGGCGGCGGCCGGGGCCGCCGCGCCGATGCCGGCTCAGCCGCAGGTGTTGGCGCGGATCGAGACGACGGGCCAGGGGGTGATGGAGGTGTGCGAGGTCTGCCCGACCGGCACACAGGGGCCGACGACGAGGATGGGGCCGGCGAGCGGCGAAGCGTGCTTCTGCAGGACGACGACCTGGTGCATGCCGGTGCCGGAGGAGCAGAAGCTGCTCGCCGAGCCGGCGCCGTACTGGGTGGTGCATCCCGTAGGCGCCGCGGCGGCGGGGGAGGCGAGGAGGACGGCCGGGCCGAAGGCCAGGGCTGCGGCGCCCGCCAGAATGGCGGCACGATGACGAAGGCTCATACGAGTCTCCAGGGGTGGGGGGTTTTACTTTTAGGAAAGTTTCCTAAAAGTGAGGCTAGATCGCTGTTTCCCCCACCGTCAAGACAGCCGTTTGCCCGTCAACCACGACATTTCCCATCTTGCTTCGCACGCCCTGCCGACCCGGCATGATCTAACTCGGCCGGATGACCGATGGGAGCGATGTGAAGAGAAGATTGACCCTGCTGGCGACCGCCTTCGTCACGGTCGCGGCAGTCTTACCCGTTCAGGCCGCCGGAGCGAGCCCCCAGCAGCCGCCCCAGGCGATCACCTGGACGCCGTGCGAGGAGGAGCCCGCCGCCGAGTGCGGCAAGCTGGCCGTCCCGATCGACTGGTCACAGCCTGACGGCCCCACCGTCGAGCTCGCCCTGGCCAGGCGCAAGGCCACCGACCCCGCCGCCCGCATCGGCTCACTGGTGATCAACCCCGGCGGCCCCGGCGGCTCCGGCGTCGAAGCCGCTTACGGCGCCCCCGGCTTCTTCACCCCCGAACTGCAGCGGCACTTCGACATCGTCGGGTTCGACCCGCGCGGCGTCGGCCGCAGCAACCCCGTGGTCTGCTCGGCGTCCGTCTACAACGAGATGCCGTACGCCGTCATGACCAGCCAGGCCGACTTCGACAGGTGGACCGCCTACAACGAGCGGCTGCGCGCCGACTGCCGCGCCCGCACCGGCCCCCTGTACGACCACGTCGACTCCGTCAGCGTGGCCCGCGACCTGGACGCCATCCGCGCCGCACTCGGCGAGGAGAAGCTCACCTACTACGGGATCTCGTACGGCACGCTGATCGGCCAGATGTACGCCGAGCTGTTCCCCGGCCGGATCCGCGCGCTCGCCCTCGACAGCAACATGGACCACAGCCTGCGCGTCAAGCAGTTCCTCGACAGCGAGGCCGCCGCCGTCGAGGACGCCTTCGACCAGTTCGTCGGCTGGTGCGACCAGGAGCCGAGCTGCGCCCTGCACGGCCAGGACGTCCGCGCGATCTGGAAGGACCTGCTGGCCAAGGCCCGGCGCGGCGAGCTCTACTACCCCGGGGTGCCCGACCGGCCGATGACCGAGCTGCAGGTGCTGTGGCAGGGCGTCCTCGGCACCGAAGGCCCCGCCTGGCAGCTCCTCGCCCAGATGATCAACGCGCTCAACGGCGGCACCCCGCCCGACTGGGTGCCCCCGCTGCCCGGCCGCCAGCCCGTGCAGGGCGAACTCGCCCACCTGCCGACCGTCATCCTGTGCCAGGACTACAGTCTGCGGGTGCGCAACTACCGCGAATACGCCGCACTGCTGCGCAGTTCCGCCCACCGGGCCCCCGACATGCGCTTCAACCCGATGCCGATCGAGGACCTGCCCGTCTGCCTCAACCACCCCACCAACAACCCGCAGCACCGGCTGCGCTACAAGGGCAGCGCGCCGCTGCTGCTCGGCAACTCGCTGCACGACCCGTCCACCCCGTACGGCTGGTCGGCCAACGTCGCCAGGCAGCTCGGCCGCAAGGCGGTGCTGCTCACCTACGAAGGCTGGGGCCACCGCATCTACGGCAAGGACGAGTGCAGCACGGTGCCCATCGACAACTACCTGATCTCGCTGACCGTGCCCCCGCACGGCTACCGCTGCCCCGTCGGCGGCCGGGTCGAGAACACGCTCAAGCGGCAGGCCGAACTCTGGCCCACCGACGGCCTCCCCTGGTCGTCGCTGCCCCGCTGACCCCGTGGCCGGGCCCGGAAACCACCCCGGGCCCGGCCCTCAGTGCACTGTCCTGCGCGCCTCGTACCAGGTGGCGCCCACCGGCTCGCCCGCCAGGTTCCAGCTCCACGACACCACGGGCGTGATGCCGAGGTAGAAGCCGGGCCCCACCATGCCGACCCGTTCCACCGGCTCCCCGGCCCGGCCGTAGACGCGCACCCCCCGCGCGACGAACGGCTCCATCGACACCAGGTCGTCGACCACCACCGCCACCAGGTGGTTGCCGGCCCTGACGTTGCGGAACTTGCGCGTCTCCAGCACCGACGCGCCCGACCCGCCGACCCAGAACCGCTCGCCGTCGAACTCGAACGCGACCGGCACCACGTCCGGCTGCCCGCCCGGCCCCAGCGTCGCGATCCGCGCCAGCGGCTGCGACCGCAGGTACGCGATCTCCTCCTCGGTGAACGCCATGACGTTCCTCCTTTCAGTCACGACCCCCTTGCCGGGAAGCCGTACGTGACGCCAGACTGCGGCGTGGCCGTTGAAGACCAAGACTGGTGGAAGACGCTGGAGCGCGCCCTGGAGATCGTGGAGCGCGACGTCCGCGCGGCGGACCTGGATCCCGGGCAGGGCGGCGACCTCACGAGACCGCGAACATCGCAGAGTTCACCCACTGAACGACCACGGAGCTGACTTGGAAGGCCGAGCCCGTGTGCGCACCCCATGAGGGTGGCGCGCTGCCTAGCTAGGGGCGGGGGCGCATTCCGGCGAAGAGGGCCTCGAGCACCCGGTCGACGTATTCGTGCGTCACCGGCTCCTGCGTGACCATGAGGGTGAAGAACAGCGGCCCCGTCAGGATCGACATGGCCAGGTCCAGGTCGAACTCGGGGGCGAGCTGCCCCTGCTCCCTGGCCTTGGTGAGCCGGGCGACGGTCTTGGCCTCCTGCGGCTTGGTGAAGCGCTCGTTCAGCTCGGCGGCGACGGCCGGGTTGTGCTGGGCCTCGCCGATCAGCGACTGGAAGAGCGGCCCGAACGGGGGGCGGCCGAGCAGGTCGACGGCATGGTGGATCTGCGTGCGGAGGTCGGCCATGACGTCGCCGGTGTCGGGGTAGTCGAGGTCCGGCTGTTGCGGTGACAGGACCGCGTCCAGGAACAGGGCGCCCTTGGACGGCCAGCGGCGGTAGATCGTGTGCTTGCCGACGCCGGCGCGGGCCGCGACCCCTTCGATGCTGAGCTTGGCGTAGCCGATCTCCTGGGCCAGCTCAAGCGTGGTGCGCCTGATGGCCTCGGTCCGGTCGTCGGCCCGGGTGCGTGGGGTGTCCGTCATGTGGACAGCCTATTAGAACGGCACGTGCCGTTGGCGGGGGTTGCGGGCGTTCGGGGTCAGGCCCGTGCGGTGATCCGCTCGGTGCTCCGGATCACCGCCCGGACGGGCTCCCGGTCGCCGGTCGTGGACCGGACGAGCACCCGGCCGTTGTCGATCTTCACGTCCCAGCGCGGCTCCTCGACCGTCGCGGGCCCGCGCACCACCTTGCCGTCGGCGAGCCGGAACGTGCTGCCGTGCCACGGGCACCGGATGCAGCCGTCGCCGACGATCGTGCCCTCGTCCAGCGGCCCGCCGGCGTGCGTGCAGGTGGCCGAGAGCGCGTGCAGCGTCCCGTCGTGCTGGACGAGCAGCACGGCGACCCCGTCCGCCGTGACGCGGTGCGCCCGGCCGTCGCTCACCTCGGCCACCGCCGCGACGTCGGTCCAGTCGGTGACGGGCTGCTGGAACGCGGTGTGGTTGACGCCGACGCCCTGCACGAACGACAGGCGCCCGCCCAGGTACGCGCCGATCGACGTCATGGCCAGGCCCGCGCCGCTCAGCAGCATCCCGGCCCGCCGCTGCCCGCGCCCGCGCGCGACCCAGGAGGCAGCCTGGAGCGCGGTCGCCGTCACGTTGCACAGCGCGTGCACGAGCCCGGTCCGCTGCTCGGGCCCGTAGGTCTCCGACCAGTCGGACGCCCCCGCCGCCGCGGCGGGCACCGTGGCGATCAGCCCGACGCCGACCAGGCGGCGCGCCGACTCGGCCCCGGCCTCGCCTCCGGCCACGTCCAGGAAGGAGGCCATGGTCCAGGCGCCGATGGGCAGGTCCGTAAGAACGGGGTGCAGCGAGTGGCCCAGCCAGGTGCCCGACAGCGCGTTCTTGATCGCGTCGGGGCGTGTCAGCCGTCCGACCAGGCCCGCGAGCTTGTTCGATGCGCCGTCGAGCGCACTCCAGTCCTCGACTTTTTTGCTCATGACGGCTGGCTTCCCCAGGCCGGGTGACTCATGCCTGGGGGAGCCCGGCGCGCTACGGCCGCTCGGCGCGCAGCCGGTCGACGGCGGCCGTCGCGTGCACCGCGTACTCGCCGAGAAGCTCGGAGTGGGCCTGTTCGAGGCCGAGGATGACGGCGCCGAGCACGGTGGCCAGCGCGCCGACGACGCTGCTGGAGATCGCCACGAACTCGTGCAGCGGCCGGGCCGCCGCCTGCACCGCCTCGACGACCTCGGGAGCGTCGCCGATCTCGCCGCCGATCACCACCAGGTCGGGGTCGACGACCGCCGCAAGCGCGGCGCACGCCCTGGCGACGTCCAGCACGTACGCGTCGAGCACGGCCTTGGCCTCGGCCGAGCCGGCCGCGACGTCGGCCAGGATCGCCTTGACCACGTCGCCGACGGAGGCCGCGCCGGGAGCCTGCGAGCGGTAGGAGTCGACCAGGCGGGAGGCCGCCAGCCGCTCCTCCATCGCGTGGCGCGAGGTCTGCTCGGCGCCGTCGGCCCACGGGAACGGCAGCCGCGACAGCTCGCCCGCCGCGCCGTGCGCGCCGCGCACCAGCCGGCCCTCGTTGATGAGCCCAGCGCCGACGCCCACGCCGAGCTGCAGGTAGGCCAGGCTCGGCACGTCGGCCCCGGCGCCGATCCGCATCTCGGCCACCGCCGAGCAGTTGACGTTGTTCTCCAGCCGCACCGGGCCGTCGAAGTGGTCGGTGAGCGCGTCGAGCAGCGTGGCGACGGCGCCCTTCTCCTGTCCGGCGGAGGCGGGCACCTGGCTGCGGCGGGCGTCGATGATCTGCGGCAGCGCGATCGTCACGGCCCGCAGCCGGTCGCGTCCGGCGCACCAGTCGGCGAGCTGCCGGGCCGCCCGTTCCATGACGTGCGGCGACGGCTCGCGGCGGCGGGCCTCGCCGGGGCGGACCGGCTCGGAGATGGACACGTGCGTGGTGCGCGCCCCGGCGAGGTCGACGGCCATCAGCTCGACGTGGGAGCTGCCCAGGTCGACGCCGAGCGCCCAGCCGACCTCGTCGGCCGCCTCGAACAGCACGGCCGGCTTGCCCGTCGCCGGGACGTGCCTGCCGTTGCGGCGCAGGTAGCCGGCCTCCTCCAGGGCGCTGACGGCGTCGTTGACGCTCGGCTTCGACAGGCCGGTGGCGGCGAGCAGCCGGGGCCGGGTGGTCGAGCCGTGGCCGAGCGTGTGACTCAGGACGTGGCGCTGGGTCGGGGGGAGTTCCGGCGAACGCATGTGGTCATCCAATCGGAGTCACGCCTGTCTTGTCAGGGCGCGTACGGCGGCGGCGGAACTCGCCCGGGAGGCGCCGAAGGTCCGGACCACGCCGGTGGCGCGCGGGTAGTCCGTCCCCGGGTAGCCCATGTCGACGACGACCAGGCGCGGCGCGTCCAGCCGGTCGAAGACCTCGGCGCTGGCGGGATGGCGGGGCAGGTCCCGTACGACGGCCACGACGACGTCGGACGGCCCGAGGCCCGGCAGGTCGGGCGGGTCGCTGATCGGCGGGGTCAGGACGTGGTCGGCGAACGCGACGCCGGCCGCGCGCAGCTCCGGCCCGATGCCCCACGGGACGGGCCCGGCCGCGATGGAGGTCCGGTCGTCGAACGTGACGACGTGCACAGTGCCGCCGGTGCTGCCCGCGATCGACGCGTCGCCCTCGACGGTGGTCGCCCCCCAGGCCGCCGCCAGCCCGGCCGCGCGCTCGGCGGCGGTGTCGGCGGCGCCGGGCACGCCGACCGTGCCGGGGTAGGCGCGGGCCATCGCGGCGACCCGCCGGTTGGCCTCCTCCAGCCGCTCGGCGGGCAGCTCGCCGGACCGCACGGCGGCGACGATCGCGTCGACGACGGCGGTGGTCGCCTCCTCGTACTGCTCGGCCCCGAGACACAGCACGTCGACGCCGGCGCGCAGCGCGCCCACGGCGGCGGCGGGCAGCGACGAGGCGTGGTTCAGCACGCCGTGCATCTCCAGCGCGTCGGAGATGACGACGCCGTCGTAGCCGATCTCGTCCCGCAGCAGGCGGCTGATCACGGCGGGGCTGAGCGTCGTGGGCGCCGAGGGGTCGAGGCAGTCGACCACCACGTGCGCGGTCATCATGCTCGCCACGCCGGAGGCGGCCGCGCTGACGAAGGTGCGCAGGTGCTCGTCGTCGAACTCGGCCCGCCCGGCGGTCACCCGGCCGAGCGACAGGTGCGAGTCCAGCAGCGAGCCGCCGAGCCCCGGGTAGTGCTTGACGCACGCCGCCACGCCCGCCTCCTGCAGGCCCTCGATCCAGGCGGCGGCGTGCTCGGCGTTGTCACGCGGGCTGCGGCCGTAGGAGCGGGTGGTCAGCGGGCTGAGCGGGTCGGTCACGTAGTCGCCGATCGGCGCCAGGTTGTAGTTGACGCCGAGGTCGCGCAGCTCGGCGCCGATGCCGCGGCCCACCGCCCGGGTGGCGTCCAGGTCGCCGTTCTCGCTCAGCACCCGGTTGCCGGGGTAGGGGCTGCCCTCGTCGTGGTGGATGCGGGTGACGTCGCCGCCCTCCTCGTCGATCCCCACGACGGCGTCCGGCCGGGCCTCGCGGATCTGCCGGACCAGCTCCGCCACCTGCTGCGGCGACACGATGTTGCGGCCGAACAGGATGACGCCCGCCATCCCCTCGCGCAGCCGGTCGAGCAGCCACGGCGGAGCGGTGGTGCCCTCGAACGCGGGCAGCACGGTGCCGAGGGCGAGTTGCCGCAGGTCTGATGTCATGCGAATTGCTCCTCATATGCCAGGTGGGCGAGCCGGACGGCCCCGAAGACCGGCTCGGTGCCGAGGACCGACAGCGGCAGCGTGACGCCCTGCTCGACCAGCGCTTCGGCGAACGCGGACCGGAACGACGGCTGCTTGACCATGACCGCGCCCGCGCCGACGACGGCGTCCGCGCGGACCCCGAGGCGCAGCGCGGCCGCGACGTTGCCGGCGAGCCGCTGGGCGTTGCCCACGATGGCCCGCCGCGCGCTGGGGGAGCCGGCCTCCGCGCACGCGAAGACGCTCTCGGCGAGCTCGCCCAGCTCCTCGCGCACGCCCTCCAGCGCTCCGGGGAGGCGGCGGTCCTCGATGACGTCGAACGCGCCGGCGACGAACGTGCGGAACACCCGGTCGCCCTCGCCGCGGTCCAGGCTCTCGGCGTACAGCCGCAGGGCGTCGATGACGATGCGCGGCGCGCTCCCGTGGTCGCCGAGCAGCCAGCCCCACCCGTCGGTGAGGATCGTGACGCCGTCGGGGGTCCGGCCGCCGACGACGGCCCCGGTTCCCGCGATCACCGACACGGCATGGTCGTACCCGCCTGCCAGGCCGACCAGCAGGGCGTCGTTGCAGACCCGTACGGTGACGTCGGGGCCGAACTCTGCGGCCACGGCGGCGTGCAGCTCCCTGGTCAGCGCCTCGGAGTCGCAGCCGCGGGCGCCGACGCCGACGGCGGCGAGCCGGTGGCTCGCGGGCGTCACCTGGCCGGTGGCGGCGTGGATCAGCGCGGCGCGCCCGGCCGTGGACAGGTCGTTCCAGTCGGTGTTGGGCAGGGTCTGACCGGCGAGGTGCTCGCCGGTGACGGCGTCCTCGACGTGGACGCGCAGGTACGAGCCGCCGATGTCGAGGCCCGCGACGCCGGGGCGCGGCTGGGGGGCCACGCTCACGCGGTCGTCTCCACCTTCGTGTCGAGGCGGGTGAACACCGCGTCCTCGGGGCGCCGGCCGGTGGCCGCGCAGGCCTCCTGGACGACCATCTGGCAGATGACGGTGGCCGCGATGGACAGCTCGGCGCCGCTCATCCCGGGCAGGTGGATCTGGTGCAGCGGGCCGGGGCCGTCGTAGGCGATCGGCTCGGCGCCGATGAGGTGCACGGTGGCGCCGTGGTCGGCGAGCTGGCGGGCGAGCAGCGCCTCGCTGCCGCAGTCGACGATCACGTGGACGGTGCCCGGCCGGGCGCTGTCCATGAATCCGTGCAGGTAGGAGCGGGTGTCGAAGCTGGAGGCAGGCAGTGCGACGCCTTCGCGGAACAGCAGCGAGGCGCCCTCGGCCGCCGCCAGCCCCGCTCCGGAGGAGACCACGTCGAGGTGGCCGGCGCGCACCAGGTCGGCGGCGATGCGCCCGGCTGCCGCGCGCTGCCCGTCGATCACCGCGGCCAGCCGCTCGCCGAACGAGCGCCAGCGCGGCTCGTCGACGCCGCCGGTCAGGTGCTCGGCCAGCATGGCCAGGGCGAGCGCGGTGGCCGTGTAGCCGACGGTGGACACGCGGGAGTCGGCGACGCCGCCCAGCCACAGGTGCCGGGGGGCCAGCTCGGACACCGGCGAGGGCGTCCGGTTGACGACGCTCATCCGCGACTCCTCGGGGGCCAGTGACAGCGCGCGCACGATCTCGACGCTGCGTCCCGACTGGGAGACCCCCAGGTACGTCGTCTCCGGGCGCACCTGGTCGGCGGTGAAATCGGCTCCAGTCAGCAGCTCGCACGCCACGCCGCGCGCGGTGAGCCCGGCGACCAGCACGTGCGCGGCGGCGCGGCTGGCCCCGATCGCGAAGGCGACGAGGCGGGTGACGTCGCCGTGACGGTCAAGCTGCCCCGGCAGAGCCCCGGCGAGGTCCGCCAACGACTCGGGCTGGCTGCGAAAGGCCTCGTCAAAGGAGTTCCACGGGAAAACTGTTGCTGTAGCCATGTTAGTAAGGTAGCTTACCTTACTCAGGATCGTCAAAGGAGTACGAATCCTGTGGAGGTGTACCCGAATGCATGATCGTCCGTCGCAGCCCCAGCCGACCCGCCGTTCGGTCCTGGCGTTCCTGGCGCTGTCCCCCGTCGCCGGCGCGCTCGCCGCCGGCTGTGCCACGTCCGGCGGAAAGCAGGCGCCCGCCGCGTCCCCGACGGGCCGTGCCGTCGCGGGCAATCCGTTCGGGGTGGCCGCCGGCACGCCCGTCGAGGTCGTGCTCTTCGACGGCGGCTACGGCCAGGCCTACATCAAGCTGCCCGTCGAGCTCTACCAGAAGAAGCATCCCAAGACCGAGGTCAAGCAGACCTCCACCCAGCAGATCCAGCAGACGCTGCAGCCGCGCTTCGTCGCCGGCAACCCGCCGGACGTCGTCAACAACTCCGGCTCCAACGCCATCGACTACGGCGCGCTCGTCGGCGACAAGGCCCTGCTGTCGCTGGCCCCGCTGCTGGACGCGCCCTCTTGGAGCGATCCAGCCGTGCCCGTGCGCGACACCCTGCGCCCCGGCGTGGTCGAGGTCGGCACGCACGACGGCCAGTTCGTCGTCCTCAACTACTCCTACGGCGCCTACGGTGCCTGGTACAGCGCCTCCCTGTTCGAGGAGAAGGGCTGGACCTACCCGCAGACCTGGGACGACTACCTCGGGCTGTGCGACAAGATGGCCACCGCCGGCATCGCCCCCTGGACCTACCCCGGCCAGTTCCCGTACTACATGTTCTGGTGGCTGGCCTCGATGATCTACAAGGTCGCGGGCAAGGAAGTCATCGACAAGATCAACAACTTCGAGAAGGACGCCTGGACCGACGAGCGGGCCGTCGCCGCGCTCAAGGCGTTCGAGGCCATCCCCACCAACGGCTGGGTGCTCAAGGGCAGCTCGGGCCTCAACCACACCGACGCCCAGATGCAGTTCCTCCAGGGCAAGGCCGGATTCGTCCCCGGCGGCTCCTGGCTGGAGAAGGAGATGGGCGACAGCGTCCCGGCCGGCTTCGACATGTCGATCTGCCGCGTCCCGTCGATCACCGACGCCGACGACCGGCCGTTCGGCGCCCTGTGCGCCAAGGCGGGCGAGCCGTACATCGTGCCGCGTGACGCCGCCAACTCCGCCGGCGGCCTGGAGTTCCTGCGCGCGATGCTCTCGAACGAGGGCGGCTCCAACTTCATCGCCCAGGCCGGCGCGCTCTCCTCCAACCGCAACGCCACGCTGCCCGCCGACGCCAAGCACGGCCTCGTCTCCATCAACGACGCGCTCAAGGAGGCCGGCGACAACATCTTCGGCCTGACCGTCGACACCCGTAACAGCCGCCTGTGGAACGACATCGCCAAGGTGATGGGCCGGTTCATGAACGGCGACGTGAAGGCCGACCAGCTCGCCAAGGAAGCGCAGCGCCTCACCGACGCGGCCCGGAACTGAGATGCGAAACCGGCACCAGCGCCGTGTGATCGTCGGCTTCCTCGCCGCGCCGCTCATCCTCTACACGGTGTTCGTGGCCTCGCCGTACGTGCAGGCGTTCTACATCGCCATCACCGACTGGCGGGGCCTGTCGGCCGAGTTCGACGTGATCGGCCTGGCCAACTTCGCCGAGCTCTTCGGCGACCCGGTCTTCTGGAAGGCGCTCGGCAACAACCTGATCCTCCTGATCACGCTGCCGCTCGTCACGATCGGGCTGGCGCTGTTCCTGGCGTTCATGCTGAACGCCGCGGGCGGCCCCCGCAGCGGGGAGATCCGCGGCGTCCGGGGCGCCACGTTCTACCGGGTCGTGTTCTTCTTCCCGTACGTGCTGTCGATCGCGATCATCGGCGTGCTGTGGATGAACATCTACAACCCGATCAACGGCCTGCTCAACGGCGGGCTGCGCGCGATCGGGCTCGGGCACGTGCAGCCGTCGTGGCTCGGCGACGAGAGACTGGCCTTCTGGGCGGTGCTCGCCGTCCTCGTCTGGAACGGCGTCGGCTTCTACGTCGTCCTGTTCACCGCCGGCCTCAAGGCGATCCCCGCGTCGCTGCTGGAGGCCGCGGTGCTCGACGGCGCCTCCAGGAGCCAGGTCTTCTTCCGCATCACCGTGCCGCTCATCTGGGAGAACATCCGCACAGCGGCCGTCTACCTGGGGATCGCCGCACTGGACGCGTTCGCCATCGTGCAGATCATGACCGGCGGCGGGCCGAACGACTCCACCCAGGTGGGCTCGTTCTACCTCTACCAGAACGCGTTCTCCTACGGCCGGTTCGGCTACGCCTCGGCGATGGGCGTCGTGCTCTTCGTCGTCACCCTGGCCCTGTCCGCCTTCACGCTCCGCGCGACCCGCCGAGAGAGGATCGAATTCTGATGGCCGCCACCGGTGCGCGCAGGCCGCGAGGCAGATCCGCGGGCCCGACGATCGCCGTCGCCCAGGCGTTCCTCGTCCTGTGGGCCGTCGTGTCGACCGTGCCGCTGATCTGGGCCGTCGTCAGCTCGCTCAAGAGCGACCCGGAGATCGTCGCCGACCCGTGGTCGCTCCCCGAGGCCCTGCGCTGGGACAACTTCGCCCGCGCCTGGGACACCGCCTCCATCGGCACGTACTTCGGCAACACCGTGATCGTCGTCGGCGGCGGCGTCGTGCTGACGCTGCTGCTGTCGGCCATGGGCGCCTACGTGTTCGCGCGCTTCGACTTCCGCGTCAAGGGCGTGCTCTACTACTTCTTCATCGCCGGGATGACGTTCCCCGTCTTCATGGCGCTCGTCCCGCTGTTCTTCGTCGTGCAGAACCTCGGGCTCGGCAATTCGCTGCCCGGCCTCATCCTCGTGTACGCCGCGTACTCGCTGCCGTTCTCGATGTTCTTCCTGGTGGCGTTCTTCCGCACGCTGCCCGAGGAGGTCGCGGAGGCGGCCAAGCTCGACGGGTGCGGCGAGGTGGCCACGTTCTTCCGGGTGATGCTGCCGATGGCCAAGCCGGGGCTCATCAGCGTCGGCATCTTCAACTTCATCGGCCAGTGGAACCAGTATCTGATCCCGTTGGTGCTGGTCAGCGACGACAGCAAGTTCGTCCTGTCGCAGGGGCTGGCCAACCTCGCGGTCGAGCAGGGCTATGCCGGTGACCGTTCGGGCCTGTTCGCGGGCCTGACGATCGCGATGGCGCCGATCCTGATCGTCTACGTCCTCCTCCAGCGGCGCATCCAGGCCGGCATGACCGCGGGGGCGCTCAAGTAGACAGCGATCTTGACTCGAAGGGTCCGATGTATTTGCCGTAGGAGTCAAGCTGGGACCCCACCCTGTCTGCTGCATCACCCTTGCGCATGCCGCTTCGTTGGTGCGAGACTGGCGATCATCTAAATAGAAAAGATTCTTTCCTATTAGAATCCGCTCTCTTATAGATCCCATGTCTTGGAGGCAGACAGCCCAATGACTACCGATCACGTGGTCGCGGGCCATACCCGCGTGCTGTCGTCCGGCCAGGAGCGGCTCTGGTTCCTGAACCAGCTCGACCCCGGCAACGCCTCCTACAACATGTTCGTCACCGAGCGCCTGCGCGGCCCGCTCGACGCCGGCGCGCTCGAACGCGCCCTCCTCGCCGTCGCCGCCCGGCACGAGGTGCTGCGCACCCGCTACGCCGACGAGGACGGCCGGCCGGTCGCGGTCGTCGACCCGCACCCGCGCGTCACCCTGACCCGGGTCGACCTGGCCGCCCCCGACGGCGAGGAACGCGCCGCCCGGCTGGTGGCCGAGTGGACCGGACGGCCGTTCGACCTGGTCGAGGACCAGCCGCTGCGGGCCGGCCTGATCCGGCTCGGCCCCGGCGAGCACGTGTTCGTCGTCGTGCTGCACCACATCGCCGCCGACGGCTGGTCGCTCGGCATCCTGCTGCGCGAGCTCACCCGCGCCTACAACGGCGAGCCGGCCCCGGCCCCGCTGACCCTGCAGTACGCCGACCACGCCCGCGAGCAGCGCGAACGGGACGCCACGCCGCCCCAGGCGCTGGTCGACAGGCTCAGGAACGCGCCCGCGCTGGAACTGCCCGCCGACCGGCCGCGCCCGCTCGTGAAGACCACCGCCGGCGACCGTGTCGTCACCACCCTGCCCGCCGGGATCAGTGACCGCATCGGCCTGCTGGCCAGGCGGGAGCGCTGCACGCTGTTCATGACGTTGCTCGCCGCGTTCCAGGCGCAGCTCTCCCGCTACAGCGGCCAGCAGGACGTGTGCGTGGGCACCCCGGTCTCCACCCGCGACAGCGAGGAGCTGGAGCCGCTGATCGGCTTCTTCCTCAACACGCTGGTGGTGCGCACCGACCTGTCCGGCGACCCCACCTTCCGCGAGCTCATGCACCGGGTGCGCGCCACGGCGATGGAGTCGCTGATGGCCTCCGACGTGCCGTTCGACCGGCTCGTCGACGCCCTCGACCTGCGCCGCGACCTCAGCCGCACGCCGCTGTTCCAGGCCGAGTTCGTCATGGGCGCCGAGACCGCCGGGCAGCTCGCGCTCGACGGCGTGACGGCCGAGCCCTACGACCCGGGGACCGCGCAGGCCAAGTTCGACCTGGCGCTGGAGGCGGCGCCCGGGGCCGACGGGCTGCGGCTCTTCCTCGTCTACAGCACCGACCTGTTCGACCGCGCCACCGCCGAGCGCTTCTCCGGCCACTTCGCCAACGTGCTGCGCCAGGTGGCCGACGACCCCGAGGTGCGGCTGTCGGAGCTCGAACTCGCCGGGCCGGGGGAGCTGGCCCTCCTCGACGCGTGGAGCCGGGCCGAACCGGTGCCGCCCCGGGCGCGCACGCTGCACGAGATGGTGGCCGCCACCGCCGCCGCCCGCCCGTCGCACCCCGCCATCGTCCAGGCCGGCCGCACGCTCACGTACGCCGAGCTCGACGGCCGCGCCGACCGGCTCGCCGCGCTGCTGCGCGAGGCCGGGGTGGGCATCGGCGACCGGGTGGCGATCTGCCTGGAGCAGTCGCCCGAGCTCGCCGTGGCCGTGCTCGGCGTGCTCAAGGCCGGAGCCGCGTACGTGCCCGTCGACCCCGAGCAGCCGGACGAGCGGCTGGCGTACCTGCTGACCGACTCGGGCGCGGCGGCGCTGGTCGCCGACACCCCGGTGGGCGGCTTCGCCGGGCCGCTGCTCGGCGTCCCGCAGGAGAGCGGCGAGCCGGTCGGGCCGTCGGCCGGGCCGGACGACCTGGCGTACGTGATCTACACCTCCGGGTCCACCGGGCGGCCGAAGGGCGTGGCCGTCCAGCACCAGCAGGTCCTCAACTACCTGTCCGACGTGCGCGAACGCTTCGGCGTCGTGGACGGGGCCAGGTTCGGGCTGCTGCAGTCGCTCTCGTTCGACTTCGGCGTCACGGTCTTCTACCTGGCGCTCATGACCGGCGGGACGCTGGAGCTGTACCCGTCGCGGATCTCCGGGGCCGAGTTCGCCGGCCACGGCCTGGACTACCTGAAGATGACCCCGTCCCACTTCGGCGCGCTGGCCGCCGAGGTGCCGCCGGAGGAGCTGCTGCCCCGCCGTACGATGATCTTCGGCGGCGAGGGGTCGAGCTGGCAGCAGACCAGGGAGCTCGCCGCGCTGGGCCGGTGCGAGATCGTCAACCACTACGGCCCGACCGAGACCACCGTGGGCGTCACCACCTACACGGTCAGGCCCGACGACGAGATCCGCGGCCCCGTCACGCCGATCGGCCGCCCGCTCGGGCACGCCCGCGTCCACGTGCTCGACGCCGCGATGCGGCAGGTGCCGATCGGCGTGCCCGGCGAGCTGTGCGTCGGCGGTGACCGGCTGGCCCGCGAGTACCTCGGCCGGCCGGACCTGACGGCCGAGAAGTTCGTGACCGTCCGGGGCGAGCGCCTCTACCGCACCGGCGACCTGGCCCGCTGGCTGCCGAGCGGCGACCTGGAGTTCCTGGGCCGCCGCGACCTCCAGGTGAAGATCCGCGGCTACCGGGTGGAGCTGGGCGAGATCGACGAGGCGCTGCGCAAGCTGCCCGGCGTCGCGCACGCGGTGGCCGACGCCCGGGGCGAGCCCGGCGCGCTGGAGCTGGTCGCGTACCTGGTGGCCGACGGCGAGCGGATACCGGTCGGCGAGCTGCGGCGGGCGCTGGGCGCCGCGCTGCCCGAGTACATGGTGCCGACCCGCTACGTGTGGCTGGACCGGCTGCCGCTGAAGTCGCACGGCAAGGTCGACCGGGCCGCGCTGCCCGAGCCGGAGGCCGAGCGCCCCGACCAGGGCGTGGCCTACGAGCCGCCGTCGGGGCCGGTCGAGGAGGTGATCGCGGCGGCCGTGGCCGACGTGCTCGGGCTGCCCCGGGTGGGCGCGCTCGACGACTTCTTCGACCTGGGCGGCCACTCGCTGCTGGCCACCCGCGTCGTCGCCAGGCTCCGCCGCGACCTGCCCGAGGAGTGCGCGCCGGTCAGCGTGATGGACCTGTTCCAGCATCCGACCGTGCGCAGGCTGGCCGCCGTGGCGGGCGAGCCGTCGGCCCGGCGCGGGCTGCTCTACCTGCTCACGCCGCCCGGCCCGGCCACGCGCACGCTCGTCTGCGTCCCGTACGGCGGAGGCAGCGCGGTCGTCTACCAGCCGCTGGCCGACGCCCTGCCGGAGGGCACGGCGCTGTACTCGGTGGCCGTGCCGGGCCACGACCTCGGCCTCGCCGAGGAGCCCAGGCCGCTGGCGCAGGTGGCCGCCGAGTGCGCGGCCGAGATCATGGAGAAGGTCGGCGGGCCGCTGTCGCTGTACGGGCACTGCGGGGTCGGCGGCGCGCTGACCGTGGCGATCGCCCGGCTGCTGGAGGAGGCAGGCCGCGAGATCGAGACCGTCTACCTGGGCGGGATCTTCCCGTTCGCCCGGCCGACGCGCGGGCTGCTCGGCCTGTGGGCGAAGCTCACCGGCAGCGACCGGTGGCGCAGCGACCGGGGCCAGCTCGCCTGGCTGACCTCGATGGGCGCCGACCTGGGCGAGCTCGACGAGGAGCAGCGGGCGTTCATCGTGCGCAACATGCGGCACGACGCGCGGCAGGCGGAGGAGTACTTCACCGGACTGCTGGACGCCGACGCCGCGCCGCTGCGGGCGCCGATCGTGTCGGTCGTGGGCGAGCAGGACCCGACGACGGAGTACTACGAGGAGCGCTACCGCGAGTGGCACTTCATGACCGGGCGCACGACGCTGGCGGTGATCAGCGAAGCCGGTCACTACTTCCTGAAATATCGGGCGGAGGAGCTGGCCGCGATCCTCTCCCGCGACCCGCTCACCCCCGGCGACAGCGGCCCCGGCTGGAGCGTCGAGGCCACCTCCACTCCCCGGGCCGCCTCCCCGGAGACCACAGCCGGACCCGAACCCAGCGTCGGACGCTTCCTGGCCGTGGCGCTCGGCCAGATGGTGACGATCACCGGCGCGACCATCACCGAGTTCGCCATCCCCATCTGGATCTACCTGAGCACCGGGCGGCTCGCGCAGATGGCGCTGATGACCGTGCTCGCCGTGATCCCCGGCGTGCTCGCCGCGCCGCTGGTCGGCGCCATCGTCGACCGGACCAGCAGGCGCAAGGTGATGCTCGCGAGCAGCCTCGCCGGCCTCGCCATCCAGGGCGCGGCGGCCGCCCTGCTGTTCACCGACGGGCTCGACACCTGGACCCTGTACCCGCTGCTCACCATGCTGTCGGTGGCGCTGGCCTTCCAGCGGGTCGCGTACTCGTCGGCCATCCCGCAGCTCGTGCCCAAGCGCTACCTCGGGCACGCCAACGGCGTCGCGCAGATGACGGCGGGCGTCGCCCAGTTCGTCGCCCCGCTGGCCGCGGTCGGGCTCATGTCCGTGATCGGGCTCGGCGGCATCCTCATCGCCGACATCATCGGCTACCTGGTCGCCGCCATCGTGCTGACCGTGGTGCGCTTCCCCGCCACGCTCGCCCACCAGCGCAGGGAATCGGTCGGCGCCGAGATCAAGGCCGGGTTCCGGCTGTCGATCGGCAACCGGGACTTCCGGGCGATGGTCGCGTTCTTCGCGCTGCTGGCCATCGTGCTGTCACCGGTCTTCATGCTCTACTCGCCGCTCGTGCTCTCCTTCTCCAGCCTGTCGCAGGTCGGCGTGATCGCGCTGTGCGGCGGCGCGGGCGCGGCGGCAGGCGGCCTGTGGATGAGCCTGTGGGGCGGCCCCCGCCGCCGGCGCATGATCGGCATGCTGCTGCTCACGCTGGTGATCGCGGTGTCCTGCGTGCTCGTCGGCCTGACCCGGTCGCTCGTGCTCATCGGCATCGGCGCGTTCGGTGTGTCGCTGGGGCTGGCGCTGGTCAACGGCGTGTACGCGACGATCATCCAGGTCAAGGTGCCCCAGCGCTACCACGGCAGGGTGTTCGCGCTCAACCAGATGGTGGCCTGGTCCACGATCCCGCTCGGCGTCGGCGTGCTGACGCCGCTCGCCGAACGGGCACTCGAACCGCTCATGCTCCCCGGCGGCGCCCTGGCCGGCACCGTCGGAGCCGTGATCGGCACCGGGCCGGGACGCGGCATCGCGCTGATCTACGTGATCTTCGGGCTGTTCATCGCGCTGCTGGTGGCAGGCGCGCTCCGGACCAGGGTGCTGTCCCGCTTCGACGACCACGTCCCCGACGCGACCCCCGACGACCTGATCGGCGTCGCCCGCCTCAAGCAGAGCGAATAGCGGCGACCGGCTCAGCGGGCGGCGTCGAGTACCGCCCGCTGCCCGGCCGTCAGCTCCAGGTCCACCGCGCCCAGACTTTCCTCCAACTGCTCCACCGAAGAGGCCCCGACCAGCGGGGCGGCACCCGCCAGCTCTCCAGGTCAACCACCGCCCGTTACGCCCGCCGTCGTACGGGCCCGTGCGCTCTGACGTGGCGCTCGTCCGTCCCTAGGGGCGATCCCCGAGGCCCACGGCGGTACGCGCCGGTCCCCGCGTACGTGCGACGGTGTAGGACGACTGCCTCCCGCGGGCCGACGTCACCGGACCTGGATTTCGCGACTCTGGATCCAACGCGGAACGACACCGACAGGGAGCGCGAGATGAACACCACCGTCACCCCCACCCAGACCATGATCACCGGGCTGGCCGGCTGGCTGTCCCGGCACAGCATCGACATCCTGCGGGTCAGCCTCGGCCTGGTGTTCGTGGCCTTCGGCACGCTCAAGTTCTTCCCAGGGGTCAGCCCGGCGGAGGCCTTGTCCGTGGCCACGCTGGAGAAGCTGTCGTTCGGCATGCTGTCCGGCTACGCGGCGCAGTTCGTCATCGCCGCCATGGAGGTCTTCATCGGGCTCACGCTGGTCACCGGCAAGTTCCTGAAGACCGGGCTCGTGGTGATGGCCGGCGCGCTGGCCGGCTTCTTCGCCCCGTACGCGCTGTTCTTCACGAACCTGTTCCCCGGGGCCCCCACGCTCGAGGCGCAGTACATCTTCAAGGACATCGTGCTCGCGGCGGCCGCCATGGTGATCGGCGCCCGCGCACTCGGCGCCCGCCTGGTCCCCGCCCGTGCATGACCAGCCCAGCCCCCGCCTCCCGGCTCTGCCCCGGGAGGCATCTCCATGCCCACCCCCGGGGCCCACACCTCACACCAGGCCCCGCCGGGCGGGTCGTGCCGGGCGGGTCGTGCCGGGTCGGTCGGGCCGGGTAGGTCGGGCTGGGCCAACCGCGCCGAGCTGTCGCGCGCGGGCTGGGCCGGTCGTGCCGGGCCGGTCGGGTGGGGGCGGCCGTGCCGGGCCGGTCGGGCGGGCGGAGTCGGCGCACCCGGCGGGGGCGGCCGCTCCAGCGGGTCAGGCCGGGGCGATCGCCTGGAGGAGGGCGCGGGCCTCGGCGACCGGGCGGGCGGCGCCCTTGCGGGCAGCCAGCTCGGCCAGCCCGGGAATGCCGACCCGCACTCCGGCCTGTGGGCCGACCCGCGCCCCGGCCAGGGCGGCGGCCTTGACCGCGACCGCGAGCAGGTCGGCAAGCACCGGACGGGCAGGCTCGCCGCCCCCCGGCAGCAGGGCGGGCAGCGCGGACGCCAGCATCGCCCACGTTTCGCCGTGCGCCCCCGACAGCGCGAGCTCCTCCAGCGCGGGCGCGACCCGCTTGAGCGTCACGGAGTCCAGCGCCACAAGCGTGGCCAGCGCCCAGCCGAGATCCCCGGCTGACAGCTCCCCACGCAGGGCGAGGATCTTCGCCGCGTCGATCGCGTGCACCCGTACGGCGGGCTGCTTGTGCCCCATGCCCAGCACGATCGCGGCGGCCGTGGCCCGCCCCACCGGGCCGTCCCCGTACGCCAGCGCGGGCAGCACGTCCACCTGGGCATTACGGTGGCGCAGGTCCACGGCGAAACACTCCAGCACGTGCGCGGCCAGCGCTTCCCGATGGGACGGCAGCACCGAGGGCCACCACGCCATCCGGTCCGAATGGCCGGCGAAGTATTCCCTGGGCTCCAGCGTGAACAGCTCGCGGATCCGCTCCGGCAGGCCAGGCGCCGGCGTCATACGGGCGTGCAGCTCGGTGACGGGGGCGTAGTTCTGGTAGCCGCCGAGGTTCCGCATCACGCTCGCCGGGCCGTACGCGATGACCGGATCGGCCACCCCGCCCGCCCGCAGCCACGCCGCCAGCCTCCGCCCCGCCGCCGACGTAAGCTCTTCCGCCCGGCCGAGCGCCACCGGGTCGACGGCCCGGGGCAGGCGGAGCAGCGCCTGGCAGAAGTCGAGAGGCAGCGGCTCGCGGTCACCCAGGAGTTCGAGCCGGTCGACGAGCGTTGCGGCGTCGAGGCGCCCCGTGCGCGCGGTCGGGGTGGCCAGCAGCAACGGGACGCTCCCACCCGCCTCGAACAGCGCCACGACCTCCCTGTAGCGGTCCCGGATGAACCAGTCGAGCACGGTCTCATAGGGAGGATTCCTCGCCAGGTAGTCGCTGATCTGGCGGGAGAGCACGGCGCTGTCCGACGGCGACACCACCGCGAGCGCGCACAGGGCCAGCAGCGAGTAAGGGTGGTAGCAGGTGCTCGGGTCAGCCCATAACGGGTAGCCGTGCTCGAAGCTGCTCCACCGCTCGTTCCGCCACGGCCGCAGCGCCTCGGCAGTGCCCTCGCGGTCACGGTGGACGTGCTCGACCAGCGCGGCGAGCATCAGCTCGTAGCGGATGGGGTCGTGCGGCCAGCTCATGGAGGACAGCGCGGCGGCCAGCTCCGCCGCCGAGCCGATCGGCCCCGGCATGCCCGGCAGCGCGGGCGCGGTCAACGGCGTGGTGACCGGGGCCTCGGGCGGCGCCGGCACGACCTCCCCGTAGGCGGCGGCGATCCGGGCCAGGGCCTCCGGCGGCAGGACCGCCGCCGCCTCCCGCACCGCCTCGCGGGCCGCCCGGCTCGCCTGCGGCGCCAGCTTGACCGCCAACCGCACCGCCCGATCCCGCAACGACGGCACCTCCACCCCGAAAACCAGCCCCAACGCCGCAACCGCCCCATCAACGCGGTTGGACGCTCCCTGGCCGCCCGCACCATCAACGCGACCGGACGCCCCCTCACCGGGCTGGCCCCCGACCGGATCGGAAGCGCCCTTGGCGGGCGGGCCGCTGACCAGGCCGGACGCGTCTTCGCCGCCCGCCTCATCGCCGTGACCGGCCGCCCTCTCACCGGGCTCGCCCCCGGCCAGGTCGGATGCCCCTTCGCCAGTCGGGCCCCCGACCAGGCCGGACGGGCCCTCGGCGGGCCGGCCGCTGACGCGGTCGGACGGGGCCTTCGGGCGTGGGGTGGCTGGGCGGGTGGGGGCGGACTGCGCTATCCACTGGAGCGCCGTCGTGACGTACTTCCGCTCCTGCCGGAACGCCAGCGCGCCGACCGCCTCGGCGAACAGCTCGTCGCCCAGCCCGCCCGCCTCGTCGGCGCGGCGCAGCTCGGCGGCGGCCAGCCGCACCAGCGGCGAGGCGGCGAACGGCAGCACCCGCACCAGGTCCACCACGGGAAGCTCCGCCACCTCCGGCCGCAGCTCCTCCCACAGGGCCACGAACGGCTCGACCTCCCGGGCGTCACCACCGTTGAGGAACTTCGACGCGCACCCGCCGATCAGCGCCTTCCGGTCCAGCCGCCCTTCGCCCGCCAGCCCGGCCAGCGCCCCGATCACCGTGGGGTGCTGGTACGCCGAGTTCCACGCCCGGTCGTGCGCCAGCGGCCGGGCGACGCCCTCGGCCTGGAACAGCCGGGGCACCATGAAGTCCAGCAGCGGATGGTCGCGCACCAGCTCGGCGCCCGCGCCCGTCCACAGCCTGTGGTGCAGGTGCCACACCCAGCCCGCCACGAACGCGTCGTTGTCGGGCGGCTCGATCCCCGTCTCGATCACCAGCGTGGCGGCCAGGTCCCAGCCGGGCTCGCCGTCCACCCGCCCCGCGAGCCCGCGACCGCCCGGACGGAGCCCGGCGGCCAGCCGGCTGGCCAGGTCGCGCCGCCACGGCTCCGGCCGGTCGCGGACCAGCCGCGAGATCCGCTCGGCGTCGGCCTTGGGCGACGGCACCGTACGCAGCTCGCGCCGGTCGAGCCAGGCGGCGACCTGGGCGGCCCCGCCCAGGCAGGCAGCCCCCGCCATGCGCAGGGAGGGAGCGGCGCCGGCGACCCCCCAGCGTGACTCGTCGCGCACCCGCGCGGCCAGGTAGCCGGGCAGCTCCGCGGCCACCGCCTTACGGTCGGCCGCCCCGAGCCCCACCAGGAACGCCACCAGCCCGTCCCCGCCGTCCCCGTTCTCGATCCGTCGCCGGATCTCCTCCCACGGACCCACGCCTCCACCTCCACCCGACCACGGCAAGCAACGCTCGAACGCTACCGACCCCCACCGACAACCAGGGGCCGACATCAGGAGGCCGGGGGAAGGCCCAGCGCCCCACCGACATCCGGGAGGGCCCACTGGCGTCCGGGAGGGCGCACCGGCGACTGCGGGTGGGGATGCTCGGGCGGTCAGCACCGGCAGCCGACACCCGGGGGAACGCCCGGGTGGTCAGCCGAGGGCTTCGCCGACGCCTTCCACGTCGCGGATCGCGCTCATGACCTGTTCGCTCCGCCCGGTCGCCGGGTCGAAGACGGTCACGCCCAGGGGCGGCGCCTCCTGGGGCATCCCGAACACCAGCTTGGTCCCGTAGAAGGCCACCGGCAGGTTGCCGCCGGGCAGCGTGGGGACGACGGTGCCGGGCACGCCCTCCCGCATCGACAGCACCTGGGCCGAGTCACCCCAGGCCACGGCCACCCGCCCGTCGGGTGCGGCGGCGAGCGCGGAGCCGGTGCTGGAGGACCCGCAGGCTCCACACTCGACGGTGTCGAGGATCCGGGCGTGGTCGAGGACGAGCACGTTGCCGCACTGCCCCTCCGTGGCGGCGAACGTGCCGCCGGGCACGTAGGCGACGGCGTCGCCGAGCTCGCACTCGCTGCCGCCGTCGTGCTTGACGGCTTCGAGCCGCTCGGCCCGCACGTCCGCGATCATGGTCACGGCGCCGTCGTAGGGGCCGATGCCGTTGGCGAGCTGCCTGCCGCTGCCGTCGTCGCGTTCGCGTGGGGAGCCGACGAGCAGCCCGGTGCGGCCGTCGGGGAGTGGGCCGACGGCCACGGTGGCGCCGAAGCCGTCGTGCGGCTCGCTGTTGCCGGGGACGCCTTCGGTCTCCTGGGTGATGCGCCGGGGCGGCGTGGTGTCGCCGTCGGTCACGTAGACGGCGCCCGCCTGCTGGACGCCGCTGTCGTTCTCCTCCGGCGCCCCGATGGCGATGGTCCCGCCGTGGGCGGCCACGGCGGCGCCGAACCGAGCGCCCGGCTGCGGGTTCGGCGAGACGATCTTCCTGTACGGCGCGGCGTTCCCGCCGTACAGGACGTAGACGGCGCCCGCGCTGTGCCCGCCGTCGACCTTCGTGTACGGGGCTCCGACGACGACGTCGGCGCACCCGTCGGCGTTGACGCGGGCGAGCGCCACCGAGGCCCCGATGGCGTCGGCGCCCAGGTCGGGGATGCGCAGGCGGACGAGCTTGCCCGCGCTGAGGATCGACACCTGCCCGCCGGTGAGCATGCGGTTGCCCACGGCGACGTCGTCGTGTCCGTCGCCGTCGAAGTCCCGCGCGCTCGCCTTGGCGCAACGGTCCGCGGGGGAGGCGGCGCCGGTGGGGCCGGCCGGGGCCGCGCCCGCGCCGGGATCGCACGCGGTGAGCGTGATGAGGAGTGCCGTGAACGCGAGCACGAGCCGCCGTGACATATCCCGATGATTGCGGATCCATCCCACCCACGGCCACTCGGCGCAGGGCCCGTGTGACACTGGCGCGGGAGGTGGGATGGCTTGCGCCCGGTCGTCGAGTACGAGGGCTAGACGATCTCCAGGTTGGCCATCATGGCCATGTCCTCGTGCTCGGCGTTGTGGCAGTGGAACAGGTAGCGCCCCCGGTAGCCGTCGAAGCGGGTGATGATCTCCACCCCTTCGCCCGGCCGCAGGGCGACGGTGTCCTTGAGCCCGGCGTCGTGGGGGAGCGGCGGCCGGCCCCGGCGCGAGAGCACCTGGAAGCCGACCAGGTGCAGGTGGACGGGGTGGTGGACGTCCGCCACGAGCCGCCAGATCTCGACGTCGCCGAGGCGGGCGGTGACGTCCGTGCGGGCGGGGTCGAACGGCAGCCCGCCGATCAGCCAGCCGTGACGGCCGTGCATCCGCCCGGCACGGAACGAGAGGTCGCGCACCCGGACCGCGTCCGACCGCCGCCATCGGGGCAGATCGGTGGAGAGCGTACGGGGGATGCGGCTGTCGTCGGCGGCCCTGCGCGCTACGCGGAAGGCCATCACGTCGCGCGTCCGGCCCGAGCCGAGCCGGTTCACCAGCCGGACCAGGCCGCCGACGGGGACGCCGGAGAAGTCGACGACCACGTCGTGGCGTTCGGCGGGGGCCATCGGCAGGACCCGGTGGGTGACCGGCGCCGCGAGAAGCCCCTGGTCGGCGCCGATCTGGACGAGGTCGAGGCGGCGCCCGTCGCCGGTGACCGCTTCGAGCTCGTAGTGGCGGGCGTTGGAGGCGTTCAGCAGGCGCAGCCTGTAGCGGGCGGCGTCGGCCTCGTGCACGGGCCAGGGCGCGCCGTTGACCAGGATCACGTCGCCGAGCACGCCGGCCAGGTACTCCTCGCGCACGCCCGGCCGTCCGCGCAGCGTGGGGTCGAGCGACGGGTAGTCGAGGCCGCCGTCGGCGGTGAAAGCCCGGTCCGCGATCATGAGCGGCAGCTCGCGCGGCCCGGCGGGCAGGCCGAGCGCGTCCTCGGCGTCGTCGCGCACGATGTGCAGCCCGGCCAGGCCGCGCCAGATCGCCGGGGCGGTGAAGTCCATCCGGTGGTCGTGGTACCAGAGCAGGGTGGGCCGCTGGTCGAGGGGGAACGTGTATTCCCTGGTCAGCTCCGACACCACCGCGCGCGGGTCGTGCATGGCGTGCCCGCCGTGGTCCCATTCGCGGGGCAGGACGAGGTCGGTCGGGTAACCGTCGGAGTCCGCCGGGGTCCGGCCGCCGTGCAGGTGCACGACGGTGGGCACGGGCAGGTCGTTGCGGTGCGTGACGGTGACCGGCCTGCCGCGCCGTGACTCGATCGTGGGCCCGGGGAAGACGCCCTCGTACGTCCACAGCGGCGTCCTGACGCCGGGCAGGATCTCCGCGGTCACCTCGCGCTGGGTGATCGCGTAGCGGTCGACGCCGCCGGCGGTGCTGACCGGCTTGAGCACGGCGGGCAGCGGCAGCGGCACCCGGAACGGCGGCGGCAGCGGCACGGCGCTGCGCAGCTCGGCGCCGGTGACGGCCGGGCGGCGGGCCAGCGCGGCCGAGGTCGACAGCCCGGCGGCGGCCACCAGCCCGAGCGTCCCGCCGATGCCGAACAGCCGCCGCCTGGTCACCCCGTACTGCTCAGGCATCACGGACCTCCCGCCGTCCGAGAGGCCGCCAGGTGGCGATGAACTGCACGACGACCCCCGCGACGGTCGTCACCCCGAGCGGGACGTGCAGCCACAGCGCGCTCTCCATCCCGGCGAAGTACTGCACGGTCTCGGCCGCGACCACCGCCAGCGTGGCCAGGAACGGCCAGACCTGGCGCATCCGCACCCACGCCACGACGGCCACCACCAGCTGCACGTAGCCGATGGAGGTGGTCACGTCGGCGCCCACCGCGTGCCAGCGCAGGCTCCCGTAGTCACCGGTCAGATAGACCCCGGCGAAGACCGGCTGGGCGGCGATCGCCACCAGGTGCGCGCTGACGACGGCCCGCAGGGCCCATGCCGTCGGCGTCGTCATGACGGATCCTCCTGTCACGTCGTCCGTTCGTCGACGCGTCCGACACTATGACTCGACGGTTATCTTGTCGAAGATCAATATTGCTATGCTGTCATGCACCGGGAGGCATGATGGATCTGAACGCGCTGCGCCAGTTCGTGGCCGTGGCCCGGCTGGAGCACCTCAGCCGCGCCGCCGAGGAGCTGCGCGTCGCCCAGCCGTCGCTCAGCCGCACGATCGCCCGGCTGGAGAACGAGCTGGGCACGCCGCTGTTCGAGCGCAGCGGCCGTCTCCGGCTCAACGACGTGGGCCGGCTCTTCCTCGGCCACGTCGAACGCGCCCTGGGCGAGCTCGACGCGGGCGCCCGGGCCGTCGCCGACGCCGTCAGCGAGGGCTTCGGCGGCGTGCGGCTGGCGTCGGAGACGTTCCTCACGCTCACCGGGCCGCTGGCCGCCTACAAGCGCGCCCATCCCGACGTCGAGGTCGAGCTCCGCTGGATGCCCGCCGACGACATGGCCCGCGCCCTGCGCGCACAGGAGGTCGACCTGTGCGTGGCCTCCCAGCCCATCGCCGCCGAGGGCCTGACGGCGGTCCAGCTGCTCGACGACGTGGTGGGGGTGGCCACGCCGCCCGGCCACCCGCTCGCCGGCCGCGCCCGCGTGAGCGTCGACGAGCTCGCCGGGCAGCCTCTCGTCAGCGCCCGCGCGGGCCACTGGCAGCGCCGCCTGCTGGAGCGGCTGTTCGCCGCGCGCGGCCTCACCCCGAAGATCGTCTGCGAGGTGGACGAGCCCAGCGCCATCGCCGGGCTGATCAGCGCCGGGCTCGGCATCGGCCTCGTCCCCGGCTTCGCCAGGCGCGTCTCCGCCGGGTTCGCCGGGTGCTGGATCCCCGTCGACAACCCCGACTGCCGGCGCACGGTCACCCTCTACTGGGCCACCGGCAGCCGCCTGCCGGCCGCCGCCCGCCTGATGCGCTCCACGATCACCGGCTGGGACTGGGACCCGGCCTGACGTTCGAGGGGGCTGCGTCGTCGTACCGATGACACCACAGGAGAGGACGCACCATCATGCCCACACAGCGCGAGAGCGACGAGGCCGCGATCCGGCAGCACGTCGGGAAGATCGTCGAAGGGCTCCGGGCCAAGGACCTCGACGGTCTGCGGAGCCTCTACGCGGCGGACGTCGTGTCCTTCGACATAGAGCCGCCCCTGCAGCACGTCGGGGTCGAGGCGAAGATGAAGAACTGGACGAACGTGTTCGCGGTCTTCGAGACCGTCGACTACGAGGTCCGCGACCTCGCGCTCACCGTGGGCGACGAGGTGGCGTTCGGGCACTGCTTCGGCCGGTTGAGCGGCACGCTGAAGAACGGCACGGCGACGAGCGGCATGTGGGTGCGGGGCACGTTCTGCTTCCGCAAGGCCGACGGCCGCTGGCTGATCGCGCACGACCAGGTGTCCGTGCCGTTCGACCTGGCCAGCGGCCGGGGCGTCGTCGACCTCCAGCCCTGACCCGAGCGGGTCAGGGGCGCCTGAGCCGGACCGCGAGGAACGACGGCGCCCGGTGCAGCCGGTCGTAGGCGGCCTCGTCGACCTCCCGCAGCTCGGCGGTGGGCCGGGGCTCGGCCAGGTGCTCCAGCACGAACCCCGCCGCCAGCAGCTCGCCCAGGAACGTCTCCAGCGGCAGGCGCTGGTAGTGGATCGACAGCCCGCTGTCGCCGAGCGGCAGGTCCCGCCAGTCGTGGCTGAAGTACGAGCCGCCGAAGTGCTGCCAGTCGGCCGTGGGGTGGGTGGTCGACACCAGCAGCCAGCCGCCCGGCCGCAGCACGCGGCGCAGCTCGCCCAGCAGCCGCGCCCGGTCGCGGACGTGCTCGTACACGAGCGCGCAGAGCGCCCCGTCGAACGACGCGTCGGCGGCGAAGCCCAGCGGCTCCTCCAGGTCGTGCAGCAGCAGCTCGGCCCGGCCGCCGACGCGGGCCCGTGCGTGGCCCAGCAGGGTGGCGCTGCCGTCGACGCCGACCACCTGGGCGCCGCGCGCCACCAGCTCGGCCGCGTAGTGGCCCGCCCCGCAGCCGACGTCCAGGACGCGCGCCCCCGACACGTCGCCGGCCAGCGCGAGCATCGCGGGCCTGTCGGTGTAGGCGTTGTACGGGCTCGTCTCGGCATGCCCGGCGAAGTGGTCGCCGAGCGCGTCATGGTAAGCGGTGCGCATCGGGCCATCATCGCGCGAGCGCCCGCTACAGGCCGACCCAGCGCCGGTAGGGGCCGAGGTCGACGTTGCCGCCGCAGACGACGGTGACGACGTGGCGCCCGGCGAACCGGTCAGGGTCCTCCAGCACGGCGGCCACGCCCAGGGCCGCCGACGGTTCGGCGACGAGCCCGGCGTGCTCCAGCAGCAGCCGCAGACCCGTGACGATCGACGCCTCCTCGACCAGGACGGCGTCGTCGGCGACCGCCAGCAGGTCGGCCAGGACGGCGGGGATCGGGCGGCGGCCGGCGACGCCGTCGGCGATGGTGTCGGTGGTGTCGGTGGTGACGACCTCGCGCGCGTGCCACGAGCGGGTCATCGCGGGCGCGCCGTGCGGCTGCACGCAGATCACCTCGACCTGCGGCAGCAGCGTCTTCAGGACGTGTCCCACGCCGGTGGCCATCGCCCCGCCGCCCAGGGCGATCAGGACCGTGTCGAACGCGGGCGTCCCGGCCGCCAGCTCCAGCCCGATGGTCGCCGCGCCCTCGCACGTCTCGAGGTCGAGGCTGTCCTCGACCAGCCGGACGCCCCGCTGCCGGGCGAGCTCGGCGGCCCGTTCGCGGGCCTGGTCGAAGTCGCCCGCCACCAGCTCCAGCTCGGCGCCGAGCGCGCGGATCCGGTCGAGCTTGACGGCGGGCGCCCGGCGTGCGGCCACGACGGTCACGGCCAGGCCGCGGCGGCGGCCCGACCAGGCGAGCGCCTGGCCGAGGTTGCCCGCGCTCGCGCACACCACCTCCGGCCTGCCCTGATCGGCCAGCAGGCTCGTGACCAGCTCGGTCCCCCGGGCCTTGAAGCTGCGGACCGGGTTCGCCGTCTCCAGCTTGACGCTCACCGTGCAGCCGAGCCGCTGCCCCAGCGCGTCGCACTCGTACAGCGGCGTGTCCAGGAAGCGCGGGTCGATCACCGCGCGGGCCGCGCGGATCCGGCCGAGGTCGAGGCGCGTGCCGGGCTCGGCGGGCGGCATCGGTCAGCTCTCCGGTCGGCCGCCGCCGGTCAGGGCGGGGGCGGCGCGGTTGGCGCTGGACAGGTGGACGCCCGTGGCGCGTTCGGCGAGGGCGAGCGCGCCGGCGACGGGATGGCCGGGGAACTCGGGCCGCTCACCGTCGACGTCGACGCCGAGCGCCCGCAGGTCGTCCGCGAGCCGGTCGGGGTCGGAGCCCTGCCGGAGCCGGTAGGAGAACAGGCCGAACGCGGTGATCAGCTCCCCGTCGGCGTAGTAGCCGAAGTCCGCGCCGCTGTGAGTGACCCGGACGACGGCCGCGACCGTGCCGGCCGACAGGCGGGCGATCCCGTCGTGGACGGCTCCGTCGCCGAAGCGTTCGAGCAGGACGGTCCCGCCGTCGGCTGCGTAGGCGGAGACGCCGTGCCCGTCCTGGCCGAGGGGGCCGGGGGTGACGCCGATGCGCCGCATGGCCTCCTCGGGCGTCAGGTCGCGGGCGAACCCGGCGTGCAGCCAGGGCCCGCCGGGGTCGCCGGTGAACCCGGCGCACAGCCAGGCGTGGGCCGAGCCGGTCATCGCCGGTCCTGCCTCGGCTCGAACCGGACGAACGGAATGTGCATGCCCACCTCGCGGTAATCCTCCTGGCTCCCGTCGACGGCGTAGCCCATGAGCTTGCACAGGCGGCGGGCGGCGGCGGGGTGCCGGGACGCGTATCGGGCCATGATGTCAGGCCCCTCCTCGGCGGGGACAGGGGTGGCCGTCACCTGGAGGACGCGCCCGCCGACCTGGACGGTCACCTCCGGGGCGGCCATGACGTTGCGATACCAGTCGGCCTTGACGCCGAACCCGGAGGCGGCCAGGTAGCCGCGCCCGTCGTGCGCGACGACCTCGATGACGGCCTGACGGCGCAGCCCGGAGACCCGGCCGGTGTGGTTGAGCAGCATGACGCGGCGGCCCAGCAGCGCGCCCAGGCCCAGGCGGTAGAGGAGGATGGGCAGCCGCCACAGCCTGCGGCTCAGCCCGGTCGGCGGCGCGGGCCTCTTGACGATCTCCACTGCGGTCAGCCCCTTCCGGGTGTCGTGGCCGGGTCCTCGCCGGGGAGCAGGCTCTCCGCCACGGCCAGCGCCTCGTCCGTGGGCAGCTCGCCGTCGATCATCCGGTGCAGCATCAGCCCGTCGATCGCGGCGACGGCCAGCGTGGCGATCCCGATCGCCCGGGCGGCGGGCCGGCCGGGGTGGAGGGCGCGCAGCCGGTCGGCGAGCCGCTGCCGGGCCTGGCGGAGCTCGTCGCGCAGCATGGCGCCGAGCGCGGGGTCGCGGGTCGCGCCGATGATCAGCTCGGCGGCCAGCCGGGGCGCGGGCTCGGCGCCGCCGGTGCGCGGCAGCAGGGCGCGGATGGCGGCCAGCGCGGTCCGCTCGTCCTCGGCGGCGAGCAGCTCGTCGACGAGCGGGTTGACGAGGAGGTCGGTGCCGCGCCGGAAGATCGCCGCGTGCAGGCCGGGCAGGCCGCCGAAGTGGTAGTGGATCAGGCCGGGGTTGGTGCCGGCGCGCTCGGCCACGGCCCGCGCGGTGACGCCGGGCCACCCGTGCTCGCCCAGGAGCGCGAGCCCGGCCTCCACCAGTTGCTCGCGCCGCCGGTCGCCGCGCGGCGAATTTGGTCGCTCGGCCAAGTTGGTCATGCGGCCAAACTAGCACGCCCGCCCGGACGGGGCTCAGCCGGGCCGGTAGGCCGCCAGGAAGACCCGCACGGCGGAGTCGGCGTAGTGGTCGAGCTCCGCCTCCGTGAATGCGACGTCGTCACCGCAGAACATGACCCTGTTGACCGGGATCGAGGTGGTGAGCCAGGTGAAGTGGTTGGCCGCGATCAGCGAGTCGTCGATCCGCAGCAGGCCCCGGCGCGCGAGCTCCTCGAAGCACGACGCCAGCGAGGCGTGCACGCGCTCGGGCCCCGCCTCGAAGTAGGCCCGGCCGAGCTTGGGGAAGCGGCCGGCCTCGGCGATGACCAGGCGGCGCACGCGCAGTTGCGACGGCTGGGTGAGGGCGCGCACGAACTCGTGCGCGACGGCCCGCAGCGTGGTCTCCACGTCGTCGGCGGTGGCCAGCTCGGTCATCGCGGCCTTGAAGATCTGGTCGATGCCGACGAGCCGGTCGAGCACGATCTCCTCGAAGAGCTGCTCCTTGCGGCCGAAGTGCTTGTAGATCGTCTGCTTCGAGGCCCCGGCGGCGGCCGCGATCTCGTCGGTCTTGGCGCCCACGTACCCGTCGCGCAGGAAGACCTCCATGGCCGCGTCCATGATGCGCCGCCTGACCTGGGCGCCGGGCCGTTCCTTGGCCGTCGCGTGCGGGGCTTCGACTTGCGTCACTTCGGTTCCTCCTACGCGTGCGGTGAACAGGCCTGTTGACACCAAGCGTACAGTACCGTACGGTTCCGATCACGCAGAACTGTACCGTACGGTACTGCTACAGCAGAGGGAGAACGCGGATGCGCAAGATCGTGAGTGGCCTCTTCATCTCGCTTGACGGCGTGGTCGAGGCGCCCGACCAGTGGCACTTCCCCTACTTCGACGACGAGATGGGCAATGCCGTCCAGGCCATGATGGACGGCACCGAGGCGATGCTCCTGGGCCGCCGCACCTACGAGGAGTTCGCCTCCTACTGGCCCACCTCGACCGACGACCTGGCCGGATACATGAACGACACCCCGAAGTACGTGGTGTCCAACACGCTGACCTCCGTCACCGAGTGGCAGAACTCCACGCTCGTCACCGGCGACCTCGTCAAGGAGATCGCCCGGCTCAAGGAGCAGCCGGGCGGGAAGATCAGCATGTCCGGCAGCGGCACGCTCGTCAGCTCACTCGTGCGCGAGGGGCTGCTGGACGAGCTGCACCTGCTGCTCCACCCGATCGTCGTCGGCTCGGGCAAGCGGCTCTTCGGCGACGGCGCGCAGGCGCCGCTCCGCCTGACCGGCTCGCAGACCTTCGCCAGCGGCGTGCTGCACCTGACCTACGCGCCCGCCGTCTGACCAGCCCGACCAGCCTGGCCAGCCCGACCGGATCATCAGACGGTCTCCAGCGTGGTGGTGATCTCCACGCTGCCGCCGATGGTCCGCGCGATCGGGCAGTGGCGGGTGTGCCGGTCGTGCGCCCGGGCCACCTCTTCCGGGTCCACGCCCTCGGCCAGGCGCACCAGGTAGCGCACGTGCACGGAGGCGATGCGCAGCACCCCGCCGTCCTTGACGATGATCCCCTCGGCCTCCGACGTCAGCGCGCCGTCGGTCGTCGGCTGGCCGAGCCGCCCGAGCATGCCGGACAGGGTGCCGGTCAGGCATCCGGCGGTCGCGCCCACCAGGTAGTCCAGGGTGGTGGCGTGCGGCTCGATGGTGTCGAGCGGCACGTTGTAGTGCTCGGCCACCCCGCCGTGCATGCCCATCGGCACCTGCCCGTCCAGCGGCACGGTGACCAGCTTCGTGCGGCCGGGCGCGGCCTCGACGCTCACCCGGGCGATCTCGGCGACGGTGCTGCTGTCGATCATGTTCACTGCTCCTTGTCGTGGCGGGGCGGTCAGCGGGTGGTGTTGGACGCCGCGGCGGTCAGCGCGCCGAAGTCGACGCGGCCGCCGTCCAGGGGGACGACGGCGGCCACGTAGCAGTCGGGGCGCACCACGTACACGACGTCCTGCTCGCCGGCGTACACGTCCCACATCTCGTCGGACAGCACGGTGAGCACCCCGGAACCGGCGGGGGTGGGGGCCAGGACGGCGCGGCGCACCCACGCGGGGGCGGGGACGGCGTCGAGCGCGGTCCGCAGCCCGGAGGTCAGGCCGCCCCGGCCGGGCACGGCCAGCAGCGTGAGCGCGCCCGCGACGGCGGCGCGCAGCGTGGTCGTCCGGCCGCCCTGGGCGCAGCGCAGGTCGGGCAGCGGCTCGCCCGGCCGCACCCGGGGGGAGGGCAGCGCGGTCGGCGCGGTCAGGACGGAGCCGGTGTAGGGGAACGGCTCGTACAGCTTGCCGCTGTCGACCCGGTTCGCATGGTCGGGGGCGTCGGCGGCGGCGGCCAGCGCGGCGTCGCGGGCCCGGCGGCCGGCCTCGTCGTCGGGGGTCATGAACTTCATGGACGCCCCGGTGACCGCCAGGTTGTGGTCGGCGGCGGCGGCCCGCTCGGCCTCGTAGCTGTCCAGGAGCGCGGGCCCGGCCTGGCCGTTGAGCACGAAGCCGAGCTTCCAGGCCAGGTTCTCGGCGTCCTCCATGCCGCTGTTCATGCCGCGGGCGCCGAACGGCGACACGACGTGCGCGGCGTCGCCCACCAGGAACACCCGGCCGCTGCGGAAGGCCGAGGCCCGGCACTGCTGGAAGGTGTAGGTGTTGCTGCGGACCACGCGCACCGGGTGGTCGCCGATCGCGGTGGCGATGCGGGCGCGGACGCGCTCGGGGTCGGTGAGGACGTCGGCGTCGGCGTCCAGCGGGATCTGCCAGTCGAGCCGCCACAGCCGCCGGGTCACGCCGTGCATGAGCACGATGCCCTCCGGGTGGAAGGGCGGGTTGAACCAGAGCCGCCGCTCCCGCTCGAACGGCAGCTCGGCCTCGAAGTCGGCGACGAGGAAGCGGCCCTGGGTCTGCCAGCCGTCGAAGGTGATGCCCAGGTGGCGGCGGATCCGGCTGCCGATGCCGTCGGCGGCGACCAGGTAGGCGCCGGTGTGGGTCTCCTCGCCGTCGGGGCCGGTGGCGGTGACCCGTACGCCGGAGTCGTCCTGCTCGAAGGCGTCGACGGTGCGGCCGAGCCGGATGTCGGCCAGGCCGGTCGCCAGCGCCGCCTCGTGGAGCAGCTCCTCGATGCGGAACTGCGGGAAATTGACGAAAGGCGGGTAGATCTCCTCGCCCTTCGGCGGGAACCTGAGCTGGAGAATCTCCTGGTCGCCGTAGTAGGTGCGGCCCAGCGACCAGCTCACGCCGTCGTTGACGATCTCGTCGGCGAGGCCGAGCCGGTCATACAGCGCGAGGATGTCACGCTGCACGGTGACGGCTCTCGACTGGCGGCAGCTCGGCTGGTCACGCCGCTCCAGCACCACCGAGCGCACGTTCTGCCGGGCGAGGAGGAGCGCGGTGGCCAGGCCCACGGGCCCCGCTCCCACGATCACCACACGGGGAGAAGAACTTGAGCTGTCCGGCAGAACCATCGCCACCTCCGGCGTGACCGATACTCGGTCGCTACGACCGTCTATTGGTCATAGCGTGCCCTGTCTGCGGCCGGACTTCAAGAGGTACGGCCAAGGCGTACGGTGAAGTCGTGTTGGCGCGTGAGTGCGCGAAGCGCGATAATCGCTCACATGCCCCGATTTTCGAGGGGTGGTAACCCCGTCCTTCGCCTGGGAGTGAGACCGTGACCGAACCGGCCAGACCCGCTGAGATCGCGCAGACGCTCGACCGGGGGCTGCACCTGCTGGAGATCCTCGCCGAGGCGGACCCGGACCACGGGCTCTCCCCGACCGAGGCCGCCGCCAAGCTGGGCGTCCACCGTTCCATCGCCGCCCGCCTGCTGGCGACCCTGCTGCGGCGCGGGTTCGTCCGGCGCAACCGCGAGGGCCGCTACCTGCTGGGCATGGGCCTGTTCACGCTGGCCCGCCAGGTGTCGCAGAACCTCCTGGTCGTGGCGGGTCCGCTGCTCACCGAGATCGCCGAGCGCCTCGACGCCACCGCCGTCATGCACGTCGCCGACGGCGACGGCGCCGTCACCCTGGCCTCCGTCGAGCCCAAGCGGGCCAGCTTCCACATCGGCCTGCGCACCGGCTCGCGCCACCCGCTGGGCACCGCCGCCACCGGCATCGCCATCCTGGCCGGCCGCCCGGCCGAGCCGGGCGAGCGCGACAAGGTCGCCCAGGGGCGCGAGCAGGGGTACGTGGTCACGACCGGCGAGCTCGTCCCCAACTTCACCGGCATCGCCGCGCCCATCGTGGTCAACGGCTGGTGCGACGCCAGCGTCGGCGTCGTCATCCCCAAGGAGCGTCAGCACGACGAGCGGGCGCTGGCCGACGAGGTGATCACGCTGGCCAGGAGCATCGCGCTCGCCCTCACCTGACCCCTGGCATGACCTCCGCCCGCGCCGAGCGCGGGCGTGCGAGGCCCCGGAGCCCCGAGGGTGAAGTCAAGGGGTCATCGCAACACGGATTGATCAACTGGCTAGCGCCAGAAGCTTGGTGAGACGCTCGGCTGGGGTTTCCCAGCCGAGCGTTTTGCGTGGCCGGCCGTTCAACCGGGCAGCG
>NZ_JAHKRO010000007.1 GCF_019396325.1 Nonomuraea ceibae
CCGCGGCGCCGGCCCGGTTCGGGGTGGCGGCGGCGCTGCCGGCGACGACGCTGGCGCGGCGGGCGTTCCGCACGACGCGCGGGCGGGCGCTGCTGGCGGGCATGGCGGCGCACTCGATGCTGGACCTGCGCGCGCCCCTCACCGCCGGCTACGGGCTGACGCTGGCCGTGCTCGCCCATCTGGTGGGCTGGCCGCTGGTGGCGGGCGGTTCGCAGCGGCTGGCCGACGCGTTGGTCGCCCGGCTGCGGGAGCTCGGCGGCGAGGCGGTGGCCGGCCACCGGGTGCGCTCGCTGCGCGAGCTCGACGCGCCGACGGTGGTGCTGGACGTGTCGCCGCGCGAGTTCGCGGCGCTGGCGGAGGAGCCGGGCCGCCACGGCCCGCTGCCCGCCCGCTACCGGGAACGGCTGCTGCGCTTCCGCCACGGGCCCGGCGCGTTCAAGGTCGACTGGGCGCTCGACGGGCCGGTGCCGTGGCGCGACCCGGCGGTGGCGGGCGCGGGCACCGTCCACCTGGGCGGCACGCTGGAGGAGATCGCGCTCGGCGAGGCGGAGACGGCCGCCGGCCGCCTCTCGCCGCGCCCGTACGTGCTGCTGGTGCAGCCCTACGCGGCCGACCCCGGCCGGGGCGGGCACACGCTGTGGGCCTACTGCCACGTCCCGAACGGCTCCCGCGCCGACCTGAGCCGGGCGATCGAGGCGCAGATCGAGCGGTACGCGCCCGGCTTCCGCGACCGGGTGCTGGCCCGCCACGTCATGGGGCCGGCCGCGCTGGAGG
This sequence comes from Nonomuraea ceibae, assembly GCF_019396325.1. Taxonomy (GTDB): domain Bacteria; phylum Actinomycetota; class Actinomycetes; order Streptosporangiales; family Streptosporangiaceae; genus Nonomuraea; species Nonomuraea ceibae. The sequence goes on from NZ_JAHKRO010000007.1 coordinate 775, forward strand.
CCGCCGACCGCAACCTGGTCGGCGGCGACATCGGCGGCGGGCTGGCGAGCCTCGGCCAGTTCGTGCGGCGGCCGGTGTGGTCGCCGGCGCCGTGGCGCACCCCTCTGCCGGGCGTGTTCCTGTGCTCGGCCTCGACGCCGCCGGGGCCGGGCGTGCACGGCATGGGCGGCTGGCAGGCCGCCCGCCTGGCCCTCGGGCGCTAGCCGGCCGCCAGCTCCTCGGCGATCGCCGCGGCGAACGCGTCGACGTCCTCCTCGGTGGTGTCGAACGCGCACATCCAGCGCACCTCGCCGGTCGCCTCGTTCCAGGTGTAGAAGCGGAAGCGCTTCTGCAGCCGGGCCGTGACGTCCGCGGGCAGCACCGCGAAGACGGCGTTGGCCTCGACGGGCCGGGGCACCTCGACGCCGGGCAGCTCGCGCACGGCCTCGGCCAGCCGCCTGCCCATGGCGTTGGCCTGCCGGGCGTTGCGCAGCCACAGGTCGCCCGAGAGCAGCGCCTCGAACTGCGCCGACACGAACCGCATCTTCGACGACAGCTGCATGAACGTCTTGCGCAGGTAGTCGATGCCCGTGGCCGCCTCCGGGTTGAGCACCACGACGGCCTCGCCGTACAGCAGCCCGATCTTCGTGCCTCCGAAGGAGAGCACGTCGACGCCCGCGTCGGTGGTGAGCGCCCGCAGGGGCACGTCGAGCGCGGCGGCGGCGTTGGTGAGGCGGGAGCCGTCGAGGTGGACGAGCATGCCGAGCTCGTGCGCGTGGTCGCAGATCGCGGCGATCTCGGCGGGGGTGTAGACGGTGCCCAGCTCGGTGGTGTTGGAGATGGAGACGACCTTCGGCTGGGCGCGGTGCACGTCGCCGAAGCCCCACGCCTGGCGGTCGATCAGCTCGGGGGTGAGCTTGCCGTCGGGCGTGGGCACGGTGAGCAGCTTGATGCCGCCGGTCACCTCGGGGGCGCCGCCCTCGTCGGTGTTGATGTGGGCGGTCTCGGCGCAGACGACCGCCTCCCAGTGCGCGGTCATCGCGCGCAGGGAGACGACGTTGGCTGCGGTGCCGTTGAACACCGGCCATGCCCGCGCCCCCTCGCCGAAGTGGCGGCGGAAGACGTCCTGGAGCGCCTCGGTGTAGACGTCCTCGCCGTAGGCGATCTGGTGGCCGCCGTTGGCCTCGGCGATGGCCTGGAGGATCTCGGGATGGACCCCGGCGTAGTTGTCGCTGGCGAACGCCTTGAGCCGGGGGTCGTGCCGGGGAGTCACGTAGTGAGGTCCAATCGGGTGGCGTTGATCTGGTCGGCCGGCTGGTCGTAGAGGCCGCCGATGGCTTCGGCCAGGTCGCGCACGTCGGTGAAGCCGGGGAACCTCGCCTCCGGCTTGGCGGCCCGCATGGCGTCGTTGACCAGGGCTTTCACGACCAGGATAGTGGCCGCGGAGCCGGTGCCCCGCAGCGCGTCGGCCAGGGAGAGCGTCCACGCCTCGGCGGCGGCCTTGGCGGCGGCGTAGGCGGCGCCGCCGGCCTCGGGCTTGCCGGCGGCCTTGGCGGAGACGATCACGAACCGGCCGTTGCCGCTCTTGCGCAGCAGCGGCTCGAAGGCCAGCGACACGTGCTGCAGGGTGCGGATGAGCAGGTCGTGCAGGGTGTCCCAGTCGGCGAGGTCGGTGCGGTCGAACGAGGGCGAGCCGCGCCAGCCGCCGACGAGGTGGACGACGCCGTCGACGCGGCCGTGCTCGGCGTCGATCCGCGCGGCCAGCTCCTGGACGGCGGCGCGGTCGAGGAGGTCGACGTCGTCCTTGTCGACGCCGATCACGGTGTGGCCGTGCTTGGTGAAGTGCTCGGTCACCGCGGCGCCGGTGGGACCGGCCGCGCCCGTCACAAGAATGATCATGCCCGGATCCCCTTCGTCGACTCGACCACGTCGGCCAGCTTACGGCGCAGCGCCTCGTAGAACATGCTGAGGGGGAACTCGTCCGGCAGCACCGCGTCCACCTTGGCCTTCTGCTCCTCGGGCAGCGCGGCGACGCCCTTGGCCCACACGGAGGCGGGGTCGGGGGCCACGTAGGCGCTGACCAGCTCGTGCGCGGCCAGCCAGTGGGCCAGCTTGGAGCGGTCGATGCTGTCGCGGTAGAGCTTCTCCACCTCGCCGCGCAGGTCGGCGACGCCGTCGGCGACGCGCTCCCAGTCGATGGACAGCCGGTTGTCGGTCCACCGCACGATGTCGTTGCGGTGCAGGTAGGCGAACAGGAGCTGGCCGCCGAGCCCGTCGTAGTTGCGCACCCGCGCCCCGGTGATCGGGAAGCGGAACAGCCGGTCGAACAGGATCGCGTGCTGGACGTACCGGGCGTGCGGCACCCCGCGCCGCTCCAGCTCCACGGCCTCGCCGAACGCGGTCAGGTCGCAGCGCAGCTCCTCCAGCGAGTACAGCCAGTACGGCATCCGCTGCTTGATCATGAACGGGTCGAACGGCAGGTCGCCGTGGCTGTGCGTGCGGTCGTGCACCAGGTCCCACAGCACGAACGTGTCCTGGGCGAGCTGCTGCGACTCCAGCAGGCGGGCGGCGTCCGGCGGCAGGTCGAGCTTGAGCGTCTCGGTCGCGGCCTTGGACACGCGGCGGAACCGGGCGGCCTCGCGGTCGGCGAAGATGCCGCCCCAGGTGAAGCGGGCGGGCGCCTGCCGGACGGCGACGGTCTCGGGGAACAGCACGGCCGAGTGCGTGTCGTAGCCGGAGGTGAAGTCCTCGAACGCGATCGGCACGAACATCGGGTTGTCGTAGCCGCCCGCCTCCAGCTCGGCCAGCCAGTCCGGCCAGATGGTGCGGATCCAGACGGCTTCCAGGTTGCGGTCCGGGTTGCCGTTCTGCGTGTACATGGGGAAGACGACGAGGTGCTCCAGGCCGTCCACGCGCTGCGTGTCGGGGTGGAACAGCTCCAGCGAGCGCAGGAAGTCCGGGACGCCGAGGTCCTGCTCGGACCACTGGGCGAGGTCGTCGCGGACGGCCTGGAGGTAGGCGGCGTCATGCGGGAAGCTCGGGGCGATGTCGCCGATCGCGGCGGAGATCTCCGCGACCAGCTCCTTGGCCCGGCCCTTCTCCTCCGGCACCGAGCCGTCCTTGACCTGGAGCGGGCGCAGCTCCTCGACGGCGGCCTTGATCCGGGCGAACAGCGCCGCCTTGACCTCGTCGCGCTCCCCCGCCCCGGCGCCGGCGTCGGGCACCCGGGCGGCCCAGGTGACCACGTTCCCCCACAGCCTGTGGTGGTCGTAGTCGTCGATCGAGTCGTCGCCGAACAGGTCGGAGTCGGCGAACACCACGACCCGGCCGCGCCCGTACGTGAGCGCGACGGCGAGCGGCGCGCCCGCCGGGTCGGCGTCGGCCGAGGTGGCGAACAGGACGGTGGCCTCGTCCCCGGCGGCGAGCACGCCGGAGCGGTAGAAGCAGGCCCGCTTCACGCCGGCCAGCAGGCCGTCACCGGTGGCGCGCTCGCCGAGCACCCAGGTGGCCACCTCGCGGTGGGCGTTCCTGGGGTCGCGCACGGTGGTGTGCCCTACGCTCACGCCGAACCGGGCCAGCAGCTCGGCCAGGTTGTTGCCGTACTTGTCCTGCTCCTCCTCGGCCAGCACGACCAGGCCGCCGCCACCGGAGATGAACGCCTCGACGGAGTCCAGCTCGTCCGCGGTGAACACCGGGCTGCCCTGGCCGGTGGTGCGCTCCCAGCGCTCGCCGGACGGGTGCGCGATGACCAGGACGTCCTGGTCCTGGAGCGTTCCCGCGTCGAGGGCGCCGGCGGTGTGGGCCGTCACCGTGTGGCCCAGGTGGCGCAGCAGCCCGGCGGCGCGCGCGTAACTGTTGTCGTCGGGGTGGGCGGGGTTGATGGCCTCGGCGACATCACGCCGGATGGTCCACGACTCGCTGTGGGCCTCGTCGAACAGCACTCGGGGGAACGCTCGCATGAAAATCTCCTGTTGCTACCGCCTTATGACGAAAAATATACACATACGTCCCCAGTGCCTCGCAAAAGCCTTCCGCATGTTGAGATCAGTTCGCGTCCCCCGGGCGCACCACGCCCGACTCGTAGGCGAACACCACCGCCTGCGCCCGGTCCCGCAGGCCCAGCTTCATCAGCACCCGCGCCACGTGCGTCTTCACCGTGGCCTCCCCCACGTACAGCTCCCGGGCGATCTCCGCGTTCGTCAGCCCGCGCGCCAGCAGCCGCAGCACCTCCAGCTCGCGCGGCGTCAGATCCGCCAGCCGCGGCGACGGCACCGGCTCCGCGCGGCCCGCGAACGAGGCGATCACCCGGCTCGTCACCGCCGGATCCAGCAGCGCGTCACCCGCGTGCACGATGCGGATCGCCTCGATGAGCTGCTCCGGCGGCGACACCTTCAGCAGGAACCCGCTCGTGCCTGCGCGCAGCGCCGCCCACAGGTTCTCGTCCGTGTCGAACGTCGTCAGCGTGATCACCTTCGGCGGCGACGGCGTGTCCAGCAGCTGCCGGGCGGCGCTCAGGCCGTCCAGGCGCGGCATGGAGATGTCCATCAGCACGATGTCCGGCCGCGTCCGCCTGGCCACGGCGATCGCGTCACGCCCGTCGGCGGCCTCCCCCACGACCTCCATGCCGGGATCGCTCTCCACGACCATGCGCAGCCCGGCCCTGACCATCGCCTGGTCGTCCACGATGACGATTCGAATGCCCACAGCTGTCGAAGGTAGACGCCGGAAGGGCCGTTGAACACCCAGGTCAAGCCGTACGCAAGTCAGTTCCAAGCCGCTGGTCAGGAGACGACCACGCTCTGCCTCACCCGGACCTGCGTGGCGTCGTCACAGCTGTTGCGGGCGCAGAAGTACAGCATGAGGATCGGCTTGGGGCGGTGGTCGATGACGTAGCCGACGAAGCCCAGCGCGTTGCCGGTGTTGCGGTCGCGCAGCGAGCCGTCGTAGCGGGTGGCGTCGCGGTTGCCCGCCCGGTCCGGCACCGGGGCGCTCACCTCGATCTCGCCCGGCAGCAGGCCCTCCAGCATCGCCTTCATCTCGTCCCGGCCCGCCCCGGCCGCCAGCGTGTCCGACACCTGCACGTACACGCCCACGGCGTTCTCCGGGTCGCCCGTGATGACGCCGTTGACGGCCGCCCAGTCGGCGTTCGCGCCCGAGACGAACATCGCCTCGAACTCCGCCGCCCGCGGCGACGCCAGCGCGAACAGGTCGGCGTGCGTGCGCGCGGTCCACCCCTCCGGGTGCTCGAACGTCAGCGGCGCCGCGCGGGTGTCCTGGAACCGCACCCACGACTCGCCCCGCTGGCTCACCACCAGCATCACCACCAGGGCCAGCGCCGCCACCACCGCCACCAGCCCGGCCACCACGATCGGCAACCTCCCACCCCGCCCCCGGGACCCGCCGAGCCCGTACCCGGCCCCTCCCTCGGACCCGTCTGAGCGAGACCCACCGGGAGAACCGGCGGAGCCGGGACCGTACCCCGGCTTCCCCTCCATCCCCTCCGGGCGAGGACCGCCGGGGGTGTGGCCAGGGCGCGCGCCCGCACCGGACGGGCGGGACGAGCCGGGACCGTACCCCGGCCCTCCCTCCGCCCCATCCGGGCCAGGACCGCCGGGAACGTGGCCCAGGCGCGCGCCCGCACCGGACGGGCGGGACGAGCCGGAGCCGTACCCCGGCCCTCCCTCCGCCCCATCCGGGCCAGGACCGCCGGGAACGTGGCCCAGGCGCGCGCCCTCGCTGTGGGCGCGTCCCGCATCGCGGGCTGCTCCCTCACCCCAGGGAGGCCCGCCGCCGGGCGCCCCGGACTCCCTCCAGGGCGGGCCACCGCGGGCGGCACCGTCGCCCCGGGGAGGCCCGCCACCCGGCGCCGCGCCGTCGCCCCGAGGAGGCCCGCCGCCCTGGGGCGTGCCCACCCCCCAGGGCCCGCCACCCGGCGCCACGCCATCGCCCCAGGAGGGCCCGCCACGCTGCGCCGCACCTTCGCCCCAAGAGGGGCCACCGCCCGGTACGGTGCCCGGAGTCCGGGGAGGGCCGCTGCCGGGGATCGGGCGGCCTTCGGCGTTGGGGGCGGGGCTGTCGATGGCGGCGCGGAGGGCGTCGACGAAGGCGGTGCAGGACGGGTAGCGCTGCTCGGGCGATTTGGCCAGCGCCCGGCTCATCACCGCGTCCACGGCGGGAGGCAGGCCCGGCCGGAGCGTCGTCAGCGGGGCGGGCTGCTCGGCCAGGTGCGCCCACAGCAGCGCGATGTCGTTGTCCCGCTGGAACGGCAGCCGCCCCGACAGCCCCTCGTACACGACGCACGCCAGCGCGTACTGGTCGGCGCTGCCGTCGATGTGCTCCTTGTTGATCTGCTCCGGCGACATGTAGCGCGGCGTGCCGATGAACTGGTCGGTCTGCGTCAGCCCGGAGATGGACGTGCGGTGCTTGGTGATGCCGAAGTCGGTCAGATAGACGTGCTCCCCCGCGAGCAGGATGTTGGCCGGTTTGACGTCGCGGTGGATGAGGTCGTGCGCGTGGGCGGCGTCGAGGGCGGCGGCCACCTGGGCGAAGATCCGGTTGGCCCGGCCGAGCGGCAGCGGCCCGCGGTCGTGGATGAGCCGCCGCAGGTCGAGCCCGTCGACGTAGCGCATGGCGATGTAGAGGACGCCGTCGGCGTCGGCGTTGGCCTCGTAGATGGGGATGATGTTGGGGTGTTCGATGCTGGCGACGGTCCTGGACTCCAGGATGAACCGCTGCCGGAACCGGTCGTCCACGCTCAGCACCGGGTTGAGGATCTTGAGCGCGACCCGGCGGCTGAGCCGGGGGTCCAGCGCCAGGTAGACGACGGCCATGCCGCCTTTGCCGACGATGTCCTCGATGTAGTAGCCGGCCACCTCCTGGCCGATGAGCGCTCTGTCGTTCACGGGCATCACGTCTCGGCGGGGTGGCCGCAGTAGCCGCAGAAACGGTGGGCGGGGCCGAGCCGCATCCCGCAGGCGGTGCAGAACGCGACCGGCGGCTCGCCCGCGGTGAGCACCGGCTGGTGCTGCGGGATCGCCTGCAACGGCGCCGACCGGCGCACCACGACGGTCTGGTCGGCGCCCTCGTCGAGCGGCTGCGGCACCGCGCCCGCCGGGGCCGGGGCCGACGGCGACATGTCGGGTGTACGCCTGCGCCGCCACAGCAGGAACGCCCCGGTGCCCGCGGCGACGAACAGCACGGCCGCCGCCACGATGAACGGCCACAGCGGCGTGCCGCCGGAGGCGGGCGTGACGCCGGCCCGCCGGGTGCCCGCGTCCTCCGGGCCGCCCCGCTTGGCCAGGGAGATCTTCAGCAGCTCGGCGGCGACGACGTTGCCGGGGTACAGCTCCAGCACGCGCTGGAAGCCGGGGGCCGCCTCGGTGTAGTACGCGGTGTGGTAGCGGGTCAGCGCGCCCTCGAACGCCGAGTCGATCGCCCCCCGGCGGGGCGCGATGCCGGCCTTGGTCAGCGCGGCGGTGATCTCGCGGACGCCGATCATCTTGGCCTCCTTGCCGCCGCCGATCAGCATGCCGATGACGTGGCCGTCCTTGTCGCCGATCACCGGCGCGCCGATCAGCCCGCGGTCGGCCAGGCCGCCCAGTTTGACGGGTTCGTCGGCCTTCTTCTCCGGGTCGGCGAACGGCCTGCCGGTGTCGCCCTTGCCGCCGCCCTTGCCCAGGTGGGCGATCTCGACGGTATTCTGCACGTCGGGGCCGGGCCTGCCGAGGAAGCCCGCCACGCTGGTGGGCGAGCCGACCTGGTCGGGCACCTTGTCGGCGAGCGGGGCGGTGGGCATGCCGACGCTGCCGACGGCCCGGCCGATCGGCATGAGCACGGCGGGGCTGTCGGGCCCAGACCCGGCCTTGACCAGGTCGGCCTTGAACCCGTCGGTGTCGGCGGGCGCCACGTTCGGGAAGATCGTGATCTCGGTGGAGACGTCGATGATGCAGGTCGCGGTGGACTTCTTCGGCGGGTAGCACTGCTTGAGGTGGCGGTCGAGCAGCGGGTCGTCGAGCGAGTGGCGGTCGGCGTCCTGCGGGATCTTCACGTCGTGGTGCTCGGCGAAGATCTTGTTCGCGGCCCGTACGGCGACGTCCTCGCCGGTCCGCACGACGCGGGTCAGCGTGACGATCGCGCCCTCGGGGTTGACCACGGTGCCGGTGCCCTGGCCGAGCGGGAAGTCGTAGGAACGCTCCACGTGCCGTAATTCGCCGATGTGGTCGAGGAGGGTGATCTCCACGTGGGAGACGGCCTCGACCCGCACGACGGCGGGGGTGACGAGGTCGGTGATGCCGCTGGGGTGCTCGTGCGCCACCGCGGGCAGGGTGAGCAGCGCGATCGTCGCCGTGAGACCGCCGGCCAGAGCTGAGAGACGCGCCATCGCCGCCCCCGTACGAAGGGATATGACCAGGGTCCCAAGCGCCTGCCGTAAGTCAAGAGAACGGCGTGCGGGCATCGGCCGGACGCCGGGAATCCCACCACGACCCCATCGCGCCGACGCCCCCCTTCGTTACGGGCGCGCCCGCCGCCCGACGAGATCTCCCGGGTCGAAGGTGACGGGGAAGGGCGAGGCGGGCGAGGCGGCGGCTCCGGCCTTGTAGGCGACCGGGGGACCGTAGTCGTCGCCGTCGAGCTCGTAGACGTAGAGGGAGGGCCCCTCGTCCAGCTCGATCCGCCAGTAGAGGGGGATCTTCGCCGCGGCGTAGGCCTCGGCCTTGAACCCCCGGTCGCGGATCTTGGTGCTCGGGCTGACGATCTCCACGGCCAGGCGGATGTGCTCCGGCGCGAACATCAGCTCGACCGACTCGATCGCGTCGGCGGCCACGACCACCAGATCGGGGATGTAGAAGCTGTCGGGGCTCACCCGGAGGTTCACGGTCGACAGCGGCTCCAGCTCCGGCGGCGCGGCCAGCTGGAGGAGGTGCAGAGCGCGCGTGATGGCGAGCTGGTGCAGTGGTGTGGGGGCAGGGCTCACCAGAAGGCTCCCGTTGAAGAGCTCGTAGCGATTCCCGTCGTCGGGGAACTTGAGCAGGTCGTCGACGCTGAACGGCGGCGCGCCCGGAAGAACCGTGCGCGCGGTCGTCGGTTCGGTCGCCATCGCGGTCACCCACTCAGTATCGCGGCTCTCCCCTTCACCGACATGGTACTTACCCGGATCCGGTCACTTTCCGTCCCAGGGTCGCCACGCTTCGGCGCCGTCGCGGACGGCGGCGTGGACGGCGCGGGCGAGGCGGGCGCCCCACTCGGAGCGGGGGCCGCCGAACAGCTCCTCGGGCCCGGTGGCGGGGACGGCGAGGCAGACGGCGTCGGAGGCGGTGCCGGTGCCCGCGTAGCCGGTCTCGGCGAGCGCCTGCGTCTTGGCCTCGGTGATCGTCATGACGGCGTTGACCAGGGCGGCGTCGGTCATCGCGACGGGCACGACGGCCAGGATGTTGATCGTGCCGACGCGCATGGGCGCGAGCTCGGGGTCGGCGGCGCCCTCGGGGGCGGCGGCCCAGGTGGGGACGCGCAGGCCGACGGTGGCCACGGCGTGGACGCCGCCGTCGCGGGCCTCGCTGTAGCGGTCGACGGAGGCGGCGGTCATCATGCCGACGCCGTCGCCGGTGGGGCCGAGCGAGGTCAGGTGCTCGACCGGGTCGGTGCGCGAGTAGCCGGCGACGACCTGGGCGTTGAGCACCCACGAGCGCGGCCCGATGCCGCCGCCGAGCATGGCCGAGGAGATCATCCGCCAGCCGGGCCCGAACTCCCAGAGCAGCGACCCGAGGCGGACGCCTTCCTCGACCCGGTAGCTGAGCTTCACGGTCCTCCCCTGACGAGGTGCACGACGGGCCGCCCGCCGGGGCCCGGCTCGATCATGACATGGGCGTCGAAGTGCTCGCCGACGAGCGGCTCGGTGAGCACCTTGTCCGGTTCGCCGCAGGCGACGGCGCGGCCCCGGGCGAGCAGCAGGAGGGTGTCGGCGTACTGGCCGGCGAGGGTCAGGTCGTGCAGCGTGGTGACGACGGTCAGCCCGTCGGCGCGCCTGAGCCGGTCGACGAGCTCCAGCACCTGCTGCTGGTGGCCGAGGTCGAGCGCGGTGGTGGGCTCGTCGAGCAGGAGCACGGGCGCCTGCTGGGCGAGGGCGCGGGCGAGCACGACGCGCTGGCGTTCGCCGCCGGACAGCTCGCCCGCCCTGCGGGTGGCGAACGCCGTCAGGTCGAGCCGGTCCAGGACGGACGCGGTGACCTCCCGGTCATGGCGGCTCTCCCTGCCGAGATAGGGGATGTACGGGGTGCGGCCGAGCAGGGCGTAGTCGAAGACCGTCATGTCGGGCGGCACGGCCGGGGTCTGCGGCGCGTAGGCGATGAGCCGGGCGCGTTGGCGCGGTTTGAGCGTGGCGGCGGAGCGGCCGTCGAGGTCCACCTGACCCCGGTGGGCCAGCACGCCCATGACGGCCTTGAGCAGCGTGGACTTGCCGGCGCCGTTGGGCCCGATGATCGCCAGCCATTCGCCGCGCCGTACGGTGGCGTCGACGCCGGTCAGCACCTCGCGGTCGCCGAGCCGTACGGAGAGGTCGCGGACGCCGATCATGGCCGGGGTGCCCGTCATGTCGCGGTCCTCCGCGTCATGCGCAGGACGGCCACGAAGAACGGCGCGCCGACGAACATGGTGACGACGCCGATCGGCAGCTCGGCGGGGGCGATGACGGTGCGCGCGGCGAGGTCGGCGAGCACCAGGAAGGCCGCGCCGACGATCAGCGACAGCGGCAGCACGCTGCGGTAGGAGCCGCCGGCCAGGCGGCGCACCAGGTGCGGGACGACGATGCCGACGAACCCGATGAGCCCGCTGACGGCGACGGCGGCGGCGGTGGCCAGCGAGGCGGCCAGAAGCACCGTGAACCGGACCCGGGCGGCCCGCACGCCGAGGCTCACGGCCTCCTCGTCGCCCACCGACAGCACGTCGAGCATGCGGCCGTGCAGGAGGAGCAGCACGGCGGAGACGGCGGCGTACGGCAGCACGAGCCAGAACTGCTCCCAGCCGCCGCCGACGTCGCCGAGGATCCAGGCGTAGATCCGCTGCAGCTCCTCGACCTTGAACTGCTGCACGAACGTCTGGATCGCGGTGAGGAACGAGGTGACGGCCACCCCGGCCAGCACCAGCGTGGACGTGCCGCCGGAGCGTCCGGCGGTGTTGCCGAGCGCGTAGGCGAGGAAGACGCCGCCGACCGCGCCCGCGAACGCCGCCACCGGGATGCTCGCCGCGAGCTGCGGCAGCAGCACGATGGCCACGGTCGTCATGAGCCCGGCGCCCGCGGCGGCGCCGAGCAGGTACGGGTCGGCCAGCGGGTTCCTGAACACGCCCTGGTAGCCGGCCCCGGCGATGGCCAGCAGCCCGCCGACCACGGCCGCGACCAGCACCCGGGGCAGGCGCAGCTCGTACAGCAGGCCCTGCTCGACGGGCGACAGCCCCGAGTCGGCGGTCACGAACGGCAGCCAGTCGGCGGCCTGGACCACCACCTGCCAGGGCGAGATGTCGGCCGCGCCGCCGAGCAGGCCCGCGACCATGGACAGGGCCAGCGCGCCCAGCGCGCCGGTCACCCAGAGCGGCCGGGCGCGGGACGGCCCGGCCGCCGTTTCGGCGGACCGCACTAGCGGCCGGCCGCCTTGGTGACGGCGTCACCGATCGCCCGCGCCAGGTCGACGACGCGCGGGCCCCAGCGGGAGGCGACGTCGTCGTCCAGCTCGATCACCTGGTCGCCGGTGATGGCGGACAGGTTCTTCCAGCCGGGGCGCTTGGCCAGCGTCTCCTTGCTCTGCTGGCAGCACTTCACGTCGGCCAGGAAGATCAGGTCGGGGTCGGCCTGGGCGACGAACTCGGCCGACAGCTTCGGGTAGCCGCCTGCCGCGTCGGGCGCCTTGTCGGCGATGTTGGTGAGCCCGAACATGCCGTAGATCTGGCCGATGAACGTCGTGGACGTGACCGCGTACGGCGTCTGGTCGAGCTCGTGGTAGTAGGTCAGGTCGGCCTTGGGCGCCTTGGCGGCCAGCTCGGCCATCGCCGTCTTCATCCCGGCGACGACCTCGTCCGCCTTGGCCCGGTTGCCGGTGGCGGCGCCCAGGTCGGTGATCTCGTCGTACGCCTCGTCCAGGTTGGTGGCGGCGGGCTCCAGCAGGACGGGCACGTTCAGCTTGCCCAGCTCGGCGACGACGTGGTCGATGTCGTCGGAGACGACGACGAGGTCGGGCTTCTGGGCGACGATGGCCTCGACGTTCGGCTTGAAGCCGGACAGGTCCGTCTTCGGGGCCTCGGCCGGGTGGTTGGAGCGGTCGTCGACGGCGATCACCTGGGGGCCGGCGCCGATGGCGAACAGCGTCTCGGTGTGGGTGGCCGACAGCGAGATGATCCGCTGCGGCTTGGCGGCGAGGGTGACGTCGCCGTTGCCCGCCTTGACCGTGACGGGGAAGGCGTCGCCGGAGGACGAGGCGGAGGAGGAGGGGGCGGGGGTCGCGGGGGTGGCTGTCGTGCCGGTCTGGCCGCAGCCGGCCAGCAGCAGCGTTCCCAGCAGCGCGCCCGCGAAGGCCGTGCGTACGGGCCTCACGAGTAGTCCTTTCACACTGACGGAACCGAGAGACCCGCGAAGAGCGACGGATCACCCTTTTCCACGAGGGTTGATGACGTCACGCAGAGGCAGGCGACCTGGCTATGACAGTTGCGGGACAGCGCCGGATTCGCACCGGACTTCGCTGCAGCACTGCGCGTCGGACAAACGCTATCAACCCCCCAGAACGACAGCGACGTCAAGGGTGGGGCGTCACAAGGCGCGGACTTGGGACTCCGCCTCGGCGATGATCTCCTGGAGCCGCAGCCCGTGCGCGGCGTCGAGCGGGTGCCCGCCGCCCTGCCTGACCGTGCGGGCGAACTCCTCGGCGACCGCCGCCAGCGGGTCGCCGTCGCCGTGGGCGAGCACGGCGCTGCCCTTGCGGCCGTAGACGGCGAAGCTCGACGGGGGCAGCTCGCCCACGCCGGCCTGGCACAGCGACGCCTCGCTGACGGCGCCGCCCTCGTGCTCCAGCAGCAGCCCCACCCAGGTGAGCGGGTCGCCGTGGGCGCGCACGCCGGTGATCGGGCCGAGCGCGGCGTCGAGCAGGTCGATCACGTGCGGGCCGACGTCGAGCAGCGCGCCGCGCTCCAGCCGCCACGGGGTGGCGAACGGGTGGTCGCCCATGAGGGAGCCGGAGATGTTGGCCGCGTGCCCGCCGAACGGGTCGATCTCGGCGCACCGGGCCAGGAACGCGCGGGTCTCGGCGGCGTAGCGGAGGGTGAGCACCATCTGGCTGGGCACGCCCGCCTCGGCCACGGCGGCGGCCAGCCGCCTGGCGCCGTCGAGCGAGCCGGCGAGCGGCTTCTCCAGCAGCAGCGCCTTGCCCGCGCGGGCGGCGCGCACGCCCAGCTCGGCCTGCACGTCCGGCGGCACGCAGAACGCGACGGCCTCGCACGCGTCGAACAGCTCCTCGACCCGCTCGAACACCGGCGCGCCGAGCCGCGCGGCCGACTCCGGCCGCCGCGCCCACACCCCGGCGAGCCTGGTGTGCGGGCCCTCGGCCAGCATCGGCGCGTGCGCCATCTCGGCCCACGGCCCCGCCCCGATCAGCCCCACCGCCACTGGCTCCATGCCCCCGATCTTACGGCGGCCCCGCGGGCGGGAACGGAGCCGGGGGCGCCCCCTGCGGCCCCGGGAGGTCCGCGGCCGCGGCGGGCCGGGATGATGGTGCCATGGACGAGATGGTGTTGCTCAGGCATGGTGAGACCGAGTGGAGCCGGACGGGCAGGCACACCGGCCGCACCGACGTGCCGCTGACCGCGCGCGGCGAGGAGCAGGCGAGGGCGCTCGGGCCGCTGGTCAAGGAGCGCCCGTTCGACCTGGTCATGGTCTCCCCCGCGCAGCGGGCGAGCCGTACGGCGGAGCTGGCGGGGCTGACAGGGTTCGAGGTGGAGCCGGATCTGTGGGAGTGGGACTACGGCGGCTACGAGGGCATCACCACGCCGGAGATCAGGAAGACGCGGCCCGGCTGGTACCTGTGGCGTGACGGCGTGATCCCGGGCGCCCCCGGGCATCCCGGGGAGAGCGCCGCCGAGGCGGGCGCGCGGGCCGACCGGGTGATCGCGCGGGCGAGGCAGGCGGGCGGCCGGGTGGCGGTGGTGGCGCACGGCCACATCCTGCGCGTGCTGACGGCCCGCTGGCTCGGTCTGGAGCCCGCCGACGGGCGGCTGTTCAAGCTCGACACCGGCACGTACTCGCGGCTGGGCCTCGAGCACGGCGAACCGGTCATCACGACCTGGAACGCGCCCGTCGGCTGACGCCGGCCAGGGCGGTCCCCGGCGCCGGACGGGCGGCTCCCCCGTCAGGCCGCCGGGGCGTCGGCGGGCTGCGGCCCCCGGCCGGTCAGCCATTCCAGGACGCGGCGGTGCCCGGAGGCGGCGTCCTCGAAGTGCCCCCAGCGCCAGTAGCGCGGCTGGTCGCGGACGCCCGTCACCCAGGTGCGGTAGGAGACGGAGCCGCCGGTGTCCGCCGGCGCGACGCCGTAGGTGCGGATCACGACCTGGCCCCCAGGCGCGAACAGCACGTCGTCGGCGATCGGGTACAGGGTCATCTGCTGAAGCATGACCCGATCCTCCGGGTTCGGGCGGCACGGCCGGTTACGCCTCCGGCGCGCCTCGGTTACGTGAACCCGCCGGAGGTGAACAGGCTGTTACACGAGCAGCCCGTCGAACTCCCCGTCCTTCACCCCGAGCACGAGGGCCCGGATCTCGTCGCGGGTGTAGATCAGCGCCGGGCCGTCGGGGAAGCGCGAGTTGCGCACCGCGATGCCCCCGTCGGGCAGTTCGGCGAGCTCGACGCAGTTGCCCTGCGAGTTGCTGTAGCGGCTCTTGCGCCAGGCGACCTGGGTGAGGTCGGTGGCGGGCATGCCGTTGTAGGTCTGGTTCATCTACATCTTTCTGAGAAGGCCGCCGATGAGCTCGACGGTGCCCCCTGGCGTGGTGCTCTCCACGCACAGTTGCTCCATGGCGGTGAGGTACGGGTCGATGTCCTCACGTTTGTCCAGGTAGAGGGCACCCCAGAGCTGTTCGACGTAGACGACGTCCGACAGGTCGGACTCGGGAAACCGCAAGATGCTGAACGCGCCCCCCTCGGCAGCGTGCATGCCGTATTTGAAGGGCATCACCTGAATGGTGATGTTGGGCAGGGCGGCGACTTCCAGCAGATGCCGGAGCTGCTCGGCCATGACCTCTCGGCCGCCGATGGTCCGCTTGAGCGTCGCCTCGTCGATGACGGCCCACAGGCGCGGCCCGTCCTTCTGGGTGAAGCGCTCCTGGCGTTGCATGCGCATATGCACGCGGCGTTCGATCTTGTCGGCGGACAGGTCGGGGTTGCCGAGCTGGAACACCGCCCGCGCGTAGGCGGAGGTCTGCAGCAGGCCGGGCACGAACTGCACCTCGTAGGTGCGGATCACGCTGGCCGCTTCCTCCAGGCCGACGTACGTGGTGAACCAGTGCGGAAGCTCGGCCGAGTATTTGTGCCACCATCCCGGGGTGTTGGCCTCGCGCACCATCTCCAGCAGAGCACGCCGTTCGGCGTTGTCGACGACGCCGTAGAGCGTGAGCAGGTCCTCGACGTCACGTGTCTTGAATCCGACGCGCCCGAGCTCCATCCGGCTGATCTTGGACTCGGAGGCCCGGATGTGAAATCCGGCCTGGTCGCGGGTCAGCCCGCTCTCCTCGCGCAGCCGCCGCAGGCTCGCACCGAGCATGATGCGCCGAACGGTCGAACCGGAACCGGGCGGATCGATGGACACGTGGTGCTCCTTGGTCGTTTCCTTGCCACACAGTCTGTCACTTCACAACCCATAGATCATGGGCTGCGGACAAGATCCCCTTTCCCACTGATTGACCTTTTGACGACCAACCGTAGCGGCTGCACGAGTTGTCTGCACGTGCATTCGCTCTTGCACCTGCACGAGAGTCTGTCGCAGAATGATCACGTGCATCCCACCCTGGCGCCGGGCCTGTGGACCACGTTCGACTGGTGGCCACCGGTCGGCTGGTGGCCCGAGGCCGCGCGCGATCTGCTGGTGCCCGGCCCTGTCTCGAGCGCCACGTTCGTGCTCCCCGCCACCGCCTCGTCCGTCCACGCCGCCCGCAGTTTCACCGCCGGGGTGCTGTCGGCCTGGGACCTTCCGGAAGTGGCCGACAACATGGAGCTGGTGGTCTCCGAGCTGGCCACCAACGCGCTGCGTCACGGCCTGCGCCTGGAGGAGCCCCGCTGCGAACGGCCCGTCCACATGTCGCTGGTGCGCCGCGGACCGCTGGTGACCAGCGCGTTCACCGATCCGGGCACCTCGGTGCCGGTGCTCCGCTATCCGGGCCCGCTCGACCCCGGCGGGCTCGGGCTCCACATCGTCGAGTCGCTCAGCCTCCGCTGGGGCTGGTCCGCCCTCGCCCCGCACGGGAAGATCGTCTGGGCAGTTCTCTCCTGACCGGGTGTGATCTGCATTACCGTGGATGGTCATGGCTCACGGTGAGTCCTACGCGCGACCCATGAGAGTGCTGACCGATGGACGATCACCTGCTCGGCTGGCTCCGGACCCTCGACGAGGACAGGCTCTGCCGCATCCTGTCCAACCGCCCTGACGCCATCGCCGCACCGTGGCCGCGCCGGCTCGACACGCTGGCCCAGCGCCTGAGCAACGGCTTCGCCGCCATGGAGGCGCTGCGCCGCCTGCCGCTGCCCTGCCTCCAGCTCGCCGAGGCCTGCCTGGTGCCGGCCAGGCCGACCGCCGAGCGGCTGGCCGGGCTGCTCGGCAGGCAGCCGGCGGAGCTGAGCCCGTGGCTCGACCGCCTCTACGACCACGCGCTGGCCTGGCCGGGCGACGACGGCGAGATCCACCTGTCGGAGGCCGTGGCGCGCTCGTGGGGCACGCCGCTCGGCCTGGGCGAGCCGCTCGACCACTACCTCAACTCCTGGACGATCAGCACCGACACGCTGCGCGCCCTGGCCCGCAACCTGGGCCTGCCGCCCCACTCCAACAAGCGCCGCACGATCACCCGGGTGAGCGAGGCGCTCGCCGACCCGTCCCGCGTGGAGGCGCTGCTGCGTCACGCCCCCGGCGGCACCCGCGACCTGCTCGACGCCTTCGCCTGGGACGGCCCCGTACGCGACGTCGACGGCGGCCGGTTCGTCACGCCGGGCGCGCCGGAGAAGTGGTCGGCCGACCACGGCCTGCTCTACCGGCCGAGCTGGCACGTCGCCGAGATGCCGCGCGAGGTGGCGCTGTGCCTGCGCGGGCCCGGCTACCGTCCGCCGTTCGCGGCGCGGGCGCCCGAGCTGCCCACGCTGCCGGTCGACCCGGAGGAGGTCGACCATCTGATGACGCTGGCCGCGCCGCACGTCGTCGAGCGGTGCGCGGCCCTGCTCGACAACACGGCCAAGACGCCGCTGCCGCTGCTCAAGACCGGCGGCGTCGGCGTGCGCGAGGTGCGCCGGGTGGCCAAGGAGACGGGCTGCGACGAGGACGAGACCCGGCTGCTGCTGGAGGTCTGCGCGGTGGCGCGGCTGCTGGCCTGGGACGAGCCGTCGGGCGGGCTGGTGCCGACCGAGCGGTTCGACCGGTGGCGGCTCGACGAGGGCGCGGCCCGGCTGCGGGTGCTGCTGTCGGCCTGGTGGCGGATGGAGCGTTCGTCGCTGCGCAAGGTCGACGGCCGCTACGGCACGCTGCTGGGCGACGACCAGTCGGGCCCGGCCGTGGCGCGGGTGCGCCGCGCCGTGCTGTCGGTGCTGGCGCACCTGCCGTCGGGCACGGCGTTCGCCGGCCGTGACGGCCTGGTGGCCAGCGTGCACTGGCACGCCCCGCTGCTCGACCGCGAGCTGCTGGGCGCGTGCGCGTCCGCGGTGATCGACGAGGCGCGGCTGCTCGGCCTGCTGGCCAACGACGCGCTCACCGACCTGGGGCGGGCGCTGGCCGGGCTGTCGGACCGGGCGGGCGAGGAGAGCGACGACTCGGTGCCGCTCGTCGAGCACGACCCGGCGCTGGTGGAGGCGTCCACCCGGGCGCTGGCGAGCGTGCGCAGGAGCGCCCTGTTCGGGCCCGACCTGACCGCGGTGGTGACCGGGCCGCCGTCGGCGGAGCTGGCCGCGCTGCTCGACCGGGTGGCCGAGCGCGAGTCGCGCGGCGCCGCCTCGGTCTGGCGTTTCACCACCGAGAGCGTACGGCGCGCGCTCGACCGCGGCTACGACGCCGACGAGCTGCTGGAGGAGCTGGCCGAGGTCGGCACGATCCCGCAGCCGCTCGACTACCTGGTGCGTGACGTGGCGCGGCGGCACGGCGAGGTGACGGTGACCACGGTCGGCTGCGTCGTGCAGGCGTCCGACCCGTCGCTGCTGGCGGAGATCGCCGCCCACCGCAGGCTGTCGCGGCTGGGGCTGCGGCTGCTCGCCCCGACGGTGCTGGTCGCCTCGGCCGACGCCGAGCGGACCCTGGCCGCGCTGCGCGAGCACGGTTACGCGCCGGTCCCGGTCGCCGACACCGGCGAGATCGCCATCCGGCGCACCCGTGCCGAGGAGCCGCACGGCGGCAAGCTCATCCTGCTGCCGGGCGGCCAGGTGGCCGAGCTGGACCGGGCGCCGCACGTGATCGCCGAGCCCTCGCCCGACCCGCAAGAGCACGCCCGCCGCCTGATCGCCGACAGCCGGTCGGCGGCCGAGCAGGGCGGGCGCACCTGGGCGGTGATCGGCAGGATGGCCACCCGGCTGCCGACGGCCCAGCAGTCGCTGCTCGGTTTCGTCGTCGACCGGGGCGTGCGGGCCGGCATCACGCTGACCGGCGGCCTGACCGCCACGGTGAGCCACGGCGAGCTGCGCGGCGGCGCGCTGGACGCGTGGTGCGAGGAGGCGGGCGACTACCTGGAGTTCCCGCTCGCCGAGATCGTCGAGGTCAGGGGAGCTTACTAGCCTTCGCCAGGTTGGCCACCATCTCCTCCAGGACTCCCGCGTACGACTGGTAGCTGAAGGGCGCTTCGGCGCGCCACGCGTAGAGCTGCCCGGCCTTGACCGCGGGCAGCCCGGCGAAGGCGGGCTTCTTGAGCATCTCCTCGGGCTTGAGCGCCTGGGTGCGGGTGTCGTGCAGGATCACGTCAGCCGCGTAGGCGTCGGCGTTCTCCCAGCTGAGGCTCTGGAAGAAGCCCGCCTCGTCCACCTTGTCGGGGGTGACGACGTTCAGGCCGAGCTCGGCGGCGTAGGTGAGGTCGGGGTGGTGGGGCGGGTTGGCGACCCACATGCCGTCGGGCCCGGCGGAGATCACCAGGACCTTGAGGTCCTTGAACCGGGCCAGTTCCTTGCCTGCGGCCGCCATCCTGGCCTTGGCCTCGGCGACGCCCGCCATTCCGGCCTTGAGCGAGGCGGCCAGCTCCTCGTAGCGGCCGATGATCGCGGTGGCGCCGCGGCCGGTGAGCATGATGCCGGCGGTGGGGGCGACCTGCTCGATCGCGTCCTTGGAGCGTTCGGGCACGTACCAGAGGGTGTCCTTGTCGTACATGCCGGTCACGAGCAGTTCGGGGCGCAGGCCGATGTACTGCTCGACGTTGAACTCGTCCCAGGCGTTGCCCAGGCCGGTGACCTGGCTGATGTCGACGCTGCCCGCCTGCGGGTCCTTGGCACCGTCCTTGAGCTTGTGCGGGCCGAAGACGGCGATGGGGCGGACGCCGAAGTCCCACAGCGCGGCGGCGGCGCCGACCTGGGCGACGACCCGCGTGGGCGTGGCGGCCAGCTCGATCTTCTTGCCGCGGTCGTCGGTGAACGTCCACGCTCCCCCGGCGGTGGCCGGGGCCGAGGACCCCGCCGTGGCCTGTCCGCCGCCACCGCTGCCACCGCCGCCCGTGCCGCAGGCCGACAGCAACAGCGCGCCCGTGGCGGCGAGGAAGCCCCTGCGGGCCAGGACCGGTCCCGGCATGTGCAACTCCTTAGGTTAGGCTTGCCTTTCAAGCAAGGCTTTAGATTAGCCTTACCTAAGCTTGCCGTTGACGAAAGGGGGGCGGGTGCGGCCCGCTGAGCAGACCACGCCGCCCGGCGCCGCCGCAGCGCCCGCCCCGCCGCGCACGGGAGGCCGCCGGGCCGCGCTCGCCACCGGGCTCCTCGTCGCGGCCGGCGCGCTCGTGCTGGTGGCGCTGGCCGGCGTCGCGCTCGGCGCGCGCTCCATGCCGTGGACGGCCGTGTTCGACGCGTTCCTGGCCTTCGACGGCTCCGCCGACCACACCGTCATCCGCGACGTACGGGTGCCGCGCACGCTGCTCGGGATCGGCGTCGGCGCCGCGCTCGGGCTGGCCGGGGCGCTCATGCAGAGCCTGACGCGCAACCCGCTGGCCGACCCCGGGCTGCTCGGCGTCAACCAGGGCGCGGCGCTCGGCGTCACGCTCGCGCTCGGCGTGTTCGGTCTCTCCGACCCCGCCGTGTACGTGTGGTTCGCGTTCGCGGGCGCGGCGGCGGCCTCCGTCGTGGTGTACGCGCTCGGCTCGGCCGGCCGCTCCGGAGGCGGCCCGGTCCGGCTGGCGCTGGCCGGGATCGCCGCCGGCATGGTGTTCACCGCCGCGTGCTCGGCCATCCTGCGCCTGGACACGCAGACGTTCGACCGGATGCGCTTCTGGCTGGCCGGATCGCTGGCCGGGCAGGGCGCCGAGACCGCGGCGCGGCTCGCCCCGTTCCTGGTCGCCGGGCTGGTGCTCGGGCTGCTGCTGGGCCGCCCGCTCAACATGCTGTCGCTGGGCGACGACGCCGGCAGGTCGCTGGGCGTCGCCGTCACCCGGACCCGCGCGCTCACGGCGGTCGCCGTGACGCTCCTGTGCGGCTCGGCCACCGCCGCCGCCGGGCCGCTGTGGTTCGTCGGCCTGGCCGTGCCCCACGCCGTCCGCGCCGTGGTCGGCCCCGACCAGCGCTGGGTGCTGCCCTACTCCGCGCTCGTCGCGCCCGTGCTGCTGGTCGGCGCCGACGTGGCCGGACGGCTGATCGCCAGGCCCGGCGAGGTGCAGGTCGGCATCATGTGCGCGGTCATCGGGGCGCCGGTCTTCATCCTGCTGGCCCGGCGCAGGAGGCTGGCCGCGCTATGACCGTACGTGTCGGCCCCTGGTCCGTCCGGCTCGCGCCGAGGGCGCTGCTCACCGGCGCGCTGCTGCTCCTGGCCGCGGTCGCGGTGAGCGTGGTGGCGATCTCGACCGGCGAGTTCACCGTGCCCGTGCCGGACGTGCTCGCCGCCCTGGTCGGCGAGGGCACTCCCGTCGCCGAGCTGATCGTCGCCGAGCTGCGCGCCCCGCGCGTCGTCACCGGGCTGCTGGTCGGGGCCGCGTTCGGGGTGTGCGGCGCGATCTTCCAGAGCCTCACCAGGAACCCTCTCGGCAGCCCCGACTTCATCGGCTTCACCGCCGGCGCCTCGACCGGCGGCATCCTGGCCGTCGTCGCCGGCGGCTCCGCCCTCGCCGTCTCCGGGGGCGCGCTGGCCGGCTGCGTGATCACCGCGCTGCTCGTGTACGGGATGGCGTTCCGGCGCGGCGTCCAGGGCTACCGGCTCGTCCTCGTCGGCATCGGCGCCAACGCCCTCCTCCTGGCCGTGAACTCGTACCTGCTGACCAGGGCGAACATCAACGACGCCGCCACCGCCGGAGCCTGGCTCACCGGCAGCCTGAGCGGGCGCGGCTGGGAGCACGCCGTCCCCGTGGCGCTCGCGCTCGCCGTGCTGCTGCCCGTCGGCGCGGCGCTCGCCAGACCGCTGCGCATGATCGAGATGGGCGACGACGCCGCCCGCGCCGTGGGCATCGGCGTCGAACGCGTCCGCGCCGCCGCCGTCGTCACCGGCGTGCTGCTGTGCGGCGTCGCCGTCGCCGCCGCCGGGCCCGTCGTCTTCGTCGCGCTCGCCGCGCCGCAGCTCGCCCGCCGGCTCACCCGCTCCGCCGGCGTCACCCTGGCCTCCTCCGCGCTCATGGGGGCCGTCCTGCTGACCGTCTCCGACCTGGCCGCCCAGCGCCTGCTCGCCCCCACCCAGCTGCCCGTCGGCGTGGTGACCGCCGCCATCGGCGGCACGTACCTCGCCTTCCTGCTGCGAAAGGACCGTTACTGATGGCCGACGCCCGCCTGTACGGCAGCGACCTCACCCTCGCCTACGACCAGCGGGTGGTCGCCACCGAGCTGAACGTGGCGATCCCGGACCGGTCCTTCACCGTGATCATCGGCCCGAACGCGTGCGGCAAGTCCACCCTGCTGCGCGCCCTGGCCAGGATGCTCAAGCCGAGGACCGGGGCGGTGCACCTCGACGGCAGCGTGATCACCGCGCTGCCGTCCAAGGAGGTCGCCCGGCGGCTCGGCCTGCTGCCGCAGAGCTCGATCGTGCCCGACGGGATCACCGTCGCCGACCTGGTCTCCCGGGGGCGCTACCCGCACCAGCGGCTCATGCGGCAGTGGTCCAGGGCCGACGAGGCGGCGGTGACCGAGGCGATGCGCGCCACCGACGTGACGGAGCTGTCGGACCGCATCGTCGACGAGCTGTCCGGCGGGCAGCGGCAGCGCGTCTGGCTCGCCATGGCGCTGGCCCAGGAGACGCCGATCCTGCTGCTGGACGAGCCGACGACGTTCCTCGACATCGCCCACCAGATCGAGGTGCTCGACCTGTGCGCCGACCTGCACGAGGCCGGGCGTACCCTGGTCGCCGTGCTGCACGACCTCAACCAGGCGTGCCGCTACGCGACGCACCTGATCGTCATGCGGGACGGCCAGGTCGTCGCGGAGGGCGACCCCCGGGAGGTGGTCACGCCGGAGCTGGTGGAGCGGGTGTTCGACCTGCGCTGCGAGATCATCACCGACCCGCAGTCGGGCACCCCGCTCATCGTCCCGGAGCACCGCCGCCGCGTCTCCTCCCCCGCCTGACCGCTGGGGGTTCAGCCGGGCAGGCAGCGGCGTACCGCGAGGAGGGCGACGGCGCGGGTGACGGCGAGCAGTTCGGAGAGGGGGACCTGCTCCCGCGGCGCGTGCGCGTAGCGGGCGTCGCCGGGCCCGTAGTGAAGCGTGGGGATGCCCGCCGCCGCGTACAGCCGCAGGTCGCTGCCGTAGGGGGCGGCGGACTCCGGCAGCGTGACCCCGCTGACGTCGGCCGCCGCCTGCCGGACCTCGGCGAGCAGCGGGTGGCCTGCCGGCAGCCGGCCGCTGGCGAACTGGCCGCCGGGCCAGGTGACGGCGGGCGGGTGGGCGCGCAGGAACGGGTGGGCCGCCGACAGCACCGCCTCCTCGAACGCGGCCCGCGCCTCGGCCGGGTCCTCGTCCAGCCGCACCCCGAGCCGCCCTTCGGCGACGAGCAGGTCGGGGACGCTGCTCGCCCAGTCGCCGGCGCGGACGGTGCCGACCTCGATCGGGTACGGCAGCGCGTTCCCGGCGAACTGGGCCGGGACGTCGCGGTTGCGGTCGGCCTCCAGCCGCCGGATCGCCTGGAACACCGGCCAGAACACCTCGACGGCGTTGACCCCTTCGAGGCGGGTGGCGCCGTGGGCGGCCCTCCCGGCGACCTCGATCCGGAACGTCAGCGCCCCGGCGCAGGCGCTGATGACGGCTCCGCTGGTGGGCTCGGTGATGAGGGCCGCCTCGGCGGTGTGCCCCCGGGCCAGGGTGCCGAACGCGCCGAGCCCGCCGTCCTCCTCGCTGACCACGCAGTGCACGGCGAGGGGTCGTTCCAGGGCGATCCCGGCCCGGTGGACGGCCCGGACGGCGGCCAGGTTGGCGGCCAGCCCGGCCTTCATGTCGCACGCGCCGCGCCCGTGCAGGACGTCGCCGGAGATGCGGGCGGCGAACGGGTCGCTGCCCTCCCACTTGGCCAGGTCGCCGGTGGGCACCACGTCCACGTGCCCCTGCAGCGCGAGCGCGGGCACGCCACCGCCCCCGGTGACGCCCACCACGCCGTACGCCTCCACGCGGGGCGCCTCGGTGCCCGGGAAGCCGTCGCGGGCGCGCAGGTCGTCGAGGTCGAGCTTCCAGACGTCGACGTCCATGCCCGCCTCGGTGAGCAGCCCCGCGACGTGATGTTGCAGCTCGGACTCGGCGTCGGTGCCGGTCACGCTGGGCACCCGGACGAGGTCGGCCAGCAGGTTGACGGTCTCCGCCTCGTCGATGGCGTTGAGGACTCGGGTCTCGGCGTCGCGCATGGTGCACACCATCTCATGTCAGGACGTGAACCCCCAGGGGCCCGGGTGGCGATACAGGGCGTGCGCATTCTGGTGTGGGTGATGGTGGCGCCGTTCGCGGTGTGGGCCGCGGTGCGGGTGTCGGGGTTCGAGCCGGACTGGCCGTGGGTGCCGCTGGTGGCGTTCACCCCGTACGCGGCGGTGGTGGCGGCGGCGGGGCTGGTGCTGGCGGCGCTGGCGAGGCGGCGGGCCGCCGCGGTGGTGGCGCTGGCGGCCACGGTGGCGCTGGGCGGCGCGGTGGCGCCGCGCGCGTTCGCCGACAGCGAGGCGGCCTCGGGCGGGCCGGCGCTGCGGGTGCTGGCGGCCAACCTGATGTTCGGCCTGGCGGACGCGGCGGACCTGGAGGCGCTGGTGACGCGGGTGCGCCCGGACGTGCTGACGTTGCAGGAGCTGACGCCGGACGCGCTGGAGCGCATCGATCCGCGCCTGCGGCGGGCGCTGCCGTACGCGGTGACGAGCCCCAAGCGTGGGGCGGGCGGTTCGGCCGTGTACGCGCGGCATCCGCTGACGGCGGGGCCGCTGCTGGAGTTCGGCGGGTTCCGGCAGGCGGGCGCGGTGCTGACGGCGCCGGGCGGGACGCGGGTGGAGATCGTGTCGGTGCACCCGTGCGCGCCACGCCGCTACGGGCGGCAGCCGTGCTGGCGGGCGGGGCTGGAGGCGCTGCCCCGCGCGGGCGGGCCGCTGCGGGTGCTGGCGGGCGACTTCAACGCCACGCTCGACCATCTGCCGATGCGTGACCTGCTCGCCTCCGGCTACCGGGACGCGGCGGACGTGACGGGGCACGGGCTGACGGCCACCTGGCCGCAGAGCCGGCTGCCCGGCGTGGCCATCGACCACGTGCTGGCCGACGCCCGCATGGGGGTGCGCGAGTTCGGCGTGCACGGGCTGAAGGGCACCGACCACCGGCCGGTGTTCGCGGTGGTCACGCTGCCGTGAGGGTCAGCAGCCGGCCAGGCGGACGTCGCTGAAGCGGACGGCGAAGCCCTGGCCCGCGGGCGCGGCGGCCATGGCCCCGGCGAGCGCGGGGGCGTCGGGCGGGAAGTAGGCCAGGCGGAGCAGGTGCTGCGGCGCCTCGTCGCCGAGCCCGTAGCGGACGGTCACGGCGTCGCCCTGGCGCTCCAGGTCGATCGTGACCTGGTCCGCCGGGGCGTCGAGCGGCAGCACGGACCAGTCGGAGCGCTCGCGGGTGACGACGGTGCTCAGGTGGTGGTGGCCGTCGACGTACTCGACGCCGGCCTTGATCCAGGTGCTCTCGTCGATGCGGAGCAGCGCGCCCGCCTGGTCGTACTGGTCGGCGTAGTCGCCGCTGAAGGTCACCGTGAGCCGCAGGTCGCCCCGGACCTGGCGGCCGAACTGGTGCGCGGTGTCGAAGGTGTAGCCGTAGTGGGTGCGCCGCCACAGGTCGGTGCCCGCATCGCAGAACAGGCTGAGGCCGTCGTCCGCCGTCCACTGGCGGGGCGGGTTCGTCCATTGCCAGCCGGTCGCGCCGAAGGCCATGATCATGGCTTTCATCCTGCCATGATCGGTCATGCCGTGTAAGGAGCGTTCCTCAGGATGAGATGCCGCGTGAGTCCCCGGCCCGGCGCGGAACGTAAACTTGGCCCCGTGGTAGAGCCCAAGTTCGAGATTCAGATGCTGCACGACCGGGTCATGGTCCGGCTGGAGCAGGAGTCCCAGGAGCGCCGCAGCGGCTCCGGCATCGTCATCCCCGCGACGGTCAAGCTGGCCAACCGGCTGGCGTGGGGCGAGGTCTGCGGCGTCGGCTCGAACGTGCGCTCGGTCAAGGTCGGCGACAAGGTGCTGCTCAACCCGGAGGACCAGTTCGAGGTGGAGCTGCACGCCCAGGTCTACCTGGTCATGCGCGAGCGCGACCTGCACGCGGTGGCCACCCAGGAGACCGACCACGGCACCGGCCTCTATCTCTGAGGCCCGGGCGCCGCCCGGGTGAAGGACAGCCACAGGTCGGAGCCCCACGTCCTGGTGGGGACGGCGGCGAGCACCCGGCTCACCCTCCCGTCGAGTCCGACCACGGCCAGCCTGTAGGCGCCGCGGTGCGCCATGACGGCGATCAGGTGGCTCTCGTCCCACCAGCCGAACACCGCCTCCGGCTCGACGGGCACGCGGCGGGCGACGCGCCCGGTCGCGGTGTCGGCCAGGCACACCTGCCCGGCGAACCGCGACGGGCACCACAGCGCCATCCGGTCGCCCGACGGCGAGAACGAGTCCTCCGGCCCGGTGGGCAGCCCGGCGCCGGGCAGGGTCCGCACCACCTTCCCGTCGGACGCGCGGTGCACGCGCAGGCCCGTGCCGTGCCGGGTGACCAGGTTGCCGCCGGGCGTCCACCAGAATCCGGCCTCGGCGCCCAGCCCGGCGACCGTGACGGTGCGGGCGCTGCCCGCCGCCACGTCCACGACGGTGAACCCGGCCGGGCGCCACCGCCCGCCGCTCTTCTTCTCGACGGTGAGCGCCACGCGCCGGCTGTCACGGCTCCAGGAGACGTACGACGCGGTGAGGGGCTTCTTGACGGTGCGGACCCGCCTCGTCTTGCCCGTGGCCCGGTCGGTGAGGAGCAGGCTGTCGTGCCCGGCCCGGTAGGCGCGCGGCACGCCGGCGACGGTGCGGCCGTCGGGCGAGAACGCCGCCTCCGACAGGGCCCGCTGCCGGGCGAACCGGTCGCCGGTGCGCAGGTAGGCGCCCTTGGTGCCGAGCCCGTAGGCGGTGAGGCGCACCGGATCGCCGGAGCGCTCCTGATAGGTCATGCCCGTGCCCGGCAGGGAGAGGTCCGCCTGGACGGCCGGGGCGGTCACGACCAGCGACAGCGCGAGAGCGATGTGGGCGATCACGCCCGAAGAATAGACACCGGGCGGCGCGATCCGGCGGACCGATAGCGAAGCGGTCTAGCGCAGGACGTATTGCCGGGCGAGCTGGACGACGTCGACGCCGATGGTGCGCAGGCCCAGGTAGACGATCGCGGTGGCGGCGATCACGGTGACGAGCGCGACGAGGATCTTGACGGTCCAGCCCTGCCGCTTGTACCACTCGGTCCAGGCGTGCAGCGTGCGCTTGCCGAACTCCAGCACCTTGTGCGCCCAGTGGAACTCGGTGGCCAGCACGGCGAGCCCGGCGAACACCACGAGCCAGCCCGGCCCGGGGAAGGGCACCATGACCAGGCCCCCGCCGACCATGAGCACGCCGATGACGCCGACCACGATCTTGAGGGTGAGCGCTCCCGCGGGGGTCGAGCGGACCCGGTCACGCCAGCCCCGGATGCCGGACCGGTGTGCGGGCATGCTCGACCGGCGCGCCGCCTCGCCCTTGACGATGTCGGCGTCACCCGTTTCGGAATTCTGCGTCGGCACGGTCCCCCCGGACTGGTCGGTGTCGTTCCCAGGATAGGGCCCGGCGTCCGGCCGGGTGTGCCCGAACCCGGAGAACGCAGCAGACGCCACCTAAACGCGATACACAGTAAAATTTCCCGCTTGATCAGGCAACTCCCGACAATCGTCGGATATCGTCTGGTATGCCCGAGGTCATGCTACGCACCGTCACCGGCCCCATCCGCGCGGCCGCCGTCACGGGTGCCATTCTCCCCCACGAGCACCTGCGCACCGACATGCGCTGGGCGGTGGGCATCGACTCCGACCCGCAGCGCTGGCTCGACGAGGAGCAGTCCGTCACCGCCGAGCTCCGCGAGCTGCGCCAGTCCGACGACCTCGGCCTGGTCGTGGACCTGACCTGCCTGGGCATGGGCCGCGACGCCGCCGGGCTCGCCCGCGTCGCGGCGGGCAGCCGGGTGCCCGTGATCGCCGCCACCGGCCTGTTCGCCGAGCCGTTCGCACAGCCGGGCGAGCGGGACGTGGACGAGCTCACCGCCCTGCTCATGACCGACATCTCCGACGGCCTCGACGGCACCGGCGTCTTCCCCGGCGTGATCGGCGAGGTCGGCTGCTGGGGCGCCCGCCCGACGGCCGCCGAGGAGCGCAGCCTGACCGCCGCCGCCCGCGCGTCGCTGGCCTCCCGCCTGTCGGTGGCCACCTACGGACAGGACGGCCTGGGCATGCTGGAGATCCTGCTCACCCGCGGCCTGCCGGGCTCGCGCGTGGCCGTCGGCTACGCGGGCGCCGACCCGGCCGTGGCCCGCAAGATCGCCGAGACCGGCGCGTACGTGAGCCTCGGCGCGCTCGGCCTGGGCGCCGAGCAGGCGGCCAGGATCGCGCTCGGCCTCATCGAGGAGGGCCACGCCGGCCGCCTGCTCCTCAGCACCGGCGTGAACCGGGTGGCGCAGCTGCGCCGCTACGACGGCCCCGGCTACCGCACGCTGTTCGGCACGCTGCTGCCCGCGCTGCGCGAGGCCGGGGTGGACGACGGCACGCTGCGCGGCATCACGCACGACAACCCGCTGCGCTGGCTGACCGACGGCCTGAGCTGACCGGCCGCGGGCCGGCGCGGCCCGCCCCCGTGCAGGCCGCCTCCCGGCGCCGGACGCGCCGCGCCCGGGCCGCCGCGACTGGCTAGGATCGTGGCGACACGAGCCTGGCCGGGTGGGGGATGGTGACGCGGAGACACGAGCACGGCCGTGCGCGCCGGGCGCGCGCGGCGCTGTCCCGGCTGGGCCGGCTCGGCGATGTCCCGGTCGTCGTCATGCTGGCGTGGGCCGGCTGGCTGGCGGTCCCGTGGTCGTTCACCGGCCTCGCGCAGGCGCGCGCCGCCGCCGCTGCCGCCGCCACCCCTCCCCCGCCGCCCGCCTTCCATGACGTGCGGCACGCGGCCTCCCCGCCGCCCGCCGATCAGCGCGTACGCGACGCCGCGCCCCCGCTGGAGGTCGCGCCGGCGGCACGGCTGCGCGCGGAGCTGGCCGGGGAGGTGCACGACGCGGCCGGCCACGGGCTGGCGGCGATCGCCATGCAGGCCGGGGTCGCGCTGGTGTCGCTCGACGACGACCCCGAGCAGGCCCGCCGGTCGCTGGAGGCGATCCGCGAGACCAGCACGCGCACGCTCGCCGGGCTCAGGGCCGCCCTCGACCGCATCGACGGCGGCCCGGCTCCCGGCGCGCGGGCCGACGACCTGACGGGGCTGATCGCCGGGGTGCGCGCCGCCGGGCTGCCGGTCGACGTGGAGCTCGCCGATCCGGGCGTCCCGGCCCATCTGCGGGGCGCCGTCTACGGGGTGGTGCGCGAGTCGCTGACCAACGTGCTGCGGCACGCGGGCCCGACCAGGGCGCTGGTGCGGGTGGCCGCCGACCCGTGCGCGTACGTGCTGGAGGTGGCCGACCGGGGCGTGGGCTGGACGGGCGCGGCCGAGGGCCGGGGGCTCGCCGGGATGCGCGCCCGGGTGGCCGACGCGGGCGGCCGGTTCACCGCGGGCCCGCGCGAGGGCGGCGGCTTCCGCGTCGTGGCCCGCTTCCCCCGCGAACAGGCGCCGGCGGCGTGATCCGGGTCGCGGTGGCCGACGACCAGGCCGTGGTGCGGATGGGGCTGCGCGCGCTGGTGCAGCGCGAGCCCGACCTGGAGTTCGCCGGCGAGGCGCCCGACGGCGCGGCGGCGCTGGCGCTGCTGCGGCGCGAGCGCCCCGACGTGCTGCTGCTCGACATCCGGATGCCCGGCATGGACGGCCTCGACACGCTGCGCGCGATCGCCGCCGACGCCGGGCTGGCCGCGACCAGGGTCGTGGTGGTGACGACGTTCGCCGAGGACGCGTACGTGTTCCAGGCGCTTCAGGCGGGCGCGAGCGGGTTCGTGCTGAAGGACGGCGCACCGGAGGAGCTGGTCAACGCGGTGCGCGTGGTGGCGGCGGGGCGAGGCGCTGCTGTCCCCGGCGATCACCAGGAAGGTCATCGGCCTGTTCGGCCGGCCCGGCGCGGCCCCGGTGGAGGGCCTGGCGACGCTGACGCCGAGGGAGCGGGAGCTGGTGGCCTGGGTGGCGACCGGCATGTCCAACGAGGAGATCGCCGGCGAGCTGGTGATCAGCCCCGACACGGTCCGCACGCACGTCAGCCGGGCCATGGTCAAGCTGCGCGCCCGCGACCGGGCGCAGCTCGTGGTGTTCGCGATGCGGGCCGGGCTGACGCCGCCTACCTGAGGAACCCCTCGTAGGCGCGCTGCTGCACCTGGGCCTCGACCTGTTTGACGGTTTCGAGGCCGACGCTGACCATGATGAGCACGCTGGTGCCGCCGAACGGGAAGTTCTGCTGGGTGGAGGGGTCGCGCAGGATCGCGAACGCCACCAGCGGCACCAGGGCCAGCACCGCCAGGTAGGCGGCCCCGGGCGCGGTCAGCCGGGTCAGCACGTGAGCCAGGTATTCGGCGGTGGCCCGGCCCGGCCGCACCCCCGGGACGAATCCCCCGTACTTCCTGATGTTGTCGGCCACCTCGACGGGATTGAACGTGATGGACACGTAGAAGTAGGCGAATCCCACGACGAGCAGCACGTACACGCTCATGTAGAGCGGGCTGTCGCCCGTGGCGAGGTGGCGGGAGACCCACGCGCCGGCCTCCGGGCCGAGCATCGGCGCGGCGAGGGCGGGCAGGTAGAGCAGCGCCGAGGCGAAGATCACCGGCACGATCCCGGCCTGGTTGACCTTGAGCGGGATGTAGGTGCTGGTCCCGCCGTACAGCCGCCGGCCCACCAGCCGCCTGGCGTACTGCACCGGCACCCGCCGCTGCGCCTGCTCGACGAACACCACGGCCGCCACCACGAACGCCCCCGACACCATGATCACCGTGAACGCGACGGGGCTCACCAGGAGCATCGTGGACATGTAGCCGGGGAACACGGCCACGACCTGCGTGAACATCAGCAGCGACATGCCGTTGCCGATCCCCCGGGCGGTGATCAGCTCGCCGATCCACATGACCACGCACGTCCCGGCGACCATCGTGACGACGAGCACGGCCACGGCGAGCAGCCCGTCGTCGCGCAGCAGCGGCCTGGCGCAGCCCGGCAGGAGCTGCCCGGAGCGCGCGAGGGCGACGACGGTGGTGGCGTTGAGCACGGCCAGCGCGACGGTCAGGTAGCGGGTGTACTGGGTGATCCGCGCCTGCCCGGACTGTCCCTCCTTGCGCAGCGCCTCCAGCCGGGGCACCACGACGGTGAGCAGCTGCATGACGATGCTCGCGGTGATGTACGGCATCACGCCGAGCGCGAACACCGACAGCCGCAGCATCGCGCCCCCGCTGAGGAGCTGCACCATGTCGAACAGCCCGCCGCGCGCCGCCCCCGCACACTCCCGCACCGCCAGCACGTCCACGCCCGGCGTCGGCAGCACCTGCCCCAGCCGGAACAGGGCCAGCAGCCCCAGCGTGAACAGCAGCTTCCCGCGCAGTTCCGGCATCCGGAACGCCCTGGTCAAGACCGTCAGCATGGTTCCGAAGTCTGGCCGCGCGCCCCCGTCCCCGTCGTCCGCCCAGCCGCGGCTCCGGCGTACGCGGATCCGCGTACGCTGATCGCGTGCGGGCGACGGTGTGGGTGGTCAGCGGGCCGCCGGGAGCGGGCAAGTCCACGGTGGCGGCGGCGCTGCTCGCGCGCCTGTCCCCCGTCCCGGCCGTCCTGGACAAGGACACGGTGTACGGCGGGATCGTCGCGGAGCTCCTGCGCGCCCACGGCAGGCCGCACGGCGAGCGCGAGGGCCCCTGGTACGACGAGCACGTCAAGCACCACGAGTACGACGGCCTGACCAGGACCGCCGCGCACATCCGGGCGCACGGCTGCCCGGTGCTGCTCGACGGGCCGTTCACCGGGCAGGTGCACGACGCCGGACGGTGGGCGCGCTGGGTGGCCGAGCTGGGCGGCGAGCCGGTGCGGTTGCTGTGGGTGCGCTCCGACGGCCCGACGCTGCGCGCCCGACTGGCGGAGCGCGGGCTGGCGCGCGACGCGGGCAAGCTCGCCGCGTTCGACGCCTACCTGGCGCGCATCAGGGCCGGCGAGCCGCCGGTCGTGCCGCACGTCGAGATCGACAACCGGCCGGGCGCGCCCGCGCTGGACGCCCAGCTCACGGCGGCGGGGCTCCTGGACCCTTACGGGCCCACCCGGTAGTCGTCGTCACGCACGTCCATGATCGCCATGTGACCGGGCAGGTGGCCGATGGCGAACTCGACGCCGCTCGCCATAATCGCCGCCTGCGGCGTCACCCCGCACGCCCAGAACAGCGGCACCTCGCCCGGCCGCACCTCGGCCGGGTCGCCGAAGTCCGGCCAGCCCAGGTCGGCGATGCCGAGCTCGGCCGGGTCGCCCACGTGCACGGGCGCCCCGTGCACCATCGGGTAGCGTCCGCTCACCTCCACGGCCGTCGCCACCAGCGCCTCCGGCACCGGCCGCATCGACACCACCAGCGGCCCCGACAGCGACCCCGACGGCTCGCACGGCCGGTTCGTGCGGTACATCGGCACGTTCGTCCCCTGCTCCAGGTGCCGCACCGGGACGCCCTCGGCCAGCAGGGCGCGTTCGAAGGTGAAGCTGCAGCCGATGAGGAACGGCACCAGGTCCGGCCGCCAGTCCTCGACCACCTGGTCCACGTCGGCGACCGGCCGCCCGTCGCGGTAGACCCGGTAGGCGGGCAGGTCGGTGCGCAGGTCGCCGCCGAACAGCCGGGTCCGCACCGAGCCCGGCTCGCCCACGTCCAGCACCGGGCACGCCCGCGCGTTGCGGTGCGCGAACAGCAGCAGCTCGTAGGCCAGCTCCTTCGGCACCGCGATCAGGTTCGCCTGCGTCCAGCCCCGGCACCAGCCCGCCGTCGGGGCCCGCTCGCCCGCGCGGAACCGCTCGCGTGCCCGCCCGGGAGTCAGGTCTGCGACATCCACCCTTCGACAGTACGCGTGAAGTCATGATTTTTCGGGATAGCGGGCCGGTCGTGCGTCTCGACGTTAACCTCCTCGACCACGTCCTCATCGCCCTGTACTTCGCCACCGTGCTCGGGATCGGCTTCGCGGCCCGCCGCCGGATCAGCTCCAGCCTGGACATCTTCCTGGCCGGACGCGGGCTGCCCGCGTGGATCACCAGGCTGGCGTTCGTCTCGGCCAACCTCGGCGCCATCGAGATCCTCGGCATGGCGGCCAACGGCGCCCAGTACGGCGCGATGACCGTGCACTACTACTGGATCGGCGCGGTGCCGGCGATGGTGTTCCTCGGCATCGTCATGATGCCGTTCTACTACCGCTCCAAGGTGCGCAGCGTGCCGGAGTTCCTGCGCAGGCGGTTCAACGGCGCCACCCAGCTGCTGAACGCCATCACGTTCGCGGTGGCGCAGATCCTCATCTCCGGGGTCAACCTGTACGCGCTCGCCCTGGTCATGGAGGCGCTGCTGGGCTGGCCGCTGCCGGTGTCGGTGGTCGTGTCGGCGCTCATCGTGCTCGCCTACATCACGCTCGGCGGGCTGTCCTCGGCCATCTACAAGGCCGGGCTCGTCGGCTTCGGCACCGAGCTGAACGCCAGCTTCTGGGGCGCGGGCATCGCCTTCGCCGTGGACATGGTCGTGTCGGTCGTGGTCACGCTGGTCACCACGCCCAAACCGGAGGCGGAGCTGCGCGGGCTGGTGTACGGGCTGAGCGCGGTGGACCTGGAGGACGACGCGCTCGCCGGTGACACCAAGTGGTACCGCTCGCCCGTCCTGCTCGGCACGGGCGCGCTGATTCTGGCCGCCGCCATGTACGGGGTGATCCTGTGAGCGACATCCGACTCGTCATCGGCGGGCTGTTCCTCGTGTACGGCGTGATCCTCGTCGTCGCGGGCCTGTTCGGCAGCCCGATCAACCTGTGGACCGGCCTCGCCCTGGCGGCCTTCGGCGCCGCGTTCGTCATCTGGTCCCGCCTCAACCGCATCGAACGCGACTGACCCACCGGCCGCCACCCTCGATGGCGCACCCGCAGCCTCGGATGGCACGCCCGGCACCCGGGCACCCCCGCCCCGCCGCAGCCCCAGGTGCCACACTCGGCGGTACGCACGCCGGCGCTCTGAGCCCGGCCCGGCGCACCCAGCGGAGACGCTCCCGGTGGCACCCGGCTGCCTCCCCGACGCCACCACGGGCGCCACCCCAGGGGGTGCGCCCGACCGCCCCCAGGTCCTCACCGACGCCACACTGGGGGCCGCGGTCCGCTCGGAGGGCTTGGGTAGGGGATGACGCCCGCCTGCTGAAGGAGCGTGGGGCCCCGGTGCGCCCGGTGGGTGGGGCCCTGGGCGCGGCCGGGCTCGCGCCGGAGGAGGGCGCGGCTCTGGGCACGGGTCAGCGCCCCGCCCGCCGCCGGATGACCCGAGGCGGCGGCCGTGCGCGCCCCGCCGCGTCGCAGGCAGGCGCGAGCGCTCTAGTACTCGACCTCGAACGTGTGCGGCCCCAGCCCGTAGCCGTCGTCGCCCTTGGGCAGCACGTGCCCCTGGTCGATCAGCGTGCGCAGGCTGTCGCGCACCTCGTCCTCCTCCAGCCCGGTCGCCCGGACGAGTGAGCCGAAGCCGGCCCAGCCGTGCTCGACGGCTTCGGCGGCGATCGCCTCGTACACGTGGATGTCCACGTCCGACAGGACCTGGACGTCATGATCGTCAGCCATCACCGCAACCTCGCCCCCTCGCGCAGCCGGTTCGGGTCGACGTCGCGCTCAGGGAAGCGGCGCAGGTACTCGGCCTCCATCTCGTTGGTGCGTGAGGTGTGCCGGTCAAGGGCGTCGTCAGAGCCGTGCATGAGTGTCTCGGTCCGGGTCGCGTGCAGTTGCCGCAGCTCGCGCAGCAGATCGTCGTCGCTGAGGGCTGCCGGGTCGATTCCCATCGTCGTCATGCGCTCCCCCTACCCCGGAAGCGCGCAACAATATATGTCACAATTCCTGACATATAGGCATTGTCCCGGAGATTGGACCGCCTTACCTTCCGGGTATGGACCTCGAGCTCCGGCACCTCAGAATCGTCCGCGCGGTAGCGGACGCGGGAAGTGTCAGCAAGGCCGCCTCCCTGCTCGGGTTAGCGCAGCCTGCCCTGACCGCCCAGCTGAAACGTATCGAGCGCATGCTCGGCGGCGCGCTGTTCGAGCGCGACCGTCACGGCGCCCGCCCCACCCGGCTCGGCGAGCTGGTGCTCGCCCGCGCCCGGGTGCTCCTGCCCGCCGCCAAGGAACTCCAGGAGGAGGCCGTACGGTTCGCGCACGCCCCCTCCCCCGGCTACCGGATCGGCGCGACGAACGGCCCCGTGCTCGGCGGGCTGGTCGACCGGCTCGCCGCCGAACGGAGCGTGACCACGTACACGAGCTGGTCGACCCACGAGCTCACCACGATGGTCGAGCTCGGCCGCCTCGACTACGTGCTCACCGGCGCGTGCGGCGAGGGCGGCGCTCCCACCGGCACGCTGGTGTGGGAGACGATCAGCCTCGACCCCGTCTTCGTGCTCATGGCCGACACCCACCCGCTGGCCAGGGAGAAGGAGGTGGAGCTCGGCGACCTGGCCGAGGAGCAGTGGGCCGCGACGCCCGGCGACGGCTGCTTCACCGACTGCTTCGCGACGGCGTGCGCGCGGGCGGGGTTCACGCCGCGCACGATGTACGAGACGGACCTCGCCACCTGCGCGCACCTGGCCCAGGTAGGGCGGGCGGTGGTGCTCTGTCAAGCCACTCATCAGGCCGCGCCCGGTCTGGTCGTGGTGCCGCTGAAGAACGCGCCGCTGCGCTGGCGGCAGCTCCTCGGCCGGCATCCCGGCGCCGCCGACGCGCCCTGGGTGATGGTGCAGGCCAAACAGGCCCACCAGGAGGCCGTACGACGCAGCATCGTCTATCACGACTGGCTGGTACGAAATCCGGGTTTCGGCACCGCACCATAACATCGCGATAGGGGCGAAGTAGTACTCCTCGCTCAGTGGGCGGCTGGTTACTTTAACGGCACCCCAGCAGCAAGGAGACATCATGCTCCGCACTCCTGCCACCATCGCGATCGCGATCGGCGCGTTACTCGTGACGGCGACCCCGGCCGTCGCCGAGAAGCCACCCTCCGGTGTCGTCGACGCCATCCAGCGCGACCTCGGCATCACCCAGGAACAGGCGATCAACCGCCTGGCCAACGAGGCGCGCGGCAACAGGGCCGCCCCCGGCCTGCGCAAGAAGCTCGGCGACCGCTTCGCCGGGATCTGGTACGAAGGCGCCGAGAGCGCCCTCGTCGTGGCCACCGTCGACGCGGCCGACACCGCGGCGATCACCCGCGCCGGCGCGCGGGCCCGAGTCGTGCCCAGAACCCTGGCCGACCTCACCGCCGTCAAGGAGCGCCTGGACAAGGCCGCGCCGCCCGCGACCGTGCACGCCTGGTCGGTCTCCGTCGCCGACAACTCCGTCGTCGTCTGGGCCGCCGACCACGACGCCGCCCGCGCCTGGATGGCCACCGCCGGCGTGGACGCCAAGGCCGTCAAGCTGGAACAGTCCGCCGAACGGGCCAAGCTCTTCTACGACATCCGCGGCGGCGACGCCTACTACACCGGCCCCTACCGCTGCTCGGTCGGCTTCGCGGCCCGGCGCGGCACCCAGATGGGCTACACCACCGCCGGCCACTGCGGCTCCACCGGCGACGCCACCCAGGGCCACAACCGGGTGGCGCAGGGCACGTTCCAGATCTCCTCGTTCCCGGGCAACGACTACGCCTGGGTCCAGACGAACGCCGACTGGACCGGCCCCGGCGTCGTCAACGGCTACTCGGCCGGCATCCTGCCCGTGCGCGGCGCGGCCGTCACCCAGCCCGGCGGCTCCGTGTGCCGCTCCGGCTCCACCACCCAGTGGCACTGCGGCACCGTCACCGCGCTCAACTCCACCGTGAACTACCCCGAGGGCACCGTCTCCGGCCTCACCCGCACCACCGTCTGCGCCGAAGGCGGCGACTCCGGCGGCTCGTTCATCTCCGGCGACCAGGCCCAGGGCATGACCTCCGGCGGCTCCGGCAACTGCACCAGCGGCGGCACCACGTACTTCCAGCCCATCGGGGAGATCATCTCGGTCGGCAACCTGACGCTGGTCACGAGCGGCGGCAACGACCCCGACCCGCCCACCGGCTGCGACGGCTACGAGGACACCTACACCGGCTCCCTCACCTCCGGCCAGAACGCCTACCAGCCCGACGGCTCCTACTACCGCACCACCACCTCGGGCACCCACGCGGCCTGCCTGGACGCCCCTGACAGCGCCGACTTCGACCTGCACCTCCAGCGCTGGAGCGGCTCCGCCTGGAGCACCGTGGCCAGGAGCGACAGCCCGAACGCCGACGAGTCCATCAGCTACAACGGCAGCGCCGGCTACTACCGCTACCGCGTCCACGCCTACAGCGGCTCCGGCTCCTACACCCTCGGCCTGAACCGCCCGTAACCCTGCTTCCCCCGGGCCGGGGAGCCCCGCGCTCCCCGGCCCTCCCAGGCCCGAGGGTTTTATCCACTGTGATCCGATTTGGGCTCCATTCCGCCTGCCGGTCGTGGAATGATGTCCGAGGCAGCCGCGCGCACCGCCGGAAGCCACGGCGTCATGCTCTAGCCTTGAGGCCGTACAAATGAATCCAGGGGCGGTAGCTCAGCCGGTCAGAGCATCGGACTCATAATCCGTGGGTCGTGGGTTCAAGTCCCACCCGCCCTACTCACCAAAACCGCATCCGACCTGGGGTTTCTCGGTTCTCGCCACCCTCGTGTCTTGCCGTTGATCATGGCCGGTTGCTCCATGGTTGCTCTTGTGTGCGGACCGTGTACGCGGGTAGATCATTTAGACCGCCACTGTCAGCTCAGACCCCGAAGACCAGCATCAGAACGCCAAGTTGAAAGCTCCGGCGGCACCGCTGGTCAGCGCGGTCTCATGCCCGGTCAAGTCTTGTCCAAGTCAGCTCGTCTTGCCTTGTCAGGCCTCTAGTGACCAGCAGACAAAGATCCCCTGCTTCTCGGGGGAGTCTGCTCGGCCCTTCTCAGCCGAAATCAGATACCGATCGGCGGTTCGACACCGTCATGGAGGGCAAACAAACAGGCCCGCCGGCGAATCGGCGGGCCTGCTGGGTTCGGTAGCTCAGGTGGTGACGTCGTCGATGTGGTTCGGCAGTGTGATCAGCCGGGCGGTCTGCGCGCCGCTGGCTGCGGTGTTGATGAGGGCTGCGGTGGATTCGGCGGCGGCGCGGGCGACTTCGGGGTAGACGCTGGTATAGGTGTCGCGGGTGAAGGTGGACGACACGTGCCCGAGTGTCTCCTGCACGACCTTCAGGTCGACTCCGGCGGCGAGCATGATGGACGCTGCCCCGTGCCGTAGATCATGCAGCCGCACCGGCGGCAACCCCGCCTGGAAGGCCAGCAGGTAGAACTGGTCGCTGACCTGCTGCGGATGCAACGCCCGGCCGATCTCGTCGGTGAAAACGAACCCGCTGTCCGTCCACGCCTCCCCCGCGGCCAGCCGCTCAGCGGCTTGGCGTTTGCGGTGCGCGCGCAGCGCGCCGACGGTATCGGCGTCCAACGCGATAGTGCGATCACTGGCCTCGGTCTTCGGCCTGCCCTGCACCGGCTCCCACCCCAGCTGGGTGATCTGCCAGTGCACCCCTGCCGTCCCGGCGGCCAGGTCGACGTCCTTCCACCGCAGCCCGACGGCCTCACCCCGGCGCAGCCCACGCAGCGCGATCAACCGGTACAGCGCGAACAACCGATGGGTAGCCGCCTGGGAGAGGAAAGCGAACGTGTGGGAGGGCGTCCACACCATCACCGGAGACGGACGCGGCACGGACGCATACACGTTGATCATGGCGGCGCGGCTGAGCCGCGCCCCGCACCGCCGCCGCCGCTCAACATCGAGCCGATCCTGCAGGTCACGGTTCCAGGCGGCCACCCGCTCCTCGGTCCACACCAGCGCCTTGGGAGATGCGGCGTCGGGAAGTTCGACGACCGCGGCGGGGTTGAAGTCGATCAGCCGGTCCTGCTTGATCGCGATGTTCAGCGCGTGCCGGAGAGTGGCGCGAATGCGGTGCATGGTGGCCGGGCCGACCGGCCGCCGATACCGCACCGTCGCCCGCTGCTCCGGATCGGCGCTGGCGCGGGCGGCAGTGATGGCGTCGTTGAACTCCTCGATCGCGTCGAACATGCCCGCCACGTCCGACACCCGCAGCCGGTCCAGCCGGATGTCACCGAGGTAGGGGGTGAAGTACAGGCGGATGTGCGCCTCGTACGAGCGGCGCGTGGTCACATCGATCTTCCGCTTGCGCCGCAGAAACTCCTCCATCCATTCAGCGACGGTGACGGTGGGATTGAGGTCCTGCCGGGTGCGGACCTTGCGCCGTACCTCCTCCACCGGCGGCAGCGCCTTGGTGTCCTTGAGCACCGACAGCATCAGCTCGGTGATCTTCCGCTGGATGTGCGGGTCCTCATCCAGCGCCAGCAGGGCGCGGGCGTGCTCCAACTCGGCCTCGGCCTCCTCCAGTGTGGCGAAGCCGCGCCGTCGCAGGGGGTTACGCCGAGATCCGTCGGCGTGCGCGGGCAACTCGAGCTGATAGGCCCAGCGGCCGTGGGCGCTGCTCCAGCGTTCTCCGCCGCCGGGGCGCCGCAGCTTCGGGCACGCCTTGCCCAGCCTCTTGCCGGTCGCCTCATCCCGGCAGGAACACGTCTTGAAGGTGGTTCCGTTCATCTGCGTCGTCTTGCCCTTCATGTCCTGATCGGCTGCTGACCGCGTCGTCGCTGTTCGACGACGCCTTTCCTTCGCACCCCTACGACCGGCTGGACACACCATCGCCCCTGGGCGATGGGTCCCTGCACGACCCGACCTGCGGGTTGCCCGGCGCGTCGCGCGGGACGCGGTCACGCCGTCAGGCGACCCACGCATGGGCAGCGGGCCAAGGCCCGGATTGCAGCCGTCGCGTGGCACGCACACGGCCGGGGTGGCCGTTGTGGAACGCCCACGGGCCGCTGGTCGGGGGCGGTGGTATCGACGCCCACCTTCACCGCCCGCGTCAAGCGATATCCCCTGGTCACGTTCCCCGGGACACACATGATCCGGCCAGGCACGCCGCCGGCGTGGCCTCCCGGGCGGCAGCCGGCCGCAGATGGCCCCATTCACGTGCACAACCGCATCTCGGCCGTCATGGCGGGAGAATGCAGCAAGGCTCGGCTAAACGGAAAGAAAGTACTGTCAGCATCCTCGTCCCGATCTGGCGGCGACCATTGTCCGGTCACCATCCAAATACCGGCTCGAAGAGCCGAATCAGGACAGCGCGGTAGACCACGCCTTGGTCAAATCGAAGTAAGCACCCGCTCCGATCGCCTCGAGCACCACAGGCCACACGCGATCTCAGCGCCCTGGCCAGGAACACAGCACGTCATGCCCACGGCAGCACCAACATCAGGAAACATCACCGGCGGCATCGGCGGCATCGGCGAGGCCACCGCTGCCGCCCTGGCGGCGAAGGGCGCACGGGTCGTCCTCGCCGTACGCGACCAGACCCGCGGGCGCGCGGCCGCCGCCGAGATCGGCGGCCTCACCGAGTCACGCCCGCTCGACCTCGGATCGCTGGCCTCCGTGCGTGAGTTCGCCCGCACCGTGGACGCCCCCATCGACTATCTGATCAACAACGCCGGTTCCATGACCCCTACCCTGCAGCACACCACCGACGGCTTCGAGAGCCAGCTCGGCGTCAACCATCTCGGGCACTTCGCGATGACGAATCTGCTCCTGGGTCAGATCGCCGGGCGGGTGATCACCGTGTCCTCCACCAACTACCGCAGCGCGCACCTCGACTTCGAGGACCTGCAGTGGCAACGACGGCCCTACCGGCCGTTCGGCGCCTACGGACAGACCAAGCTGGCCAACCTGCTGTTCACCCGCGAACTGCAGCGCCGCCTGAACAGGGCCGGCTCACCGATCCTGGCCACGGCAGCGCATCCCGGCTGGGCGGCCACCGGATTCACCATGACCACCGGCCGGCGGATCCTTGACCACACCCTCGCACTGGGAACGCGGCTCCTGGCCCAAAGCCCCGAAGGCGGCGCCCGGCCGACCCTGCTGGCCACCGTCGGCAACGTCCCCGGCGCCAGCTTCTCCGGCCCCAGCCGGTTCGGGGTACGCGGCCCCGCCGCCCTCGAAGAATAGTCCGGCGCAGCAGTCGACGATGACGCCGCACACAAGCTCTGGGAGGTCTCCGAACACCTCACTCACGGCGAGTTTCCCCTGCCCACCACGTGAGCAGTAGATCGCGCCCCTGCAGCCCCGTCCATGACCGGCTGCCCGGGGCGGCTTCCCCACCGACGCCTCCCCGCGGCGCCGGCTTCACGGCCGGCGCTTCTCCTTGTCCGTCGGCGGCACCTTGCCCGCCGCCGTTGCTTGAGGACGTGGCATGCGCAGGCCCCCGAGAGCTTCGCCGCGCATGATCGCAGCATAGGATCGTGCAGGATTTCTGCAAGGACTTGCAGCGATTCCGGAAGCATTCAGGGCGTCATTAGTTCCCTGTTTGAGCGAAATATCCTCTTTTGAGTGCATAAGTCCTGCCGTCGAACTGGCCGCAGTCGGCGGCGATGCCGACCCGCCGCACGCGTAGAGATCATTGGGCTCTATATTCGATCTCGTCAGCGTCGAAATTTGCTGAAACCTTCCAAGCATCTCCCTGGTACTAGGAGAATCGATGCGTAGATCGTTAGCCGCGCTGCTCGGCCTTGCGCTTGCCGCGGCGCCGACCCCGGCGGTCGCCTCCGCCGCACCACCGCCTGCGTCCCAAGCAGGGGCGAACTCCCAGCGCATTACGTTGATCACCGGAGACGTCGTCACGGTGTCCAGCGGTCGTGACGGCCTGCAGTTGCTGGCCTTCGAGCCAGGCTCCGGCCGCGAGGGGATCGGCTACCGGGTCACCAGGGGCCGCGACGGCGCCCTGTCGGTCGTCCCGGGTGACGCCCTCGACCTACTCGCCAACGGGCGGCTGGACCCGCGTCTGTTCGACCTTGACCGCCTGATCGACGATCACTATGGCGACGACAAGAGCAAGGTGTTGGCCGTACTCGTGCAGAGCCCCAAGGGCCGCTCGCCCGCCGGAGCCCAACAGGTGATGAAGGATGCCAAGCTCCGAAAGTCGCTGCCACGGCTCGGGATGAGCTCCTTCGCCGTGGACAAGACGAAGACCACCGCACAGTGGAAGGCGTTGGTGGGCGGCAAGCGCTCGCCGCGCAGCTTCGCCGGTGAGGTGGGCAAGCTGTGGCTGGACGGCCGGGTCAAGGCCACGCTGACCGAGAGTGTGCCGCAGATCGGCGCTCCGCAGGTCTGGCAGTCGGGTCACACCGGTGAGGGTGTGAAGGTGGCGGTGCTCGACACCGGCTACGACACCGACCATCCGGACCTGGCGGGCAAGGTGATCGACTCGCAGGACTTCACCGGCCAGGGCGTGGAAGACGTGGCCGGACACGGCACGCACGTCGCCGCCACGATCGCCGGGACCGGGGCGACCACGAGCGGGGCGGGCAAGGGCGTGGCGCCGGGGGCCGACCTGGTCGTCGGCAAGGTGCTCGGCAACGACGGCTCCGGCGTCGAATCCGACATCATCGCGGGGATGGAGTGGGCCACGACGACCGCCGGCGCGAAGGTCGTCAACATGAGCCTCGGCGGGCCGGACACCGCGGGCGTCGACCCCATGGAGCAGGCGGTGAACGACCTGTCCGCGCAGACGGGCGCATTGTTCGTCATCTCCGCGGGCAACGAGGGGCCTCGCTCGCAGACCATCGGCTCTCCAGGCTCGGCGGACGCCGCGATCACGGTGGGGGCGGTCGACAAGCAGAACGTGCTGGCCGAGTTCTCCAGCAGCGGGCCCCGCGTGGGAGACCTCGCCGTCAAACCCGACATCACCGCGCCGGGAGTGGACATCGTCGCCGCGAGAGCGGGCGGTGGCCTGCGCTCGGCGTCGGGGACGTCGATGGCGGCGCCGCACGTGGCGGGCGCGGCGGCGCTTTTGGCGGAGCTGCACCCGGATTGGCCGGTCACCCGGCTGAAGGCGGCTCTGACCAGCAGCGCCGTTCCCACCCCTGGGCTGACCGCCTTCCAGCAGGGCACCGGCCGGGTGAATGTGAACGCCGCCGCGACAGCTACGGTGATCGCCGAGGGAGCCCCGGTCTTCGGCTCGGTGCCCTCGACCGCGAACACGCCGGTCACCCGTACCGTCAGCTATCGCAACCTCGGCAGCACACCTGTCACCCTGATCCTGGAGGTGAGTGCGGCCGGGGCTCCGGCCGGCCTCTTCACGGTGAGCGCGACCAGCGTGACCGTTCCCGCCAGCGGGACCGCGGACGTCACCGTGACCGTCGACGGCCACGGCCGGCCGGTCGGCTCCTATTCCGGGCAGCTCACGGCCACCACCGGCAGCGAGGTCATTCGCACGGCCATCGGCGCCTACGTCCAGCCCGAGCAGCACACGCTGGACCTCATCGTCAAGGACCGCCTGGGCGCACCGGCCAACACCACGGTGTGGGTCTTCTCCCGCCAGTCGGACACCGAGACGCCGGTCGCGATCGCCGGCGGCAGTGGCACGGTCAACCTGCCGGCAGGCTCCTACTACCTCGGCGCTCTCATCAAGACCGACGACACGTGGACGATGGCGGTCGTGCCCGCGGACATGTCGCAGGACCGGACGATCACCCTCGACGCGCAGCAGGCGAGGAAGGCCACGGTCACGGTCGGCGAGCCGACCGCCCGGCAGATCCTGCACGAGACGTACGTGAACTTCCACTACGGCGTCGACGACGGGCTCTATACCGGGTTCAGCATGGCGGATTACGTCCTCCCGGTCAGCGACCAGGGCATCACCTACACCGCCATCGCCTACTTCGACAAGGAAGGTTCCTCGGCGACCACTCCCAGCCCGTACTTCTACCGCATCGTCGACCAGCGCAGCGGGGTGCCCAGCGAACCGACCTTCCAGGGAACGCCGGCCAACCTGACGAAGGTCGACGTCACCTACCGGGGCACGGCCTCGTACGCGAGCCTGCTCGTCCAGCCCGAGTTCGACACGGGGCTCAGCTCTCCGGCGGCCCTGATCTACTCGCCGGTCAAGATGCCGTCGGTGGTGACCGAGTACCGGACGCCGGGACGCTGGCGCGGCCTGCTCCGGTTCGACGGAAAGCAGGTTCTCGCCGATCCCCGGGAGTTCGGCCCCGGCCTGGACAACACGGAGACGTGGAACGGCGCGGTCATCGGCCCCGCGCTCCCCGCGAAAAGCACCTACTGGAGTGGTACGGCTTG
Source organism: Nonomuraea ceibae (assembly GCF_019396325.1). Classification (GTDB taxonomy): domain Bacteria; phylum Actinomycetota; class Actinomycetes; order Streptosporangiales; family Streptosporangiaceae; genus Nonomuraea; species Nonomuraea ceibae. The sequence continues at coordinate 45,161 of NZ_JAHKRO010000007.1, forward strand.
GCGTGACAACAACGAGATGGTGTTCAACTACATCAAGCTCCACTCCGACTCGGAAGCCGGTCACGGTGGTGAGAACGCCGACACCGAGGGGTCGATGCGCCTGTTCCGCGACGGCCAGCAGATCTGGTCCAATTTCGTGAAGCCGCGTACCTGGCTCGTCCCGGTGACCGTCCCGGAGGCCGGCTCGCAGTACAAGCTCACCGCTTCTGCCACCAACAGAAATGACGCCACGTCCATTCAGATCGATACGGAATGGACCTTCACCTCCGATGCCACGGCGAACGGGCCGCTCCCGCTGATGGTGGTGCGGTATCGGCCGGACGGACTGGACGAGATGAACCGCGCTGCGGCCGGGACCGTGACCCCCGTGGTCACCACCGTCCAGCGGGAGCCGGGCCAGGCCGTCACGTCCCTGACCTCCTGCCTGATCGAGTCCTCCGTCGACGACGGCTCCACCTGGACGACGGTGTCCCAAGGGTCGACGTGCGGGACCCCGCAGATCACCAACCCGGCCGGCCCCGGCTTCGTGTCCTTGCGCGCGACGCTGGCCGATCAGGCGGGCAACACCGCCAAGCAGACGATCATCCGGGCGTACCAGGTGAAGGAGGCGCCGGGGTCGACGCGCATCCGCGTGCAGAAGGACGCGGGGGCGGGCAACAGGATCACGATCCGCGGCAACGTCAGCCCGCTCACCTGGTCTGCCGGTCGTGACTGCGTGAAGGTCTCGACCGCTGTGTGGGACTGCTGGGTGCCGGGCATCCCGGCCGGCCAGGCGTTCGAGTACAAGCCGTTGATCAACGACTCTGTGTGGTCGATCGGGAGCAACTACCACGGTGTGGGAGGAACCACCCAGGAGATCACGCCCACCTTCTGACCGAGACCGGACCGGGCTTCCCGCGGGGCGGGAAGCCCGGTCTTCTCAGCGTCGAGTGTCCCCACGCGTCAGGTTCGGCGGCGTGCCGCGACGGTCTCGTAGCCGATCAGGTCGTCGGGGACCGCGTCGGGGACGATCTCGTCGAATCTCGCCAGCACCCGGACCCGCATGGCGGCCAGCGCGATGACGGCGATCGCGGCGGCGAAGCAGACGTACATGAAGCCGATGCCGCGTCCGGCGCCGACGCCGATGACGGCGCCCACGGTGCCCGCGAGCGGTCCGCCTGGGGCCAGCAGCGGTTCGAACAGCGCCGCGCCGTACGGCGCCACCAGGCCGAAGCCGATCGGGAGGGTGGACCAGGCGACCAGGGTGTTGAGCGCGATGACCCGGCCGTGGTACCGCTGCGGCACCTTGACCTGGATGATCGTGGCGTAGACCCCGTTGACGAGCGTGAGGCACAGCGACATGCCGAACGCGCCCACGGCGATCGTCTGCACGTTCGCGTGCAGCCCCGTGACCAGGCAGGCGAGCGACAGGGCGAGGGTGGCGAGCAGCACGCCGCGCAGCCGCCGCCGGCGAGGGCCGCCCCACACGGCCATCGCCAGGCCGCCCGCGAGCGTGCCGAGGCCCCCGGCGAACGACACCTGCGCCACGTCCGGCAGGCCCGCGAACGCCAGCACCAGCGGCGAGATTATCAGGAAGAGCGGCGAGAGGAAGACGTTCAGCACCGCGAAGAAGCCGAGCATGCCGCGGAAACCCCGGTTGCCCCAGGAGTAACGCAGCCCGTTCAGCATCTCGGTGACGATCGGTTCCCTGCGCGTGGCGGCCATCGTCCGGGGGAAACGCGTCACGATCACCGCGGCGATCGCCACGACGTAGCTCGCCACGTCGATGGCGAGGATGCCCTCGACGCCGATGGCGGCCATCAGCCCGGCCGCGACGAGGGGCACGACAAGCTGCGCCGAGCCCGTCGCCATCTGCACGACGCCGTTGGCATGACCGAGGAAACGTTTGGGCACGAGCTGCGGTATCGCCGACGTGTACGCCAGACGCTGGAACGTCAGGGCGACCGACAGGCAGGCCAGCAGCGGGTAGACGTGCCAGGTCGTCAGTCCCCCGGTCCAGAGCAGCGCGCCGAAGATGAGCTGGGTGGACAGCGCCGCCGCGTCGGCGGCGAGCAGCACCCTGCGCCGGTCGAAGCGGTCCACCACGACTCCGGCCAGCGGCGCGATCAGGATGCCCGGCACGAGTCCGAGCACCGCGAGCAGCGCGAAGCTCACCAGGGATCCCGTCGTGGTGTAGATCCAGATGGGGATCGCGAACTCGGTCAGCGCGGCGCCGATCATCGACACGAGCTGACCTGCCGCGATGACGCCGAAGCGACGCATGCTCGGTCGCGGTCCTCGGTGCTCGGGCGGCGGGTCGTCCGCCGTGGACGCGTCCTGCAGCCACCAGGTGGAGGTCTCGGTGCGGCCGAGCCGATCGGGCTCGGCCTCGGCGAGGGCGACGTGCGTCCGGGTGACGATCTCGGCGAGCTCGGCGGCGCGGTAGCGCAGGAAGAAGTGGCCCGCCTCGTCCAGCACGGCCACGGCCGTGGTGGCGCTCAGCAGGTGCCATTCGCGGAAGCGTTCCTGGTAGAACTCGGTCGCCGGGTCGCGCTCGCCCACGACCGAGATGATGGGGACGCGTAGTGGCCGTCCGTCCTGTTCGAACAGCCGGGTGAAGTAGCGCTCCGCCTCCCGGGTGCCCTTTCTGCGGTTGTCGATGACCAGCTTGAGCTGGTCGCGTCCCAGCTCGTCCACCTCCAGTCCGGCCGCCCGCAGCGCGTTGGCCCACAGCTGGTCGCTGCGCAGGCGCTCCAGCGCCTCGGTGACCCCCGTCCACCGGGTTCTCGCGAAGGGGAAGGTGCCGCCCAGGTAGACGGCGTCCACCTCGCGTCCGGCCGCCTCCAGTCGGCGGGCGATCTCGACCGTCAGCATGACGCCGAGCCCGCAGTGGCCGTACAGGACGAGCGGGCCCGCCACCTTCGCCAGGATCTCCTCGGCGCACGCGGCCGCGACCTCGTCGAGCGGCCTGGACTCCTCCCCCAGCTCGTGGCCGGGGACCGCGATGGAGTACAGGGCCCAGCGGGCGGACAGCGCGTCGGCCAGCGGCTTGTAGATGACGGCGCTGCCGCCGCCGTACGGAGCGCACACGATGGTCCCGGTCGCCTGCCGGGCGGGCGTGAGCCGGTGCAGCAGCACGCGCGGCCCGTCCTCGCCGCGTTCCAGGAGCCCGGCCAGCTCGCGGACGGTGGGATGGCGGAACAGATCCATGATGGTGACCAGCCGACCCGGGGCGACGGCGCGCAACCGGGCGACGACCTGCATCGCGAGCAGGGAGTGCCCGCCGAGGTCGAAGAAGTCGTCGGCCGCGCCGACCTCGTCCACGCCGAGCACGGCCGACCAGACGGCGGCCACCGCCTGCTCCGTCGGCGTAGCGGGCGGTTCCCACTCGGTCTCGCGGTCGAGGCCGGGCTCGGGCAGCGCGTCCCGGTCGACCTTGCCGTGCGCCTTCAGCGGCAGGGTGTCCAGCCAGACGTACCGGCTGGGGATCATGTAGTCGGGCAGCAGCGCCCGCAGGGCCTCACGGAGGTCCGCCGCGCCGGGCCGGGGACCAGCCTCCGGCCCGGCCAGGTAGGCGACGAGCCGGTCCGACCGGAGTTCCGCCACCGCCTGGGAGACGCCCGGCAGCGTCGTGAGCACCGACTCGATCTCGCCCAGTTCGACCCGGTAGCCGCGGATCTTCACCTGGTGGTCGGTCCTGCCGAGAAACTGGAGGTTCCCGTCGGGGAGCCAGCGGCCGAGGTCGCCGGTGCGGTACAGCCGCGCCCCCGGTGGGCCGTACGGGTCGGGGACGAACCGATCGGCGGTCAGGCCAGGCCTGCCGAGGTATCCGCGGGCCAGCCGGTCGCCGCCCAGGTGGATCTCGCCGGGGACGCCCACGCCGACGGGACGCAGGTGCTCGTCCAGGACGCGTACGACCGCCCCGGGCAGCGGCCTGCCGATCGGCAGGGTCGCGCCGCCATGGGCGCCGGCCGGGTCGACGGCATAGGTCGTCATGCCCACGGTGGCCTCGGTGGGACCGTAGTGGTTGACGACCGCGCACCGTCCGGCCGCCACCACCTCGTCCGCGAGCGCCTGACCGGCCGCCTCTCCCCCGAGGATCAGCAGCCGCTTGGGCAGCAGCTCCGCGGCGGGGGCATCGGCCAGCAGCGCCGCCAGATGCGACGGGGTGATCTTCATGTAGTCCGGGCCGATGCCGGCGAGCGTCTTGGCCAGCTCGGGGGCCGAGGTGCGGGCGGGCACCAGGTGCAACGTCCCGCCCGTCGCCAGCGACAGGTAGAACACCGTCACGCCGAAGTCGAAGGCCAGCGACTGGAGCAGCACGAACACGCCCCCCTGCACGACGCCCAGCCGCTCGCGGACGCCGAGGAGGTAGGTGACGGCCTCGCGGTGCTGGACCGCGACCCCCTTGGGGGTGCCGGTGGTCCCGGAGGTGTAGATCACATACGCGAGGTCCCCGGGCCGCACGTCCGCGTCCACCGGGCCGTCCTCCTCGACATCGGTGTCGTCCAGGGTGAACGTGGGCAGGCCGGGAGGCAGCCGGTCCCGCGTCCCCTCGGTGACGACGGCGGCCAGGGCGCCCGAGTCGGACACGGCGTGGGCCAGGCGGCCCGCCGGGTGCTCGGGATCGAGCGGCACGTACGCGCCGCCCGCCTTGAGCACGCCGAGGACGGCGACCGCCACGTCGGCCGACTGCTCCATGCACACCGCCACCCGCGTGTCCCTGCCGACGCCGCGCCGTCGCAGGAACCGGGCCAGCCGGTTGGCCCTGCGCTCCAGCTCGCCGTACGTGAGGGTGGTGTCGCCGCAGGCCACCGCCGTGGCGGACGGGTGGCCACCGGTCAGCTCGTGGAGCAGCCGCCGCTCGGGCCGTGGGAGGGAGGGCACGGTGCCGAACGCCAGCACCTCGGCCCGTTCGGCGGCGTCGAGCAGGTTCAGCTCGGAGATCCGGGTGGACGGCTCGGCGGCGACGGCGGCGAGCAGGGCCACGAACCGGGCGGCCAGGCATTCCATCGTCTCGGGCAGGAAGAGCGCCGTGTTGTAGACGATGTGGCCGTCCAGCCCGTCGCCGGTCTGCCGCAGGTAGAGGGTGAGGTCGAAGCGCGTGGTGGCGGCGTCCACGCGGTACTCGGCCATGCGCAGCCCGGTCGCCCAGCGGGCGGGGGCCTGGAAGTTCTGCAGGGCGAACATGACCTGGAACACCGGCGAGCGGCTGACGTCGCGCTTCACGTTGAGTTCGCCGACGAGCCGGTCGAAGGGCAACCCCTGGTGGGCGAAGTCGTCGAGCGTGGCGTCGCGCACCCGGTCGAGCAACTCGGTGAAGGGCGGGTCGCCGCTGAGGTCCGCCCGCATGGCCAGCGTGTTCACGAAGACGCCCACGGTGCGTTCCAGCTCCGGCGTCTCCCGGCCGCTGACGGGCGAGCCGACCGCGAAGTCCCGCTGGCCGGAGTGGCGGAACAGCAGCACCTGGAAGGCGGCCAGCAGGGTCATGTACAGGGACGCCCCTCGGCCGCGTGCCAGGTCGGCGACGCGTCCGGCTGTCTCCTGCCCGACCTTGAAGCGCAGCCCGGCGCCGGCGAACGTCTGCTCGGCCGGCCTGGGCCAGTCGCTGGGCAGGTCGAGTGCCGGCACGCCGGACAGCCGCCGCGTCCAGTACGCCGGCTCCTGCTGCCTTTCTTCCTGGGCCCGCTGCCAGAGGGCGTAGTCGCCGTACTGCACCGGGGGCTCCTCCAGCGGGGACGGCTCACCGGCCCGGAAGGCGTCGTGCAGGGTGAGCGCCTCGCTGAGCACCAGGTCGTACGACCAGCCATCGATGACCGCGTGGTGGGCGGTCAGCAGCAGCACGTGCTCCTCCGGGCCGAGCCGGACAAGAAGGGCGCGCAGGAGCGGCCCCGACGCCAGGTCGAACGGCCGGGCGAGCTGGGCGGCGCACAACTCCGCCGCGCCGGCCTCGTCGGACTCGGCGACGGTGAACTCCACCGCGGGCTCGTCCTCGATCACGACCGCGGGCCGCCCCTCGCCGTCGGTGACGAAGCGCGTGCGCAGGCTCTCGTGCCGGGCGGCGACCTCCCGCAGTGCGCGGGCCAGCGCCTCGGCGTCGAGGTCGCCGGAGAGCCTGGTGCCGAGCGGCACGGTGTAGGCGGCGGTCCCCGGCGCGTACTGCTCCATGAACCACAGGCGTTCCTGGGCGTGCGACAGCGGCGGCGTCCGGCCCTCAGGCCGCCTCGGAACGGACGAGGCGGCGGCGCGACGGCGCAGCAGCCCGGACAGCACCGCCTGCTTGGCCGGGGACAGCCCGTCGTCGAGTGTGGTCATCGGGCGCTCAGCGGACGCATGTCCGTCCAGACCTCGTCGATGTGGGCCAGGCAGTCCTCCCTGCCGCCGGTGAAACCGGTCCACCGCCAGCCCTCGGGGACCGTCCGGTCGCCGGGCCAGAGGGAGTACTGCTCCTCGTCGTTGATCACTACGTGGTACGTCGTCACTGTTCCTCGTCTTTCTGGTCGAGCAGGCGCAGCGCCTCCTCGTCGGACAGCCCGGCGAGCGAGTCGAGGAGCAGTGCCTCGACCGCGCCGGCGAACTCCGCCACCGTGCGCCGGGTGAACAGCGTCCGGATCGGCACCTCGACGCCGATCACCGCCCTGAGCCTGGCCGCGATGCGGACGGCGAGCAGCGAGTGCCCGCCGAGGTGGAAGAAGTCGTCGTACGCGCCGACGGCGGCGACGCCGAGCAGGTCCGCCCAGACCTCGGCGACCAGCGCCTCGGCGTCGGTGCGCGGCGCGACGAAGGAACGTTCCCTGGCGGGCTCGGGATCTGGCAGCGCCGCGCGGTCGACCTTGCCGTTCCCGGTGAGCGGAAGCCGGTCCAGGAGCGTCCAGGCGCCCGGCACCAGGTGCGCGGGGAGCCGTTCTTCCGCGTGGCGGCGCAGTTCCTCCGCCGTCGCCCGGCCCACCACGTACGCGACCAGCAGGTCACCGCGGGCGGCGACGGCCGCCTGGCCCACGTCCGGGTGCGCGAGCAGGCAGGCCTCGACCTCGCCCGGTTCGATCCGGTAGCCGCGCACCTTGACCTGGGAGTCGAGCCGTCCGAGGAACTCCAGGGTGCCGTCGCGCCGCCACCTGGCCCGGTCGCCGGTGCGATAGAGCCTTCCGCCGCCCGGTGTGAACGGGTCGGGCGTGAACGCCGCCGCCGTCGTCGCGGGCCGTCCCGCGTAGCCGCGCGCCACTCCCGCGCCTCCTACGCACAGCTCGCCGGGGGCGCCCGGCGGCACCGGTTCGCCGCTCTCGCCGAGCAGCCACACCGTGGTCTCGCCCACCGGCCGGCCGATGGCCGGGCGCAGGCCGTCGTCCACCAGGTCGGCGGACGTGGCGATGACCGTCGCCTCGGTCGGGCCGTAGGTGTTGACCAGCCGGACGCCGGGGAAGCGGCGCTTCCACCTCGACACCGCGGCGGCGTCCGCCTGCTCCCCGCCGAGGATGACCAGGCGGAGCGACGGCGGCCAGTCCACCTCGTCCACGACGTCGACCAGGTGGTGCCAGTAGGCCGTGGGCAGGTCGAGCACGGTGACGTCCCTGCCCTCGGGGGAGGCGAGCAGGTCGGGCAGGGCGGCGCCGCCGTCCGGCAGGAGAAGCAGCGTGGCTCCCGAGACCAGCGTCGGGTACACCTCTTCGACGTGGGCGTCGAAGCCGAACGAGGCGAACTGCACGACGACGTCGCCGGGTCCCAGCTCGTACACGGCGGCCATCCAGCGGATGCGGGCCGCCAGCGCGGCGTGCTCGACCACCACGCCCTTAGGGACGCCGGTCGAGCCGGAGGTGTAGATGACGTACGCTGCGTCACGCGGGTGCGGCTCCGGCTGTGCGAGCGCCTGCCCGGACAGGTTCCGCAGGTCATCCGGGGTGAGCACGGCCGCGGCGCCGCTGTCGGCGAGCAGCCGCTCCCGCCTGGGGGCGGGGTCGGCGGGATCGAGCGGCAGGTAGGCGGCGCCGGCCCGGAGCACGCCGAGCAGCGCGACGACGGCGTCCATGCCACGCGGCAGCGCCACTCCGACGACGTGCCCGCGGCCGACGCCGCTCCGGTGAAGGGTGGCGGCCAGCGCGTCGGCCCGCGTCACAAGCTGTCGGTAGGACAGCAGGTCGCCGCCGCACCGCAGGGCGACGGCGTCAGGGGTTCGCGCGGCGCTCCGGGCGATGAGCGCGGGCACCGGACCTGCGGCGAGAACGGGTGCGGGGCCTGCGGCCAGGGCGCGCAGCTCGGCGTCGTCGGCGGGCGTCAGCAGGGGCAGTGAGCTCATCCGGTGGCCGGGGTCGGCGACGATCCCCTGGCAGAGGGGGTGGAACCGCTCGGCCAGTCGCTCCACGGTCGTCGCGTCGAAGAGGTCGGCGTCGTAGGTGAGGACGAGCGACAGGCCGCCGGGCTCGCGCCAGACGTCGAGTGCGAGGTCGAGTTTGGCCTGGGCGTGCCCGTCCTCGAACAGCTCCGCCTCCAGGCCGCCGAAGCGGGTGCCGGGAGCGTGGGGGCCGGTGTCCTGGCTGTGCAGGATCATCATCGTCTGGAACAGCGGCGTCCTGCCGAGGTCGCGGCCGATGCCGAACTCGTCGACGAGCAGCTCGTACGGCACCTCCCGGCTGGTCAGGTCGTCCGTGACGGTCCGCCGGGCGGCGGCCAGGAGGTCGCAGAACGGCGGATCTCCCCGCAGGTCGGCGCGCAGGGCCACGGTGTGGGTGAGGTTGCCGAACACCGGCTCCAGCTCGACGCGATCCCGTCCGGCGGTCACCGTGCCCACGACTACGTCGTCCTGGCCGCAGTGCCGCGCCAGCAGTACCTGGTACGCGGTCAGCAGGACCATGAACAGGGTGGCGTCGTGCTCCCTGGCCAGCCGTTCCAGCCCGACCACCGTCTCCTCCGGCAGGCGGGCACGGACGCGGCCCCCACGCCGCACACCGGCGGACGTCCGGGGCCGGTCGGTGGGCAGGTCGAGCACCGGCGTGTCGGCGAGCCTGCGCCGCCAGTACGCCAGTGGGGCCGACAAGTCCCTGCCACGCTGCCAGGCGGCCACGTCCCCGTGCTGCAGGACGGGCTCGGTGAGCCGGCGGCCCGCGTACAGTCCGACCAGGTCGTCCATGAGGACGTTGAGCGACCAGCCGTCGCCCAGGATGTGGTGGATCACCCAGCACAGGACGTGGTCGTCGTCGGCGAGCCGGATGAGGGTGAGGCGGTGCGGCGGCGCGGCGGCCAGGTCGAACGGCGCGTTGACGCGGGCGGCCACGAGCCTGCGGGCCTCGTCCTCGTCGCGGGCGCCGAGGTCCTCCCATTCCGGTCTCGCCGAGGGGTGGACGACGGCGATCGGCACGCCGTCGGCCTCGGGGAAGCTGGTGCGCAGCGACTCGTGCCGCGCGCGGGCCCCCGCGACCGCGCGGGCGAGCGCAGCCCGGTCGAGCGGCCCACGCAACCGCCGGACCAGGTACATGTTGGCGGAGCCGTCGTCGGGATTGAACCGCTGCAGGAACCAAAGGCGCTCCTGGGCCGCCGACAGCGGCGGCGGTGTGCCCGGCGGGCGCGGGAGGACCCGTGCGTCGTCCTCCGGCCCGGCCGCGGTGCCGTTCCCCTTGTCCAGCTCCGCGGCGAGCGCCGCGACCGTGGGATGGTCGAACAGGGCCCGTACCGCCACCTCGGTCCCGAGCGCGCACGTGAGGCGGGCGCCGGCTCGGGAGGCGAGCAGCGAGTGGCCGCCGAGGTCGAAGAAGCCGTCGTCGGCGCCCACGGCGTCGAGACCGAGCACCTCGGCGAAGACCTCCGCCACCAGGCGCTCGGCCGGCGTCGCGGGCGGACGGGCGCCGCGTACGACGTCCGGGTCGGGCAGCGCCGCCCGGTCCACCTTGCCGTTGGGGGTGAGCGGCAGCGCGGGCACCGGCACGAACGCGGCGGGGACCATGGACGCCGGCAGCATCGCGCGGGCGTGCGCCGCCAGTGCCTGCGGCACCGCCTCGCCGCACCCGTCCGGCGCGAAGGACAGGCCGGACCTGTCCGGTGTGGAGGGGGCGCCGGAGCTGTCCGGCGGTGAGGGTGCGCTCGCGGGCACGACGTAGGCGACGAGCCGGTCGCCGCGCACCACGACCGCCGCACGTGCGACCGACGGGTGCTCCATCAGCCGCGCCTCCACCTCGCCCGGCTCGATGCGGTGGCCGCGCAGCTTCACCTGCTCGTCGGTCCTGCCCAGGCATTCGACCTCGCCTCCGCGCCATCTGGCCAGGTCGCCCGTGCGGTACATGCGGGTGCCCGGCGGCCCGTAGGGGTCGGGGAGGAAGCGCTCGGCCGTGAGCCCCGGCCGGCCGGGGTATCCGCGAGCGAGTCCGTCACCGGCGATGAACAGTTCGCCGGTGGAGCCGTCGGGCACCGGTTCCAGCCGTCGGTCCAGCACGTACAGGCGGGTGTTGGCGATGGCGCGGCCGATTCGGACGCCTCCGGTGACGCCGGCCGGCACCTCCCAGCAGGACGACCAGATGGTGGTCTCGGTGGGTCCGTACACGTTCCAGAGTCGCGCGACACGGGGCCGCAGTTCGGTGGCGAGCGGCCCCGGCAGCGCCTCGCCGCCCGTGAGCGCGACGACGCCGGGCCGGTGGAAACCGGCGTCCAGCAGCATGCGCCATCCTGACGGCGTGGCCTGCAGATGAGTGACACCAGTGGCTGCGGCCAGGGCCGCGAGCCGAGAGCCGTCGCGGGTGCCCTCGTCGTCGGCGATCACGACGGTGCCGCCGGTGATCAGCGGCAGGTACAGTTCCAAGGCCGAGATGTCGAACGACAGCGACGTGGAGGCCAGCCACACGTCGTCGGGGCCGGCTTCGAGCTGGTCGCGGAACGACAGCAGCAGGTTCGCCAGGGCTCCGTGGCTGATGGCGACGCCCTTGGGCCTGCCGGTGGAGCCGGAGGTGTAGATCACGTACGCGAGGTCGGAGGCGGCAGCCGGTTCACCGGGCTCCTCTTCCGGCTCCTCCCCGCACAGCTCGTCGAGGTGCAGCGCCGGGAGGTCGCCCGGCAGGCGCGTGCTCAGGCCACGCTGCGTGAGCAGCAACTGCGCACCCGAGTCGGCCAGCACGTACGCCAGCCGCTCGGCGGGGTGTCCGGGGTCGAGCGGGAGGTAGGCGGCCCCGGCCCGGACCACCGCGAGGAGCCCGGCGAGCAGGTCGATCGAGCGTCGCGCGCAGATCGCGACGAGTGTGCCCCGCCCGGCGCCAGCGGCGCGCAGCCGCCGGGCCAGCGCGCGGCTGCGGGCGTCGAGTTCGGCGTAGGTGATCCGCTCGTCCCCGCAGATCGCCGCGACCGCGCCGGGCTTCCCGCCGAGCAGGTCGGCGAGCGTGACGTCAGGGTGGGACGTCTTGGGTCCGTCCGCCCTGGCGAGGATCGCCGCCCGCTCTCCGGGGGCGAGCAGGTCGAGCCGCGACAGCGGGGTGTCGGGATGGGCGACGACCTGGCCGAGCAGCGCCTCGAACCGGGCCGCCACGCGTGCGACGGTGTCGTGGTCGAACAGCCCGGCGTCGTAGACGAACCTCGCGGCCAGCCCGTCCTCCGACGGGTGGACCTCCAGGGAGAGGTCGGCCTGGGCGTGGGCCGTGTCCACGGTGAACGGTTCGGCTGTGAGACTCGGCAGGGCCGGTCGGACGGTGTTCTCGTGGTGCAGGCCGAACTGGGCGCGCAGCAGCGGGTTCCGGCCTCCATCGCGGCCGGGGGCGACTTCCTCGGCCACGCGGGAGAACGGCACGTCCCGCCGGGACAGCGCTCCCAGCACGGCGCTCCTGGTACGGGTGAGAAGCTCGGCGAAGGACAGGTCACCGGTCAGGTCGCCCCGGAGGACGACGGTGTTGATGAGCGGGCCGACGACCTCCTCCAGCTCCGGCCGGTCCCGCGTGGAGACGGCCGAGCCGACGCAGACGTCGTCCTGGCCGGTCTGCCGGGCCAGCAGGAGGTGGTAGGCGGCGAGCAACGCCATGAAGGCGGTGCATCTCCGGCTTGTGGCCAGTTCGGTGATACCGCGACCGAGCTCGGCGGGCAGCCGCAGCACGACGGTGCCCGCGCTCGATGAGCTGGACCCGCCGTCGCGGCGAGGGCGGTCGGTCGGCAGGTTCAGGACCGGGGCCCCGTTCAGCTGTTCGCGCCAGTAGGCGAGCGCGGCCACGTCCACGGCGCGTGCGCGCTCGTCGGCGGCGTGCCAGGCGTGGTCGCGCGGGGGCGGAAGGTCGGCGGGCACGCCGGTGACGAACTCGGTGTAGATCGACGCCAGCTCCGAGGTGAGCAGTCCGATCGACCAGCCGTCGGCCGCGATGTGGTGCACGGCCAGGTGCAGCACGTGGTCGCGCTCCCCGAGCCGGATGAGCGCGGCCCGCAGGATCGGCCCCTCGGCCACGTCGAACGGCGTCCGGGTGCGCTCGGCCACGGCGTCGGCCGCCCGGCGCTCCCGCTCGCCCTCGGGGTGGGAGGTGAGGTCGAGGCGGTCCAGCGGGGGGATCGGTCCCGGCACCGCGACCGGTTCACCGTCGCGGGCCGGGTAGCGCGTACGCAGCGTCTCGTGTCGCGACACCAGCGCGGCCAGGGCCCGTTCCAGCGCGTCCGCGTCGAGTTGGCCGCGAAGCCTTTCGGAGATGAACAGGTTCGAGGAGGAGTCGGCGGGGTCGTACCGCTGCAGGAACCACAACCGTTCCTGAACGTAGGAGACGTCAGCCCGCATGGCGCACCGCGAGCGGAGGAAGGACATGACCGGGGCGGTCGGCGGCGGCGCGGGCGCACCGGAGGAAGGCGTCGGCCAGTTCGGCCGCGGTCTCAGGGTCATAGCCGTGGTGGTTGTAGACGACAGCGCAGTGCATGGAGCCGTCCCGCTGCTCCTCGACGATGAGCTCGGGGGCGCTCAGGTCCAGCTCGCCGGGGTTGGCCGACCATTCCAGCGCCTCCTGCTCGCGCGGGAACGGGAACGGCTCGGACGCCAGGCCGGGGAAGTGCGGCGCGCCGAAGCTCTCGTAGTGGATGCGCGACGGGAACGGCACGCGCAGCCGGGCGTCCTGGTACGCGTGGAGCTGGTGGGCCACGGCGCCCACGGCGACGTCCCGCACCCGGTCGAGCAGCTCGGCGTAGCCGGGGCGGCCGGAGACGTCGAAGCGCAGGATCAGCGACTGCACCAGGCAGCCGACGAGGGTCTCGTGCTCGGGCAACGTCCTACCTGGCACGGGCGACATCACGACGATGTCGGTGCGGCCGGTCCACTCGGCCAGCAGCCAGGTCCAGCAGGCGGCGACCGCCATGAACGTGGTGGCGCCGCGCTCGCGCGCGATCTCGGCCAGCCGGTCGCGCAGCGCGTGCTCGACCTCGAAGGCGTGCCGCCGCCGGGAGAACCGGCTCGTCTCCCTGCGCCCCGGGAACGGGCTCAGGTCCGTGGGAGCGCCCTCCAGCACGCGATCCCAGTACGGCTGGTTGACCGGCCACTGCTCGCGGGCGAAGCGGCAGTAGTCGGTGTAGGTGATCGGCAGGGGCCGCAGCGGGTCGGGGTGTCCCGTGGACAGCGCGGAGTAGAGGAGGGCGAGCTCCCTCAGCAGCACGCCGAAGGAGAACCCGTCGAACGCGAAGTGGTGCACGGCCAGGACGAGGACGTGGTCGTCCGCGTCGTCGTCCTGGCCGATGTGGACGACGAGGGCTCGCACCAGCGGGCCGGCGATGGCGTCGTCGAGGCGCATGCGCTCGTGCCACACGATGCGGCCGGCCTCGGCCTCGTCCGCCGCCCGTTCCTCGGCGACCTGCGGCGGACGGTCGGCGACGATCTCCACCGTCCCGTCGGGCCGGACCACGGTGCGCAGCGCCTCGTGGCGGGCCACGAGCGCGTTCAGCGCACGGGTGAGCAGCGGCACGTCCAGCTCGTCCCTGATCCTGATCGCGGTGCAGCAGGAGCCGATGTCGCGCACGTCCTGGGAGCCGTGAAGCCGGGGCTCAAACATCCAGTACAGGAAGTCCTCCTGCTGGGTGCTGAGCGGGACGGCCGACGGCGGGGCCTGCGGCAGCGGGGTGAGGGGTGCGTCACCGGCCCGCGCGCCGTCGATCCAGCGGGCCTGCCCGGCGAGTTCGGGCCGGTCGAAGGCGAGCGCGGCGGTGGCGGGCACGCCGAACCGCTCGCCGACCAGCGCGGCGAGCCTGGTGGCGCGGAAGGAGTCGCCGCCCAGGGCGAAGAAGTTGTCCTCAGGCGAGACGCGCGAAAGGCGCAACACCTCGCGCCAGATCCCCCCGAGCACGTCGAGCGTCGGCGACGCGACCGGTGCGGTCATCGCTTCCCCCAGTCGAGCGCCGTCGCCAGTGCGGTCATCGCTTCCTCCAGTCGAGCAGGCTGGGGCCGTCGGCCTCCAGGTCGCGCCGGGTCCGGCGGATCAGCTCCGCGCACTCCCCCAGCCCAGGCGCGGACATCAGCAGGTCATAGGTGTCGGGGAACGTCCACAGCAGGTCTTCCAGCAGGTAGCGCCAGTAGGCGGGCCGCAGTTCGGGGTGGTCGCGCAGGATCCGCTTGTGGTGCCAGGTGTGGTGGAAGAGCCCGGCGTGCGGGGGGCCGTCCCACCGTTCCGCCTCGACGATCCAGAACCTGCCGGTCACCGGGCGCAGGTCGATGCCGAGCGCCCGCGCCACCGCCGGGGCGAGGCGCTGTTCGGCGAACGTCTGCCGGACGAGTGGGTCGACCGCCGACGGCGCGGCGTTGCCCGTCATGAATTCCATCGACGCGGTCGCGTACGCGGCCCGGTGCTCGTCGTCCAGGTACACCGAGATCGCCATGTTCGCGGCGGGGGTGTCGAAGACCCAGCGCGACAGGTCGGCGCCGCTCTGGTTGGGCACCTCGGCGACCGGCGGGTAGACGGCATTGCCGGTCGACTCCCAGTGGGCGAAGACGAAGCCGCTTCGGTCCAGCCCTTCGATGGGGCTGCGCAGGTAGAGATCGGTGTCGATGACGGCGAACGGGGCTCGGCGGAGCGTCGCCAGAAGACTCTTGCCGGCGGCAAAGTAGAACAGCGGGTCGACGTCGATCTCGTCCAGGGCGTCGAGGGCGGTGTCGATGCGGTCGTAGAGCACGTCCAGCCCCTGTTCGGCGGCGTACTTGGCGCCCAGTGTGTCGGTCACCAGCTCGACGCCGCCGTGGAAGGCCCGCCACGCCCGGATCCCGTGCACGCAGGTGAGGATCTCCTCGACGGGCATCGCGTAGGGGCCGTTCTCCAGCGCCCTGTCGCGGTGTCTGCGCAGCCCCGCCCGGTGGGGACCCGTCCAGGCGACGTGCGCCGCGGTCAACGCCACCGCTCAGCCCTCCCCGCGCGACCGCTCGACGGCGGCGGCGATGCCCGCGATCGTGGGGTCGTCGTAGTAGAGGTGCAGCGGCAGGTCGGCACCGAGCCGGGAGCGTACCCGTGCGGCGATCTGCGTGATCGTCAGCGAGTGGCCGCCCAGGTCGAACAGGTCGTCATGCGGGCCGACCCGGTCCACGCCGAGCACGTCGCACCAGATGTCGTGCACCACGGCGGCGGCGCCGGTGAGCGCGGCGACGGGCGCGCCCGTCTCGGGCGGCGGCGCGTCCCTGGCCGGTGGCTCGGGGAGCGCGCCGCGGTCCACCTTGCCGTTGGGGGTGAGCGGCAGCGCGTCCAGCTCCACGAACTCGGCCGGCACCATGTACGGCGGGAGCGTCCTCGCACAGTGCTCCCGCAGCCCGGCGGGCAGGCCGGGCGCGCCGGCGGCAAGCACGGCGTAGGCGACGAGCCTGTCACCGCGCACCGCCACCGCCCCGTGCGCGATCGACGGGTGCTCGGCCAGCCTGGCCTCGATCTCTCCTGGCTCGATACGGTGGCCGCGCAGCTTGACCTGATCGTCGAGGCGTCCGAGGAATTCCAGCATGCCGTCCTCGCGCCAACGCGCGAGGTCCCCGGTGCGGTACATGAGGCCCTTGCCGAAGGGGTCGGCGACGAACCGTTCTGCGGTCAGCTCCGGCCTGCCGCGGTAGCCGTCCGCGACGCCGTCACCGGCGACGCACAGCTCGCCGGGCACGCCGACCGACCGCAGCCGGAGCCGGTCGTCCAGGACGTACACCCGCGTGTTGGCCAGGGGCGTCCCGATGGGCACGCCCGCTCCCGCCTGAGTCACCTCGGCGCTGGTGGACCAGATCGTGGTCTCCGTCGGCCCGTACACGTTGATCAGCCGGCCGGTCCTGGCCAGCAGTTCGGCGGCCAGCGGGGCGGTCAGCCGCTCGCCGCCCGCGAGCGCGGTCACCGCCGGGCGGTCGAACCCGCCGTCGAGCAGCATCCGCCACCCTGAGGGCGTGGCCTGGACGTGGGTGACGCCGTACGTGTCGGCCAGTGCGGCGAGCGCGCGCCCGTCCCTCGTCAGGGCGTCGGGCGCCAGGACGACGCTCCCTCCGGTGATCAGCGGCAGGTACAGCTCCAGGGCGGAGATGTCGAAGGCCAGGGACGTGGCGGCGAGCCAGACGTCGCCGCTCCTTGAGCCGAGGCGGTCGCGCATCGCCCACAGCAGGTTGGCCAGCGCCCGATGCGGGATCTCGACCCCCTTCGGGCGGCCGGTGGAGCCCGAGGTGTACATGACGTAGGCGAGGCTGTCGGGCTCCGGCCACGGCCCCGCGTCTCCCGCGGCGGGCTCCAGGGTGTCGGAGAGGAGGACCGTCGTGGCACTGCCGCAGGGCAGCCGCTCGCGCAGAGCTTCGGAGACCACGACGACCTTGGCGCCGGAGTCGTCCAGGATGAAGGCGAGCCGGTCCGCCGGGTGCTCGGGATCGAGCGGCAGATATGCGCCCCCTGCCCTGAGCACGGCGAGCAGGACGGCCAGGGTACGCCGCGACCGCTCGGCGAGGACGGCCACGAGCGTGCCCGGTCCTACTCCGGCCTCGCGCAGCCGTACGGCCAGCCCCTCCACCTCGGCGGCCAGTTCCGCGTACGTCGTCGCGCCGGGTCCGTGGCGGACCGCCACCGCCTCGGGGGCGTGCCGCGCCTGCCGGACGACCAGCTCGGGCAGCGTGGCCGACGGATAGGCGACGGACGTGTCGATCCAGGCGCCGAGTAGCGGCTCGGTCTCGTCGGCGCCGAGCAGCTCCACCTCCGACAGCCGCGTGTCGGGGTCGGCGGTCACGTCGGCGAGCAGGCGCAGCCAGTGGGCGGCGACCCGCTGCGCGCTCTCGCGGCGCATCGTGGCGGGGTCGTACTGGAGGATGACGCCGCACTTGTCGGGCCCGTCCACGACGTGTACCCGCAGGGCGCCGCGCACGGTGTGGTTGAACAGCGCCCACGTGACGTCGGCGCGCACCCCTTCGAAGGAGGGCGCAGCCCCCCGCCTGCGGTAGCCGAGCGACACGGGGGCGAGCGCCACCCCGGGCCGCACGTCGCGCACCGCGCGTGACAGCGGCACCTCACGGACGCGGAACAGGCCCGGCAGATCGGAGCGCAGCCCGTGGGCGAACCGCTGGTCCTGCAGGAACCTGCGGAAGCTCCACGAGCCGTCGAGCCGGGCGGTCACCGGTAACTCGTTGACGAAGGCGCCAATGTGTTGGCGGGTGTCAGCGGTGCGGGTGCCTAGGTCGACGGCGACGGTCGGCTCCGCGTTGCCGTACCGGTGAAGCAGGGCGTGCAGCGTGGCGAGCAGGATCTCGAACCGGCTCGCGCCGGTGTCCAGGCCCAGGCGGTCGAGCGCCGACGACAGCTCGCCGGTCAGCGTGAACTCCACCGACTCGCCGCTCGCCGCCGTCGCCGCTTCCCCGGTGAGGCCGGGCAGCACCACTTCCGTCCGCTCCCGGTGGCGCGCCGCCCAGAAGTCGCGGGCCTGCGCCAGTGTGGCCGTGACGCGGGTGTCCTCCCTCTCCGCCAGCCCGTCGTACGGGACCTCGGGCAGGTCCGCCGCCCGGCCGGTGACCTCGGCGCGGTAGAGCTCGGCCAGGTCGTCGAGGAAGACCGAGGTGGACTCCCCGTCGAAGACCAGGTGGTGGGCCACGACGAGGAGCAGGGCCCGTTCCGGCCCTTCGACGAGGAGCGTGAGCCGTACCAGTGGGCCGGTGCGCAGGTCGAACGGGCGCAGGAGCTCGGCGCGGACCAGTTCGTCCGGCTCGCGCCCGGCGACCTCCACGACCGCGAGCCGGGGCGGCCGTGCCGACTCGACGAGGTACGGTTCCCCTCTGTCCTCGGCGACGACGGCGGCCAGTAAGGGATGCCTGCGGACCAGCGCCGTGCAGGCGGCATCGAGCGCCGCCACGTCGAGCGGCCCGGTGAAGAGGACCGAGAACGGCATGGAGTAGACGGTTCCGAGGCCGCCGAGGCGTTCGTTGAACCAGATGCCCTGCTGGGCGAGGGAGGCCCGGATGCGCGGATGATCGGTCATCGTGGGAATGGCCATCGCTGAGGTTTCACTTCCGATCACGAGGTGCGGTGTTTCAGGGGGTGCTCACGAGAGGAGCAGGCCCAGGTGGTGGGTGAAGGACTCGGCCGCCCGCGCCGCCGAACGCCCTTCGCAGTGGCCGGACAGGCTGCCGTCGGGCTGCGCGGTCAAGGTGAGCCGGGGGGGCCCGTGCGGAGGCGTGGGCGCGGGGAGCGGCAGCGGCTCGGTCCGCAGTCCGGGCAGGTCAGGCTCGGGCCGCAGTCCTTCGAAGGTGAACCGTCCGGCGTGCGGGGGCACGGGCCGGAACCGATGAGCCTCGGCGTCGGCCGCTTCGACGACCTGCTCAGGAAGGCCGGGGATGTCCACGCCCAAGGGACCGACCAATCCGGCGGCGCCCGGGGTGGTACGCCCCGGCGAGCGGACGAGCACGCACGCGGAGCCATGCTCTTCGGCGAGCGCGGACGCCCACGCCACGAGCGCCAGGCTGCCCGGAGCAGTGCCCCTGGCCCGTGCGGCGCGACGCAGCCTGCCGACCGTCCCGGCGGCGATCACCACGGGAACCCATTCCGCCGGCCCGGTGTCGAAGACCGGGCCCGGCCGGGTGACGGGCGTCGGAGCACCTGACCCGGCGTGGGCGGCGGTGACGAAGCCGGCGTACGTCGTCTCCACCGGCGGCAGGCCGGCCGGCCTGCCGTGGTACGCGGCGCCGTACAGGATGCCGAGCTCCTGGACGAGCAGGTCGAGTGACCAGGCGTCGCACACCAGGGGATACGCGGCGAGCCCGAGCAGGCGCCCGCCGTCCGGCGTCTCGGCGACCACGGCGCGCAGCAGCGGCCCGCGCCTGGCGTCGAAGGCGGCTCGGAGCGCTCCGGTGAGGGCCGCCGTCCCTCCCTCCACCCGTTCCAGGTCAGGGGCGAGACCGTCGGCGATCTCGGCGACGCCCCCGCCGGGGAACGTCATGCGCAAGGCGTCGTGCCGGGCGGCGAGATCGGCCAGCGCGCGGCGGAGCGCGGCCAGGTCGAGGGGATCGTGCACGCGCAGCGCCGACTCGTGCGGCGAAGGGTCGCCGGCCAGGTCGGCGAGTTGCGCCGCCGTCAACGGCACCCGCGTGGAAGCGCCGGTGAACAGGGCGCGCACGGCTGGTTTGAGCACCTTGCCCGCCTCGTTGCGCGCGAAGTCGTCCACCACCGCGATCCTGGTCGGCAGCTCGTGCCTGGCCAGGCGCGTGGTGAGGAAGTCGCGCAGCTCCTCCAGCCGTACGTGCCCCCGAAGCCGTACGGCCGCCGACGGGACCTCGCCCATCACGGGATGGGGAACCCCGACGGCCGCCGCCTCCGCCACGAGCGGGTGCTCGTGCAGAGCGGCCTCGACACGCAGCGTCGAGACCTTGAGCGCGCCCGACTTGATGACGTCGCCCGCGCGGTCGGCGAGATAGAGGTATCCGGCGTCGTCCAGGTGGCCGACGTCCCCCATGCGCACCCAGCCGTCCCTGAACACGGCGGCGCTGCCGCCGGGGTCTGCGAAGTACGAGCGCGGCGGCGCCGGGCAGCGCAGCCAGACCTCGCCCACCTCGCCCGGCGGCAGGACACGCCCGCCGGAGTCGCGGATCACGAGGTCGCCCGGGTCGCTCGCCCTGCCCAGCGACCCCGGCCGCTCGGGGTCCAGGACCATCGTGGTCCCGGCCGGCATCGCCTCGGTGGAGGTGTAGGTGTTGACCAGGACGGCGCCGGGGAAGGCCGCGGCCAGGTCCTGCGCCAGAGCGGGCGGCAGGGCGGCGGCCGAGGAGCCGACGAGCACGACGCTCGACAGGTCCTGGCGTCGCCTGGCGGCCGAGCCGAGCAGCTCGATCGCCATGGACGGCACCAGGAACACGGTCCCCACCCGGTACGCCTCGACGAGCCGGCAGAACTCCGCGGCGTCGAACCGCGGCAGCGCCAGCGCCGCCGGGTACGCGGTGAGGGCGTCCATCAGCATCATCTGGGCCGCGTTCGTGCCGATGGGGAAGGCGTGCAGGAAGTGCCGGGAGTGCGCGTACGCGCGGCGGCGCGGCATCGGGTGGCGCCCGTACGTGAGGTTGGCGTGGCTGGCGGCCACGCCCTTGGGATCGCCGGTCGTCCCCGACGTGTAGACGATCTGCGCGAGCTGGGAGGGACGCACCTCGACGCCGGGCGGCGCGTCGTCGGCGGACTCGACCTCCTCGATCGTGGCCGCCCATCGGCCCGGCCCGGCCGCACAGCCGGTGTCCTCCTGCACAACGCCGACGGCGCCGCACCGGTCGAGGATGTCGTCCGTGACGCGCGGGGGTTGCGCCGCGGCCAGGGGGACGGCGACCCCGCCCGCCTTCTGCACCCCGCAGTAGGCCACGGCGTAGTCGATCCACCCGGTTCCCCCGAAGCGCAGCCCCACCCGGTCGCCGGGCCGCAGCCCCAGATCCAGCAGGCCGCGCGCCACGGCGTTGGAGCGTGACGCCCATCCACCGAAGGTCAGCTCGCGCCGGCCGTCCACGACGACGGCCGCGCTGCCCGGCTCGGCCTCGGCGCGGGCCTGTAACAGCCCCGGGATGGTCTGCTCGGCATTCACACCGCCGCCTCCCTTCTTCCTTCGGTCAACGGATGATGTTGGGCCCTGAGCCGGTCGAGGCGCGGACGATGAGCTCCGGCCGGAACATCAGTTCCTGGTGCCGGTACGGTCCCCCGGCGATCAGTTCCAGGAGCGCGTCGACCGCCGCGGTCGCCATGACCTGCACCGGCTGGCGCATCGTCGTCAGCGGCGGATCGGTGTAGGCGATGAGCGTGGAGTCGTCGTAGCCGACCACCGACACGTCGCGCGGCACGTCGAGCCCGCGCTCCTTGCAGGCCCTGATCGCACCGATCGCCATGAGGTCGCTCGCGCAGACCAGTCCTGTGCAGCCGCGGTCCAGGAGCTGGGACGCGGCCGCCTGCCCGCCTTCGACGGAGAAGAGCGAGTGGGCGATCAGCGACTCGTCGGCCCCGCCGAGTCCGAGTGTCGCCATGGCCTGCCGGTAGCCCTCGACCTTCCTGACCACGGGCACGAACCTGGCCTGGCCGACGGCCAGCCCGATCCGCACGTGCCCGAGGTCGTGCAGGTGCTGGACGGCGAGCCGGGCCGCTAATCGGTCGTCGGTGGACAGGAATGTCGCCTCGACGTCGGCGGCGTACCCGTTCAGCAGGACGATCGGCACGCTCTGCGCCACCAGCCTGGTGTAGCGGTCGGCACGCGCGGTCGTGTCCGCGTGCAGCCCCGACACGAAGATCATTCCGTTGACGCCGCATTCGAGGAGCAATTCGGTGAACTCGTCCTCGGGGGCGCCGCCGGGCAGCTGCGTGCACAGCACCGGCGTGTAACCGTGCTGGGTGAGCGCCTTCTCGATCGCCTGCCCGAAGGCCGGGAAGATCGGGTTGTCCAGCTCGGGCGTCACCAGGCCCACGAGCCCGCGGCTGCGCTGCTTGATCCGCGCCGGCCGCTCGTACCCCGCGAGGTCGAGCGCGGTCAGCACGGACCGCCGGGTCTGGTCCGACACTCCTGGCCGGCCGTTCAGCACCCGGCTGACCGTCGCCTCGCTCACCCCCGCGAGCGCGGCGATGTCGATGAGCCGGGGCGTCCCGTTCCCGGCCGCGGCTACCACGAGGGCCGCCTCCACCAGGCGGCCGAGTCGGGCGGGAGCGCGCCGTCGATCAGCGGGGCGCTGGCCAGCAGCAGCTCGCCCTCGACGCGTGGCTCCACCTCGTGGTCGTTGAGGTTGACGACGCAGGTGAATCCGTCGCCGCGGGTGAAGGCGAGCGTCCCGAACGGCGCGTCGAGCCAGGTGAGGTCGCCGTCACCGAGCTCGGCGCACTCGCGACGCAGCCGCAGCGCCGTCCGGTACAGCTCCAGGGTCGAGTCGGGGTCGTCCAGCTGGGCCTCGACGCTCAGCCCTGCCCACTCCTCGGGTATGGGCAGCCACGGGTCGTTCCAACCGGACTCTCGCGTCCAGGGAACGGGCACGCGGCAACCGTCCCGACCGCTGTCGGGGTCGCGCAGCCGCTGGGGGTCGCGCAGGCACTCCTCCGGCAGGTCGAGTACCTCGGGCAGGCCCAACTCCTCTCCCTGGTAGACGTAGGCGGAGCCGGGCAGCGCCAGCGCGAGCAGGGCCGCGGCGCGGGCCCGGCGCAGCCCCCGTTCGCCGCCGCCGTAGCGGGTGACGTGCCGTTTGACGTCGTGGTTGGACAGCACCCAGGTCGAGGGCGCGCCGACGAGCGCGGCGGTGTGCAGCGATTCGTCGATGACCGCGCGCAGCCGCGCGGCGTCCCAGGGGGTTTTCAGGAAGTGGAAGTTGAACGCCTGGTGCAGCTCGTCCGGGCGGATGTAGCCGGCCAGCCGCTCGGCGGTGGGCGCCCATGCCTCGGCCACGCCGATCCGCTCTCCCGGGTAGGAGTCGAGGATACGCCGCCAGGCGCGGTGGATGTCGTGCACGCCGTCCTGGTCGAAGAACGGCACGACGGCGGTGCCGATCATCTCGACTTGTCCGGTGCGCCCGACGTCCGGCAGCCCGGGCGCCTTGACCATGCCGTGGGCGACGTCGACGCGGAAGCCGTCCACGCCGAGGTCGAGCCAGAAGCGGAGCACGTCCTCGAACTCGGCGTGCACCTCCGGGTGCTCCCAGTTCAGGTCCGGCTGCTCGGGGGCGAACAGGTGGAGGTACCACTGGCCGTCTTCCACCCGGGTCCAGGCGGGGCCGCCGAAGACGGACTCCCAGTCGTTCGGCGGCAGCTCGCCGCTCACCCCTCGGCCGTCCCTGAAGATGTAGCGATCGCGGTCGGGGCCGCCCCCGAGGGCCCGAGCGAACCATGGATGCCGGTCGGAGGTGTGGTTCGGCACCACGTCGACGATGACGCGCAGGCCGTGCGCGTGCGCGTCGGCGATCAGCTCGCGGGCGTCGGCGAGCGTGCCGAACAGCGGGTCGACGTCCCGGTAGTCGGCGACGTCGTAGCCGAAGTCGGCCATGGGCGAGGGGTAGAACGGGGTCAGCCAGAGGGCGTCCACGCCCAGGTCCGCCAGGTAGGGCAGCCGGCTGCGCACGCCCGGCAGGTCGCCGACCCCGTCACCGTCGCTGTCGGCGAAGCTGCGCACGTACACCTGGTAGATCACCGCGTCCCGCCACCAGCGGGTGGCGGCGGCCGTCCGCGCGGCGTCCTCGGCCAGTTCGGTCATGTGTCTCCCCGATCGGTCGGATGGCTGGAGGGAAGGTTCGCGGCCCGCCTCATGACTTGGTGGCGCCGCTGGTCAGGCCGGCCACGAGATGGCGCTGGACGACCAGGAAGACCGCCGCTGCGGGGACCGCGATGAGCACGGCGGAGGCGGTCAGCAAGCCCCAGTCGGACCAGTGCTGGCCGACGAACTGCTGCAGGCCGACGCCGAGGGTGCGCTTGTCCTCCTGCGACATGAAGACCGTCGCGTACGCCACCTCGCCCCACGCGGTCATGAAGCAGTAGAACGCGGTGACGGCGAGGCTCGGCCGGGCCAGCGGCAAGATGACGCGCCAGAACGTGCCGAACGGCGTCAGGCCGTCGATCAGCCCGGCCTGATCGATCTCCCGCGGGATGGAGTCGAAGTAGCTCTTCATCATCCAGGCGCAGAACGGCACCGCGATCGTCATGTACGCGACGATCAGCCCTGGGATCTGGTTGAGCAGCCCGAGCGCCGCCATCAGGTTGTACAGCGGGACGATGAGGATGGCGACGGGGAACATCTGGGTGATCAGCAGCAGCCACATGATCCCGCGCCGGCCCGGGAAGGAGAACCGGCTGAGCGCGTACCCGGTGGTCGAGGCGAGGAAGACGCCGAGCACGGTGGTCAGGCCCGCGGCCACCACCGAGTTGAGCAGCCAGACGGGGAACTCGGTCTCGCTGAACACCCGGGAGTAGTTCGTCAGCGACGGCTGGTTGAACAGCTCCAGCTCGGCCGACAGCCAGCCGTCGCGCGGCTTCAGCGACGTCAGCACCAGCCAGACGACCGGGAACAGCGAGACGACGCTGGCCGCGATCAAGGTGGCGTGCAGCAGCACGGAGGCGAGAGGGCCGCGCCTGTCACCACGACCGGCGACCGGGCGGGTGTTCACGGTACTCACCAGACCTCCCCTTGCCTGCGCAGCGCGCGCCGGTAGACACTGGCCAGCACGATGAGCAGAGCCAGGATGATCACGCCCCACGCGGCCGAGCCGGAGTAGTTGCGGACCCCCGTGAACGCCTCCCTGAAGGCGTAGGTGACGAGGATCTCCGTGTCACTGCCGGGGCCGCCCCGGGTGATGAGGAAGATCACGGGGAACATGTTGAACGTCCAGATCGTGCCGAGCAGGACGACCGTCGCCGACACCGGCCGCAGCATCGGCAGCGTGATGTGCCGGAAGCGCTGCCAGGGGGTCGCGCCGTCGACCGCCGCGGCTTCGTAGAGATCGGACGGGATCGCCTGCAGGCCGCCCAGCAGGGCGACCATCATGAACGGCACCCCGACCCACACGTTGACCGCGATGACGGCCAGCTTGGCGGTGGTCGGATCGTCGAGCCAGCCGACCGTGCCGAGGCCGGCGGCCTTCAGCATCGCGTTGATGACGCCGAACTCGCTGTTGAACAGGTAGCGCCAGATGAAGGCGGCCACGAAGCCGGGGATCGCCCACGGCAGGATCAGCAGCATGCGGTAGACCGAGCGGAAGCGCATCCGGCGGTGCAGCAGCATGGCCAGGCCCAGGCCGAGGCCGTAGTGCAGGCCGACGCAGGACACCGTCCAGATCACCGTCCAGGTGAGCTTGTCCCAGAACAGGCTGCTGGTCAGGATGTCGAGGTAGTTGCCCAGTCCGACGAACTCGTAGCTGGCCGGGATGACGTTGACGCCGATCGTGCGGCCGACGTTGGCTTCGGTGGCGTCGGTCAGGGACAGGTAGACGCCGCGCAGCAGTGGCCAGCCGATCAGTACGCCGATGACGATCAGCACCGGCGCGACCATGGCCCAGGCGTACCAGTGCCGCCCCAGGGCCCGCCGCAGCGGGCCCTGGGAGCGACCGCCTCGGCGCCGGCCGTGATGGGCGCCGGTGCTGGGCGTGCTTCTCACACGTCCGGTCGAGACCGCCACGCTCAGCTCCAGGCCTTCATGATCTGCTGGAACTGCTGCTCAGTCTTGCTCAGGGTCTCCTCAGGCTTGGCTCCGCCGACGAGCCCCTGGAAGGCTTCGAGCAGAGGCTGGAAGAGCTGGCCGCCCTCCGGGATCCAGGGGCGCGGCACCGCAGTGTCCAGGATCGGCTTGAAGACCGCGACGTCCTGATTGGCCTTGACCCTCGGGTCGTCGAAGCTCGAGGAACGGGTCGGCAGCAGGCCCAGCTCGCTGGAGACGGTGGCCAGCGAGGCGGAGGAGCTCATGAAGCGCAGGAACTCGTACGACGCCTCGATGTTCTTCGAACCGGCGTAGACGGCCAGGTTCCAGCCGCCGGTCGGCGCTCCGGCGCGGGCGGAGCCGGCGGGCACGGGGGCGATGCCGAGGTTCTCCTTGTCCTTGAACTCCTTGCCCTGGTAGACCTCCGACAGCGACCACGGGCCGTTGTAGATCATCGCGGTCTTGCCGTCCTTGAGCGCGGTCATCGCGTTGGCGTAGCTGTCCTGCAGCGCCGGCTTGGCCGCCGCGCCCGACGTGATGAGGTCCTGCAGCTCGGTCATCGCCTTGACGTTCTGCGGCGAGTTAACCACGACCTTCTTGTTCTGGACGTCCAGGAGGTCGCCGCCCTCGCCGTAGATGAACGGCAGCAGGAAGTAGCCGTCCACGTTCAGCGCCAGGCCGTTGGCGCCGGTCTTGGCCTTGACGTCCAGGGCGGTCTGCTTGAGCTCCGCCATCGTCTTGGGGGCCTCGTCGTGACCGGCCTCCTTCAGCAGCCGCTTGTTGTACAGCAGCGCGAGCGTGTCGGTGACCTGCGGCACCGCCCACGTCTTGCCGTTGTACTTGGTGCTGCTCAGGGGACCCGGCAGGTAGTCGGCCTCGTTGTCGATCGCCCGGGTGCCGTCCAGCGGTTGCAGGTAGCCCAGCTCGGCGAACTGCGACGTCCAGGCGACCTCGGAACGGATCACGTCAGGAGCGCCCGTGCCGGCCTGGGCGGCGGTCTGGAACTGGTTCTGCGCCTGGTCGGAGGGGACGTTGACGTACTTGACCTTGATCTTCGGGTACTTGGCCTCGAACTCCTTGATCAGCTTCTGGAAGGTCGGGCCCTCACTGTCGGGACGGACGGTGTCCCACCAGGTGATCTCGCCACTGATCTGGGTCGGGTCCGCGGGGGCCGCGCTGGACGGCGCCGCCGAGGACGTGGTGCCGCCACCGCCGCACGCGCTGACCGCGAGCGCGAGCGCCGCGACCACCGTCACGGCTGAAAGGGCTTGCCGCATCTCTGTCTCCTCGATTCAGGCCAGATAGAGGACACACCTCGCGGTCCTCGCCGCCGGGGTCCTGGGAAGTGAGGAGGACGTTACGCGGCTGCAAGAAAAAATGAAAGACCTTTCAATGCCAGACCATCTTTTCGTTATCTTTGCAGCAAGACGTCAGGCCGTTACTCTTCGTAGTTGAATGAGACACCTTCAGGACACAGGACACACATCGAGGACATTCCGCTTGCACCCACCCAAACGGAGCGATTAGGGGACGACGTCCACGCCGGCATCCGCCCGGAAGAGGGAATGGCGAAAGCCGGGCCCTCACGGGGACCCGGCAGGGGTCTAGCGAGTGGGAACGGCGGCGCGGACCGGCGCCGTCGAGCGGCGGACCACCAGCTCAGGGCGGTGCAGCAGCTCCGCGCGGGGCGCGGGTAGACCGCGGATCTCGTCCAGCAGACTCGCGACGGCCGCCAGGGCCATGTCACGGACCGGTTGCCTGATGGTGGTCAGCGGCGGGTCGAGGTAGGCCGTCATCGGCGTGTCGTCGAAGCCGACGACCGAGACGTCCTCCGGCACGCGAAGCCCGAGCTGGCGGGCGCCCCTGATCGCACCGATGGCCATGATGTCGCTGCCGCAGCAGATGGCCGTGCAGCCGCGCTCCAGCAACTGCTGCGCCGCGGACTGGCCGCCCTCGACGGTGTAGAGGGTGTTGACGACGAGCTCGGTGACGTCGGTGACGTCGGCGTAGGCGGCCATGGCCCGCTCGAACCCCTGCGTCTTGCGGATGGTCGGCACGAAACGCTCCTGCCCGACCGCGAGACCGATCCGCCGGTGGCCCAGGGACACCAGGTGGTTGACCCCCATGTCGAGCGCGGCGACGTCGTCGTTGGAGATGAAGTGCGCGGGGATGTCGGGACGGTAGCCGTTGATGAGCACCATCGGCAGGCCCAGCTCGGCCAGCCGCACGTAGCGGGTGCGGTCGGAGCGAGAGTCGGCGTGGAGCCCGTTGACGAAGATGATTCCGGCGACGCCGCGTTCGAGCAGCAGGGTGGTGTAGTCGTCTTCGGTGACGCCGCCGGGAGTCTGCGTGCACAGCACGGCCGTGTAGCCCGACAGCACCAGGGCGCTCTCGATGACCTGCGCGAACGCGGGGAAGATGGGGTTGTTGAGCTCGGGCAGGATCAGGCCGATCAGCCCGGTCTGGTTCTGCCGCAGCTTCAGCGGACGCTCGTAGCCCAGCACGTCAAGAGCGGTGAGGACGGCCTGCCTGGTGTCGGCCGCCACTCCCGGTCTGCCGTTGAGCACCCGGCTCACAGTCGCCTCACTCACGCCCGCTTGGGCGGCGATGTCGGCGAGGCGCATGGTCATGCCGGTGATTTTACCGTCTCCTCTTCCCGCCATGACGCGCGCCTTTTCACTGCTTGCAAGCGGAAACGACACTCGGTGAGCTGCCGGGAGGCGCTGAACCGCCGGACACGGAGCCCTGCAGCGGTGTCCGTCGCCCAGATTCTGTCCTGCAACAGTTGTGCAAGCTCTTGCAGAAGCCTCATCTCATGAGTAGTTTCCGGGAACCAGTTGCGAAACACTGATCGCCCTCTGGAGGCCTCTGTGCCCCTGAACGCCCCTTCTCACCGCTTACCCCGGCTCGGGCTTGCGTCCGCTCTGCTCGCGCTCCCCTTGCTGCTCCCGCTCACGCCGCCCCTTCCCGTCCCTTCCGCCCAGGCGGCCACTCACCACCAAGCCGGCACGGCGCCACCCGCCCTTCAGAGGATGGGCGACCGCGAACCGAGCGACCGGCAGCTGGCCGGACAGCGCCGCGAACTCCCACTGAGCCGCGAGCGGTTCTACTTCGCCATGACGGACCGCTTCGCCAACGGCGCTCCCGGCAACGACCGTGGCGGGCTGTCCGGCGACCGGCTCGCCACCGGTTTCGACCCCACCGACACCGGCTTCTACCAGGGTGGAGACCTTGCGGGGCTGATGGCCAGGCTCGACTACATCAAGGGCCTGGGCACCACGGCTCTGTGGATCACACCGGCGTTCCGCAACCGTCCCGTGCAGGGGACGACGGCCGGCTACCACGGCTACTGGATCACCGACTTCACCTCCATCGACCCCCATCTCGGCACCAACGCCGACATGAAGAAGCTGGTCAAGCAGGCCCATCGGCGCGGGATGAAGGTCTTCTTCGACATCATCACCAACCACACCGCCGACGGCATCGACTACCAGGAGAAGCAGTACGGCTACCGCTCCAAGGCCGCCTATCCGTACGTCGACGCGAAGGGCGAACCCTTCGACGACCGCGATCACGCCGACGGCTCGACGCCGTTCCCGAAGGTGGACGAAGGGGCGTTCCCGTACACGCCCGTGCCCGTGGACGGCGTCGTCAAGAAGCCCGCGTGGTTGAACGACGTCACCATGTACCACAACAGGGGCGACTCCACCTTCGCCGGGGAGAGCTCGCAGCACGGTGACTTCTCGCGGCTCGACGACCTGTGGACCGAGCGGCCCGAGGTCGTCCAGGGAATGATCGACATCTACCGCACGTGGGTGCGGGAGACCGGCATCGACGGTTTCCGCATCGACACCGCCAAGCACGTCAACATGGAGTTCTGGGAGCGTTTCTCCCCTGCGCTGCACGGCTACGCCGCCAGGCTCGGCAACGAGCGGTTCTTCATGTTCGGCGAGGTGTACTCCAGCGACCCGTTCGAGACCAGCCGCTACTCCACCCGCGGCGGCATGGACGCCACGTTGGACTTCCCGTTCCAGGAGGCCGCGCGGTCCTACGGCGGCGGCACCGCCGACGCGAGCCGCCTGTCGCGCCTGTACGCCGCCGACGACTCCTACACGGACGCCGACTCCGACGCCTCCAGTCTGCCCACGTTCCTCGGCAACCACGACATGGGCCGTATCGGCCGCTTCCTGACACAGGACAATCCGGGCGCGAGCGACGAGGAACTGCTGCGCCGGGACCTGCTCACGCACGAGCTGATGTACCTGACGCGCGGTCAGCCGGTCGTCTACTACGGTGACGAGCAGGGCTTCACCGGCAAGGGCGGCGACAGGGACGCCCGGCAGCCGATGTTCGCCTCGAAGGCGGCGTCCTACCTGTCGGACGACCTGATCGGCACCACCTCCACGCACGCGACGGACAACTACGACACCGGGCACCCGCTCTACAAGGGGATCGCCGCCCTGGCCCGGCTCCGCGACACCCACCCGACCCTGGCCGACGGCGCGCAGATCGAGCGCCTGGCGCAGGGCGGCGTGTACGCCTTCTCCCGCATCGACGCCGGACGGCGCGTCGAGTACGTCGTCGCGGTGAACAACGCCGAACAACCGGCCAAGACCGCCATCCTCACCTACTCGGCGGGCATGAGCTTCACCAGGCTGTACGGCGCCGGTCCCCACGTTCTGCGCACCGACGCCGCACGTGTCCTCACCACCACCGTCCCGCCGCTGTCGGCTGTCGTCTACAAGGCGGCACGTCCGCTCGACGCCCCCGCCGCGCGCCCGTCCATCGCCCTCGAACTGCCGGCCGCCGAGATCCGCGGTGCCGACGGCGACGGCCGCGTCGAGATCAAGGCGACCGTTCCCGGCACCGGCTTCGACCGCGTCACCTTCGCCGCGAAGGCCGGCTCGGGGCCCTGGCGGGTCCTCGGCACCGACACCGCGCCCAACGGGCGCACCTTCCGCGTCTTCCACGACCTGACGGGGCTGCGGGCGGGGACACCCATCGCCTACAAGGCGGTCGTCGAGGACTCCGCAGGACGGCTGGCCTCGGCCAGGGCCTCCGCCGTGGTCGGCCCCGAGCCACAGGCGCCGGAGCCCGGGGCGGCACGACGCGACTGGTTGGTGGTGCACTACGCGCGGCCGGGAGGCGACTACGACGGCTGGGACCTGGAGGTTTCAGGCGATGTCGCGCAGCCGGGCGCCGCGCCGCTCACCGGCCAGGACGCGTTCGGTCGCTTCGCCTGGATCAAGCTCCGGGAGAACGCCGCGAACGTCACCCTGACCGTGCGAGGCGCGAACGGCGCCGACGGCGCCCCACGCACCGTCAATCCGACACGAAACGGTGAGATCTGGCTCGTCCAGGGCAAACAGGACGTGCACGTCTCCCGGGCCGCCGCCCAAGGGTTCGTGACCATCCGGTACAACCGGCCGGACGCGGCCTACACCGGCTGGGGCCTGCATCTGTGGGGCGAGGGCCTGGCCGACGGCGCGGCCACGCAGTGGAGCGATCCGCGCGTGCCTGACGGAACCGACGCGTTCGGGGCCTATTGGCGGGTCCCGGTGCGTGACGCGGACATCCCGGTGAACTTCGTGATCCACCGCGGCGACGCCAAGGACCCCGGTGGCGACCAGGCGGTGACGCCCGGCCTTCAGGCGGAGGCGTACGTGAACTCGGGTTCCGAGCGGGTGCATCCCTCGGAGGCCGCGGCGCGTAACACCATGATCCTGCACTACCGGCGGCCCGGCAGCGACTACGAGGGCTGGGGGCTGCATCTGTGGGGTGACGTCCGGCAGCCCACCGAGTGGTCGGCACCGCTGCGACCGGCCCGGTACGACGCGTTCGGCGCGGTTTTCGAGGTGCCGCTCACCGAGGGCGGCAAGAGCGTGAGCTACATCCTGCACAAGGGCGACGAGAAGGACCTTCCCGACGATCAGTCGCTGGATGTGACGGCCACCGGTCACGAGGTGTGGCGCCTGGCCGCCTCGCCGGGCCACATCCTGCCCCAACCGCCGGCCCGCGTCGCGGACGTGGACCTCGGCAAGGCGGAGGCACACTGGATCGACCGCTCCACCATCGCGTGGAACGTCCGGCCCGGGCCCGCGCGCCAGTACACGCTGGCGTTCGCCCCGGACGGCATCGGCCACGACAAGGGCGAGCTGACCGGCGACTACCGCGTCATCCGCCTGGTGCCGGGCACGCTCACCGACGAGCAGCGGGCCGCCTGGCCCGAGCTGGCCTCCTACGCCGCACTGCGCGTGGATCCGCGTGACGAGGATCTGATCGACCAGGCGCGCCGCGGCCAGGTCGTGGCCGTGGAGCGCGACGCACAGGGGGCACTGCTGACCGCCCGAGGCGTCCGCCTCGCCGGCTAGCCCGGACCCCATCGCCACGGGCTGGGCGTCGAGCGCCCAGCCCGTGGACCTGACCTCGTTCCATGGAACGGGGCTTCGGCAGGCAAGAAGTGCGACAACATCCTGCGATTCACTCTGCGCCTTTTCGGAATCGCAGGCGCCACCCTTACTTCTGTCCCCGCTGCTGGCGACCTCTTCCCTTCGCCACCTTTCGCCGGCGAAAGTTCAATCGCCCTTCCGCCCATTGCAAGATGCGGCACCAAGGGAAACTCATTTCAGCTCGTCAGCGTGATCTCCTTTTCTGACCTGCGGGAATTATTGCAAGAGTGTTGACAGTAAGGCGAAGTTGGCCACAGTCTTTCGCCCGTAGAACTCCCTTGCGCGCAGCACGTGCGTCTTCCTTTATTTTTCCCGGAGGCCGGTCGATGACGGCGGACAGTGACGCCCCGCATTTAGTGAGTGAGAAGAATCCCTTGCCCGGCGACATCGTTCTCAGGTCACCGCGTGCCTGGGCTCCTCACCTTTGGTGGATCGCCCTGCTCGGAGGCGGGGGCGGAGCCGCGTTCGTCTGGCTGGCCACGCCGCACGGCCGGGAGATCCAGGCGGCGTGGCAACTCGGACTCAAGCTGCTGGCGTTCGCCTGTCTGTGCTGCGGGATTGCGTTCTTCCCGTGGGCATCGCGGCGCCTGTACTGGCTGCTGTACGTCCCGCTCGTCTTCTTCACCGGCTACGTGCTCCCCAGAATCAGCTACTTCTACTACGGCGACACCGCCCGCGTGCAGGGTGACAGCTTCTACACGCACCTCTACCTGCTGCTTTATCCCGGGATCGTGCTGAGCGTGGCCGCGGCCTACCGGCTGGGGGGCGGAAGCCCCGGAAACTGCCTCAAGATCGCGGTGAACGGCGTCCTCATCGTGTTCTCCGGCTTCCTCGACATCATGTGGCAGCTGGTGAACCCCATCCCGATCCCCGAACGTATCGACGCTCCCCACATCGCGGTGTTCACCGGCGGCCCCATCTCTTTCGGCGCGACGATCCTGTTCGCGCTGGCGCACGTCCCGATCGTCGTCGGGGTCGCGCTGCTCCCGCTGGATCGGTGGATCGATCGCCTGCTGGGAATCGCGTCCTCCGCCCGGGTGCGATGACCGGCCTCGTCGTCGGAACCAGCCCACCCGTTCACCCGAAGCCAGAGGAGGTGGAACCATGCTGACCATTCCCCGCGGCCTCTCGACCGCTGCCCGCACCATCGATGTCTCCGTGGCGGC
Source organism: Nonomuraea ceibae (assembly GCF_019396325.1). Taxonomy (GTDB): domain Bacteria; phylum Actinomycetota; class Actinomycetes; order Streptosporangiales; family Streptosporangiaceae; genus Nonomuraea; species Nonomuraea ceibae. The sequence goes on from NZ_JAHKRO010000007.1 coordinate 78,273, forward strand.
GCCCGCCTACAACGAGGCGGACACCATCGCGGCCGTGGTCACCGAGTGGCGGGAGTACCTGGAGCGGCATCCGTCGGTCGGCGAGTGGGAGATCGTCGTCTGCGACGACGGCAGCGTCGACGCCACGAGCGCCGTCCTGGCCGGGTTGTCGGACGACTGCCCTCAGCTGGTGGTGGTCACGTTCGAGCGCAATCGCGGGGCGGGCGCCGCGATCGCCGCCGCCGTCGCCCGCACCCGGTTCGACTGGGTCGTACTGCTCGACTCCGACGGGCAGTTTCCCATCGCGAACCTCGACCGCGTCCTGCCGAGGGTCCAGGCAGGGGAGGCTGTGGCGTTCTCCGGTGCGCGGATCAGGAAGGCCGACGGCCTGGCGTACCGGTGGGGGTCGGCGGCCAGCGGCGCGATCAGCAACCTGCTCCACGGCACGCGCTACCGCGACTTCAATTCGGTCTTCAAGGTGATGCACGGCCCGCTGTTCCGGGCGCTGCCGCTGGAGGCGGGCGGGATGAACTGTTCGACCGAGATCACCGCGCGGGTCGCCGAGATCGGCCACCAGTGGGTCGAGGTCCCCATCGAGCATCGGGAGCGCGGCAGCGGCCGACGCGGCTGGCGGTTCTGGCGCGGCGCGTGCGACCGCGCCCTGTTCGTCGCCTATCTCGGCTACCGCCATTGGTTGCTGCGCCGAGGCGTCCTACGCACTGCCTCTGGCTCGGAGGAGGCGGGATGACCGTGGAACACCTCGAAGGAGTGGCCGCGGTGCTGTTCAGCGGCGGCCGCGGCGGGTCCAGCATCGCTCGTGGACTCGTACGAATGCCCGGGACAACCCTGTCGGTGGTGATCAACGGGTACGACAACGGCTCGTCCACCGGGATGCTCCGGCGCTACCTCCCCGGCATGCTGGGGCCGTCGGACTTCCGCAAGAACCTCCTGCTTCACCTCGACGCCGGCATCCCGGCGCAGGCGGCCATGATCGCCCTGCTGGAGCACCGGCTACCGCCGGGGGCGACCTACCACGACCTCGCCGCCATCGTCCGCGCGCTGGCGGCCCGGGAATCGGCGGAGGGTTCCCCGAGCGACGGCATCGGCGGTCATCAGGACCGGCGGATGTTCGCCGCGCTGCCGGCCCGGACGCGTGCCGCAGCGGTGCGGGACCTGTCGTTCATCCTGGGCCGGCTCGGCCGTGACCCCGAGGAGCTCGCCCTCGCCGGCTGCGCGCTGGGCAACCTGCTGTTCGCCGGGGCCTACCTGCGATTGGGCGAGGACTTCAACGCCGCGGTCCGCGCGTGCGCCGCGACCTTCCGGTCACCGGCCCGTCTGCTCAACGTGACGAACGGCGAGAACGCCTACCTGACCGCTCTCAAGCAGGACGGCCTCATCCTCACCGACGAGGCCGACATCGTCGCCCCTCAGTGCGACACCGCCATCACCGACCTGTACCTGCTGCGCGAGCCGGTCAGCCCGGAGCGCCGCGCCGAACTCCAGGCACTTCCCGCCGAACTCGTCCGGCCGGTTCTGGCCGGCGCGGCGGCCGAGGTGACGCTGAACCCCGAGGCGGACCACGCGATCCGCGACGCGGACCTCATCGTGTACGGTCCCGGGACACCGCACTCCTCGCTGCTGCCCACGTATCTCACTCCCGGCGTCGCGGACGCCGTCTCCGACAGCCGGGCCGCCGCCAAGGTCTTCGTCGTCAACATCCACGACGACCACGACGTCCAGGGGCTGGGCCCGCGTGCGCTCGTGCGGCGCACCCTGTCCTACTTGGGCGATCCGTACAACGAGCGGCGCACGGTGACCCACGTCCTGTGCCATCGGGCCACGTTCGCCGGCGCCGTGGACGGCGGCGGCTGGGAAAGGGCGCGCTGGATCGTGACGGACCTGGAGGATCCCGAGCGCCCAGGCGTGCACTGCGGCCGGCGCACCCTCTCCGCCCTCGCGGGCGTCGTGGGCACGACCGCCGGCGAGACGGCCCTGGTGAGGACCGTATGAGCGTGGTCCGCGTCCGGACGGACGTCCTGTCCACCGACGTGGCGAGGCTGGTCTCCACCAGGCGAGTCTGGCTGTGCGACCTGGACGGCACGCTGGTGGACTCCTCTCCCGTCCACGAGGCGGCCTTCCGCGAGGCCCTCGCCGAGATCGCACCGGAACTGCTTACCTCCTTCAGCTACGGCGACCACGCGGGGGCCGGCACACGCGAGGTGGTGACCACGCTGGGCGCGGCCCCCGCGGACGCCGAGCGCCTGATCCGGCGCAAGCAGGAGCTGTACCGCGAACGCGTCGAGGCCGGCATGGTGACCCTCCTTCCCGGCGCCCGCCAACTCCTGGAGCGCCTGACCCGCACCGGCCGCACGCTCTACCTGGTCACCAGCGGCAGCCGTGAGTCGGTGCGGCGGGTGTTGTCGGCCGGCGCCCTGACCGGCTGTTTCCGAGCGGTGCTGACCTCCGACGAGGTCGCTTGCGCCAAGCCCGACCCTCGGTTCTACCTGCACGCCTGCCGGCTGTGGTCCCTCGACCCGGCCGACTGCCTCGTGCTGGAGGACTCCGCCCACGGGGTGGCCTCCGCCCTCGGCGCCGGGCTGGTGACCCTCCAGGTCCACGCGGCCCTGCCTGCCCAGGGGGCGCTGCCGGTGCGGCACCTGGACCAGCTCGCCCACCTCATCGACGTGGAGACGGACGACAGTGAGTGACTTGCGTACCTGTGCGGTGATTCCCGCGGCCGGGCAGGGCAGCCGACTCGGCACGGGAATCCCCAAGATCATGCTGGAGATCGCCGACGGTGTGACCGTCTGGTCCCTGCTCCTGCGCCGCCTGCGGCCATGGGTCGAGCACATCCACGTCGTTCTCTCCCCCAGCGGAGAGGGCCCGTTCCGGCGGCTCGCGGCCGAGGAGATCGCCCGCGGGCAGGTCACCGTGAGCGTCCAGGCCACGCCCACCGGCATGGGCGACGCCGTCTTCGGCGCGGCCCCGTACTGGCTGGGGCACGACGCCATCCTGGTGGTCTGGGGCGACCAGGCGAACGTGTCGGCCGCCACGCTCGGCCGGGTCGTCCGCGCCCATGCGCGGACGGCCTCGCCGGACCGGCCGGGACTCGTCCTCCCCCTGGTCCCGCTGCCCGACCCGTACGTCGAGTACGAGTACGACGCCGCGACCTCCAGGCTGCTGCGCGTACGGATGTCCCGCGAGGGCGACCGGTGCCGTCCGGGCGGGCTCGGCGACGTCGGCGTCTTCTGTCTCGGCACCCGCGAGCTCACGGAGGCATGGAACCGGTTCCTGGCCGACGCCGTTCCCGGGGCGGTCACCGGCGAGATCAACTTCCTGCCGTTCCTCACCTGTCTGTCCCGGCAGGGCCGGCCGGTGACCGCGGTGCCGGTCGGCGACCCGGACGAGGCGCGCGGCATCAACACTCCGGCCGACCTCGAGTTCGCCCGGACGGCCTACCTGCGGCGGGCGGACTGATGGACCGTCCGAGCCGGATCTACGCCGTCTGCTCAGAGGTTCCCCCGGAGATCGTGGGAGGTCTCGGGCGGTACGCCGAGAGGATGACGGCCCCTCTCGGCGAATCCGGAATCCCCATCGAGGTGCTGGGGGCCGCCGGGCGGCGCCGGACCCCCCGGACGGAACGCTCCGGCGACCTCACGCTGCACAGGCTGACCTCGGCCGGCCTGGGCCTCGTCGGGAATCCCCGTCTTCCTCGGCCCCTGCGGCTGCTGGGCAGGACGGCCGGGCTGCTCGTGTTCAACCTGCGCGCCGCCGCACGCATCCTGCGCTCCGAGGCGGGCCGCTCCGGGCCAGGACGAGCCGGAGCGGTCGTCGCGGTGCACGACTGGATGAGCTGCCCGGCCGGGATCCTGTGCCGGGTGCTCGGCCGCCTGCCGGTCGTGTTCCACGTGCACACCCGCGAACTCAACGCGGCTCCGGGACGGCGTCGCCCCCGGCACGCCCTCGTCCTCGACGCGCTGGAGACGGCCCAGGCCCGGCTGGCGCGCCTCATCGTGGTGCCGAGCGCCGCGATGCGCGACGAGCTGACGGCCAGGGGCTGGCCGGCCGACCGGGTGCGCGTCGTGCCGCACGGTTTCGAGGATCCCGAGCTCCTGCGGCTGGCGGCCCTGCCCGAGGAGGAGCGCGACCGGATCCGCTCGGAGGTCCGGCGCCGCTACCTGCCCGGCGGCGAGGGCCGGCTCGTCGTCTTCGCCGGCCGCCTGTCGTCCCACAAGGGCGTCCACACCCTGGTACGTGCCGTACCCCGGCTCGTCGAGGAGCACGCCGGCACCCGGGTCGTGCTCGTCGGCGCCGAGCTCCCGCAGACCCACGACGCCGCCGTGCTGGCCCGGCTGATCGAGGAGACCGGCACCGCCGCCCACGTGGTCGCGGGGAACCGGTTCCTGCCGTCCGCCGAGGTGTTCGCGCACTTCCTCGCAGCCGACGTGTGCGTCTTCCCCTCCGTGTACGAGCCGTTCGGCCTGGTCGCCGTCGAGGCCATGGCACTGGCCCGGCCTGTCGTCGTCGGTCCCGGCTACTCGCCGGAGGTCGTCGGCGACGGGGCGCTGCGCTGCGGCCACGACGATCCGGACGAGCTGGCCGCGCTCCTGCTGGGCTGCCTCGACGACCCGCAGGGCTCGGACCGGCTCGCCCGGCGCGGCGCGGCGTACGTGCGGAAGCATTACAGCTGGGCCCGAACGGCCGAGCACACCCTGGCGGCGTACGGCGAGGCGACGCGGTGACCCCGGCGCGGACGGCGACCGGCGTGCCCGCGCGGGTCGCCAGGCTCCTCGCCGTCCAGGGCCGGCCGGTGGGACCGGCTCTGGTGAACGCCTTCGCCAGCGGGATCTCGGCGGCGACCACACTGGCCGTGGCCTGGGGGCTCGGCGCCGCCGCCTTCGGCCGGTTCACGGTGGTCCTGTCGATCGGGTTGATCGTGGTCGTGCCCATGGTGATGGGCCTGCATTTCGTGATGTACCAGGAACTGCCGCGGGCCGAGCCCGCCGACCGCCCCGCCCTCGTGACGACGGCTCTGCTCTCCACACTGGTGCTGGGGGCCGCGCTGTGCGTCGCGGGAGTGCTGGCCGCCCCCGTCCTGACCGCCGTGTTCGGCGTCGACGTCCGCACGCTCTGCTTCGGGCTCGCCCTGGCGCTGTCCCTGACGGCCGCGTACCTGACCGAGAGCTTCCTGCGCGGGCTCGGAAGGTACGCGCTCACCGCCGGATTGAAGCTCGCCGTGGCCGTCGCCTACCTCGGCACATCGGCGTACTGCCTGCTCGTCCCCGGGATCGGGGACGCCTACCTCTACCTCGCCGCCCTCATCGCGTCGAACGTGCTCTTCGCCGTCGCCGCCACGGCGGGTTTCCGGGTCGTGCCGCGCCTCTGGTCGGCGGCGCTGGCGCGCACGCTGTACCGTCACGGCGCCTATCTGACCGCGCTCACCGCCCTCACCACCGTGCTGTTCGGCGTCGACGTGATCTTCCTGAACCACTGGGCGGCCCAGGCGGACGTCGGCGTCTACTCGATCTACAACAACTTCCCCAAGCGGCTGCTGGGGGTGCTGTTCACCGACGGCGTCGGCCTGGTGCTGCTCCCCACGCTGGCGACCATGCACAAGCCGACGGCCTTGCGGCGCATCGGCCGCCTGTCCCCGGCCGTCTTCGCCGTGACCGCGCTCGTCTCGTTCGCGGCCAGCGCGGTGTTCTTCCTACTGCTGCGTGCCGACTACCCCTACTCGCCAGGGCTGATGGCGCTCTCGGCCGTGGGGATCGGCGTCCACACCGTCTTCAATCTGTACTCGCTCGCTCTGCTCATGGACGGGGTGCGAGGGGCCAGGGCCCTCATCGTCGCCCAGGTCGCGGGCACTCCCCTCGTGCTCGGCTGCCAGGCGGCGCTCATCGCCTGGCAGGGCCTGGCCGGCGGACTGTGGGCGTTCGCGCTGTCCAACCTCGTCCTGGTCGCCCTCATCGTCGCCGTCTGCCGGCGGACGTACAGCCGGGCGGAGACCGTGGACGCCTGCCCCGCCCCGGAGACGTCACCATGAGGATCGCCCAGATCATCACCCAGTTCCCGCCCAACATCACGGCCGGACTCGGCCGCTACATCGAGGAGATCACCCCTCATCTGGCGGCCCGTCACCGGCTTGCCGTGTTCACGCTCAACGACGGCCGCCTCCCGGTGCACGAGCGGAACGGCGGGGTCACCGTGTATCGGCCAATGAGCCGCGTCCTCGGCGTGCTCGGCCGCCGCCGACGCCTCAACCGCACGCGCGGCACGGACGTCGTCCTGCTCGTGCTGACGGTCGTGACGAGCAACTGGCGGTACTTTCTGCGGCTGTGGCGCGCGGGGCGGGACGGGCGGCCCGACCTGGTCGCCGTCCACGACTCGACGAACTTCCTCGCCGGCCTACTCTGCCACCATGTCCTGCGGCTCCCTGTGGTGCTCCACGTCCACACCACGGAGTACGGGGTGCACCGCGGGCGGAGCGACCTCGCGGGCGCGGTGTTCGCGGCGATCGAGCGGTGGCTGGCGCGCGTCGCCCGGCGCGTGATCGTCCCCACGCCCGAGGTCCGGGAGCAACTGGCCGCCTCCGGCTGGGATCGGGCGTCGATCGACGTCGTGTGCCTGGGTGGCACCTTCGAACGGCTTCTGGCCACCGGCGGCGCCCGGGACAGGCTTCGTGCAGGCGGCAAGGCCCTGCGCGCCAGGCTCGGGATCTCCGCCGGGGACCCCGTGCTGCTGTTCGTGGGCCGCCTCGAACGGCAGAAGGGCATCTACCAGCTGCTGGAGGCCATGCGGCCGATCGCGGCCGCCGTCCCGGGGCTGCGGCTGGTTATCGTCGGGGAGGGTGACCACTCCGGGGTACGGCGGATCGTCGCTCAGAGCGGGTTGGACGGGCGGGTGCTCGACTCCGGCGGCTGGGTGGACCGCCAGGAGTTGCTGGAGTACTACGAGATGGCCAATGCCTGTGTCTTTCCCTCCCTCTTCGAACCGTTCGGCCTGGTGGCGACCGAGGCCATGGCGATGGCCAGACCGACGATCCTCGGCCATGGCTTCTCCAAGGTCTTCCTCGGCGACCAGGATCAGCCCGCCGTCCGGTTCGTACGCGCCGATGAGCCTGGCGACATCGCCCGTACGGTGATCGAGGTCATGACCGATCCAGACCTGCGCCGGGCATTGGCCGAGCGCGGCGAGCGGCTCGTCCGCGAGCGGCTGAGCTGGGCCCGCGCCGCCGACGAGACGCACGCGGTGTACAAGGCCGCCTTGCGCCCCGTCGTCTCGGACGGGTGAACCTCTCCCCCGAACAGAGCCATTGCATGGACTTGAGACAGCAACGTTGCGGACCCCTCTACGGTCACCGCAAGAGCTTTCCGCGCTCTTTGCAATGATCCACAATTACCTCCCCGGCTTCACGCGGACCGCTTCTTTCCCGTTACTTTTAGTCACTGACGCGTGTGGATGTCCACGAAAAAACGGACACTTGATAGCAAGAGTGGCGAGATAGACCGAGAGATATTCTGGAATTCTCTGCAAACTATTGCAATCCGGATGGCCACTGAGTAACTTCCAGGCAACACCTAGGAAACCTGAACATGGAGGCCCCTACGGTGTGCCCATCCCCCACCCCTCCGAGGGCGCCGCCCCCTCCCCCAACGCCCACGATGTACGGGGCCGGGCGGCCAGTTCGTCTCCGTGTTCCGTTCTCAAGCACTCCGCAGCGGCGCGGAACGAGGACGACACAGCATCGTCACGCCGGCTCGCGTCGTCGAGCCGAGCCAACCCGTACGCCTCTCGGCAGGCGTTTCGCATGGAAGCGGGCCAGGTGTTCGCCCACCCGGCCCGCCCTCACGGGATCCCGTCCTCAATCTGGAGACCCCCACCATGAGACTCTACAAAGCAATCGTTGCGGGCGCGTTAAGCGCGGCCGCGGTGGCGGCCACCGCCGTGGCGCTGCCGGTTCTCACCGAGGAGCCCGCCAACGCCGCCTCCGGCCCCGGCGTCACCGTCAACCTGTGGAACTGGAACTGGAAGTCGGTGGCCAGGGAGTGCACCGACGTCCTGGGCCCGGCCGGCTACGGATCGGTGCAGGTGTCCCCGCCGTCCGATTCCATGTCCAAGGGAGGCTCGGTCTGGTGGGACATCTACCAGCCCGCCCGGTACGACCTGACCAGCAAGTTCGGTGACCAGGACGCGTTCAGGCAGATGATCGACGCCTGCCACGCCGCGGGCGTGAAGGTCCAGGTGGACACGGTCATCAACCACATGACCGGACAAGGCTCGACAAGCTACGGCGGCTACGGCTTCAGCAAGTACGACTACCCCGGCCTGTACTCCTCCCAGGACTTCCACCAGCCGGCCTGCGGCATCAACGACGCCGACTACGGCAACAACGCCTGGCGGGTGCAGAACTGCGAGCTCGTCGGCCTGTCGGACCTCAACACCGGTTCCGACCACGTGCGCGACCAGATCGCCGCGTACCTGAACAAGCTGATCGACCTGGGCGTCGACGGTTTCCGTATCGACGCCGCCAAGCACATGAGCCCCGACGACCTCGCGGCGATCAAGTCCAGGCTCAAGGGGTCGCCCTACATCCATCAGGAAGTCATCTACGGCCAGAACGAGGCGGTCCAGCCGAGCCAGTACACCGGCGTCGGCGACGTGGACGAGTTCGTCTACGGCCGCAAGCTCAAGGAGCAGTTCACCGGCCAGATCAAGTCGCTGCAGACCTTCGGCCAGAGCTGGGGCCTGTCGGTGGGCAGCGACAAGGCCATGGTCTTCGTGGACAACCACGACACCGAACGGGGCGACTCCACGCTCACGTACAAGTACGGCGCCACCTACAAGCTGGCCAACGTGTTCATGCTGGCCTGGCCGTATGGCAAGCCCAACGTCTACTCCTCCTTCACCTGGAGCGACAGGGAGGGCGGGCCACCCTCCGCCAACGGCGGGTTCGTCACCGACACTGACTGCTCCAACGGCCGCTGGACCTGCTTCGACCGCGAGATGTCCGGCATGGTGGGCTTCCACAACGCCGTCAGGGGTACCTCCGTCGGCAACTGGACCGACAACGGGAGCAACCTGATCGCCTTCAGCCGCGGTGACAGGGGCTGGGTGGCCATCAACAACGAGAACAGCGGCGTCACCCGCACCTTCACCACCGGCCTGCCCGCCGGGACGTACCCCAACGTCGCGGGCAGCGGCTCGGTCACGGTGGATGCCGCCGGCACGGCGACGGTCACCGTGCCAGCCAAGAGCGCCGTCGCCATCCGAGCCGGCACCTCGCCCTCGCCGACCGCGACCCCCACCCCGACGCCGACCCCGACCCCGACCCCGACCCCGACCCCGACGGGCGACAGCACCGCGACCGTCTTCTACAAGTCGAGCTGGAGCAACGCCAACATCCACTACGGCATCGGCGGCACCTGGACCACCGTCCCCGGCATCGCCATGGACACCGCCTGCACCGGCTGGAAGAAGAAGACCGTCGACCTCGGCACCGCCACCACCTTCCAGGCCACCTTCAACAACAACAGCGGCACCTGGGACAACAACACCGGCAAGAACTACACCCTCGGCACCGGCACCACCATCGTCAAGGACGGCGTGGCCACCGCCAACGCCACGGATCCCTGCCAGGGCACCAACCCCCAGAACACCGCCACCGTCTACTACTCCACCACCTGGACCAGAGCCAACATCCACTACGGCATCGGCGGCACCTGGACCACCGTCCCCGGCATCGCCATGGACACCGCCTGCACCGGCTGGAAAAAGAAGACCGTCGACCTCGGCACCGCCACCACCTTCCAGGCCACCTTCAACAACAACGGCACCTGGGACAACAACCACGGCAACAACTACACCCTCGGCACCGGCACCACCACCGTGAAGAACGGCGTGGCCACCGCCAACGCCACCGACCCTTGCGGCAGCTAGACGACGCCGGGGCGTCTCGGCCTCGTCCGGGCCGGGACGACTCTCATCCCCCAACAGAAGGAACGGCAATGAAGCGCCTGTACTCAGCCGCGGCCGCGGCGATCATAGTGTTATCAAGCCTGATACCGGTGACCGCAGCCCGTGCCGCGAACAGCGCCACGGTCTTCTACAAGTCGAGCTGGAGCAACGCCAACATCCACTACGGCATCAGCGGTACCTGGACCACCGTCCCCGGCATCGCCATGGACACCGCCTGCACCGGCTGGAAGAAGAAGACCGTCGACCTCGGCACCGCCACCACCTTCCAGGCCACCTTCAACAACAACAGCGGCACCTGGGACAACAACACCGGCAAGAACTACACCCTCGGCACCGGCACCACCATCGTCAAGGACGGCGTGGCCACCGCCAACGCCACGGATCCCTGCCAGGGCACCAACCCCCAGAACACCGCCACCGTCTACTACTCCACCACCTGGACCAGAGCCAACATCCACTACGGCATCGGCGGCACCTGGACCACCGTCCCCGGCATCGCCATGGACACCGCCTGCACCGGCTGGAAAAAGAAGACCGTCGACCTCGGCACCGCCACCACCTTCCAGGCCACCTTCAACAACAACAGCGGCACCTGGGACAACAACACCGGCAAGAACTACACCCTCGGCACCGGCACCACCACCGTGAAGAACGGCGTCGTGACCGCGGGCGCGTCCGAGCCCTGTACGACCGAGCCGCCGGACACGACTCCGCCGACCGTTCCCACGAATCTGACGGCGACCGCGTCGGGCACGGCCGTCACGCTGACCTGGACGGAGTCGACCGACAAGGTAGGCGTCACCGGCTACGAGATCAGCCGGGCCAAGGGCAACGAGACCCCGGTCGTCCGATCCGCCTCCGGCAGGACGTACAAGGACTCCGGACTGGACCCCCAAACGTCCTACACCTACAAGGTGCGGGCGCTGGACGCCGCGGGCAACAAGTCCGCGTATTCCGATGTCGTCTCGGTGAAGACGGGCGACGGGCCGCCGCCGTCGTCCCCGGGCACTCCGCTCGGTGGTGACCCTCGCAAGGACTCCATCTACTTCGTGATGACGGCCCGGTTCTACGACGGCGACACCTCGAACGACCGGGGCGGAAGCCAGCACATCAGGTCCGGCAACGCGGTGAACAACGACCCGATGTTCCGCGGCGACTTCAAGGGCCTCATCGAAAAGCTCGACTACATCAAGGGCCTCGGATTCTCCGCGATCTGGATCACCCCGGTCGTGCTGAACCGCTCCGACTACGACTACCACGGCTACCACGGCTGGGACTTCTACCGGGTGGACACGCGTCTGGAGACGCCCGGACACACCTACCAGGACCTGATCAACAAGGCGCACGCCAAGGGCCTGAAGATCTTCCAGGACGTGGTCTACAATCACAGCTCCCGTTGGGGCGCAAAGGGCCTGTTCGTCCCGCCCATCTACGGCATACGCGACGAGCAGTGGAAATGGATGTACAGCAAGAAGGTGCCGGGCCAAGAGTACGACCCGATGGTCGAGCACCAGGGTGACGACCCCGACATGTCGGCCGAGCAGAACGAGATGGCCAAGGGGCGGCCGTACAACGGCGACCTGTGGTCGACCGCGGAGCCCGCGGGCAACACCTGCCGGAACTGGGGAACCCCGACGCAGTGGTACAGCCCCGAGGGATACACCATCTACAACTGCCAGTGGCCGAGCCCGACCTCGGGCATGTTCCCCACGAAGTACTACCACCCGTGCTGGATCGGCAACTGGGAGGGCGAGGACTCGCGCAGTTGCTGGCTGCACGATGACCTGGCCGACTTCAACACCGAGAACGCCGACGTGCAGAAGTACCTCATCGACGCCTACAACCGGTACATCGACATGGGCGTCGACGGATTCCGCATCGACACTGCCGTGCACATCCCGCGGGTCACCTGGAACCGCCGCTTCCTGCCGGCGATCTACGACCGGGTGAAGGAGAAGTTCGGCGAGGAGAAGGCCAAGAACTTCTACGTGTTCGGCGAGGTGGCCGCCTTCGTCAACGACAAGTGGAACCGCGGTTCCGTCAACCACTCCGCGCAGTTCTTCACCTGGAAGGAGCGCAAGGAGTACAGCGCCGACGATGAGAAGGCCGCGATCGAGCAGTACAACTACGAGGGGCAGCTCGGCCCGGGCAACCAGCCCACCAGCACCAACGCCTTCCTGAACGGCAACGAGTACCACGCTCCGGACCACTCGAAGTTCTCCGGCATGAACATCATCGACATGCGCATGCACATGAACTTCTCCGACGCGCAGAACGCCTTCAACAACGGCAAGGACTCCGACGACAGCGTCAACGACGCCACCTACAACACCGTCTACGTCGACTCCCATGACTTCGGACCGAACAAGTCGCACAACCGCTACGCCGGCGGCACCGACGCCTGGGCCGAGAACATGAGTCTGATGTGGACCTTCCGTGGCATTCCCACGCTCTACTACGGATCGGAGATCGAGTTCCAGAAGGGCAAGCAGATCGACTGCGGGCCCAGCTGCCCGATCGCCACGACGGGCCGCGCCTACTACGGCGACAAGATCGAGGGCACCGTCACGGCGAGTGACTACGGGGTGGTCTCCAGCGCGTCGGGACCTGTCGCGACCACCTTGAGCCAGCCGCTGGTCAAGCACCTGCAGCGGCTCAACCAGATCCGCCGGACGATCCCGGCGCTGCAGATGGGGCAGTACTCGACCGAAGGCGTGACCGGGCAGATGGCCTACAAGCGCCGCTACACCAGCGGGTCCACCGACAGCTTCGTCCTGGTCACCGTCTCCTCCGGCGCCACGTTCACCGGCATCCCCAACGGGAAGTACATCGACGCGGTCACCGGGGATGTCAAGATCGTCACCGATCAGACCCTGTCAATCGCCCTCACCGGCAAGGGCAACGTCCGCGCCTACGTGCTCGACCAGGCCGGCAACCCGGCTCCGGGCAAGATCGGAGCGGACGGGCCGTACCTCAAGTAGTTCCTTAAGAGATGGAGCGGGGAGCGCGCGGTGGTGCGCTCCCCGCTTCGGCCGGTCCCGGGACCGGCCCGTTCAGCAGTGCGGCGGGCAGGGCTTCGGTCAGATGGCGCTGCACGGTGGGGCCCGTGGCGGCCACCAGGTGGTCGGGCGAGGCGGAGGCGACGGGTTCGAGCTTGAGGACGTAGCGGATCACGACCAGGCCGATGAGCTGAGTGGCGGCCAGCGCGGCCCGGGTAGGTGCCTCCTGTTCGCCGATACCAAGGTGCTCGAGCACCGGCCGCAGGACCTGGGTGGTGAGGAACTCGCGCAGGAGCCGCGCGATCCACTCGTTGCTCAAGCTGGAGCCCAGCAACGCCGCGGCCGCGCTGCCGGCGGGAGAGTCCCAGATGCCCAGGATGGCCCGCACCAAGGCGGCGCCGAGCTCGGCGCGAGGTGCCGTCAGGACCTTCGGCATCAGGTCCGCCGGGTCGAACGGGGCGCTGACGCAGGCCAGGAAGAGCTTGTCCTTCGCGCCGAAATAGTGGTGAACCAGCGCCGGGTCGACCTCGGCGCGGGTGGCGACGGCCCTGATGGAGGCGCTGTCGTAACCCTTGTCGGCGAACAGGTGGCGGGCAGCGGCGAGGATCGCCTCCCGAGTGTCGGGATTGCCGGGGCGGCGTCCGGCCCGCAAACGCGCGATCGGGCTGTCGCGGTCGCTCGTCTGATTCACAGCAGTTTGTCGAGGGTGATGGGCAGGTCGAGGACACGTCTGCCGGTGGCGTGCCGTACGGCGTTGGCCACGGCGGCGGCGACGCCGGTGATGCCGACCTCGCCGATGCCGAGCAGGCCGAGCGGCGTCGTGGGGTCGGGCTCGTTCAGGTAGTGCACGTCGATGTGGGGGACGTCGGCGTGCACCGGCAGGTGATACTCCGACAGACTCGGGTTGACGATCCGCCCGTCGCGGCCGTCGATGAGGGTCTGCTCCGACAGGGCCATGCCGATGCCCATCACGATGCCGCCACGCAGCTGACTGGCCGCCGTCTTGGCGTTGATCACGGTGCCGACGTCGAAGACGCCGAGCCAGCGCGAGACGCGTACCTCCATGGTGTCGGGATCCACCCGGACCTCGCAGAACTGCGCGCCGGTCGCCGCCCGCACCTTCCGGCGTCGTTCGAGCACGGTGCGGGCGACGAAGCCGAGCATGCCCGCCTTGGACTCGGCTTCCAGGTGGTCGCGGCCGGCCGCGGTCAGGATCTCGGCGTAGGTCTGGCTGCCGCGGGCGTGGTGGAGGCCGCCGTCGCGGGCCTGCAGCTCCTCCAGCTTGCGGCCGCGCAGGGGTGAGCCGGGCGCCCGGCGGGCCAGGGCGAGGGCGGACTTCTTCAGCTTGGCGCAGGCGTCGATCACGCCCGCCGCCGCGCTGGCGGTCTGCACCGAGCCGATCGCACCGGGGCCGGGCGGCAGGTCGGAGTCGCCGTACTCCACATGGACGGACTCCAGCGGGACGCCCATCTCGTCGGCGGCGATCTGGGCCTGCACGGTCGCGGTGCCCATGCCCATCTCGTGCATGCCGCTGCGCACCACGAGCGTGCCGTCGGCCTCCAGCCGGACGGTGACCTGCGCGGGCATGCGCATCGACGGGTGGAAGGCGGTTGCCACGCCCATGCCGACCAGCCAGCGGCCGTCGCGCATGACGCCGGGGCGCGGGTCGCGCTCGCTCCAGCCGAACCGCTCGGCGCCCAGCGCGTACGCCTCCTTGAGCATGCGGTGGGTGAACCGCTGCCCGCCCACCGGGCCCCGCTCGGGCTCGTTGCGCATGCGCAGCTCGATCGGATCCATGCCCAGTTGCCAGGCGAGTTCGTCCATGGCCGATTCCACGGCGAAGGTGCCGATGGACTCGCCGGGGGCGCGCATGAAGGTGTTGGGCAGCAGGTCGAGCTGGACGACGTTCTGGGCCAGATGGATGTTGGGAGCGGCGTACAGGTGGTGGGAGGCCGCGGTGATCGGCTCGGGCATGCCGCCGATCCGGGCGGTTCTGGAGACGCTGGTGTGGATCAGTGCGGTCAGCCGTCCTGCCGCGTCAGCGCCGAGCGCGACCCGCTGGGCGCTGGGGGTGCGGCCGCCGACGGTGTGGTAGACGCCCGCTCGGGTGAGCGCGAGCCGTACGGCGCGGCCGGTCGCCCGTGCCGCCAGCGCGGCCAGCAGGGTGCCCGCCCAGGCGCGCGACTTGCCGCCGAACGCGCCGCCGACGTACGGCGACAGGATCCGGACCGACGTCTCCGGCACCCCGAACCGCTGCGCCAGGTGTTTGCGCAGCCAGGGGATGTTCTGCGCGCCCTCGTGCAGCGTCAGGTGGTCGCCGTCCCACACGGCGGTCGTGGCGTGCGGCTCGATCGCGTTGTGGTTGTACGGCGGCGTGCTGAAGCGCAGGTCCACCGAGACCGGCGCGGCGGCCAGCGCGGCGTGCGCGTCTCCCTTGTCGGCCCCGCTCTCCATGATCGGAATGCCCTTTTCCGGGACCGCGTTCGGCTCTTCGGCCGCGAAGTCCACCGAGGCGGGCAGCTCCTGGTACGACGGCCGCACCAGCGACGCCGCGTACCGGGCCGTCTCGGGCGTCTCGGCGACCACGACCGCGATCGGCTGACCGTTCCAGTGCACCTCGTCCGTGGCCAGGTAGTTGACCGAGGTGCCCGAGGCGATCGAGCTGAGGTCGAGGACACTCATCTTGGGCGCGGGCTTCATCGCCGGCGCGTTCTCGTGGGTGAGCACGTCGATCACGCCACGCACCGCGCGTGCCGCCGTCGTGTCGAGGGCGGTGATGCGGCCGCGCGCGATCGTGGCGTGCACGAGCGCCGCGTAGGCCAGGTCCGGATAAGGGAACTCGGCGGCGAAGCGAGCCTGGCCGGTCGTCTTGGCCGGGCCGTCGCGCCGGTCGACGCCCTGGCCGACGTACGTGGACTTGCCGGTCGCGGGCTCGGTCTCGGCGTACTTGACGCTCATCGCGCCGCTCCCTCGTTCAGCTCGCGCAGCGTGGCCACGATGGTGGAGACGGCCAGGGTCGTCTTGAACGCGTTCCCCTGCCGTACGGTCGCGGACGCGAATTCGGCCTCGGCCGCCCGGCGGAAGGCCGCATCGTCCGCGGGTCCGCCGGTCAGGAGCCGCTCGGCCTCCCGGGCACGCCAGGGTTTGGGCGCCACGCCGCCGAGCGCCAGCCGTACCTCGCTGATCGTCCCGTCGTCAACCCCCAGGGCCGCGGCGACCGAGACCAGGGCGAAGGCGTAGGAGGCGCGGTCGCGGACCTTGCGGTAGCGGGAGCGGGCCGCGACCGGAACGGGCGGCAGCTCGACCGCCGTGATCAGGTCACCGGCCTCCAGCGCGGTCTCGACCTGCGGAGTGTCGCCGGGCAGCCGGTGCAGGCCGGCCAGCGGGACGCGCCGCGTGCCGCTCACGCCGCGCACCTCCACCTCGGCGTCCAGCGCGGCCAGCGCCACGCACATGTCGGACGGGTGGGCGGCGATGCAGTGGTCGCTCACGCCCAGGATCGCGCAGCCGCGGTTGAACCCCTCCAGCGCGTCACAGCCGCTGCCCGGCTCGCGCTTGTTGCAGGCCGAGGCGATGTCGTAGAAGTAGGGGCAGCGGGTGCGTTGCAGCAGGTTGCCGCCCACGGTGGCCATGTTCCGGAGCTGGCCGGAGGCTCCCGACAGTAGCGCCTGCGACAGCACCGGATAGCGGGCGCGCACCCGCCGGTCGGCGGCCAGGGTGCTGTTGCGCACCATCGCGCCGACCCGCAGCCCGCCGCCGGGCAGCTCCTCCACCGTGTCGTACGGCAGGCCGGTGACGTCCACAAGGGTGTCGGGCTGCTCGACGCCCTCGCGCATCAGGTCGACCAGGTTGGTGCCGCCGCCCAGGAACTTCGTGCCGGGCTCGGCGGCGGCCTGGACCGCCGACTCGACGTCGGCAGCCTTGACGTAGGCGAACGGTCTCATCCTGAGACCTCCATGATCGCGTCCACGATGCCGTTGTAGGCGCCGCAGCGGCACAGGTTGCCGCTCATCCGCTCCCTGACCTCGGCCTCGGTCAATGGCCCGGAGTCGGCCACGGCGCTGGGCATCCCCGCGGTGTGCTCGGCCAGCATGCCGATCGCCGAGCAGATCTGGCCTGGGGTGCAGTAGCCGCACTGGAAGCCGTCGTGGCGGATGAACGCCTCCTGCAGCGGATGCGACACCCCCTCGATCGTGGTGATCTCGCGGCCGTCGTACTGGACGGCCAGCGCCAGGCAGGAGTTGATCCGCACGCCGTCGGCCAGCACCGTGCACGCGCCGCAGGCGCCCTGGTCGCAGCCCTTCTTCGGCCCTGTCACGCCGAGCCGCTCGCGCAGCGCGTCCAGCAGGCTGACCCACGGCTCCACCTCGAGCGAGGCGACGGAGCCGTTCACCTTCATCCGTATCTCGGGCACGGGCTTCTCCTGCCGGGTCCAGCATTGGAACTTCGCTTGATGTTATGATTATCAGTGTGTCACAGCGAGACGGTGACGGTCCAGGGGAGGCGCGGATGCCGGACACCGACGGCCGCGTTCCCGTCGACCTCGTGGAGGCCGCCCTGCGGGCCGCCGAACGGCTGGGCAAGGACGTCGCCGACGTGCCCGTCCTGGCGATCGCCCAGGAGGCCGGCGTCTCCCGGAGCACCCTGCTGCGCCGCGTCGGCGGCTCCCGCCAGGCCCTCGACGCGGCCGTACGCGCCGCCGGGGTGGACCCCGGCGGGCAGCGCCCGGTGCGCGAACGCGCGATCGAGGCGGGCGCCCGCCTGATCGGCGAGCACGGCCTGGCCGCCCTCACCCTCGACGCGGTCGCCACCGCCGCCCGCTGCTCGCTGCCCAGCCTGTACGTCACCTTCGGCGGCCGGGACGAATTGCTGCGGACCATCTTCGAACGCCACATGCCGCTCCTGAACGTCGAGGACGTGGTCACCGACACGCCCGCCGACCTGAGCCGGACCGTGAACCGGATCTACCTGCTGCTGGCCGAAGCGCTCACCCGCGAGCCCAGGGTGATGCCGGCCATGCTCGCCGAAGCGCTGGCCCGTCCGGGCGAGCCCGCCCTGCGGCGCCTGCTGGAGCACTTCACCCCCCGCAAGCTCGCCGGCCTCGGCGGATGGCTGGCCAACGAAATGGCAGCCGGACGCATCCGCCCCCTGCCGATGCCGCTGCTCATCCAGCAGCTCATCGCCCCGGCCGTGATGCACTTCGTGCTGCGCCCCGCCCTCGACCAGGTCCCCGGCTTCGACCTGCCCAGCATGGAGGAGACCTGTGCGGTCTTCGCCGAGGCGTTCCTGCGCGCCGTCGCCACCCCCGAAGCCGGGATCGAGCACACGTAGGCCCCACCCACCACCTCGCAAGGAGCAGACCATGTCCGAAGCTCCACAACTGCCGGTCCAGATGCGACGCGACGGGTTCGACCCCGTCGAGGAGCTGACCCGGATCCGCGACGGCGAAGGCGTCGTGCGGACGATGACGCCGTTCGGCATGCCCGCCTATATGCTCTGCCGTTTCGACGACGTCCGCCAGATGCTGTCGGACCCGGTCCGGTTCAGCAGCAACAGGCCCGCCCCGTTCACCCTGGCCGCCGGAAGCGACATCAGCGAGGACGATCAGGCCCGGCTGCGGGCCGGCAACCTGATCGGATTCGACCCGCCGGAGCACACGCGGCTGCGCAAGATGCTCACCGCCGAGTTCACGATGCGCAGGATGCGCCGGCTCGAACCACGCATCACCGAGATCGTCGAATCCGCCCTCGACGACCTGGAGCGCGCGGGCAAGCCGGCCGACCTGATCGCCCACTTCGCGCTGCCGGTGCCGTCCCTGGTGATCTGCGAACTGCTGGGCGTGCCCTACTCCGACCGCGGCGAGTTCCAGGCACGCTCGGCCCGCATGCTGGACATGTCGTCACCGATGCAGGAGCGGCTGGCGGCATCGCGGGAGAACCGCGCGTACATGGCCGGCCTGGTCGCCGAGGCGCAGGCGCGACCCGGCGAGGACATGCTGGGCATGCTGGTCCGCGAACACGGCGACGACCTCAGCACCGACGAGCTCGTCGGCATCTCGGGGCTGCTGCTGATCGCCGGGCACGAGACCACCGCCAACATGCTCGGCCTGGGTGTCCTGGCCCTGCTGCGCCACCCCGACCAGCTCGCCATGGTCCGCGACGACCCCGCCCGGATCGAACCGGCCGTGGAGGAGTTGCTGCGCTGGCTGTCCATCCTGCACACGATGCCGCCCCGCATCACCACGACCGACGTGGAGATCGCCGGGCAGACCATCCCGGCGGGGTCGCTCGTGACCGCCTCCCTGCCCGCCGCCAACCGCGACCCCGCCTTCATCGACGATCCCGACCGCCTCGACATCACCCGCGGAGACCTCGGCCACCTCGCGTTCGGCCACGGCGTGCACCACTGCCTCGGAGCGCCACTGGCCCGCGCGGAGATGCGCATCGCCTTCCCCGCCCTGTTCCGGCGCTTCCCCCTCCTCGCCCTGGCCGACCCCTTCGATCAGATCGAGTACCGCGCCTTCAACGCCATCTTCGGCCTGAAGTCACTGATGCTCACCTGGTGACATGGCAGGCGCGGGAGGAACTCTTTTCGCGTCTGAATCAACGGGCTGTGAGCAGGCGTTAAGAGAAGACGTGATGATCGGCGGGACGGCGTGTCGGCGAGGCCGCGTCCAGGGACGACGTCGGCGGTGGCACGTGCCGTGTCAGGTGGAGGGGATGCGGATCACACGGTCGTCGTCGGCGGCAGGCCGCCCGCAAGATGGCCACGATCGAGTGGAAGGCCGGAGGGTCTTCGGCTAGTACCGAAGAGCCTCCGGCCGTCTCCCGTGACGGCATGTACTAGAAGTCGAACTCACCCTTCTTCGCACCATCGACGAACGCTGCCCAGACGGACGGTGAGACCACATACGGAGCGAGATCGAGGCGCTCCGTGTCGCGCAAGCCCACCCGGCCGTCAGGCAGGGGCGCCACTTCCAAGCAGTCACCGCTATCGCCAGAGCGGGTGGCCTTCCGCCATGCAGCGTTCTTGAGAAGTTCTTCGGTCAGTTCGTCCATTTCTCTGCCATCTCCCTTATGAGCTGCAGCGAAGCTCGACGGGGCAGGGCTTCGTTGTGCAGCATCTCGTACTTCAGCCTGACCTCGCGGACGCGTTCGCTGTCGGCCGTGATCTGGCCTGTGATGATGGACTCGAGGTAGACCATATCTGGCATCCCTGGCCCGCCAGCGAGAATGAAAGCTCCTTGCAAGCCGGTGGTCAGCCAGGAGTTGTGCGGGAGCACGCGGATGTTGATGCGGGGGTGCTCATCCAGGGCGGCCAAGTGAGCCATCTGCTCGGCCATCACCGCCTCACTGCCGGTCGGTCGGGTCAGGACTCCTTCATCCAGTATCGCCCATAGGGTAGGCCCTCTGTCACGCTGAAGTACACGCTGGCGTTCCAAGCGTGCGGCGACATTGTGTTCGACCTCGTCAGAGGTGATGGCGGGTCTGCCGCTGAAGATGGCTCGTGCATACTCCGGAGTCTGGAGCAGGCCAGGAACGATCAGTGGCTGCCAGGTTTGCAGGGTGTCTGCCTGCTGTTCGATCTCCGCCAGTTGAGCCAGCCAGATGGGCCATCGGGTGGCGTATTCGACGGTCTCGCGCCAACGGGCTAGCAGCCCGCCATCTGCTCCAAGTGCAGAGTCGGCGGCGCGGACGAAGTCTTCATGCGCTGGGCGCTCTCCACGCTCGACCATGCTGATCTTCGATACTGACCAGCCGAGCATTGCAGCGAGTTCCTTTTGCCGCTTCCCTGCAGCTATGCGGTAATCACGAAGATGGGCACCGAATTCAACTCTCGGTGCTTTCAATTCGGCTTCCGGCTCGCCGTTTTCCATGGTAATGAAGCCTCCGTCCCGAGAACACACGAGAAAAGCACAGGCATGTGTAGTAGCACACCTGGTTCGTGCCTGGGAAGTGCTTCGCATTGGGGCCATCACGCAGGCGTTTTCTGAGATGGTCTCCTCAGATCAGCTTGAACCACGCCGACCAGCTACACGAAGCGGCGAGCAGACGTGTTAATCATTTCGCGCATTCTTCACATAGAAGCACCGGTGATCGGGAAGTAGCGAGGCAAATTCGGTGATCTATCCCATGACCCCCATCATCCACTTTGAGGAACTCGGATTCACCCAGCTACCGTGCAGCGATCAGGCACCATATCTGGCACGGCAGAAGGTTCGTGCGTGGCTGGGAACCGAGCGTGCCGCCTTCGAGATCGCAATGTTGGTGACCTCGGAGCTGGTCACCAACGCCGTGAAGTACGCCGACGCCACCACTGCTGACGGCTCCCCTGGCCAGATCACGCTCAAGTTGTCTCAGGACGAGTCCATCCTGCGGCTGGTGGTGACCGATCCCGGTTCACGCTGTTCGGCACCGGCCCGCATCCCGACGCAGGGGCCGAATCTGCATTCCGAACACGGGCGTGGGCTGGCGATCGTGGACAACCTGTCGCGCGGCCGGTGGGGAAGCTACCGGCTGCCCAGTGGTGGATACCGCTGCGTGTGGTGCCACCTCGACCGGGAGCCCACCCCGGCGCAACTAGAGGAACTCTTCCACACCCCGATCTAGCCAGCGGAGGAGCCTCACCCTGGAGTTCTGGCTGACATCAGAGAAACAAGAGCTTCTGTGCGACGCCATCACCTGATCGTGCTCTTACCGCTGTTCGTCACTGCCGGTTTCGGCGGCTGGATCACCGCCTCCCCCGGAAGCGTGCCGCTCCCGGTCATCGTCGCGGTGCTCGTGCTGGGGCAGAGCGTCTTCGTCGTTGCCGTGCTCGGGCACCACTTGTGGGCCCGCCGCCGACAAACCAATGACCGCTCCCTGTTCAGCCGGTGATCGCCTCGGCCCGCGATCCCTACCTCACGCTTGTTCCCATCTCTCGTACAGGAAGGCTCTCCCGTGTCCCGTGACAAGGTGCTCTCCGCGCTGGCGCTGCTCCTGACAGGCGGGTTCGTTGCATTCGTTCTTTTGACGCCCGCCCGCCTGGCGCGGACGGTGCCTCAGACGGTGCTCAGCGTCATCCTCTTCGGCGTCGTTGCAGTGATCGCGCGGAAGGTCTACCTCGCGGCGTTCGACCAGCCGCAACCAGCCCCCCGAAATCCTGACCGTTCCAGCCCATCCTCGTGGGAGATCGTCATGCCCGTACCCATCCCCGCCGACGTGGCCGAGCAGGCCGCCACCTACCTCGCCGAGCTGCGAGTCTTGCTGGAAGAACGAGGCTTGCACGCCCGCCTTCTTACCCCTGCCGGGCTGATGCCGCGCCTACGGGTCATCAACCCTGACTGCGCCTCGCTGTGTGAGGTGGTCACCGCCGCGCCGCTCGATGGCGAGTGGAGCTTGTGGTGGTCCTGGGCCGAACAGATCACCGGTGTCGGTGACATGGCCACCGCTGCCGAACGGATCGGCCACGTGCTGACCCCGGCAGCACCGTCGGCCCGCCTGACCCCACAGGCGTAGACCACCCCAGGGCGCGTGGCCCACCCCGGGCAGTGAACCGGGAAGCGTCCCTCGCCGCCGCCGTACGGCGTCAGGGCACGCACCCCCGACCCGACCGGCCGACGCCGGACGGGTTCCCGACCCCTGTCAGCCACAGCCGCTGAGCGGGCGGATCCCTGTGGCTGACAGCGCCCTCACTCGGCCATGTCCGGGAAGCCGGGTGAGGGCACCCCGAACTTTCTTGAGCATGCCGGACCGAGCCCAGGCGGGCTGGTGCGCTCCCGAGATAGCAGTGACCGCAAACGCCTCATGCACTAGCGCGGACGCGGTCGCCTCAAGGTGGCCGGCCGGAAGAGGACAACGGCCAGCCACCTCCCGAAGACGATCACGGCGGGTGCCCCCCGTCCGCCTGATCGTCGCCAGGGCGGCCCCTGTCGGGGAGGGGAGTGTCGCGGCAGCGGAGGCGTGACGCGACGGGCCGCCCACCCCCGAAATCGTCCGACGGCAAGCACCTCCCCTCCCCAAAGGGTGCTGCCGCTGGACCCGGCGGAAGAGAGCGGAGGCCGGTCATCCTGTGCGGCTGACCGGCCTCCGCATACACCTCGTCCTTCCTGCCTGGCGGGTGGCGTCGGACTGGTTGGCCTGGTCGGCAGGGGCACTACCGACCCACCGGCCTGTCCCACCTCGGCGTTGGACCGGGTTCCGGTTGTGCTCGGCCGAGGTGGGACCGGCCGGGGCGCGGGCACCGGCGATCCGGTCAGGAACGCGGCGGTCGCCTCGGCCGCGGGTGCGGCTGCTTCGAGGTAGACGCTGGTGTAGGTAGCGGGTGAAGGACGCGGTCTTGTGCCCCAGAACCTCGTGCACGAGCTTGATGTCCACTCCGGCTGCCAGCATCGCGGTGGCCGCCAGATGGCGCGGGTCGTGCAGCCGGATCGGCGGCAGCCCGGCCTGGTAGCAGATCTGGTAGAAGCGGTCGGTCACGTGCTGGGGTGTAGGGGCCGGCCGAGCTCGTCGGTGAAGACGAACCCCGACTCGACCCAGTCCTCGCCTGCGGCCAGCCGTTCTTTCGCCTGTCGCGTGTGGTGTTCCTTCAGCAAGCCCATGCTCTCGGCGTCGACGACGATCTCGCGGCTGGGATCGATCCGGCCCTGAGGGATGCGGGCACGGGTGAGCTTCTTGGCGGTGGTGATGCCCCACCTCCAGGCCATCATCTGGAAGAACTCCAGCCGCGAGCTGTCGGCGCGGCGCGTGCTGGGCCTGCTCATGGCTGGTGGCTCAGGCGTGCCGGAGGGGTTGCCCGTGGCGGTGCTGTTGCTCATGCCTTCGCCTCCCGCCCCGCCGAACTGCTGCTCGGGGCCTCTGCCGGGGAGGCCGGCGGGAGTGCCTTCGCCTGGGTCAGGAACGTTCGAGCCGCGTCTTGCCGGATGAGGGCCAAGGCCCGCTCGAAGTGGGCCAGGGCGAGTTCGTGCTCGCAGCGCAGCCCGAGCATGCGGAAGTTCGTAGCGGTGTCGAGCGCGCTGGCGTCGTCGTCCAGATACGGGCTGATCCAGGCGACGAACCTGGCCACCGTCTGCTCCGAAGGCAGGCCCCGGCCACCTCGGGCGTGCCGAATGTGCCGGTCAACGAGCAGCCACCACCCGGCGAGTATCTGGGCGTGCAGAGTGTCGTAGAGCACCTCGGCGCTCAACCGCTCGCCCCGGCCCAGCCGCCGTCCGATGATGTCGGCGTTGTGCTGCCGCATCTGGCGGGCCTGGGCGATCACCACCTCCACCGACAGCGGCTCGCGTGGGTTGAGGTCGGAGGTGACGGCAGTGCCGGTGTCGGGTGCAGGAGCCGGGGCATCCGGGTGTTGTGGGTTCCGCATGGGACTGTCCTTCGTCGCGTGGTGAAGCCAGCACCGGGGCGCGCTGGCGCGGGGTGTTGGTCGTTCATGGCGCGTCCGCCGACGCCGGTGGCATCACCGGGGATGCTGCTGGGTCGTCGGCGTGGCGGTGGTTCACCGGCGCGTTCGGATCCGGGATGTCGGCTTGGCGACGGACCCGGCGAGGTGGTGGGTCAGGAGCTGGCCGCTGGCGTTGAGGAAGTCGCGGGCGGCGATGCGCGAGGCGTGGGCGACCGCATGCTCGAACAGCGTCCCCGGCCGCCCGGCCGGGGCCTCGTTCGTGAGGTAGTGGCGGGTCCAGGAGCGCACCCACCGCACCGCGTGATCACAGGCCGGCCTGTTGGCCGTGATCTGCACGTCCACCAGATCCCACCAGGCGCGCGAGGACCGGGTGTACTCGGTGGCGAACAACTGCTCGCCTGATAGCCAGCGTCCGTTCTGCAGGGCGGCGACCGCCTCAGCCGCCGCAGCGTAATGCGCGTGACGCGCGGCGCTGATCTTCTCGGATATCAGCTCATCCAACGAGCGCCGCGTCTGCCCGGTCGAGGAGTTGGTGATGTCGGAGGCTGGGGCGGCGGTGGGCGGCCCGTCATCCAGGAGCGGGGGCCCGGGCTGGTAGCGGTCATTCATCGCATGCGTTCCTTTCGTCGGGTGACATGGGCAGGTGAGAGGTGAGGGTCATGGGGTGACCGCCGGTCCGGCGCTCCGCCCTCGCCACTACAAGCAGAGGGCGGGCGAAACCATGCGGGCAGCGCGTGCCAGCCCGACTGTCACAGCCGGTACTCGCTGGCCGAACCTGCAGGCTCGGCAGCGGCGAGCGAGGCGGCGTGAGTGGCAAGGCCGTCGTCCGAGCAGGCATCTCGTACGGGCGGCGGGGTGAGCGCGTCGGCGAGATTCTGGGTGGCGTCCAGGAAGGCACGCGCGCCGCCCCGGCGGGACTCGGCCATCGCCAGGGCGAACAAGCCGCCATTGGTCAGCGGGCGGCGTTGATCAGGAGGTCCTGGGCCCGTTGCCGGACGATCTCCAGCGCGGTCGCACCGTCGACGGTCTCCTCGCGGCCGTGGGTGAGGTCGGTGACCTGCTGCCACCATGACATCCGCTGGTAGGCGTAGGCGATGCGGCCCAGGTCCTTGTCGCGCAACGTGCCTTCGTCGTCGAGGGAGGCGATGCGGTTGAGTGCCTCGCCGAGCTCATGCCGGGCGAGGGTGGCGTTGTGCAGGGCCAGGTC
Organism: Nonomuraea ceibae; assembly: GCF_019396325.1. Taxonomy (GTDB): domain Bacteria; phylum Actinomycetota; class Actinomycetes; order Streptosporangiales; family Streptosporangiaceae; genus Nonomuraea; species Nonomuraea ceibae. The sequence continues at coordinate 103,812 of NZ_JAHKRO010000007.1, forward strand.
TTCGAGTCGTCCCATGATGAACTCCTTCGCGATCAGGTGATGGGGTCGTTCGATGGGGTCGCCCGGCCGGGCGCGGGCATTGTCGGCCGAGGGCATGGGCGGGACCGAGGGGATCGTCGGTGGGGGCCGCTCCAGCGCGCACGCCGCGTGTGGGCGTGGATTCGGCGCGAGCGGCGTGGCTGCGCGCAGGGTTACGCCGTCCGGCTGAGATGCCCGGCGCGGCTCCGTGAGGGGGCCGCGCCGGGGCGGTCCGGTCAGACCGTGGAGAGCATCCGGAAGGCGCGGGCCTTGATCTTGGCGTTGTCGTGGTCATCGAGCAGGGCGCGCTCGGCGCGGACGGTGGCCACATCGCGGCTACCGAACACTGGGCTCTGGTGGTCCAGCCGCTCGGTCACCGCGTTGTAGGCCGCCCACCGCGTGTTACGGATCGGCTCTTGCGTAGGGGCGTAGGCGAACAGGTGCTCAAGCTGACGCAGAGTCAGCTCACGGTTCTTGCGCGCCAGGTCCTTAGCGCCCGGCGGGATCGGGTACAGGACCTGGCTGAACTTGCGGAACTCGGCGAAGTTCATCGGTGCCGCCAGGAGCTTCTCGGCCTCGGCCGCGAAGGCTTCCCCGTGCTTCCACGTGAGCTTGAGCGCCTCGCGCGCCTCGGCGATGCGCCCGGCCACGTTGCCGGTGTGCCGGACGGTGAACTTGGAGGCGTGGTTGGCCAGCGCGGCCCGTTCGGTGTTGGCGCACACCACCCGGACCGGGGTCGCGACCGTCGTGAACGCGCCCCACCCGTCATGCCGGGAGAACGCCGCCAAGTACAGGTCGATCTGATCGAGCCCGCCCACCATGAGCGGCTCAGGCAGCCGCATCGTGACGAACACCCGCCGCCCGCCGTTCAGCGACCCGCCCGTGTCGAAGATCGCCCCGGACTCGTCCACCAGCGTCTGTAGGAAGTCGGTGACGTCCTCGTTCTGCAGGACCTGATACTCCTTACCGACGCGGCCGAGGCGCTGCGGCTGGCCAGTGACCGGGTTGGTGCGCACCACCAGGAAGTCCTCGTCCGTGACCACCGGCTGGCCGGTGACCGGGTCGGTGACCTGACCGACCGGCACCTTGCGCACGTTCCACCCGGCCAGCTGCGCGTTGGACAGGAGCTCCTCGGCGGTCATCGGGCCGGGCGCGGTGTAGCCGAGTCCGTGCCAGCCGGGCTTCCCGGCGGCGGCGAATACGGCCGAACCGTTGGCGAAGATCTCGATCTCGTGAGCCATGGCAGTGCCTTTCTGATGTGGGGTTTTCGGTGTGTGGGGACGTGGCACAGACGCGATGCCGCGATGGGTGTCAGGGGGGGGTCGGCCCCCGGCCCCGTGCGGGCCGCTGTGCCGGTGATCAGTGGGTGCTGGGCGTTCGTCCGGCGCGGGGCCGGGAGCCGTGCGCGGACGTGTTGCGGGCCGGTGCGGGCGGGGCGGTAGGGGTGTCCCGCCCACTACCCGGGCTGGGGCGGGCGGGCCGGTAAGGGCGGCCCGCCCCACCTCGGGGTTCAGGCCGCGTCGGCGTCCTCGTCGACGTCCGGGTCGTGGGTGTCGGCGGGCGCGGCGGGGGTGGGCTTGGCGGCGGGGGCGGCGAGGGTGGGCTTGGCAGTGGGGGCGAGGCCGAACCGGCGGGGCCGCTCACACGTCAGCACCGCCTCGCCGAGGCTGACCAGCCGGTCCAGGGCATTGGCCACCGCACCGGACGATCGGTTGATGACCTTCCCGATCTCGTACGGGGTGAAGTCCTTGCCCGGGAACTCGACCAGGTGCGCGTACACCATGTCCCGCAACGCACCCGGCCGAACCGCATCCCCCGCGCCCGCGCCGCTACCGGCACCCGGACGGGCCGCCGACACCGCACGGGCCGGGGCGGCGTTGCCAGTCAGCGCCGCCCGCGCATTGCGGTGTGCTGAGGCGACCTTGGTCATCGCCATTTCCAGGCACCCCAACGCCATCACGGCGTTCCCCTCGTCCTTCGCCGAAATCACTCCGCCGAACAGGTCGACCAACTCTGCCAGTTCGGCGTGCGCCCGTGCCCATGCCGGGTCGTCCGCCACCGGCACAGACACCGGCCCGGACTGGTCTGCCTCGGTGACCACGTCGAGGTCACCGTCCGCCCCGCCCGAATCCTGACCGGATGCCTCACTGGCGATCAGGTCCTCCTCGCCGATCGGCTCATCCGCCGAGGCCGAATCGGCCGAACCGATCGCGGCCGGAGCCGTGTCCGTCCCCGGCGCGGGCACCGCGTCAACCTCCGGGGTGTCGGCGTCCGTACCGGGCGCGATGATCCCCTCGGGCGCGGCATCCGGCATCTCGGGGGCCGGGACGGGCGCGTCAGCGGTACCGGTCGGCTCCGCGTCGGCGTCGGCGTCGGCGTCGGTGACGGCGTCGGTGACGGTGTTGGTGACGGGTTCGGGGGTGATCGGGAACCATCGGTCAGCCGCCCGCCCGCGCCCGCCCTCGCTCACGCCCGGCTCCCGCTGCGCCCGGCCGTTCGCCTCGAAGTCGTTGAGGATCTTCCCCGCCGCCATCCGGCTCAGGCCCGCCGCCGCCCCGATCGCCGCGGCCGACCCGCCCGGCTCGGCGTTCAGCGCCGCCCACACCGCCGCCACAGGCCCGTCGGCATCCGGGGCGGGTCAGCGCCGGAGGCCGCGGTTGCGGCGCTGTCAGGGGCCGTGAGGGGCGCGGTGGCGGCCGTTGCGGTAACGGCGCTTTCCGCATCAGCGGGGATGGTTTCGGTAGCGGTCATTTCCGGGGTGTGAATAGCCATTGCGTGACGCCCTTTTCGGTTGATTTCCCGGCCCCGGTGCGGGCCGGTGTTTTTCGTTTGCGTCACGACCACCCCTCGCCGGCAACGCGGGCGGCAAGTCGATCCGGCATCAAATAGTGTCACCCCGGCGGCTAGAGAGGCTGCCCTAACAAAACAACCGCTGATCTACGGAAACATCTCGCGAGAAAGTCGCCGGATCGGCTTGACATCCCGGGCAGGCCCGACTCTTCGCCTAACAAGAATACGACGGTGGACGATGCCGGATTGCCTGAATTCCCGTGGGAAAGATTCTGCGAGGTGAATGCGAATTCCGATTGACATCACTACGGAAGCGAGCGTCCATGGAATTAGGCGGGAACACCGCCGACAAACGCACCCTGGTCAACGCGCCGGGGTAAACGGAAGGAGCCGCATGGAACACACCGGGATCGGAACCCGTACCCACCGCCGCGTCAAAGCCGGGCACGCCCGCGCGCTAGCCAACTACGGCCCCGGATGGGCGATCATGTGGGACGACCCCAATGATCAGCCCGTCATCGTCCCGACCGAACGGGGCGACGACGGCACCCTGCTGGAAATCTGCACATACGAGGACATGTTCACCCTCGACGGACATTGCTCTACTCAGGAAGACGCCCGCACGTGCGGCGCATGCATGCCGGGCGGGCAACCCGACTTTCAGGCGATCGCCGCCGACATGACCGACATTCTCGGCGACTACTACCTCAGCCGCGATGACATCGCCGCGTACATGCCCCTCACCCTGCCCTACACCCGCGCCCTCAGGGCATACGGCTACCAGCGCCACTCACAGGGCAGCCGCTACCCCGCCGACCACACTCGCGCCCACGACATCTACGGTCAGGAATACCGTTCGTCTGAAGGGCACATTGTCGAGGTACATGTCCCGCTGACGCCCGCCACCGATCCCGCCCACGGGGACGCGCCCGCGCCGCCGCTCACGATCCGATGGATCTACCTCGGCCGTATCGCCCCTGGCGGCATGTACCCCGTCACGGATCTTCGCGCCGACACCCCGCCCGCTGACGTGGCCGAGCTGATCGCCGCCCACGTGAACACCCATCCGCCCACCGCCGCCCCGGACGCCACCACAGGCGGCGCGGGCGGGCCTGAGAGCACCGCCACGTCCGCCCCCGCCTAGCCCCTACCCCGGCAACGCAACCGGCCCCGGCACCGCCCTACGGCGGTACCGGGGCCGCGCGTTTGCCCCGGCCCGGTCAGCCCACGTCGGCGAACCCGTACCCGGTGGCGTCATCCAACGCCGCCAACCCCAAACACCCCGCCCCGCACGGTTCCCCCGGCCCCGCGTCGCACCCCTCACACGCCCGCGCCGGGTCGGCCGGACGGAAGATGTCGATCATGCCGCCCGGCAACGCGGTCGGGTCCGACACATAGCGGGCCGGGTTCAGCACCACATCCGTAGGACGGACATCCGCCGCCGCAACCGCCATGAACTCGCCGTCGAAGTCGCCCGAACCATGCGCCATTTCTTCCGCCTTTCTACTTTCTTTCCGCTGACATTTCTATTTTATCTCGATAGTGCCACCACCCGTAGGGCGTGCCGCTTTTTCTCGCGGCAGTAAGGTAAAGCTTTTCGCCTCTTTCCCGGCCTCCGATCCGACACCGCCCCATCCCACCGTCACTCCGCGCCCCGCCGCCGCTTCCGCCCGCCCGAACCCCGTGACCAGCCACGACGAGACGCTGCTCGCCACACAGGACAAGGTCCCCGCAAGGGCCGGCCAGCGGCCGGGCCGCTGGCCGGCAACCTGCCGTTGAAGGAAGGGCAGGACGGAGACACAAAGACGGAAGAAGAGAAGAGAAATTAACAGTGCAGGCATGCACGAGAACGCGCGCACACATATTCAAGGAGTCGCCTCTAGGCGATTCGGGGCGGCCGAAGCAACAGACGAAACCCGCATGACCTGAGCAGATGACACGCCAGAGGGTGTCGCGATCTCAGCGGCGACACCGGATGCGACAACAAAACGCGACACCGAATGCGACACCGATCAACACCTCACCAGCGGAACCCGCAACACCCCGCCGAAGTGATGCGACGCCCATGCTGCCAGGCTTGCTCTTAGCTCGGCGGCGGGTTCGCCTCACCCCTTACGTGAGACGAACCCCTCCAGCCCTCCCCGTACCCCTGCGCATCCAACGGGGCGGACTGACCGGTATGAACGCCCACCTGCACCCCAGGTGTCAAGCCCGGCCCCGAACCCATACCGCACGCGGCCCGCAGCCCTATGCCGCGATGCCACCAGCCAACGGCGAGGGCCTGTGCCGGGCACGGCGATGACGATGCCGGCCACCTTCCTCCGGCTCGATCGTCGAACCGGAGGAGGCCCTTCCCGGGGTGCGCGAGTCGGGCCGTGATCGGTCACGCCGCCGACGCCACGGCCACCACCCGTCCTGCCACCACGTCATCCGTGCCCCATCAGCGCCCGCAACCGCCCACGTGCCCGTCACCGACCGCTCCGCCGCCATCCCCCCGACGGCGGCGTACCGGCCGACCACGGACCGCTCAGCCCCGCAGCGACCCCACCGCCTGCACTGGCCGCACCCGCCCCCGCGTAGGGTGCGCCCGCCGAGGCCCACGGCGCAGGCTGCAGAACCAGCTGAGCCCCGTTCCGCACCGACGGGATCGGCGGCAAGGCGTACCGCAGTTCCCGCGGCCCGGTAGCGCTGATCACGACCTGCTTGCCGCGCAGCGCCAGCCACCGGTAGCCCACCACCAGGAAGCCCCAGTCAGGCCAGTCCCGGCGCAGCGCGGCGAGCGCCTGCCGAGCCCACGGCTCCTGCCCGTACGCGGACACCTGGTCAGCCTTCCACCTCAACTCCTCCAGACGGCCCCCTCCTCCTGACGGCTGGCACCAGGTTCATCCGACGGTGGCAATCGCACAACGCCACTCGGCTCCTCCACCCGGTCACCCGTCACGTCATCCGACGCCGGCCCGGTGACCGGTTCGGTAGCTCCCTTGGTCAGAGAAAGCTCCGCCCACACCGCGTGCCCGGTCGCCGCACCACCCGCCACCCCGACCCGATCCGCCACCTCGGCCACCACGGCCAGACCCCGGCCGTCCTCGGCCACCTCCAGCACCGAGCCAGGCGTCCGCGAGAAGTCCGGGACCGGCCCGCCACCCAGGTCATAGACCACGATCCGCACCGACTCCGCCCCGCGCAGCACCTCCACCACGAAGAACCCCCGCTCCCGGCCCGAAAAGGAGTGCCGCAGCGCGTTGCTGACCAGCTCAGCCGTCACCCACCGAGCATCATCAGCCCGCCCCGTGTCGGCCAGAAGCTGCCCCACCATCCGGCGCGCGAGAGCCGACTGGTCACCCCGTCCAGGAAAGGCTCGCCGCCACGCCATCCCACCCCACACCCGCGAGGAGCGGAACGTCGACATCACCAGACCCGGCGCCAGATCCGGAAACTCCTCCCCGAACGGCTGCCGCCGGAAGCCGAAAGCCGGCGACGTGTGGAGGCTGCTCGGCTCGGCCAGGCTCGTGTGCTGCGTACGCGTGTCCATGCAGGATGTCCCTTCCGGTCCTCATCCCGGCACCGTGCCGGGAGCGGCCAGCACCATCACCCACCTCGCCGCCCGAATCACACCCCCAACCCGAAACGCACACCCACACCGTCCCCACCAGCAGCAATCCGCCATGACCGGCCCGGGCCGCCGCCATCCCCCGACGTCGATCACCCCACGCCCAGGCTGGAGCCCCTCCACCAAGCCCGCCTACCGTCCCCTCACCCCGGAACCCCAACGGGCCTACCACGCACAACGCGCAACATGTGAAGGGACACCCAGGCCATGTCCGGCACCGGATACCAGACCCTGCTCGACTGCCGACGCCGCAGCCGCTACCTACGCCAGCACGGCTTCACCACCGACCAGATCGCCGTCATCCTCGGCCTGGACCACCCCGCCACCCCACTACACCTCTACCGATACACCGCCGGGCTCACCGCCGCCCAGGTGGTCGAGACCTTCCACCGGCTCGCCGGCACCACCGGTGCAGGGCTGCGCGAGGCCCGCTTGTATGACTACGAGAATTGGCCGCAAGCGGGCCGGCGCCCCTCCGTCTTCACCTTGCGGCTTCTGGCCCGCATCTATGCCACTCAACCGGTCAAGCTGCTCACCGCCGAGGTTCTAGCCGGCTACCCCGCCCGGGATCGGCGTGCGCTTCGCGACGGCGGGTGACGTCCCGGTCGTTGTCACCAGGGTCGTACCTCCGGGCGGGCTGATTAGCGCAGGAGCCGCTCATACACCTGCCGGGCCTGCGGGCTCGGCGCTGTATCGATCTCCGCCAGCCGCTCCTTCAACAGCTCGAACGAGCGCCTGACCGCGAGCTGACGGCCCAGCTCTGCCTGAATCGTCATGAGCTGACCCCACAACATCTCGCTGTAGGGATCGATGCGCTCCACCGCCAGTTGCAAGACGTCCACCGCCCGATCCGGATCATCTGCCCGCATCAGCTCGGCCAGCCGTACAGCGGCGTTGACCGCATGCCGCTGAGCGGCCTGCCGGGGCGTGAGCACCCACAGATCATCACGACCCGCCAGTAGCGGCCCCCGATACAGCGCCAGCGCCTCATGCAAGGCCGTCGTCCGTGTCGCGTCGTCAGCCGCGGTGGCAGCGCGCTGACACGCGGCGTCGAACCGCCAGAAGTCCACATCGAACCATGCCGCAGGCAGCAGCCGCCGTTCTCTGGACTTCACCACGAACCGCACCCCCGACGCGCACCCGGTCGCGTGTCTCATGGCCTGGTTGATCTCCCGAACGGCCGACTCCAACCGGCGCCCGCCGCGCTCGCCATCACCCGGCCACAACACCTCTACGATGCTCTCGGACGACACCCCGTCCGGGGAAACCGACAACAGCGCGAACAGATCTTGCGCCTCCGCCCGCCCAAACGGCACATCTTGCCCACCCCAGGCCACCCGCAGTACCCCGAGCGCCTCGACCCTGGCCTTGCCCGGTGCCACCACGAAGCCCGATTCCCCGGACCCAAGCGGAGCTGTCACGGTGTCTGGCGCAGGGGCGGATGCTCGCGGTTGCTCGCCGCTTTGCGCAGGTACAGGCGCGGCGGTCTTCAGGCTCTCAAGGTCGCCGGCCGTCCTCACCTTGGCGGGCGCGACGCGGGGAGTCTGCATGTCAGCAGCCAGCGTGACGGGAAGACCCTCCCGCTCGCTCTGGTGCCCTTGAAGCCGACGGCGAACCACAGACGGCTCCATGCTTAGTCGAGCGAGCCGGGACCGCACTCTGGCGATCAGCGTGGCACCCAGCAGCATCACCAGCAGTCCAAACGCCAGCGCGGCGCCAAACGGTCGCCTCACCTCAGACGAGGCCCCAGCGCGGTTCTCCGTCCTATCTCCTGCGCCGCCGCTCGCGGGCGGCAAGAGAGGTGATCGCGAGACCACAGGCGACGGGAAGGGCGAAAGCGGATCGCGTGGCCTGATTCGAGTGTGATGCCGCTGGGAAGGCGCGCTGCGGTCCTGATGGTGCCTGCGATGGACACGCCTGACGGTGTCGCGTCGGCTCGGAATAGGCTCGGCCGGCCGATCTGGCCGTGAGACCGTCTCGTGCCACTTGCGCGGCTCATCTCTGCGCGGCTTGTCTGCTTGTTGCTTGGTCGACGCAGTCGCAGGTATGGCAACAGGCGTTGGCTGGGAACGTTTCGTTCTGGAGGGTGAGCTCTTCGGTGTGGATTGCGCCCGTGGCCTTGATGATGGCTCCGCCTCGCCCAACTCCACCACGCCCCGTTCGCCCCCGGTGGGCCTGCGGCGTTCGCCGCACCGTGGCTGTCGGCATGGCAGAGCGCCGGCAACCAGCTCGGCCGTGCTGCAGCCGAAGGACGCCTCGACCGCGGCCTGCGTGCCCTCCTCACCCACATCGTGATCTTCCACTGGAACCGACTCGGCCTCTCGGCCACCACGCAAGGCATCCTGTCCGACGCGGCCACGGCCGCCTTCCTCCCCCGGACCTGACCATGGACCCCGCTACGCTGCACGCCGCCGTCCGCCACTTCCCCTCGTCGGCCGCCCCCGCCCTGCCTGCTCATCGCTTACCGAACGGATCAAGGAGATCGCCGACATTGCCGACACCGCCATCAGCTCCGGCGTTGACGCGCTGCACGAGGGGGCGCACGCGCTGGACAAGGCCGCGCTGCTGGCCAGCGACTGCGGCCTTCCTGACCTGGCCCGCGACCTGTGCTGGCAGCACATCAACGTCTACCGCGAGGCCGGCCACCCGCTCACCGTGCTCCAAGCGAGATACATGCTCGAACCCGCCCTCAACCTCGCCTGCCTCCAGATCCGCGCCGACGCCGGACAACACGCCCTACGACTCCTGGACGCGATGTACCAGGCAACCGTCAACAGCACCGACCTGATGATCGAGGACCGCCGCCTGCCCCTGGCCAACCTCACCGGCACTCTGCAACAGCATCACAAGCTGCGCGAATGGGTCTGGCTCCAATACCTCGCCGACGGCATCCGCGCTCTCGTCCTTGCTGGACGCTGGGACGAAGCGGTCACCCACGCTCGAGCCCACAACGGGATCGGCGTGCATCTCATGGAAGGGCGACAGGTCGAGATCATCACTCATCTCCTGCACGGCGATCTTCAGGCCGCTCAAGCCGCCCTGAAGGGATGCACGCTGACCGAACCCTGGGAACACCTGGTCGGCTCTTGCCTGAGCGTGATGTGCATGGACAAGACGAACGCGTTGCTCAGCCGAAGCGTCGCGGACATGGTCGAGAGGTTTTTCGGGAGCGCGTTGCTACCCGGGTACGCCGTCTTCCGGACCCGGCTCGGGCTGACCGTGGCCACCCTCGCCAGCAGCACCGATGCCAAAGCGGCCTACCGTGTTCATTCCCAGGTAATCGAGGAGGTGATCGACTGTGGTGACGGGTATGCCGTTCGCGACCTCCTCACTGGCGACCATCTGCTATCCGATATTCACCAACATCCCCTGACCCGTCTGATGGCAGCTTCTGGCCTGATGGCTGGCAAACTGCCGGAGCCCCTGCTCAACACACTTGCCTGCTCAACGAGACTGGCAACGGAGGCGTTGACCGAAGCCATCCGACTCAACGAGCTCTCTGAACGACGCATAGTTTGACGGAGGCCGTAGTACAGCAAGGGCCTCAGGAACCCGGACAGGTCCAGTATGCGATGCGAGCAGGTCGCGGCCTGAGTCCCCTCTCCCGTCTCAGGAGCTACCTGCTGGAAATCAATTTGACCGACTACGACCTGAGCGAGCAAGCGCCGTAGCAATCCACCACCTTCGTTATGTTTTCGATATCAGCAGGCCCCCTGGAGCGCTCCACATTCAGGCAACCTGATTTTCGCCATCGGAACCAGTTGCACCGCGGTGGCTCCGACGTCTGGGCATGCGTGCCGGGTCCATAAGCCGCGCCAGTGCGCAGACTTCGGAGCCGCTCGCCCCTGGCTATGGAGCTTGCTGGCCCGCCCGGCCTCTAGACGTGAGGGTTTAGGCAATACGCGCGCAATGCAAAGATCAGTCAGGCATGTGCCAGGTTGACCAGGCTGGAGGGGAAGATGGCGGGTACAACAGCTCCGTTCGAAGCATCGGCGTCCGCGGTCGGCTACGTGTACCAGCTCCGGAGGGCCCTTCATTCCTGTGTCGACCAGCACGGCCGTGGACTCGACTGGTGCATTGCCATCGAAGCTGGCGACGACGTGGAAGAACTCGTCGAAGGCGGCCGGGTCCTCTATCAGCTCAAGCATCGGGCCGCTGGCGTCACCATGTCGGACTACAGCACGGACCTGTGGAAAACCCTGCGGATATGGGCTCATGGCATCACCAACAAACAGCTCGACCTGGACGAGACGGACCTTCTCCTCCTGACTACCGCTGAGCTAGCCCCCGACTCGGCTGGCTATCTCCTGCAACCTCTCGTCTCAGGGGTCAGGGACGAGAGTCGTGGGCTTGAAGCGTTGGAGACCGCCAGGAAATCTTCCACCAGCAAGGACAACAAGAAGGCATACGAAGCCTTCGACAAACTCTCAGCGGATGAGCGACGGGCCATGGTTGCCCGAATACAGGTCATCGGCAATGCTCCGGACGTCGATGCGGTGGAGAAGCTGCTGCTGGAGCGAGTGGTCTCCGCCGTCGGACATGCGTATGCCAGGCCCTTCCTTCAGCGCCTGGAAGGCTGGTTCTTTCAGCGCACGATCCGTCAGCTGCGAACCGATGAGATGGACGCGATCACTGGTGACGAGTTCGACCAGGTGTTCACCGACCTGCGTAATCAATTCCGGCCGGAGAACCTGCCCATCGACGAGGACATCGCTGTACTCAAACCAGATCCATCGGACTATGCGAGCATGACCTTCGTCCGCCAGATGGAACTGATCGACATCGGCAAGACCAGCATCGGGATCGCAGTGCGCGATTACATCCGCGCGTTTGCCCAGCGTTCCCGGTGGTCAGACGACAACTTGCTGTTGCCCGGCGAGATCAGCAAGTACGAGCGCCGGCTCATCGAGGAGTGGCAGGACCTCTTCGCGGAGATGGAAGACGACCTCGGCGCAGAGGCGACGGAAGCGGAGAAGATAGCAGCCGCCAAGGAGATCTATCGATGGGCTACGCGCAAGGCACGTCCCCGCATCCGCGTCGGGTGTGACGAGCCATTCGTCGCCAAGGGATCCTTCCACATCCTGGCTGATGACCTTCAGGTGGGCTGGCACATTGATTTCATGACCCGGCTCATGGCCGTACTGGAGCCGGCGGGAGCGACGCAAGCGTGAACCCACTCACTGAACTCAGCCGCGAAGAACGCGCCTTGTTCAACCCGGCCTTTACCGCGCTTGTCACCTGCCGCGCCGTCCAGGGCCACGAGCTCCAGTACAGCCAGCCGTGCCCGGTCCCAGTAGCGGTCTTGTCCGCCGTGATGGCACTGCAACCAGCCGTACGTCGCACTCTGCCGAGATCCCGAAACAGTGGGCTGAACCGATGGCTGGAGGAGAACAAGGGTGTCAAAGTGACCATGTCACAGAACGCCACCGCCTTGGCCGCAGTGGTGCGGCCCGGGCTCCTCTTGGCACTACAGAGCGATGCCGTACACGTCGATGAGGACGGCAAACTTACCGTGGCACCCGGTCGGCTCACGAAGACGATCAACGGCGCCACGGACGAGATCCAGGCCATCCAGAAGGCGGCCCATCTTCTGGGGCGCTGGCTCCCCAGCACGGGCAGCCTCAGTACCGTCATGACATTGCTAGGAGTCCGGCCGTGACGTTCCAGATCAGTGCCATCTCCATCTACAACGAAGACGGCCACATCCGCACCGTCCCCTTCAAGACCGGCAGGCTCAACATCATCACTGGCGACTCGCGGCGCGGGAAGAGCGCTCTGCTTAACATCGTCGACTACTGCCTGGCCAGCAAGGACTATGTCATCAAGGGGGCGGCGCTGCGCAACTTCGTGCAGGTCTTCGCTGTCACTCTCGTGAAGGACCAACAGCAGTTGTTCGTGGCGCGGCCGGCTCCGGCTGGCAAGGCGGCCACGGCGACCACAATGTGCGTCGTCTCTCAAGCGCTCGGCGCGGCGCCTCCGCAACGGGAAGAGCTGAACTTCTCCACCCCTCTCGACATCGCCAAGGATGTCTTGTCGGAGTTCACGGAGATCGACCGGACGGTCCGGATCCCAGCCGTGCGCAGCACTACCCCGATCCCGCCCTCAGTGCGCCATGCGCTGTTCTTCTGTCTACAGAAGCAGAACGAGGTAGCCAACCCAGACCTGCTGTTCCACTCGCAGGGTGAGGAATTCTTGCCAGCGACGATCCGGGCAATGATTCCCTACTTTCTTGGCGCCGTCGATCCCGAACAGGCGTTGCTAGAAAGCCGACTCCGTCTGCTGCGTCGGGAACTCGCACAGATGGAAGCGGCCGTAGCTGCTGCCCACAGCCTGTCTCCAGCCTCCGGGCAAGCGCTGGCTCTGGTCACCGAAGCCGTTGAGGCAGGTCTGCTGCAACCGCCCCAGCGGGAGATGACAGCAGAAAGGGCGTTGGAGTATCTCCGCCAAGCCGTCAACGAGAGCGCCCCCACGCAGCTGCCCGAGGCCGGAGATGATCCAGTTGCCGCTCTCGTAGAGCAACGCCGAAGGCTGCGTGAACGGCATGGACAGATTCGTGCACGCATCGCCAATCTTAAGCGTGCCGCTCAGGAGAACAATGAATTCCTTGACCAGGCGGCTGAGCAGCATGCCCGTCTGGCCACTCTCAACCTCTTCGCACCACCCACCACCGCAGACCAGGAACCGCGTTGCCCGGTGTGCGACAGCCACCAGCCGCAATTGAGCCAGATCGCGGAGGTCATCAATCGCGACCTCGGCCGCCTCGATGCCGACATGACTGTCATCGGCAGCGACACCCCCGAAATCAACGCCCTCATCGCAGCGGAAGAAGACACCCTCCAGGAGATCCGCAGTGCGCTGGGCCGCAATCAGGAGCAGCTCGACACGCTGACCGCCGGCCAGCGCGCTGCGCAAGGCCAGACAGATGCCTCGCGACGTGCCGTGCTTGTCCAAGGCCGCATCAGCCTCTTCCTGGAAACGGCCGGACGCCATGTCCAAGGACCCCAAGTCGTGGACCGGCGCGAAGAAATCAGAGCGAAGATCACTGATCTCGAGGAAGCGATCGGAGCCGGAGCACGAGACGATCGGCTGAACAGTTTCGTCTCCCGAATCAATATGAAGATCAAAGCCAAGGCTGTCGCCTTGGACCTCGAGCACAAGGAGTCCCCCATCCGCCTCGACCCGCGAGGGTTGACCGTCATCGCGGATACCACACGTGGTCCGGTCCGTCTGGCCGACATGGGCGGTGGAGAAAACTGGCTTGGTTACCACGTCGCCACTCTCCTGAGCATGCACGAGTGGTTCTCCGAGCAGCGCAGCCCCGTGCCTCGCTTCCTGGTCCTAGACCAACCATCCCAGGTCTACTTCCCCGAAGACGCCCCAGACGGCACCGTCTTGGCAGGACCCGACAGGACCGCCCTGCTCAACCTCTACAAGACCATCCAGAGGACGATCGAAGCCCTTGACGGCAACTTCCAAGTGATCGTGATGGAGCACGCCGACCTAGACGACGAACCCTTCCGGAGCTCGGTTGAGGCGCGATGGAGGCGCAGCAACGGCCTGGCTCTCGTTCCTCAAGATTGGATCACCGAAGACATCAATGATGACTGACAGGTCCACGGCTCCACGACGAAGGTCGCGGAGCCGTACCAGTGGACGACCGCTAGCCGGTACGAGCTGCCCGCAATTTCGTGTCAGGTAGTCCGGTGCTACAGAAGACGCCAGAGATGATACAAGGGGGCGCAGCAGCCAACCTCCTGTTAGCCTTCCGCGGCTCCATATTTGTCGGGGCTCGGGCATAACATGCCCATCTGGAGGCACCTGAAGACGGAATCCGTCTCACATTGCTGTTTTTGAGGCGTGGCCTGACCGCGAGATCGCACACTGCGCCCAAACGCCGAGCTCTGAGGCTACTCTTCAAGCCTTAGATGCTCCATCCACCAATAGTAGTCAAAGTCGGTTCGCCCCAGAACAAAGGATGCATGCTTCTCAATTCTTTGGAGGAGTCGCGAGATTTCCTTTGGAGTAAGTTCGTCCGCCTCTGCATACTTACGCAGGAGAAGCGAGGTGGACATCAAACGAGACACGCCTACTTCATCGCAAAGCCGACGGCCAGCCCTGTCATCTGTGGCTAGAGGCCATGAACGCGCGACCGCTGCCGCGATGGTCGCCGCTTCGCCATCATCCACTTTGGCTGCATACTGCACATAGAGTGGAAATTCGTCTTCAACCAGTTCCGTGAACTCCAAAGCCCCGGATCTGAGACGTTCCGCAACGTTGATTGGCACAATGACACGTTCCCCGTCAGCGTTGTCTCGAAGGGAGGAAACTTCTCGGGCGGCCTCGCTTACCATTACAAAGACGAGGTCATTCGCTGCAGCGATCTCATCGAATTTCTGCGTAGCTATCAAATTGATGGCGACACAGGCATCAAGCAGAAGACGCGCGGTCATAGAGTCAGCCCGTAGGGTCTATTTCAACGAGGTCGAAAATTTGTGGGGCCCCATCGTCACTTACGTCGGGGCTCCCGGTAAGAGAGCGGTAGATGTCGCGTGCTCCTACTCTGTCAGTACGGAGGAAGCGGGCAAGTTGCCCTTCTGTGATCTTTCCTTGCGCGTAGAGCTGCACCGCCAGCGTGCGATAGTGCTGCGGCAGAGAATCCCCTTCTCCAAGCAGTTCACTCATCCCCAGATGGCGCTCGGCAGCGCGCGGCTTGAACTTATTATCCACCAGCTTGTCCCAAGTGCCACCGGGAATGAGTTGTAGATCTTCAAGACGGTGAGTCATGGCCTGGACGGACACTCGGTATGCCCTGGCCAACTGCAGCAGCGTGGTGGGGGTTGCCTTGCCACTCTGGCTTCGCTTGAGCTCATGAAATCGTCGGGCGAGCCCGCTTCGGGGCATGAGGAGGGCCGCGGCGAAGGTATCAGCGAATCGCTCGCCCTCGGGGACCCTGGTCGAACGACCAAGAAGGGTTACTTCGGGACGATCACGGGAGACAAGGAAATGCGCGTACTCGTGGGCCATCGTGAACCGCCGGCGTTCCAAAGGATGCTTGGCATTGACTGCCACGCATCCGCCAAGGGGTTCTGCGTAGATGAACAGGCCGGCGACCCGGGCAGGTAGCGAGATGATGAACAGCCTGATACCGACGTCGTTCTCCAGCACCTCACGCAGCCGTTCAACAGGTCCGTCTCCTAGACCTAGACGGTTACGCTCATCGGTTGCGAGGTCTTCGGCCTCCTCCGTACTCAAGTCGAGGGTGCGTAGCGCGGGGTATCGTCGCGGCAGCTCGGCGCCAGCCTGACGCGCGAGATCTAGGTAGTCATCTCCGATCCGCTCGAGTTCAGTGATCAGTGCATCGATGTCTGGCACAGGCGCCTTCGCACCGAGTGCTGCTCTGAAGCGGGCGCCTACCGCCGCAGGCGGCGCTGATGGCCGGAGCAGCTCATTGAGCGGACGGCCGTACAAGCGCGCAAGCCGGACCAACTCCTCCGGCCGGACCTCGCGGCTGCCCTTCTCTATTGCGATGAGGAGAGGACGGCTGACGCCCAGTTCGGCGGCGGCCTGCTGTTGCGTCAGCCCTCGCGCCTCCCTGGCTGCTCGAAGCCGAATGCCTAGCGAAGATGGGCTCTCTTGTTCGGTACTCACAACATCTATGGTCATCACGCAGCCGTCCTGTCCCGTGGTGGGGGGGTATCTCCGAACTTGGCCGACACCACGGCCCACTCCTGACAGTAGGTACGATAGAGCCGGACAAGATCGTTTCGGGAGATCATTCTGGACGCAGATCGTAGAGCCGGAAACTCCATCATGAGCGTGTTCCACGGATCCTCGCCTCGCAGGCAGCGCTCAAGGCGTAGGGCTTGCCAGGCCATGGCCGCCCACTGCTCGCTGGTTGATGGGTCAGCCCGACGATAGAGCTGACCCGCCTCCAGATGACTCTTCTTGGAGGCATGGATTGCCAAACGCCGAAGTAGGCATGAAGTGCAGATTCCGCAAGGTTTTCGGCCGCGAACGCGGGCAGAAAAGCCGCTGTCGCAGGAGACTGATTGTTGAAGCGCCTGATCGGCATCCTCTGGAACGGAAGCGATCAACTCTGCTTTGGTAAGCGTGAGATAGGGAGCGTCGATACTGAACGCCTCGCCGGTCACAGAACCGATAAGAGCGCTCATCATATGCAACGTCTTGGGATGCATTGCGCGCGTGGCCTGTGCGCCATACTGAGAACGCAGGTAAGGCAAGTTTATGGCGCCGATTCCGTTCTCATACACCCTGAGAAAGCGGCGACTCATGGTCCAGGCCGCAGCGATCCCAGAAGCGAGATAGACAAACCCTCTCGTTCGCTGGCTTGATTCGATATCAGATAGGCGTAGATTTAGGTTGAACTGCACAGGCAGGCAATGCCCATGGGTGAGATTTTTGATCACCTGGCGCTGTTGATACAACATCCAATTATTAGTGAACACGCTAACAGCCACAACACGCCGCTCATTCACGAAGAGATCTCTCGCGAGCCCGGCGGTCGAATCCATTCCTCCAGAAAACAGGACTGGATCCGCATCCGGGGGTGCCGTCTCGAAGAGCGGTGACTGACCTGGCGTCAGAGGACCCTCTCCTTGACAGAACTCAAGGATCCATTCGTCGTCCGACAACCAGCGAAGCAGTTGCGCAAGTTGTTCTGCATTGGCGTTCCAGACATCCGGACGCCTCACAGGGATTCGCACACGCATCGTCCGAGACCAGCTGCAGCCGTAGTCGGAGCTTCTCCACCCTATTCGGGGAGTCAGACGATCAGCCGCATGAACACATGCTGCTACTTCGAGGAGATCTGCCGCATACCACGGGATCTGCTGGGCAAGCCCGTCCATGACTCGCCGGCCGTCCAGAGTAATGGCGACACCCCACGCTAGATCCACGGGTGGCTCGGCGATCCCGCCCGGCCAGCAGGCCGCGCCGGGCCAACACCGGACAGAGCTCAAGGACATCACAGATCCCCCAAAGGCGTCTCAAGCAGTTCAGAGGTAGACATGCCGCTCGTTCTGAATCCAGGGGCACGCAGCCCCTTCCCGTCAGGATGCCGCAGCAATCTGACGGCAAGGGCCTTGATCTGTGGATGCGCCAAGACAAGTTCCATGATGTTCAGAACCTGCAGGAGTTCCTTACCCCTGCGCACTGCATCCTTGACCATCCGATCGAAGCCGAAGTGGAAGGCAAGCTCTTTGAGAGATGCCTCCGCTACGACCTGTTGAGCCTCTAAGGTCGCGCAGCTTGCGAGCTTCTCGGGCTGGGCCTCCACGAGGGCATCAACAACTTGCCGAGTGATCACAGTGGGCGGGTGGTTCGATGCATGCAACGGATCATGGCCATCGATCCCGAGGTCTAGTTCCGAGCACTTGGTCTGCGCGCGCTGGACGGCCTCATCGGCAATGTCCCGTAGCTCTGGAACACCGCCTACATCACGAAAGGTACGGGCGAAAGCCTGCGCTGTTGCACGCGCGAGCTGGTCAAGCGAGGCTCCGCTGTCGATATAGCGCCAGACCTTACTCCATCCAGGAGGAAGGCCGCGCAACCACCTGTCATCGTCCGGCATGACGACCACCTAGTCCTTCTGACTATGTCATCATCTTTAGCGTACTTCCTCCTCCTGTTGTGTCAATATGTAAAAGCAGGACGGCAGAAGGGTCCGTCCAGTTGCCACCCTCGACCTGGCCGGAGGCCAACGATGTCGTCGAGCACCATCGAACCTGGAGAGACCCGCAAGACCACGCTTTACCGCCTGCAGGAAGCAAGAGGACATCCGAATGACCTGACGAAGGTCATCGTGCCTCGGCACTTGGATGACGAGCGATTCACGGCCGGCCCCGCCGACGTCACCGGCATCCCGTCCCTCCTCATCCATGGCACGATCTCCAAGGGCGTCACGGACTGGTCAGCCGTACTCGAAAAGCTCACCTCCACCTCCGTCGAGGAGACGAACTGCACGGCGGCCGCCGTACTCGTCATCCCGGTCGACGAGGGGGTCTTCGCCCTCAGCTACAGAATGGGCCACCTGCTGATCGATCCCCGTTTCATCGATCCAGGGTTCGGTCTCAGCTTCGCCGTACGAGCCGTCGACCCCAAGAGCGTCAGACAGGTCACCCGAACGGCCATGCTCGCTCAGCCACGTTACGAGCGCAGCTCTGTCCCCGGCGGCCAAAACATCCGCTGGTATGGCATCGAAGAGTACGGCGA
Organism: Nonomuraea ceibae; assembly: GCF_019396325.1. Lineage (GTDB taxonomy): Bacteria > Actinomycetota > Actinomycetes > Streptosporangiales > Streptosporangiaceae > Nonomuraea > Nonomuraea ceibae. Next base: position 122,461 of record NZ_JAHKRO010000007.1, read on the forward strand.
GATCGTCGGCAGGATCACCGGCCAGTTGGCCAACGTCGAACTCACCTTCAACAGAGGGCGAAAACGCCGCATCAGCGTGGCCGGCACCGACTCTCTCAAGGTCCACCTCGCCACCGACCCCGAGGATCTGTTGGATGACCTCCGGCGTATCGGCAAGATCTGCGCCAAGGAGTCTCCAGCCGAGGAACTCGAGTTCATCGCACGCCTGCGAGCGCTGAAGCCGAGAGACCCGCTGATTCCCCGGCTCAACGAGGCGCTGGACGACCTGCTCGGCGGCGGCACGGAAGGTGAACTTGCCCTCGCGCTGCCCCTTGCGTGCCAGGACGTAGAGGAAGAACACCAGTCGTACAGGGTAAAAATTGGTCAACGAAGGTTCACCGCGGAGGAAGACCTGTCCCTCGAGACGCTCCTGGCACTGACGCAGCCGCTCCCCCCCAGGCCAGCGAATCAAAGCGCTCCGGGACGGTTACATCCAGGTTTGCGCCGACCACGAAGGCGAGGAACCGCTGAGCCGAAGGGTGAAGGGGCATCTGTGGATCTCCGCCGACATCCCCTTGGACGCACATCGGTACTTCCTCCACGAGGGCAAGTGGTACGAGATCGGCACCGCACACCTGGAGAGCATCCACAAGCACGTCACGCAGATGCTGTCGCAGGCGCCCTCCATACCCCTCCCCTTGTGGGACCTGGCCTTCACCCGCGAGGACGCCTACAACGACGAGGTCGCCCGTCGCGGCCAGTTCCTACTGCTCGACAAGAAGGTGTTGCGCACCACCCAACACCCTCATGGCGTCGAAGCGTGCGACCTCCTTGGCCCCAACGGCGAATTCATCCATGTCAAGGCACCCACTGGTTCGGGAGAGCTCAGCCATCTCTTTCGCCAGGCTCTCACGTCCTACGACGCCCTCCGCTACGACCCCGAAGCACGAGAAGAACTGGCCAAGCTCGTCAAGGCCACCCAACCCGGCATGTCCATCCCGGCACGTCCCACGGTGATCTTCGCGATCGCACTTAAGAGCAAGAAGAAAGGGCAACCGGCTACCTACCGCCCGCTGACCGTGGATACCTTGTTCACCTTCTCCCAGGTCTCTCTCATCCATACGGTCCGGGTATTCGACCTGGTGCAGGTGAAGGTCGAGGTCATCGACATCAGCCCACAGCCATGACAGCCGTGCGGGGCCTCTCCTTCACACTCCTCCGCCGGGATATGGCATGCCTACGCATCTGGCGTGACGGATGACCGCGACGGATCCTGCGCTTCGCCTCCAGGCCCGGGGCTTGTCTAGGTGCTCCTGAGTGGTGTCGGGGGTGTGGTCATGTCGCAGACGATGGGTGTGGAGTCGGGCGGGATGTCCATGAAGGGACGCCTTTCCAGTGAAGGGCTTCAGGCGGCCTCTCTGGTGCAGCGAGGCGGCCTCGCACACGTCCGTGTCCGCGGACTTATCACGGGCGGACAGCATCCCGATTCGTCGGCCGTGATATCCAGCCCTTCCGTGCTGAGCTCCAGCCGCAGCCCGACCAGAGCAGGATCGCACGGCCTGCGGGGCCTGACCACCAGGACATGGGCAATGCAGCCATCTTTGGCGATCGCCAAAGAGTGCGCCAGAGCCCATTGCACACGTTGAATTCATAGAGTCGTCCATGGTTTCGTCGGATATTCGAGTTCTTGAGCCCCATTCGGTCAAACCCCGGAGGTCCAATCAGGCGTCAACGCTTATGCCTTCGGCGCTTTCGGGAGCAGGTCGTCTGGGCCGCGATAAAGCAGGCGGACGCCGGCGCCAGTGCGAAGTCGTCGGGCACGCAACACGCCCTGGCGCTCGCGGTTGAGGCGAATGGCGGCCTCTCCGAGCAGGTCGTAGCCGCTGGACCAGATCTCAATCTTGTCCGGTCCAGTATCAGTCACGCGCAGCCAGGTACCAGGCTCAGGTACTGTCCCGTACCAGGTGACCTCCTGCAAATCCTCGGTCCTGCGGCCCCATCGAAGCGAGCGCTGTGCCCGCGAGGGGTTCACGAATGCCACCCATGCTAACCGTGACTCGGGTGTAGGCCAGCTTTCGCTCAGGGCCTGCGCAGGGTCAAGGTCATCAATCCATTGGCGCATTTCGGCAGCCGAGTCGAATGTGGCGGCAGTGCTCTTGGCTGCCGATATTGCCGCGAGGCGATGGTCGAAGCCAGAGCGTATGAGGATCGAGGCTGCCCGATTGAACGTTCCCGTCTCGATTGCGGTTACTGCCGTGCCCAACAAGGCGTCGGCCTCGAGGTTGCCTTGGGCAATTTCGTAGACCCTGGCAGCTTCCATTCCCCAGACCAGCCGGTAGATGACGTCGGCCTCGATGAACTGCGTTATCGCGACGCGGTCGCCGGAAAGGTCGCCGAGGGCCAGACCGTGAACCCAGTGCCTCAATACCTCGTGCCAGTTGCCGAGCACTGTCTCGGGAGCGAAGATTTCCATCGCGAACAGAGTATCGGCGATCGCCACGAGCAAGTCGGCGGCGGTCTCGCGGTCTGCGTCGGCGATGGCGGCTTCGGCTTGGCCCGCCAAGGCGATGATGCTTCCAGATACTTGTGCGAGCTCGGACCCGGCGTTGGCACCTAGTCCAGCCAAGAACCAGCCGCGGCGTTGGGACGGTGTGGACGTTTGCCACAAGTGCCTGGTCCGGCTGTACACCAGTCCGCGTACGGCAGCGGCTAACGTGTCGTCGTAGCGGCGAAGTTGCCGTTCCCACAGCGAATCGCGCAGGGCATCTGTGACGATCTGCGTCGCGGCGTCGGCGACGTTGTCCAAGCCGCTGTCTCCGACGACGCTCAGGATGCCGATGTCGAGCAACGCGAGGTTCGACTGCCAACTCTGGGCAGCGGCGGCCCGTCCGTCATCAGGCTCCTGGGACACGATGGGCAGGGACCAGTCGGGCCCGCCGGTGAGGTATTCGAGAAGGGGCTCCACCGAAGTGAGCTTCTGCGATGCGTACATCCTTTTCAGGAGTTCAACGCCGATATCGATGAGACCGGATCGCAGGGCCTTGCCGCCATCTCCCTGCGTGAGTGCGAGCCATTCTCGCCAATGTCTTTGAGTTGGTTTGAAGATCGGATAGAGAACGAGCCCTTCAGTGTCGACGAATGCGCGGCCCGCACGCCCGATCACGTTCGCGAACTCGGAACCCTTGAGCACGTCCCTGCCGCGGTGAAGGCCGTGGAAGAGGACCGTCGACGCGGACAGGTTCAGTCCTTGGGCGAGAGTCGGTGAGGCAATAGTGACCTTCAAGCTGCTCCGCTGCAAGAGTCGCTCGATCTCGCGCCGGAAGGGACCGGGGAGCGCTCCGTGGTGGATGGCCACGCCTAGCCGAAGACACTCCAATATCGGATGGTCGGCACCGAACCACTCGGCGCCCACGGCGAGCGCGTCGTGAAGGTCGACGTCCGCGGGGAGGACGGAGGAAATGAGGTCTCTGCGGTGGAGATCAATGATTGCGCGAGCGTACGGCTCCACGGAATTCCGCTGGGGGCAGAAGACGAGGACGGTCTGGCCTTCTTCGACCAGACGCCACGCGGTGGCGATGACGTGTTCACGTTGGTTCGCCGGGAACATCTTCCTGCGCCGGCCGCTCGGCTTCTTCGCCTCGAAGTAACGCGGGATGAACGGTTGGTCGGGCCCGAGGGTGACAGTCAGTCGCGCATGGTTTTTACGCCACTCGACAAGGCCGAAGCGCTGCTGCGTCGGGCGCCACTCTTCGCGGTGCAGACCGTCCGGGGCATCATCAGTGATCCATGCGACGAAGTCGTCGAGTTCGCTCCCGGACGGAAACACGGCCGAAAGACACAGGATGCGGCGCGTCGAAGCGTCTGGACGACGCAGGAGCCGCTGGATCTGGGCTTCGTAGCGGACCTCACGCTCGGTGGCTCCGATCATGTGCCCCTCATCCAGCACGACGAGGCCGACATCATCGAGGACAGATGGGTCGGATCGAAGCGCGAAATCCAGCTTCTCCGGGGTCGCCACGACGATTGCGCTGGAACGCAGGGTGTCCTCGTCGACGTCACTCGTCCCCATGCTGCCGTAAAGGGACGAGACTCGGATGCCTAGCGGCGAAAAGGTCTGCGCGAGGACCTGCTCAGTCTGAGCGGACAAGGCTCGCAGCGGGGTGACGTACACCGTGCGTCGGCCCTGTGCAAGACACGCCAAGATCGCCAGCTCGGCGATACGGGTTTTGCCAGCGCTGGTTGGCAGCGCGACAACGAGATCCTGTACGTCCTGGAAGATCCTGCCGACGACGTGGAGTTGGGAGGGCCACAGGTCTATCTCCGAGCGTTCCCGCGCGAGGAGCGATTCAACGAAGGTGCGCCGGAGATAGCGCCACCGTTCGACGTTATCAGCAGCTCCTGGCGGTGGTTCATCCGGGATGTTCGTCTCAAGGCTGGTGTCGAACAGGCCTCCGAGCAGATGTCGAGTGAGCCGATAAACCCACCAGGGGCCGGGGGCGCTCACGTCCGAGGACGCCTGCTCGCCAAGCCTCAGCTCTTCGAGGGCCGCATCGAGCAGGTCCCGGCTGCCGATCTCGATTGCGAACAAAGCGGCCGAGACCGCCGAGAGATAGTTCTCGCTGAGGAGAAGGACGATGGGGCCGACCTGGTCCGGCGACGTGTCTTCCTCCGTGCTGCTGCCCACTGCGGTAAGGCTCATCAACAGAGCGTCATCGGAGAGTTGGGGAGAGGAGCGCAGGGACTGGGTTCGCTCCTCGATCGAACTCAAGTCGCGCAATACCAGGTCCGCCAGCGTCTGCTCCATCGGCGTCAACCGCCCCGACTGTCGGCTCGCTTGGATCAGCGAGAACGCCCGCGCGGCGTAGCCACCGAGATGGCTGGCCGCGCCGGCGACAAGCCCGTGAAAGACCAAGTCTGCTTCAGGCGTCGCGTTCCGGCTGGCAGCCTCGAGGGCGTAGGAGCTTTGGATGAACCCCTGCTGTGCGAGGGCGATCTGCTCGGTCGTGTCGTCGTCCGCGGCCTCCAAGAGCTCAAGGCTTGTGGCCAGCAACGCGTACCCGTAGTTGAGCAGGTCCGCGTCCAGAAAGGGACTGAACGTGGGTGCGTCTCGAGGAAGAACGCCCTCGCGCCGGATCATGGATTGGGCCTGCCCACGGGCCAGCAGGCGCCCACGAAAGCCAGTGTCGGTGGCTATGGCAAGACTTTCTGCCAGATCCCGCGCCTCACGAGCCACCGACGATCACCCCTTCGTAGGCGTTTTCAATGAACTCTTTGTGGCCTTGAACCCGAAGCGTGATCGTCAGCTGTGGCACGGCGCCCGGGTACGCCTGGAGATCTGCTGTCACGTGTCTACTCGGGTCGCTGCTTGTGAAGAGGAACATCAAGTGACCAACGCGGTCGGGACGGACGCCTTCCAAGAGCTGCATGTCAAGCACGGCCTGGCCGACGACACTGTCAACCGTGGACACGAGCCGTTCGGCGAACTGAGTGAGCGAGTGCGGCGAGGGCAACTCATCGTTGCGTGCTAGACCTTCGCGAGCCTCCTCAACGGTACGCTTGCTCAGCGTGACGCGGCTTTTCGCCTCCGCCTTGGTGATGTGAGGCTTGCCATCGGCGTCAAGCCTTGCCCCGAGTACGTCATCCCCCCTCATCGCCCACTCTTGATGGTCACGCTGAATGAGTCTGCTCGGTCCAACCACATACCCGCGCTCTTCGTGTAGGTACGCCGTCGCAAGAATCTCACCCATGTCCCCGGAACGAGCGCTTGACGTGGTGGGAAACTTGTTGCGGAGGAACTTAGCCACCGCATCCTTCCCAAGTCGCTCCGCGATCAGCGCAAGGGACTCGGTTTCGGCGTACGCGCTCGGAAGAGTTGCGGCGAGGGCACCAGCACCCCCGGCATCATCGTACGACTCGATGACGCCAGCATGGTGGTCGCCAACAGGCACCAATCTTTTGAGAGTGCACCAGCTCCTGAAGTCAGTCATGCACTTCCGCCCACATGTCCATCCCCCAAGACCTAGTGTTCGCTGGACGAACTGTACCTGGAACGCTTTTCATCCTCACGCCGCCTGCGCAACTCGGTGATTCTGCAGGACGGCGATGGCCTGGCACAGGTGACCGGACTTGGACGGGCTACAGCGTAGCTTGCGGAGGATCTTCCAGCTTCATCTGGGCGTTCGCGCGCTCGCCGGGGACTCGGAGTCTGGTGTGGGCGCGGTTGACCCGCTTCTGGGATTCGGGCTTGTCCTTGCCTTGTACGGGTGCGGACCGGACCTTCGGCTCCTTGGTAGGCCTAATGAGCAGCTAGGCCTCGCCCCGAGCGGCAGTAGGAGAGGCCTCATAAGTAGCCAGCGCTCGTAGTGCTGAGACAAGACAGGCACCCCAGTCTAGTTCCCCCGCCCAGACCAGCTGCAGTGCTGCCTGAGCGGAAACAACTTGGTCTCCGACCCGATGAGGAACCGGGTGCGCCCAGGATCCACCGGGATCCGCCGCTCCGCGTCTCTCACGAACGAAATCACACCAGTTCAAACACCGGCGGAGCCCCTCGAGTGAGCGTGAACTCCTTGCTAAGCCTTCAGCTGTTCCTGACAACTAACCCGCCTGACAAACGTACGGCCCGTGGCATCCTGGTCTGCTCTTCTCCGATCGACTTGGAGGTACACACGATGCGCGATGAGAAAAAGATCCTCGAGTATGCCCGCGCCCTGGCTGACGAGCTCGAACAGGACATGACCTGGAAAGCCAATGACGGCCACGGCTACTGGAAGGCTGACGACCGCCAACTCCTCTCAAGGATCAGCGCACGGGCTGCTGCCGCGCTGGAGTTCTTCCGGCAGTACTCCGGCCCCGACAGTACGTGGACCGAGCAGGCCGCACGGTTGTATGCCAACAAGGGGGACAACCAGTCCACCGAGTCCGGCGCACACGGCCTGGGTGACTTGCTCCGGGAGTGGTGCCATCAGGTCGAGGCCGACATCACGGAGATCGTCGGAGCGCGAGCCTGGGCGGAAACTGGCCTGGCCAGCACCGACCTAATGAGCCAGGTGCGGCGTCTGCTGGACGACCGGCAGACGCACCCGGCCGCCGCGATCATGCTATGCGGCGCAGCACTGGAGATCACGTTGCGCGCAATCGCTGACGCCCGCAGCCTGGTGATCGATCGACCATCCCTGAACGCCTATACCGCCGAGCTGCGGAGGGCCGGGCTGATCACCGCGCAGGACGTTAAGGACATCACGCAACTGGCGGGACTGCGCAACGCGGCGGCGCACGGAGACTTCGACGTGCTCAGCCCAGAGCGAGCGGGACTGATGGAGCAGCAGACCAACATGATGCTCCGCCAGCTCGCCGAGCTGGTGTAGCTCGCTCGTGGTTCTGCACCGGGGGTCGGGACCGTAAACGAGGGCTGGGCCGCTGTCTCCAGACAGGGCAAAGCGCGATGAAGACTGAGCCATTTCCAACCTGAAGCACCACGTCACAGGCTTGTTGCAGGCTTGCGGACTTGACCTACAAACGGAGAAGCCCCTGGTAGATGCGTTGTCGACCAAGAGCAACAGCATCCCCAGGAGCTTCGCGTGCTGTTCTATCGTGCTGCGCTGCCGTTGTCACGCCGTACGTTAACGTTCCTGTCCGGCCTCATCCGCCGTCATCGCAGGAGGATCGGCTCTCGCTGGCGCAGGCTCAACCCTGGTCAGCAGGCCTTGCTCACGCTTGTCCACCTGCGCAAAGGTGAGCCGTTCACGGAACTGGCGGAGGGCTTCGCCGTGGGCGCCACCACGGCCTGGCGCTACGTCCGCGAAAGCGTCGATCTCATGGCCGCCCTGGCCGACAACGTGCACGCCGCCGTAAAGCGCGCGGCCCGGTTGGCCTACACCATCCTGGACGGCACCCTCATCCCCATCGACCGGGTGGCCGACGAACGGCCGTACTACAGCGGCAAACACAAGCAACACGGGATGAACATCCAGTTGCTGGCCGATCCCATGGGCCGGCTGACGTGGGCCTCGCCTGCGTTGCCGGGCGCCGTTCATGACGTGACCGCAGCTCGGAAGGTCGGCCTGATCGACGCCGTGACCGGCGCCGGCGTGACGACCTTCGCGGACAAGGGCTACCAAGGCGCGGGCGGCACCATCCGGACGCCGTTCAAGCGGCATCGCCATCGACCCTGGCTGTCGCGTGGGCAGCGGGACGTCAACCGCTCGCATGCCCGCATCCGTGCCATTGGCGAACGTGCCGTCGCGATCTTGAAAACCTGGAAGCTACTGACCAAGTTGCGCTGCTGCCCACATCGAGCGACCGCGCTCGTGCAGGCGATCCTCGTACTTCAGCTCGTCGAAGAGGACCGCTACTCAGGATGAAAAGAGCTCACTTGTGTAGGATCGCAGACCTCGCCCCAGTTCATGGGCGCGATCCAGCCAGTTCTGGTCGAGGTGAGTCGACCGCTGAGACGCTGGGCCGCGAGGTTACGGGCGTAAATCACTGACCGATAGTTGCTCGTATGCGTTCGATCTGCCGGGGAGCTCGAACCTCGTCAGGTAACCTTGCCCCTACGCAGCACGCCGAGCAGCGAACAAATGGCACATAAGGCCGATGGTCAAGAACGCATGGTTGCTCGTTGGTTGCTCGCACGTATGCGCTACAGCACGGCACGCGTGGGTACAGGCCGTCACAACGCCGGAAAGAATCCCGGCCACAGCGATACAAATCAACACTCGGCGGCACTGAGCGACACCCAGGGAACCGACTCATAATCCGTGGGTCGTGGGTTCAAGTCCCACCCGCCCTACTCACCAGTGCCGCGTTCGACCTGGGCTTTCTCGGTTTCCTGGGGCCTCGCGGCACCTCGTTGATCATGATTGGTTGCTCGCCGACTGCTCGCGGGCACGGACCGGGCACATCGGTAGATCGTTCAAGCGGCCAATCCCGACACAGACTTCACAGCGCCGCCGAGCTCGCCATTCCTGGCGACGCCCGACACTGCCTCAAGCACGGATCGAACCGCATCGACAGTGCGCCTGCCGAAAATGCGTCCGTGCAGGTCAAGCGGCGTTGGAGTATTCGTGGAGGATTCCGCCGAGTCGATCGTGTCGGCGGATGTTCAGATCGAGGATGCGCGCCGGTTTGGATCGGGTCGGGTGCGGCGCGGAGTGGGGCGGCTTGGTCGAGAGCTTGATGAGCGCGATGCTCGTTGCAGAGACGCTCATACTCGCCGAGAGCGTGGCGTAGATGGAGTTCATCCGCGGCATCCGAGTGCCGGTGAGCTCAGTCTGGATACCGGTTTCGGCGAGAATCCCATCCATGAGAGCGGGAACTTGCCGTCTCGGTCGCGAATCAGGAACCGTGCCCGGCAGGTCCGGGCATGCTGCCGTTTCACGATCTCGCGGTGCCAGCGCAGGATGGGGTCCGGGCGGACGACAAGCCGGAGCCGGCGCAAGACTGCGCGGGGAAGCGAGGTCAGGAGAGTCGCCAGGAAGAAGCGGTCTTCGGGGGTGAACCTGACCCGCACATCCGCGCCGAGCCGCCGTTCCAAGATTATGATCTGATGACGCAGCGCGAGAATCTCGACGTCCTTGTCACGATCACTCATCGGCAGTAGCCGTAGCGCGGCGAATGCGTTCGTGACGGTCAGACAGGCCGGACGAAGAAGCGTGAACGGTCATCATGCCGCACCAGCAGCCTCCCCGGACGGGTTTTTCGGCAGGCTACACACCCGCCTTGTGGGCATTCGCGCAGCTTATTGCCCTCTATCTTGTAGGACAATAAGTCAGGCGCCGAGCGGCCCGGTGGTCCTCGCGTGGCCGATGGCGAGGATGCCATCGCGCGACTTGAGCAGGTGGGCGCGCATGAGCCGGTCCGCGTGGTCCTCCTCGCCGCGGAGGATCGCGTTGCCGATGTCGCGATGGAACCGGGCGGAGCCGGCCACCGAGAGCTCGTGGTCGGGAGCGGCGGCCCGGATGACCCGGGTCGTCTGCAGGTGGTAGGCCATGACGTGCAACTGGCCGCCCAGACGGCTCAGGACCTCGTTGTCGGCGAGGTCGAGCACCAGGTGGTGGAAGCGCTCGTTCACGTCCATGTAGCCGGCCGGCTCGCCGCCCTGGAGGAACGTGGCGTTCTCCCGCAGCACCTCCCGCAGCACGGCCTCGTGCTCGCCCTGGCCGATGCGGCGGGCCGCGAGCGGCGCCGCGCTTCGGCTCGACGACGACCAGCCCCTCGCCGGCCAGCCGCCCCAGCGCCTCTCGCACAGGGCCACGGCTCACGCCCAGTTCCTGTGTCCAGTCGGCCTCGATCAGCCGCTGGCCGCCGACGAGCTGACCACGCTTGATGCGCTCGCGAAGCTCGCCGGCGATGCGCTCGACGACCGACGACCCGCTCTCGGACACGACCCTGGGCATGGGTGCATCGTGGCAGTGTTCGACTCGATCGTCCGACAAGAGTGTCGGTCACTTCACCCGGTTTCCGGCCGCGTGAACCGAGTCTGCCGCAACGCGGCCTCGACGCGTTCGGCGAAGCCGAGCACGGCGGTCGCCGCGGAGACGGGGTCGCCGGACGCAACCGCCGCGAACTCGACGTCCGGCTCCACCCAGTCCGCCGCGAAGCGGTACCAGTCCACCGGCGTGGTCGGTTCCGCGGTCAGCGCCTTGCGCACCTCGGCGAACCACCGCTCCCAGCGCGAGCGGAAGTAGCCGCCCACCAGACCCGCCCAGCTCCGGGTGGCGTATTCGGTCAGCACGAACGAATCCTCGTAACCCCAGCTCGTGAGGAGCCGTTTGGCCTCGGTCGCCAGCCGCACGGATTCGTCCGGCGTGCCTCCCCACCGTCTCGCGTCGGCGACCCAGCGCCCGAGGAGGAAGTTCTCGTCGGTTGAGAGGACCGCGTCCTGGACCTCGACGCCGTCGAGGAAGAGCGCCACCAGGCGGTCGTACTGGTCCAGGTCCTTCGCGTCGGCGGCCTCGGCGAGGGCCGGAAGGACGCGTCGCGCCTCGTCATCGACCACCTGACGAGCGAGGTCGACGAGATCGAACCGGAATCCGGGCGTCAGCTCGGCGGGAGCGCCGGACAACATCAGACGCAACGCGGGCACCAGCGCTCCGGCCGGATAGCCGAGTGCTCGCGGACCCACCGTGCTCGCCTGGTTGGCGCGCAGGCTCGGGACGGCCGCGATCACCGAGTCGGTGCCCGCGTAGAACTCGAACTCGATGCCGTCGATCGCTCCGGCGACCTCGTTGTCGTTCATCGGAAACCACGACCCGGTGGGAGCCGCGTGGGCGGCGGCATCGACGGCCGTGCCGGACAACGCCGTGCTCCACTCCGCGGGCGCGGGAGCCGGGCCGGCGCCCCGCCACGACGCGTACGCGGTGGCCAGCAGGATCCGCCAGGCTTCGCGCAGCTCCGGGCGCGCGGTGCCGTACCGGGCCGCCGTCCACGACGCCAGCCAGCCGTCCAGCTCGATCCGGTCGCGCTGCCACGCCACATCGTGGAAGAGGTCCCAGACGACCGGATTGTTCCCGACGCCTTCCGCCATGTTCGCGAGCCCCGTCAACCGCCGCGTACCCGCCCTGCCGAGCTTCGCGGGGGTTTCCGCGATCGCCGCCAGGTCGCCGTACAGCGACGTCCGGCCGCCGTAGTTGGGCAGGATCCCGTACACCCACGGGGTGTCGTCGAACGCGTCGAGCCGCTCCCAGGACTCGCCGGTCAGGTCGATCACGAGGAGATGCTCGCGGTCAACGGCGTCGAGCAGTTCGCGGCGCGGGTTCCCGACCCACGCCTGCAGGACCCAGGTGTAGGCGGGGTCGGCTCGCCGCATTCCCGCCTCGACGCCGCGGGCGGCCTCGGCCAGCGGCACGCCGCCGGACTTGCCGCCCTCGTGGAGCAGGTCGACGGCCCACATGCCGCCCGCGTCGAAGAGGCGGCGCTGCTCGGCGTAGAACGCGTCCGCGACGGCGTCGTAGTGCGGCGTGTCGCAGGCCAGCCAGTCCGGGCGTTCTGGGCCGGCCATGTCGAGGAACCACTTGCCCTGCGGGATCGTACGGGCACCGGGATTCCGCTCGGCGAACCCGCGCGGCACCGTCCCGCTGAAACCGGGCAGGACCGCCCGCATTCCCAGCTCGCGCATGCGGCCCAGCACCTGGCGGGCGAGCTCGGCACGGCGTTCGATGAGGTCGAGACTCGTTCCATCGCCGAAGTGCTCGATGTTGTTGAGCCACTGCCATGGCTGGTGGGACGGCGGGGCGATCCAGGCGAGCAGTTCGTCCTGCCGGTAGCCGAATTGCTGGAAGGTGCTGAGCCACACCGCCTCCTGCCCGAGGGTGAGCTGCACGGTGTTGACTCCGCTCGCCGCGAGCAGGTCCAGTTCCCGCTGCCACTGGTCCCAGTCGAAGTACGGCGTCGTGTACCCGCCGACCGTGATGTTGTGCGCGAGGCGGATGGGGTATCCGCACCGCATCTCGATCGGCGCTCCTTCGATGAGCTCACCCGAGATGGGCCGGACGCCGAAACGCGACACGCTGCCGAGACCCGTCCGCCGGGCGTACGCGGCGTAGGCCGACACCGCTGCCACGACGTCGCTCGCGCGGATCCGCAGGCGGCCCCCGGAGGCGTCGACGGCGAAGGCCGAGTGATCTCCAGGGACCGTCATCGGCGAGATCACGATACGGTCGGCCGGCAGCCCGCTGAGGCGGGAGATCGCGGCGACCGCGGCCGTGAACGAGACGCTGTCCGTTGACATGAAGTTCCATCCTCCTGGTACGTCAGGGGCCGGGGCGATCATTTGTCCACGCGCTGGGGTCTGACCCGGAGCACCGTGAGTGATCCGAGGAACGCGAACACGCCGCCCACGACGAAGAGCGCGGGATAGCCGCCGAGCCTCTCCACCGCCAGCGCGGCGGCGAAAGGCGCGATGACCTGGGGCGCGGTGAGAGCGATGTGGAAGACACCCAGGTCACGACCGGCGTCGCCGGTCTTGGGCAGCACGAGGGTCGCGAGGGAGAGGTCCACGCCGAGGAACGCGCCAAGGGCGAATCCGCTCAGCCCGGCCTGGACGAGGAACATGGTCCAGCTCGGCGAGAACAGGGGCAGGACGATCGAGGACGTGAGGAGCAGGGACGAGATCAGCACGAAGCCCCGGTGCCGGCCCAGCCGATCCACGAGCGGTCCGGCGACCAGGGTGCCGATGGTGAGGAACACGATGCTGGTCGTCTGTGCCGTCGCCACCGCGGCGGTGGGCGTGAGTCCCGCCGGCAGCTCGACGTAGTCCTGAAGGATGTACAGGCCGAAGCCGAAGACGATGTAATAGCCCATGTAGATGACGGCGCGGGAGACGAACACCCAGCGATAGTCGCGATCACGCAGACTGCTGAACATCGCCATGAACTGCCGCCCGATAGGCGTCCGCTCAAGCCGCGGATCGTCCAGCGCCGTGCTGGAGCGGTCGCGGACGAGTATCGCGGAGATGACGGACGCGATCAGGAAGAGGCCGCCGAGGAGCGCGTAAGCGACCATGGGCGAGCCGGCCAGCGCCGCACCCAGTTGAACGCCGATGACGCCGCCCACGGGGATGCCGACGCCCTGCACGGTGCTGGCGAGTCCGTGCCGCCTCGGCGGAACGCCCTCCGGGATCGTGGCCAGGATGATGTTGAGGCCGATGTTGATCGTGGCCTGGATCAGGAAGGAGCCGATCACCAGGCCGGTCACGGTGGAGACCGCTCCGGTGAGTACGAGCGCGGCCGCGGTCGTGACGCCGCCGGCGAGGATCCACGGCGATCGGCGGCCCCAGCGGGTTCGCGTACGGTCCGACATCAGTCCCACCAGCGGCGGTATGCCGAACGAGGCGATCGCGCTCACGCTGGTGACGAGGGCCAGGGTGGCGACGGCATCATCGCCGGCGGCGGACCTCACCTGCGTGGGCAGGAGCACGGTGAGGGCGGCGTTGTTGGCGGCGTAACCGAAGACGTTCACGAGGAACATCGCGGTGAGGAGCGGCGCGATGCGTCTCAGGGGCGCCGGGGCGGCGGCGGTCTCGGTTCCGCTTCCTGTCGCGGGATAGGCAGTCATGGGGGGTCCTCTGTTCTCACGTCACGGCTCTGAGACGGGCGATGCCGATGAGGCCCGCCGATCAGACGTGTGTTCGCTCACCTGCGGTTGATCGCTTTCAGGCGATCGAGCACGGCGCGCTCACAGGAGGTGAGCATTGGCGCTGCGGCCGAGAGAAGCCAGCAAATGCCATGAAAGTACCGGAATCGGTCAATAACGGCGTGGCCGCTGCGGCGTGTCTCGGCGATCGTGGTGGCACCGAGTCGCCGGCGGCCCGGAAACCCCCGGGCACCCGTTCCAGAGAGGTTCGATATGGATGTCACCGTCAACAAGCCTGCCTGCGTGGGCGCGGGCCAGTGCGCCCTGGTCGCCGGAGAGCTGTTCGACCAGGACGACGACGGCATCGTGATCATGCTGAAGCCGACGATCGGTCCCTCCGACGAGGCGACCGTGAGACGCGCGGCGACGTTGTGCCCGGCTCGCGCCATCAGGATCGCGGAGTAACAGGGGATGCCATCTGGTGCGCGATCAGAGGTGCTCATCGTCGGCGCGTCGGTGGCGGGGCTGTCCACGGCCGGAACGCTGCGTGACGAGGGCTTCCCGGGCGGAATCACCATGATCGGCGATGAGGACGCGCTGCCGTACGGCAGGCCCCCGCTGTCCAAGCAGATCCTGTCCGGCGAGTGGCCGATCGACGAGTCCGCGTTGTGCACACCGGCTGAGCTGGACAGACTCGGCATCAGGCTCGTACGGGGAACGGCAGCGGTGTCACTCGATCCTTCCGAGCGGGTCGTGACCACGGCCTCGGGTGACGACATGCGCTACGGCACCCTCGTGGTGGCCACCGGGGCATCCGCCCGCCGGCCGCCCTACGGCGACGGCCTCGGGGGCGTCCACTGTCTTCGTACCCGCGCCGACGCCACGGCCCTGCGAGCGGACCTCGCCACAGCCCGGCACGCCGTCGTGGCAGGCGCGGGCGTCCTGGGGTCGGAGATCGCCGCCGGCCTGCGCAAGCTCGGTCTCGCGGTGACCCTCGTCGGACGGTCACCGGAGCTGCGCCTCGCGCAGGCGGGCGCCTTGTTGTCGCCGCTCATCGCGCGACTGCACCGCGAGCACGGCGTCGATCTGCGACTCGGTGAGGAGGTCGTCGCGCTCCGCGGCGCAGACCGGGTGTCGGCCGCGAGGTTGTCCGGCGGCGACGTCATCGAGACGGATCTCGTGGTCGCGGCCATCGGATGCGTCCCCAACACCGGCTGGCTGTCATCGAGCGGGCTCGACGTGTCCAACGGGGTCGTCTGCGACTCCGCGGGCCGTGCCGCTCCCGGCGTCTTCGCCGCGGGCGACGTGGCGGCCTGGACCGACCCCGCAACGGGGATCCCCGCCCGGGTCGGGCACCAGCTCAACGCCGCCGAGCAGGCGCAGATCGTCGCCCGGACCATCGCCACCGGCGCCGTACCCACCGCGCAACCGGTCCCGTTCTTCTGGTCGGAGCTGTTCGGCACCAAGATCCAGGTCTTCGGGCGCTGCGACGGTGTCTCGCTGGACACGATCGCGGGCGACACCTCGTCGGGGCGCTTCGTCGCCGCCGTCCAGCGAGACGGAGTCGTCACCGGAATCGTCGGGTGGAACATGCCGCGCGACTTCCGTATCGCCCGGGAGCGGGTCGGCCGTCCGGCCGAAGGTCTCGACCGATCAAGACAACGTGTTCACTGACAGGAAGGTAGCGATCGTGACGGACTCGCTTTCCACCACACCCGACACCACGGCGGCGGGCTGCCCGTTCCACACCGCCGTCACCATGCCGTTCGACGGGACGCCGCAGCGGCCGTCGTCCCGCTTCGCCGAATGGCGGGCACAGGCTCCGGCGACGCGGATGAAGGCGTCCGACGGAAACGTCGGCTGGTTCGTGACCCGGCACGCCCTCGCCCGCGCCGTGCTCGGGGACGCGAGGTTCAGCCAGCAACCGCAGCGGTTCCCCCTCGGGCCGACCCGCTCCTTCGGCGACGCGGACGAGGACGCGCTGCGCTCGATCGCGTCCGGAAACCTGCTCTCGCTCGACTCGCCGCAGCACGTGAAACTGCGGCGGGCGGTGATCGGCCGTTTCTCCGTCAAGTCCGCCCAGAGCCATAGAGCGGCCATCGCGGCGTTCACGGGGAAGCAGCTTGAGCGATTTCTCACCCACGGCTCACCCGCGGACCTGTACAAGCACTACGCGGAGCCCGTGTCCGTGTTCGCCCACTGCCGCGTGCTCGGGATCCCCGATGACCACATCGAGGGGTTCACGGCGGCCTACGTCGAGGAGGCGCCGCTGGACCTGATGTTCGGCTTCGTCCGGACACTGCTCGACGTCAAGAAGGACGACCTCGGAGAGGACGTCGTCAGCGATCTGCTGCGATCCGAACTCTCACGACACGAGATCGAGGGAATCCTGACCCTGCTGATGGCCGCGGGCCGCGACGCTGTCGCGCACATCATCGCGACCGGCGCCGCCCTGCTGCTCTCCCGTCCCGCGCAGCTTGAGAGGCTGAGATCCGAGCCGGCCCTGATCTCGACCGCGGTGGAGGAGTTCGTCAGGTACGGCGGGATGTTCGTGTCCGTCTTCCCCAGGACGGCGACCGAGGACGTCGTCCTGGAAGGCATGCGCATCCGTAAGGGTGAGTCGGTGTGGGTATCGCCCGCGGCGGCCAACCGCGACGAGAGACGCTTCGCGAACCCCGACGAGTTCGACGTCGGCCGCGACGCGTTCGGGCACCTCGGATTCGGATACGGGACGCACGGCTGCGTCGGGCAGCAACTGGCGCGGGTGGTGATCGCCGAGGCAATCACCCAGCTGGTCGCGGGTGTGCCCTCTCTCACGCTCGTGTCCGCAGAGCAGGACGGCCACCTGCCCTTCGCGGGCGACCTGCCGACCTACCAGACAGGAGCGGTGTTCGTTGCGTGGAAGTGAGCGCCGGGACGCGGCGGGCGGCACCGCGTCCGGCGGGACGATGCGCTGGCAGACACTTCCGTCCGGGGTGCCGGCGAGCACGGAATGGTCTCATTCCGGCATAGCGCTGGATCGGGAGGGGAACCTGTTCTGGGCGCACCCCGGCGGCGGGGCGGTTCTGGTCCGGCGAGCGCTCGACGGCGGTGTCGAGCAGATCGAGGTGCCCCTGCTCGAAATCCACGGGATCAGCTACGACCCTCGCCATGGAGGTGCGCTCTGGCTCGCGGATCCGGGTTTCAAGCCGCGACCGCCGGACTACGACGTCGAGGCACGCGAAGGCCGCGGTGGCCGCCTCGACCTCAGGACGCGACAGTTCACCGCGTTGAGCCGGCCGTCGCACCCGGCGTACGCGAAGGATCCCTGGCGGCCCACCTCCATCGCGGTCGACGGGCCGGCCGTCTTCGTCGCCGACGGCTACGGCGCGAGCCTCGTCCACCTCTACGGCGACCGCGGGCACGAAAGGACCATCGACGGCTCCGAATCGGGGCTGCCCTTCGCGTGCCCGCACGGCCTCGTGATCACCGAAACGGATCGCGGCCGGGAGTTGGTCGTGGCCGACAGGGGCAACCGGCGGCTGGTCACCTTCGGGCTGGACGGCGCATACCACGGCACCTTTACCCACCCCGGGCTGAGGAGTCCGACCTGCCTCGCCGTACGAGAGCGCGAACTCATCGTGACCGACCTCGACGGCGCGCTGACCGCGGTGGACCTGGAGACGGGCGCGCTTCGGCACATCATCCCGTTTCCCGCCGCCGGCAAGAGAGACGGCTGGCCGAACGCCCGGCGCGGCGGCACCCTGAGCCGACCCGACCTGGTCGAGGGCACGCTCAACAGTCCCCACGGCGTGGCTGCCGGGCCCGACGGCTCCATCTACCTCACCGAGTACGTCATCGGTGGCCGCGAGGTCCGGCTGACGCCGTAGCCGGACGGCGAGAGTCCGGGCCCCAGGGCCACGACGGGTGAGCCGGCGCGGCGGCTACGCTGAGTGGAGAGCACGGGGGACCGGGCTGCGCGAAAGAAGGACCAGGGTCAATGCGTATCGTCTATGAGCATCTTGAGCCGGAATTCCCGGTCAACTGGCGCTACACTCGGTTCCAGGAGCCCCGGCTGGATGCTTACTGGCATTTTCATCACGATTACGAGCTGACCTACATCCTCAACGGAAACGGCACCCGCCTGGCCGGGAGCTCGGTGGAGGAATACCGGCCCGGAGACCTTTCCCTGTTCGGTCCCGATTTGCCGCACACGTACGTGTCGACGCCCGAGAGCGAGCCGATCGAGGCGATCGTCGTCCATTTCACCCGGGATTTTCTCGGCCCGGAGTTTTTCGACTCACCGGTGTTCGGAAACGTCGGGCGCATGCTCGACGACTCGCTGCGCGGCATCCACTTTCCTGACGTGGTCCCCCCGCTCGCGGGCCTTGACCGGCTCGCGGCCCCGGAGCGGACGGTCGAGCTGATCAGGATCCTCGTCATGCTGAGCCGGGCGCCCTACATCCTGCTCGCGACGGGACGGAGCCCGTCCGTTCTCCACCACGGCACCGCGCTGCGGATCCAAGCCATGATGAAGGTGATTCATTCCGGTTACACGGCCCGGTTGTCGCTGGACGACATCGCAGCGGCGGCGCACATGAACGCCAGCGCCGCCAGCCGGCTGTTCTCCCGCAGCACCGGTTTCACCGTCTCCCACTACGTGAACCTCGTCCGCGTCAACCGGGCCTGCCAGTTGTTGCGCGACACGGATCGCTCGGTTTCGGTGATCGCCGCCGACTCCGGATTCGGGAACCTCTCCAATTTCAACCGCCGTTTCCGCGAACTCAAGAACATGTCGCCCCGTGAGTATCGCGCGAACTTCCGGGTCGAATTGGAGGCGGTCGGCGGCAGGGACCTCCGCGGCGTCCGGGTGGATCTGCGCGAGCTCCGCAGCCGGCGTGGGAGCCGTGTTTAGGCGCCCGGTCCCGGGCCGCTCCAGTCGGCCGTGCCATCGACCCCGCACGACCGAGAAGCGTCACGAGCCCATCGAACCCTGCTGATGCGGCTGCCGCTGCCGCCGCTGCGGATCCCGCGCGTGCTGGGGGTCGATGACTTCGCGCTCAAGCGCCGGCACCGGTATGCCACCATCCTCATCGACGCCGAGACGGGCGAGCGGATCGATGTCCTGCCCGGCCGCGGGGCCGAGGTCCTGGAAACGTGGCTGCGCTCCCACCCGGGGGTCGCGATCGTTCGCCGCGACGGGTCAGGCGCCTACGGCGAGGCGGTCCGGCGTGCCCTACCGGATGCGGGGCAGGCCGGCCGGCCGCGCTCCTCGGCTCGCACATGTCCAGCCCTTCGTGGCGCTGGTGAGCCCGCTGGGCCGTCGGCCGGCCTTGCAGGCATGTGCCCTGGCGGCGACACCGCGCCGGCGACGCACCCGTACGAGATCCGCACAGTCTGAGATCGCACTGGACGACGATGATCACGTATGCGAACATGAGTTCGACAATTTCCCGCCTGAATGGAGTGCATGTGCGCTTCTCCAACTCTGGCCGTGCTTCTCTCCCCCACCGATTAGTCGCCCTGGCCGGCTCCCTGTTCCTGGCAGCGGCCCTGCTGGTCACCCAGGCGCCCGCCGCCTCGGCCGCCGACACCGTCACCGACCTCGGCGTACCCGCCGGCAGGGGCGGCGACGTGGTAGGGCACACCGGCAAGATCTTCGTCGCCGCCGACGACCGGATCGTGGTCACCAAGAGCGACGGCACGCTCATCGACACGATCGGCGGCCTGTCCGGCGCCCTGGCCCTGTCCGTGGCGGACAACGGCAGGCATGTGTACGCGGCGCTGCGCGACTCGCATGAAGTGATCGAAATCGACATGGCGACGCTCGCCATCACCAGGCGGGTCGACCTCAGCGCCTACCCGTGCCCGTCCACGCTGGCGCAGGCGTACGAGCGGGTGTGGGTCGGCTACGGGTGCGGCCAGGCGGGGGCCGGAGGCGTCGTCACGCTCGAGACGTGGAGGCCCACACCCGCCCTCGTGCCGGTCGAGTCGGGCACGACGCAGCCTCCGCTGGTCGCCGTTGCCGGGCGCACGCTGGCAGTGGGAGAGCCGGGCGCCGGCCCTGCCTCGATCAGGCTGTACGACGTCGGCACCGCTCCGGCCACCCCGCTCGGCGAGATGCGCGCCGGCACGGCCCTGCGGGACCTCGCGCTCGCCGGCCACGGGTCGACGGCGCTGTCGGCGCTGGCCGACACCCACCGGTTCGACGCCTGGGACACGACGACCAGAACCACGACACGCGCGTACGACAGCGGCGAGCTGAGCGAGCACGGCCTCCCCGCCGCCGTCGCGGCCAGCCAGGACGACGACTACGTCGTGGGCGGCTGGAACTCCACCGCGGGCGACGCGGCGGAGCTCGTGGTGTACGACCCGGCCACGGCGGAGGTGATCTACTCGGCCGGCCACCAGGGGAAGACGCTGGTGCCGGGCAGCATCGCCTTCTACGGCGTACTCACCTACGCGGTGCTGAAGGAGCCCGGCACCGGGCGGATGCACCTCTGGCGGCTGCCGCATTCGCCGTACCACTCCTCCACCCTGACCATGACGGCTCCGTCCGAGGCGACCGCGCTCAAGCAGCTGACCTTCCACGGGCGGCTCACGCTGAGCACCGGCGCGCTGCCCGGCGTACAGACGCTTGAGCTGTACAGCTGGCTCCCCGACGGCACCTCGCGGCCCTTCCGGGAAGTCACCACGGAGGCGGACGGCACCTACCAGTTCACCGACACCGCACCGGCAGGAGGGTCGTACGAATACAGGTTGTCCTGGCCGGGCAACTCATGGTTCCGGAGCAGCTGGGACACGGCTGTCGTCGCGGTGAGCCGGTACCAGCCGGTGCTCACGGTGACCGGCCCGCAGACCGGCACCGTCGGCGAGCCACTCGCCTTCAGCGGAACGTTCGCCGCCGACGGCATCACCTTCCCGCCCGGCGTTGTCCTCGTCGTCCGTACCGTCTCCAATTCCGAGGGCAGTACCTCGAAGAGTTTGGCCAAGATAACCACCGGTGCCGACGGGTCGTTCAGCTTCGCCGACACGCCCGAGACGGCCGGCAAGTACACGTACGTCATCCGATCGGTGGCGAACTCGGCCGTCGAGTCGGCGAGGACCAGCCACGTGATGCTCGTCCGCCAGCCCACCACGTAACTCCGACGGGGTGACGGCGATCCGAATCGCCGTCACCCATGTCATATCGTTGAACCACGAAAACCCCAGCCCGCTCGGGTCCTCCCGCACGAACCGATGCGGGCCGCGCGACCGCCCATCGTTCGGCAGGCCACCGGCGTCGTCCTACGCCAGCTCCGGGCCCGTCATTATGTGGAGTCTGTTCTGTCAAGCGGGGCTATTCGCTATCAGCTGGCCGGTTTCGTGCAGAACCTGGACAATCGCCTGGCGTGATGGGGATTTCCGGGTTCGAGCCGACCTTTCTTGTCGGGCTCGAAGCTGTCCGCGTGCAGCACGGACCGGGCCTTGCCGCGCGATCGCGCGTTTCGTCGAGGACGGGGACCGGTTCGCCGACGGCACCCTCGCGGTGGAGTTCGCCGGTTGATCTCGATGACCGGCAGCCGGTGCGCGAGCCCGCGTAGCCGCGTACAGCGGATCGAAATCGGCTTCCCGTAGCATCCGGACATCCTGGACCGACACGGGAGGGGACGATGCAGAACCGGCCATCGCGTTCCACGTCCTGGTGGCGATTCTGCCCTCCATGAAAGCCCCCGGACCATTAGCCGGGCATCCGCGCAATTAGACACCTTGGACAACCAGAAGGATCGGCACCTACTGATACGCGAAACGGGGGAGGCTGCATGCCAGACACGCAGGGCGATCGGCTCGAAATCGCCGGGAGGATCGGGCCGGTGGAGTTCCGGGTGTTGGGCGCGGTGGAAGTGCTCAAGGACGGGGATCGCGTCAACCTGGGCGGGGCGCGGGAACAGACGCTGCTCGGCGCGCTGCTCCTGCATGCGAACGAGCCCGTGAGCGTCGGGTATCTCGTCGAGTCCGTGTGGGATCGCCCGCTGGCGTCCCCGGAGACGAATCTGCGGAGTTATGTGTCCAGGCTGCGCCGCCGGCTGGACGTGGTGCCGCATGGCGGGGACCGGCTGCTCACCCGTAGCGGTGGCTATCTGCTCGTGGTTCAGCCGGGCGAGCTGGACGCCGACGTCTTCGAGCGGCTGCTGGACGAGGCCGAGCGCGCGCTCGCCGCGGATGACCTGTCCCGGGCGGTGACGGCGCTGCGGCAGGCGGTGGACCTGTGGCGGGGCGCGCCCATGCAGGGCGGCCGGGCGGGGCCCGCGCTGTGTTCGGAGCTCACCCGGCTGACCGAACGGAGGTTGTGGGCGTTGGAGCGTTACTACCACACGAGGATCCGGCTCGGCGAGCACGCGGCGGCCTCCAACGACCTGCACCGGCTCGTCGCGCATCATCCGTTGCACGAGGAGCTCTGGGCCCTGCTCATCGTCGCGCTCTACCGCTCGGGTCGCCGCGCCGAGGCGCTGGCGGCTTACACGCGCGTGCGGAACCGGCTGGCCGACGAGCTGGGGATCGCGCCAGGGCCCCGGCTCCGGCAGCTCCATGCCGCGGTCCTGCACGACGATCCCGCACTCGCGCCCCGCCGGCCGGCCGACGACCTGGCGGAGCTCAAACCGCTGCCGACATAGCCCTGTGCGGTCACCGCCTGTCCGCCACCGCCTGCGACTCGGGAGAGGGCCACGGATCCCGGCGGCGCCGGTACCTCAGGTGCATGGCCGCGTCCGGCCCAGGAGCAGCGGGAGCGCCCTCCCTCCGAAGCCGCCTCGGCTGCTGCTGTATTCCGCTGTGTCGTTCACCCGTGGGAACGGCTCATCGGGCACCGGCACCTCGAGGAATGCGCAGAGCGGTTTCCAGCCGTCGCGGACGTCGAGTACCAGTAACCGGTCCGCGGGTACGGTCTCCCGGATCTGCGCGGTGTGCTCCTCGAACAGCTCGACAGCGCGTTGCGGCGTCTGCTCGGCCAGGAATCGCAGGGCCTTCGCCTCGTACGTCACCTGAAAGAGCCTGACCAGTGGAGCGAGATCCGTGCCGAACATCGACGACAGGAGGACCGCGGCCTTTCCGGGCAGCGAATCGACGCGCCGGCGTCGCTCGTACAGCGTCTTCCGTATGCTGTCCAGCCAGCGTTCGGGGTCGCGCACCGTGTGGACGACCTTCGCCTCCGGATAGCAGCGGACCAGCCTGCGCCAGCAGACGGAGGCCGGCTCGCCCAGCAGTGATGCATACCCGGTGAGGATGCCTTCCCAGGGCGCCGAGTCGTCCTCGATGATCCGGAGCAGCGGCCGGATCAGCTCCGTCCTGTCGAAGATCGCTCCCGCGCTGAAACACGGGCCGAATCCGAGCCGTACCAGCGCGACCTCGAGGGACGTCGTTCCCGTACGGCCCAACCCGGTGGCTATGACCTGCATCGATGTCTGCTCCTGTCTCGTCACGAGGGACGGGGGACGCCTACGTGGAACTGCTGGGCCAGGTGGTCCGAGAAGGCCCCTCCGCCGGCCAGCCGGTGGTTGGAGACGGCCACGTCGCCCTTGGTGTACAGCCAGTCGAGACGCCACAGCGCGGGCAGCGAGTAGTCGCGGACGGGCCACGTGTGAGGCGCCCCCAGGGAGCTCCGGGGCCAGTGCGCCTCCGTACCGGCTCCGAGGGGGTAGAGCTCCATCCAGGGCGTGTTGAAGTCACCCGCCACCACCGCCGGGTTGGGGTTGCCGGCGAGGTCCGCGCGCAGCCTGTCCAGTTCCTTGAGCCGCCAGGTGGCCTGTTCCTCGATCAGCCGGGCGGTCTGCGAGGTGAAGACGCCGGAGAGGCTGCCGCGGAAGGGGTTGTCCCCCAGCCGGAAGGGCGTCGGCAGATGGACGTTGTAGAAGGAGACCGTGCGCCCGTCGATCCGGATGTCGGTGCGCTGGTTCTTCGCCGCCTTCCAGAACCACTGGGAGCCGGTGCCGGGCACGTGCTCATGGTGCGTCGCGACGATGGGCAGCCGGGAAAGAGTGACGAACGTGCTGTCGACGGACAGGTGGTAGCCGGGGAATTCCGTCCGCAGCCGGGCCGACTCGTCGATGCGGAATACGTGGTTGTACGGCGCGGCCTCTTTCGCGTGGAGATATTCCTGCAAGAGATAGACATCGGCATCCTGGCGGCGCAGGAAGGCGTAGAAGTCATCCCTGTCGTCCCACATCTCCCAGTATCCGGTGTTCCAGGCGAACACCTTGATCCCGCCGGAGGCACTGGTGGCGCCTGACCATCCACGGCCGTAACCGGCCAGATAGGCCCCGGCCAGCAGCAGGAGAACCAGGACGACCGAGAGCCAACGGCGGACCGGGCGCGCGAACCACACGAACGCGAGCAGCAGCAGCGGCACCACCACCGCCGTCACCGGAGGAGTGGCCTCGAAGACGGACCACACCCACCACC
Source organism: Nonomuraea ceibae (assembly GCF_019396325.1). GTDB lineage: Bacteria > Actinomycetota > Actinomycetes > Streptosporangiales > Streptosporangiaceae > Nonomuraea > Nonomuraea ceibae. The sequence continues at coordinate 146,926 of NZ_JAHKRO010000007.1, forward strand.
GCCCGGCGAACAGGATGAGCAGGACGAGGTACGTGATCCACGCCGCCGTGGCGGCCACGAGGAGCCGTGTCCCCTTGCACCAGCGGCGTCGCGCGCCCTGGGTGTCCCGCGGCTCCCCGGTGTCGTCTCCTTCGGGCGGGGACAGGGACGGATTGCCTTCTTGCGCCTGTGCGTGTTCCATCGGAGCGTGCGTCCTAACTGACCTGTCGATAGGTGTCTGACGGTTTCACCCGGCGGATTCCGGCCAGCAGCCCCAGCACGCCGAGGGTCGCGACCACGTGGCCCAGGGTCGTGATGGCCCGGCTCAGCAACAGCAGGGTGACCAGGTCCGGCCCGCCGAGCAGAACGCCGAAGGTGAGGCTGAGCACGGCCTCGCGCACTCCCAGGCCGGCGGGCGCGAACGACAGCCCTCCGGCGACGGCGCTCAGCGCGAACCCCCCGATGCCCAGCGTCATGGCGGACGCCGCGGGCACCCCGAGGGCGATGCCGATGATCGCCGCGTGCAGGCCCGTGCACCACCATCCGAGGACGCCCAGGGCGATCACCGCCAGGGAGACCCTGCCGGTGGGAAGCGTGATCTCACGCTCGCCCCGTCGCAGTAGCCGCTGGCCCAGGCGGATCAGTCGCCTCAGCAGGGGCGGCGCCAGCATGACCACACAGGCGCAGAGCACGAGCGGCACCATCAGCCACCATCGGGGACTGTCCGCCACCAGTTGCGGGAGGGCGAGCAGCCCGACCAGGGTCCCGCCGATCGCCGTCATGATCATCATCACCAGGCCCGCCCCGAGGAGCCTGGTCGCCGGCACTCCGACCCGCCGGGCGAGCGTGGCCTGGGTGACGGTGGGCCACATCGCCCCGGGCAGGTAGATCGTCACCCCGGAGAGGAAATACAGCCAGGCCGCGTCGGTAACGGCGAGGCGTCCGCAGGTGCGCGTCACCAGGAGCCGCCACCCGAAGAATCCGGGGAAATTCGCCATCACGGTGACCCCCACCGCGGCAGCGGCGGCGCCCCAGCCCACGGAGCTCAGGCTGTCCGCGAGGCCATGTCGTACACGCCAGACCTGCCAGCCGAGGAAGACGGCGACGGCCGCGTAGACGGCCACTCTCAGAACCTTGAGAACGCTCTTCGACGAACGCACCGCTATCGCACCATCGTGGTTCGGCGATGCGAGCCGATGACGGAAGGGCAGTCCCGGAGCGGAACGAGCTGATCGAACAGCTCCTCGTACGCCTTGAAGCAGTTCTCCTTGTCGTAGAGCTCCCGGGCCCTGCGCCCGCCCTCCGCGCGCTCTGCCGGGGTCAGCGCCGCGAGCTCGGTGATCGCGCGGGCCAGCGCGGCCGGATCACGCATCGGGACCCGGCGGCCGAACCCCGTTTCCATGACGGGCGAGCGCCCTCCAGGAAAGTCCGTGGTGACCGAAGGGACGCCGGCCATCATCGCCTCGGCCTGCACGATGCCGAAGGATTCCCAGATGGACGGCAGGGCGAAGACGTCGATCGACGCGTAGAAGTCGTCGATCTGGCCTCCTCTCAGCATGCCGAGCATCCGCACCCGGCTGTCGTCGCCGATGAGCGGGCGAAGCCGATCTTCGATTCCGCCGCCGGCCACCTCGATCCAGTCGCCGCCGATCAGCAGCCGGGCGTCCGGGTCGTCGAGCAGCTGGAATGCCCGGATCAGGTATTCGATCCCCTTCTCTTCCACGATCCGGCCGAGGAATCCGATGTGCAGCCCGGGCCCGTCACGATGGTTCGGCTCGGCGCCCCGGCGATCCAGGCACGGCGGCGCGATCCCGCGCCAGTGCCTGCGCCTGATCATGGGCCACAGCTTGGAGCCACGCGCCTGATCGGAGCTGTTCAGTACGACGGCGTCGGCGAACCGCATCGCCATCCACGTGGAACGGCTGACCGCGTTCGTCGCGACCGAGTTGACCACTCCCGGTGGCAGCCACAGGTCGGTGTGGTGCGTGATCACCAACGGCCGGTCCCGCACGCTCAGCGCGATCGGCGCCACTTCGAGCATCGGCACATGCAGGTTGACGATCGCCGACCGGCGAGCGACACGCCGGACAAGGGGCACGAACTGCGGGCTCACCGGCCCCCGCCCGATTCTGGTGCGGACAGGGCTGCGGAAGATCGAGACGCCGGCGCGGAGCTCCCGGAGCGGCAGCGACTCGTCGTGCTGGACGGCCACGACCGCCACCCGGCTCCCCCGCTTGGCCAGCCCCTCCGCCAGCGTCTGGGCATAGATCGTCAGCCCGCTGACGTACGGAGCGTAATAGTTGATGATGATCGCAACGTCGAATTCGTGAGCACTCATGGCAGGCATCGGTTCCTCACCCGGACGCGACCAGGGCGTGAGTTCGTGGCGCGCGTTCATGGCGCGGCGGGATGGTGGCCGAGCACGAACAGGACGCTGAACGCGACCGCCCACAGAGCACAGGCGCACTGCAGGGTGCGGTCGCGCAGCAGGTGCCGCACCGGATCGCCGTCGTTCCGGCTCGTCAGCTGGATCTGCAGGTAGCGGAAGACGATGAAGAGCGCGAACGGGGCGGACAGCGCCATCGCCGTCTGGCCGTGGTCGCGGCTCAGCGAAGCCCCGGTTCCCAGGTACATGAGGCCGGAGATGAGGGCGAACACCGACGTGACCTGCATGAGCCAGCCGGTCAGCTCCACCGTGTAGCCGCGGAGCGCCGGCCGGTGCACGGCTCCCGCGCCCAGGAGTTCCTGGCGTCGCTTGCCGAGGAGGAACAGCACGGACACGGCCAGCACCGTGACCAGGAGCCAGTGCGCGACGGGTTCGCCCACCGCCAGATAACCCTGGACGACCCGGAGGACGAAGCCCAGCCCCACCGCGCTCAGGTCCACGAGCGGGACGTGCTTGAGAACCAGGCTGTAGGCCACGTTGAGCCCCAGGTACACCAGCACCGGCCAGCTCGGGACGGGGGCGAAGGCCAGCACCGCGCCGAGCGAGGCGAGCAGTCCGGCGCAGTAGAGGTATCCCACCGGCACCGGAATCCGGCCGGAGGCGATGGGGCGGTGGCATTTGACCTCATGGCGGCCGTCCCGGTGCCGGTCGGCGATGTCGTTGCCGACGTAGACCGCGGCGGAGGCCAGCATGAACGCGCCCACAGCCCACGCGATCCTGCCGGCCATCGCGACGTTCCAGGGCCAGGCGTCGATGAGCGCGAGCGGGACGAAGAAGACCGCCTTGACGGAGTGCAGCGGCCGCGCCAGCCGGACGAGGTCCAGGACCCACCGCAGCCGGCCGCCCTCGGCCTGCTCTGCCGGTGAGTCCGGGCGCTCGGAGTTCCTCGGCACCCCGGTGGATCCCAGGACATGCATGTCGCAACCTCCGGCCAGGCTCAGAAGAAGACCTTCGCGAGTGACAGTGCGCCCTGCCGCCAGGCATCGCGGCTGGTCCGGCCCGCCCTCCCGGACGACCTGGCCTGACGTTGCTCCTGCCACCACTCGTACGTGCGGAGGATCGCTTCCCGGTTGGACAGCCGGGGCCGGAAGCCGAGCCGGTCACGGGCCTTGTCGATGCTGACGTAGGAGTCGTCGAGCAGTTTGTGGGCCAGCCGCCCGTACACCGGGGAGAGCCGCATCCGCTCCAGGATCCGGAGTCCGGCCAGAGCCGGCCGAGCCGGGAGCGAGACCACCCGCTTGCCGTGGCCCGCGGCGTCGAGCACCGCCTGGAAGTTCTCCCGGACCGTGCCGAACTCCGCGGCCGCGATGTTGTACGTGTCGCCCGCCACGTCCGCCGGAGCGGAAAGCACGCCGACGACGGCCTCCACCAGATCCTCGATGGCCAGCATCTGGTTGCGGGTATTGCCGTCGCCCAGGACGGGGAAGTTGCGCCCCTCCTCGGCCCACTCGAAGAGCATCGCGAACAGGCCCATCCGGCCGGGGCCGACGAAGGTCTTGGGACGCAGGATCGGAACGCACATGCCGTCCGCCCGGTACTCTTCGGCCACTTCCTCCGCCGCGCTCTTGGCCCGCGTGTACGGGTCGACCGGCTCGCGCGGATGATCCTCCGGGGTCGGCACCAGCTTGGGCAGCCCGTAGACGGCGGTGGACGAGATGTGGACGACCCGCTCGACGCCGGCGCGGCGTCCGGCCTCGAGCACACTGCGGGTGCCGTGGACGATCACGTCGTGGATCTGGGCAGCCGGGTAGCTCGGCAGCGCACCGGCGCAGTGCACGACGGCGTCGGCCCCCGCCATCGCGTCGGTCAGCAGCGCGGTGTCGCGGATGTCACCGATCCGCTGCCGCCAGCCGTAGCCGGGGTCGGGCGACAGGCGCAGGTCCACGCCGACGACGTCACGGCCCTGCCCGACGAGATGCCGGGCCAGTACGCCGCCGAGCATTCCCGCGCTTCCGGTGACTACGATCCGCTCGGCCATCGCGGCGCCACCTTCTCCCGTACGAATCGGACGAGGAGCCGCGACAGGCCCTTGGCCAAGGTCTGGTCCAGGGCGTCCAGGAAGTATTCGACATCCGCGGGCTCCGCCACCAAGGGGGGTGCCACGACGAGCGGATTCCGGCCGTTCAAGGTGTAATACGCGTAGACGTCGTGATCATGATATAAGGCGTCGATGACCGAGCAGGTGATCAGTTTGACGCGGAAATTCGGGTCGCGAGCCAGGCCGCTGGGCGCCAATTTGGCGACGAGATCGAGGATGCGCGGCCCGCCGTCCAGGAAGACGCCGTACAGCGCACCGGCGCCGCGCACGTCGGCCACCGCATGACCATGCTCCTTGCGGATCCGGTCCAGACCTGGCGCCAATACCTGCTCGATGTCCCTCGCCCGTTTCGGATAGTCGTCCTCGACGGCGATGTTGACGGCCTCGATGGCGGTGACGCTCTCCTCGCCGAACCCGTAATACGTCGTGCTCGTGCTGAGCAGGAGGGAGTCGGTGAGGTTGTCGTACGCCTTGCGGAACACCGGCTCCCTCGCGATGTATGCAGAAACCGAGGATTTCCCGCCGCCGAACGATTTCGACGTCGTGAGGATGTCCGGGACGAGATCGGGGTAACGCATGAAATAGAACAGGCTCCCGGACTTCCCCCATCCGGTGTAGATCTCGTCGAAAATCAGGATGATGCCTTCTTCGGTGCAGAGATCCCGCAGCCCGCGCAGGAACTCCTCCGAGCACAACCGCATGGTCGACGCGCTGAACGGCTCGATGAGAATCGCGTACACATCGCAGCCGCCGTCCGGCCGGCGGGCCCGGCGGACCGCGTCCCGTACGGAATCGAGGTCGTCGTAGCGAAAGCTGCCGATGCCGGGGATCGTGGGAAAGGCGAAATTCTTCTGCGCCCCGCCGGTGAGGCCGGCGGATCCGAGCAGCTTGCCGTGAAAGCTGATGTCGGCGTGGAGGATCTGCCCTCTTCTGCCCTCATGGTATTTGTACGCCATCTTGACCGCGCCTTCGACGGCCTCGGCGCCGGAATTCGGGAAGAACGACATGTTCAGGTCGCCGGGCAGCAACTGGGCGAGGTTGTGGCTGAGCGCGGCGACGTAGGGCGAGAAATAGGTCTTGTGCACCTCCATGCGCCGCCGGTCGGCGAAGCGGCGGCGAGCGGCCAGGATGCGCGGATGATTGTGTCCGTGGTTGAGAACTCCGACCCCGCCCGTGACGTCGAGGACGCGGCGGCCGTCACGCGTCCAGATCCACGCGCCTTCCGCCCGGTCGACCAGTTCGCGGCCGAATCCGAACGAGGTCATCAGGGACACCTGGCTGCGGCTGACATATTTGCGGTAAAGGTCGTGAACCTGTTTTGCGGTAAGACGCTCACACTCGTCGACTGTGATCAGCTTGGACATGTGGGCATTTCCTTTCGCAGGCGTGAAGACCGCGTTCCCGTCGGTGACGGCCCGCCCTTTTATTGCCTGACCGGCATTCGCAGGATGACAGTGAGGGCGCTCAAATCCCGCCCAACTTCCGCCCAAGACGGGTGGCACGGTATTCATCCGGGCCCGCGCTGCCGGCCCGCCCGGACCCGCCACCGGAGGACGCCGGCTCCAGCGGCCGGGGCGCCTCTTACGCGCCCGCCGGTACCGGCATGCAGCAGCCTGCCGTCCGCCCGTTGACTGGCCGATCGCGACGTCCTACCGTCAGTGCCACTTAAAGGAAAGTTTCCTATAAATTCGGGAGACGTCACGTGAAGAAGGTCCTGCTCGCCCTCACCCTCTTACTCGGCATGACGGTGGTGTCAGCCCCCGCCGAAGCCCACCGCGACGGCTTCAAGAGAGTCGCCTACTTCATCCAGTGGGGCGTCTACGGCCGCAACTACCACGTCAAGGACATGGAAGCCAGCGGAGCGGCCCGCAAGCTCACGCACATCAACTACGCCTTCGGGCTCGTGAACCAGCAGGCCGAGTGCTACTCCTCCGACCCCTGGGCCGACTGGCAGCGGCCCGTGCCCGCCGAGCAGAGCGTCGACGGCGTCGCCGACACGGAGGGCCAGGCGCTGAACGGCAACCTCAACCAGTTCAAGAAGCTCAAGGCCAAGTACCCCAAGCTCAAGATCCTGATCTCACTGGGCGGCTGGACCGGCTCCGCGCACTTCTCCGACGCCGTCCTCACCCCCGAGTCGCGCAGCAAGCTCGCCAAGTCCTGCATCGACCTGTGGCTGCGCGGCAACCTGCCCGGCCTGCCCGAGGGCGCGGGCGCCGGCATCTTCGACGGCATCGACCTCGACTGGGAGTGGCCCGGCTTCCCCGGCGCCCCCGGTAACGTCGTCCGCCCCGAGGACAAGCAGAACTTCACCGCCTTCGTCGCCGAGCTCAGGTCCCAGCTCAACGAGTACCGGCGCTCCGCCCTGCTGACGGCGTTCCTGCCCGCCGCCACCCGCGTCATCGACGCCGGCCTCGAGGTGCCAAAGATCTTCCGCAACCTCGACTACGCCACCATCCAGGGCTACGACCTGCACGGCCCGTGGGACAAGATCACCGGCCACCACTCCAACCTCTTCAACGACCGCCGCGACCCCAACGAGATCCGCGAGAGCCTCGACCAGACCATCACCTACTACCGCGAGCGCGGCGCCCCCGCCCGCAAGCTCGTCGCCGGCGTCCCCGCCTACGGCAAGGGCTGGACCGGAGTCCCCGCCGGACCCGCCCGGGACGGCGTGTACCAGCCCGCCACCGGCGCGGCCCCCGGCAAGTGGGAAGCCGGCTCCGAGGACTACAAGGACATCCTCACCAAGCCCGGCAAGCGCTACCGCGACCTCAGGACCGGCGCCGTGTGGCTGTACGACGGCAACGAGTTCTGGACGTACGACGACCCGACGGTGATGCTGCAGAAGGCCGCCTACATCCGGCACAAGAAGCTGGGCGGCTACATGATGTGGTCCATCGACGGCGACGACGCCAAGGCCTCCCTCACCTCCGCCTTGTACAGGGTCCTGCGCTAGATGCACTTGGCCAAGATCTTGTGACTCTCCCTGATCGCGCCTTCCGGCCGCGGTCAGGGAGAGGAGCCACGGCTCCTGCGCTCCCCCGGCTGCGCGATCGGTGTGGCGGTTCTTCACGGACCCGGCCCGCCTGGCGCGCTGGTGGGGGACGGCCGAGCTGGACGCCCGCCCCGGCGGCACGCTGCGGGTGGCGATGCACGAGGGCCCGCGCCCGGTGATGCGCGGCCAGTTCGTGGAGCTCGTCCCGTACGAACGGCTGGTCTTCACCTTCGGCTGGGAGCCCACGCCGGGAGCGCCCGGCCTCGGCCCCGGCGCCTCCCGGGTCGAGGTCACCCTGACCCCCGACGGTGACGGCACCACGCTCACCCTGCGCCACAGCGGCCTGCCCGCCCCGCTGGAGGAGGAGACCGGCGGCGGCTGGGCGCACCTGCTGCCCCGCCTCGGCGAGGCCGCGGCCACGGCCACGGACTGACGGCGGGTGGCGGAAGGCCGGCTGTGCGGAAACCTTCAATGCGGCATCGCCGGCCGGCTCCCTAGAGTCATGAGCATGGACGTGGTACGGGGGGCGGCGCGCGGCATGGCCGGGCTGGTGCTCGGGGCGGTGACGGCCGTGGTCGAGCTGGCGTGGGTCGTCGTCGCGGTGCCGATGCTGGCCCTGCCGGCGACCCGGTCGTGGTCGGTCCGCGGCACCCGGTGGCTGGCCGAGACCGATCGGGTCCGGGTCAACCGCTGCCTGGGCGGCGCGATACCGCCGGGGCCGGCCGGGGGACGCTCGCTCGCGTACGTGGCGGCGCACGCCGTGGTGGGCGGGCTCGGCGGCGCGGTGCTGGTGCTGGTCGGGGTCTGGGTGGTGGTGAGCCGGCGGGCGCTGTCCGGAGGCTCGGGCACGCGGGCCGCGATGAGCTGGTACGACCCGATCACCTGGACGGCGTTCGGGCTCCTCGTCCTGTTCCTGGCGGCGCAGGCGCTGGTCGGCCTGGCGGCGCTGGAGCGGCGGCTGGCGGAGTGGGGCCTGGCGCCCAGCGACAGGGAGATGCTGCGCAGCCGCGTCCAGCAGTTGTCGCGGACGCGGACGGAGGTCCTGGAGGCCGTCGACGACGAGCGGCGGAGGATCGAACGGGACCTGCACGACGGCGTGCAGCAGCGGCTGGTGGCGCTGGGCATGCTGCTCGGCCGCGCCGAGCGCCTCGGGGACCCGGGCGCCGCGGCCCCGCTGTTCCGCCAGGCGCGGGAGGAGTCCCGCCGCGCGCTGGAGGAGCTGCGGGAGGTGGCCTGGCGGATCTACCCGGTGGCTCTGGACGACGGCGGCCTGCCGGCGGCGCTGGAGTCGCTGGCCGAAGGGTCGAGCGTGCCGATCGTCCTCGACCTCGACCTGCCGGTACGGCCCGGGCCTGCCGTGGAGACGGCCGCCTACTTCGTGGTGTGCGAGGCGGTGACGAACGCGCTCAAGCACAGCCGGGCCGGGCGCGTCGAGGTCGGGATCAGCCGGTCCGGCGGCGTCCTGCTGGTCCGGGTCGCCGACGACGGCGTCGGCGGCGCGCGGGCCGACGGGCGCGGCCTGTCGGGCCTGGCCCGGCGGGTGGCGGCCCACGACGGCCGGTTCGAGCTCGACAGCCCCGTGGGCGGGCCGACGACGCTGCGGGCGGAGCTGCCGTGCGCGTAGTGCTGGCCGAGGACAACACGCTGCTGCGTGAGGGGCTGACCCGGCTGCTGGGCGAGGACGGCCACGAGGTCGTGGCGGCCGTCGGCGACGGCGAGGCGCTGGTCGCCGCGTGTGACGAGCATCGGCCGGAGGTGGTCATCGCCGACGTCCGCATGCCGCCCACGTACACCAGCGAGGGTCTGCGGGCCGCGCTCGCCGTCCGGCGGCGGCATCCGGGGATCGGCGTGCTGGTGCTGTCGCAGTACGTCGACACCCGCTACGCCGCCCAGCTCCTCGACGGCGACGCGCGCGGGGCCGGCTACCTGCTGAAGGACCGGGTGGCCGAGGTCGGCGACTTCCTGGAGGCGCTGCGGCGGGTGGCGGACGGCGGCACGGCGTTCGACCCGGAGGTCGTCCGGCGGCTGCTCAACCGCGCCCGCGACACCGTGGCCCTGGCCCGGCTCACCCCGCGCGAGCACGAGGTGCTGGCCGGGATGGCGCAGGGGCACACCAACGAGTCGATCGCCGCCCGCCTGCACGTCTCGCGCAGCGCGGTGGAGAAGCACGCCAACGCCATCTTCGACAAGCTCGGCCTCGCGCACGCCGACGGCTACAACCGGCGGGTCCTGGCCATCGTGCGCTTCCTGAACGAGTAACCCCTCCTGACCCGACGACCGGGCGGCCCTGCGAGCCGCGGCCGGTCCCCTCGTCCTGCCCTTTCCGACGGAGCCTGCCCCTTTCCGACGGAGCCTCCCCCTTTTCCGATGAAGCCTGCCCTTTTCCTATGGAGTGCGTATGAACGTGTTGACCAGGCGGCTCGTGAGCGGTGCGGCCGCGGCCGTGGTCTGCCTCGGCCCGGCGGCCTCCCCCGCTTCGGCGGCGCCGCCGCGACCGGACCCGGCCGCGATCGCCGGCGTGGTGCGGGCCAACCTCGGCCCGGCCCGCCTGCCCGGCGTCGCGGTGGCGCTCGTCAAGGACGGCCGCGTCCTGCACACCGGCGGGTACGGGCACGACGCGCGAGGCGAGCCGGTCACGAGCCGTACGCCGATGCGGATCGCGTCGCTGTCGAAGTCGTTCACCGCCCTGGCGGTGATGCAGCTGGTCGAGGCCGGTCGCCTCGGCCTCGACGATCCCGTGATGCGCCATCTGCCGGAGTTCGCCCTGGCCGACCTGAGAGCCGGGCGGATCACCGTCCGTCACCTGCTCGACCACAGCTCCGGCATGTCGGACACCACGTACCCGGAGGCCACGCTCCCTCAGCCGGACTCACTCCGTCAGGCGGTGGCGGACCTGCGCCACGCCCGGCTGGCCGCCGCGCCGGGCGTGCGGCACGACTACCACAACCCCAACTACTGGGTGGCCGCGCGGCTGGTGGAGGTGGTGAGCGGGGTGCCCTTCGCCGACCAGCTCGACCGGCGGGTGTTCACCCCGTTGCGGATGACCTCGACCGTGACCGTCGGCAACTGGCGGGACCCGGTGCCGAGGCTCATGGACGGGCACAACCGCTTCCTCGGCCTCACGTGGCCGCGCACCGAGCCCGACCGGTTCGTGGCCGGCTCGGCCGGCGTCGTCACCACGGCCGACGACCTCGCCCGGTGGCTGGCCCTGCACACCCGGGACGCGACGAGCGCGGTCCTGTCCCGGCGCGGGCTGCGGGAGCTGCGCCGGCCCAGCGCGCCCGACGGGCGCTACGCCCTCGGCTGGGACAATCCCGACACCTACGGCGGCCCCCGGCAGATCACGCACCCCGGATCGTCGTTCACCTCGACGGCGACCATGGTGCTGCTGCCCGACACCGGGTACGGCATCGCGCTGATGTCCAACAGCCGGATGCCGCTGGAGGCCGACGTCGAGGCCGTCATGGAGGACCTGATCGCCCTGACCCGGGGCTCGTCCGGCGCGGGCGCCCCGCTGCCGCTGGCCTTCGTCGCCGACCTGACCGCCCTCGCCGCGGCGCTGTCGGTCGCGGCGGCCGGGGCGGTCAAGGCCCGCCGGGCGCGGCTCTGGGCGCGGCGCCGCGCCGGCGCCGCGCGGTGGCGGACGGCGCTCCGGCTGGTGCCCTATCTGCTGCCGTTGCCGGGGTTCGTCTTCCTGCCGCGCCTCCTGGAGCTGGTCACCGGCGGCCGTGACGTCACCTTCGTCCTGCTGTCGCACATCTGGCCGACCCTTCTCGCCACGGCCGGCCTGACCGCCGCGACCGGGCTCCTGGTCCTGGCCGCCCGCATCCGCGCACTCCTGCGGCAGGGCGGCGCGGGCCACGGAGGCTCGCCGCCCGGCCGTGCTCAGCCAGAGGCGCGGGCGTCGTAGGTCTCGCGGTTGGCGAGGACCTCCCCCATGTGCGACTGCGCCCAGCCCCTGAGCCCGCGCGCCATGCGGTGGAGCGAGAGGCCGAGGTCGGTCAGCTCGTAGGTGACGGTGACGGGGACGGTCGGCGTCACGGTGCGGACGAGCAGCCCGTCGCGCTCCAGCGCCCGCAGCGTCTGGGTCAGCATCTTCTGGCTGACCCCGGCCAGCAGACGGGAGATCTCGGAGTAACGCATCGCCTGCGGAGCCGCACCACCCTCGTCAGCGCCGCTGTCGCCGCCCAGCGCGCACAGGATCAGGACGACCCACTTGTCCGAGATCCGGTCGAGCAGCCGCCGGCTGGGGCACTCCGCCAGGAACGCGTTGTACTCCACCTTGGCCTGGGCCCTCTTCTGGGCCGCCTTCATCGTCGTCACCGCTTCGCACCTCTCACCGCTGGGCGAGTTACGCACTTCAGAGTGCCTACTTCCGGAAAGGAAGCTTCTCTCCAATGCTGATGCAAGGAGGCGGCGGACGCCACCTCCTGATGGCATGACGAAAGGCGATGACATGAGCACCCCGGCTCGCACTCTTCCCGGCGGCACCTGGACCCTGGGCGACCTGACCGTCACCCGGTTCGGGTACGGCGCCATGCAACTGGCCGGCCCGTGGGTCATGGGGCCGCCCGCCGACCGCGACGGCGCCCTGGCCGTGCTGCGCGAGGCGGTCGACCTCGGCATCACCCACATCGACACCAGCGACGCGTACGGGCCGCGCGTCACCAACGAGCTGATCCGCGAGGCGCTGCACCCGTATCCCGAGTCGCTGCGCATCGCCACCAAGGTGGGCGCGACCCGCGACGAGCAGGGCGGCTGGCCTCCGGCCCGGCGGCCGGAGGACCTGCGCCGCCAGGTCCACGAGAACCTGGAGTCCCTGGGGCTCGACGTGCTCGACCTGGTCAACCTCCGGCTCGGCGACGCCGAGGGTCCGCGGCCCGGCTCGCTCGCCGAGGCGTTCGGGACGCTGGCCGACCTTCAGCGGCAGGGCCTGATCCGTCATCTCGGCGTCAGCAACGCCACGGCGGAGCAGGTCGCGGAGGCGCGGAGCATCGCGCCGATCGTGTGCGTGCAGAACATGTACAACCTCGCCCACCGCGGCGACGACGCGCTCATCGACCGGCTCGCCGCCGACGGCGTCGCGTACGTGCCCTTCTTCCCGCTCGGGGGCTTCACCCCGCTCCAGTCGTCGGCGCTCTCGGCGGTCGCCGCCCGCGCGGGGGCGGCGCCGGTGTCCGTCGCGCTGGCCTGGCTGCTGCGGCGGTCACCGAACATCCTGCTCATCCCCGGCACCTCGTCGACGGCCCACCTGCGCGAGAACGTCGCCGGCGCGGGCCTGTCCCTCTCGGAGGAGGACCTGGCCGAGCTGGACGGCATCAGCCGCTGACCGGCCCCCTTCAGCAGGAGGAGCGCGCCAGCCGGGCCGCGAGCTCCCGGACCTGCTCGGGGCGGGGGTTGGCGCCGGTCAGCACGGTCGCCGGCCGGTCGCCGGCGACCAGGCCCTGGGCGATCGCGGCCAGGCCGGCCGCGCCCGCCGGTTCCAGGAGGATGCCCAGCGTGCGCGCCGCCAGCTCCACGGCCGCGGCGATGGCCTCGTCGCTCACCAGGACGATCTCGTCCACCAGGGCGCGGGCCCGCCGCACCGAGGCTTCCAGCGGGAGGCTCACCGCGATCCCGTCGGCGAAGGTGCGGGCGTGTTCGACGCGGACCGGGCGGCCGGCGCGCAGGCTCTCCAGCATCGAGGGCGCGCCCTCGGCGTTGACGCCGACGATCCGGGTGCCGGGAGCGTGCTCCTTCATCCACCGTCCCACGCCGTTGATCAGCGCGCCGTCGCCGACCGGGAGCACGACGGCGTCGTACACCGGGCGCCCCGCGCCACCCGGCCGGGGCCGGGTCAGCTCGACCCCGATCGTCCCGGCTCCCTCGGCGATCGCCGCCTGCGAGCCGTCCTGCGCGTAGAAGCGGTCAGGGTGGTCCGCGGCGTAGGCGGCCGCGGCCTCCCGCGCGGACGATCCGTCGGGCCCGGCCGCGATGACGCGGGCGCCGAACGCTTCCATCCGTTCACGCTTGCCGGGGTTGACCGTCTCGGGCACGAACACCTCGACCGGCATCCCCCGGGCCCGCCCGGCGTAGGCGACGGCCTGCCCGAAGTTGCCCGAGCTGGCGCACACCACCGGTGTGCCGGGGGCGAGGGTGCTCAGCATCAGATCGGCGCCCCGGCCCTTGAAGCTGCGCACCGGGTTGGCCGTCTCCACCTTGACGGTCACCGCCCGGCCGCCCAGCGCCCGGCACAGCTGCTCGTCGAGATACTGCGGCGTGTCCAGGAACACCGGATCGATCACCCGCACGGCCTTCTCGATCCGCGCCACGTCCAGATCCACGCGCGCCGCCCTTCCTCGGTAGTTTCGGGAACCCGGCCGACGTTAGCCGAACTCCCGATCGAACCGATTGAGGATTCTCGCCCCGCGACGCAATAATCTTGCATGCCCGAACCGCCGCCGCCCCGCCTGGACGAGATCGACGCCCACCTGCTGGACCTGCTCCAGCACGACTCCGGGCGCACCCTGCACGAGCTCGGCGAACAGGTCGGGCTCTCGCCCAGCGCCGTCCAGCGGCGGATCGCCCGCTACCGCAGGGACGGCCTCATCACCCGGCAGGTCGCCGTCCTCGACCCGCACCTCTTCGGCCCCACCGTCCTGGCCACGGTCCTGGTGACCCTGGCCAGGGAGTCGTTCGAGCACCACCGCGCCTTCGCGGGCCGGATGCGCGCCGACCCGCAGGTCCAGCAGTGCTACCGGGTCGCCGGACCGTGGGACTACGTGGTCGTCCTGGCCGCGCGGAGCACCCGCGACTGCGGCCGGCTCGGCGACCGCCTGTTCAAGGCGGACGACAACGTCCAGCGCTACGAGACGCTGGTCGTCTTCGACACCGTCAAGACCGGCCTGACCCTCCCCCTGCCCGCCCTTCCCCAGGACGGGCGGTCATAGGTCACCCGTCCTGAGCGGGCCGAGGTCGCGGACGGTCCTGGCGAGGGCGCGGATGGGGCCGCTCTCCGCCTTGGTGCGCCACACCAGGGCGTACGGCAGGGCGCCCATGTCGCGTACGGCCAGGTAGGTGAGGTCGGGCTCGTGGACCAGGGCCGCCCCTGCGGGTGATCTTCGGGGTGGGCATCCACCCGATGATCCAGCAGGTCTGCGCCGACCGGCTCAGGACCTGGGACGAGTGGCAGGAGCTCTCGGCCGCGTCCCACGGCGGGACGTGAGGCCGGGACCGGCGCTCAGGGCTGGAGGTCGGTGAGGGTGAGGATGGTCGCGCCGGTGCTGCCGCCGTAGCCGGGAGCCAGGCAGTCGAGGAGCGGCGTGATGGGGTCCTCCAGGGTGACGCCCTCGGAGGTCACGGTGTCGCCGGCGAACTTGCCCGCGGTGACGGCGCCGACGACGGCGAAGACCGACTGGCCCGCGACCACGTTGAGCGTGACGGTGTAGCTGATGGTCGAGGTCTCGCCGGTGTTCCAGGTCACGACCTCGGTCGCGGGCATGGCGCCGGACAGGCAGCCGAGGCTGCCCTGCCCGGAGATCGTCGACGTGCCCGAGGTGATGTCCGGGTCGCTGGACACGCAGGTCGGGTAGGTGCCGGTGCCGGTCATGGTCACGTTCTGCTCGGTCAGGCGCAGCTTGGGCGAGAAGGTCAGGGTGTTGGTGCCGTCGATCGAGCAGAGGACGTCCTGGCCGATGGCGTGCGCCGGTGCGGCGTACGCCATGCCCAGGGGGCAGAGCAGCGCGAGGACGGCGCCGCAGACCGCGGTCCTGGCTGAGGTGGCTCCGGTGCGCATGGGGCGTCCCTTTCGCGACGAGGCGGAACAGGCGCTGGGAGCCGGTTCTCCCGGACCCCCACCCAGGACAGTAGAGGTCACGGAGCGTGTCGACCAGGTACGATTCTGCCACCATCGCGGGCATAGCGGCGTACCGAGGATGAAGCTGTCATGTCTTGGTACGTCCGATGATTCCGTCCTTGGGAGTGCCCGGTGACCTCTCGTTCCTCTCGGCCGCGCCGAGGCGTGCGCGCCCTGATCGCCGTCGCGGCCGTCGCCGCCTTCAGCGTGGCCGTCCCGGCCGCCGGTCCCGCCCAGGCTGCGGCGCCCGCGCAGTGCCAGGGCACCGAGACCGTCACGTACAGCCCGGGGGTGACCTTCACGCCGCGGGACATCGAGGTGACGGTGAGCGGCGACTTCAGCTCCTGCCTCGACGGCGCGGGCCAGGTCACGAGCGGGACGTACGGGGAGCGGTTCACGATCTTCGCCGGGTGCAACGACCTCCTCGACGGCTTCGAGGCGGTACGGGTCGTCGAGTGGAACACCGGCGACAGCAGCGCCATCGACGGCGCCGGGAGCAGCACCGCCGTGGCCGGTCAGGTGATCACCACGTTCACCGGCCCTGTCGTCCAGGGCCGGTTCCAGGGCCGGTCAGCCGTGCAGACCGTCACGCTCGTCCAGCCGGACCTGCTGAAGTGCCTCACCACCGGGCTCACCGGGGCGAACGGGGTGACGACGCTCACCATCACCTGAGCCGGTCGCCTGAGCTGGTCACCTCGTCCAGGTCCACTTCTGGTTGTCGCCGCCGTGGCAGGCGTAGAGCTGGAGGCGGGTGCCGTTGGCGGTGCCCCGGCCGACGGCGTCCAGGCACAGCCCGGACTGCACGCCCACGATCGAGCCGTCCGCGTTGACGCGCCACTTCTGGTTGTCGCCGCCCCAGCAGGAGTAGATCTGGATGGCGGCGCCGTTGCCGGTGCCTGCCGCGTCGAGGCACTTGGCGCCGTAGACCTTGATCTCGCCGGCGGCGGTGGCGGCCCACTGCTGGTTGGCGCGGCCGTTGCAGTCCCACAGCTGCACGGCGGTGCCGTCGGCGGTGGCGGCGCCGGGCACGTCCAGGCAGCGTCCGGAGCCCGTCCCCCTGATCTGCCCGGCGCCGTCGCCGGGCGTGCCGCCGTCCAGGCCGAAGAAGCGGACGGCGTGCGCGGCCATCCCGGGGTGCGGCAGGTCGTGGCCGGCGCCGGTGACGGTGTACGCCTCGACCTGCCCGGAGCCGAAGACCCGCCGGGTCCAGCCGGGCTGCGGGCTGTCGGTGGTGACGGGGGTGGTGCTGATCCCGTGCACTCCGGTCCACTGGTCGACCTGCTCCTGCAGCATCGTGTAGGGCAGGACGGAGTCCTGCGTGCCGTGCCAGGTCATCAAGCGCGGCCGGGGCCCGGTGTAGCCGGGGTAGGCGTTCCTCACCATGTCGCTCCACTGCTGCGGCGTCCTGTCGGCGCATCCGGCGGGGCCGAGGCACCCGTACGGGACGCCCGCGAACGGCGCGCCCGCCTTGAAGACGTCCGGGTAGGTGGCGAGCAGGTTGACGGTCTCCATCGCCCCGGAGGAGAAGCCGGTGGCGAACACCCGCTGCGGGTCGCCGTCGTAGCGTTGCAGGACGTGGTTCGTCATGGAGACGATCGACACCGGGTCGCTGCCGCCGCCGTGGCGCAGGGCGGCGTCCGACCACACGTCGAAGCAGTTCGACAGGCCGTTGGCGCTCTTGTTGGCCTGCGGGTAGATGACGACGAAGCCGTGCCGGTCCGCGAGTGAGGCGAACTCGGTCCCCTGGTGGAAGGCGGGGGCCCAGCCGTTGCAGCCGTGCATCGCCACCAGGACGCCCGGCCTGGGCGCCAGCCGGTCGGGGACGTAGACGTACATCCGCAGGCCGCCCGGGTTGGGGCCGAAGCCGGTCACCTCGGTCAGGGAGGCCGCCGCCGCCTGCGGCGGGGCCGTGAGGAACACGGACAGGAAGGTGATCAGAGCCGCCAGAGCGGCGTACTTCCTGGTACGGGCTCTCGCGGGGGGTGCTGGTCCCATGCTTCCGCCTCTCTCAGGGGGGTGTTAGCGCTAACAGACACGGAGTCGCGGGCGCTGTCAAGCGGGCCCGCATCGGCGCGGGACCCCCTCCCCCGCGCCGACCTCGCGATATCGGGCCATAGGGCCGCGCGGCACGATGAAACTTTCATGCCGGCGCCCCGCCGCCGCATCGCCGGGCGAAACTTTTAGGCGCGCGAACGCAGGACCACCTGGGCAGGCACAGCAGCACCCCGCCGAAAGTTTTCAGTCATATCTTGACAAGTTTCGGGACGCTTCCCACACTGAGCCCCCAGGACGATCTCCAGCTCGTGATCCGCTTCATGGAGGTTCAGGCAATGAGCGTCAACGCCGTTTCCCCACCCACCGCCCGGCCACCGCGAAGCGGGCGCCGCCGGGCGCTGATCACCGGCGCGATCGGCGCCGTCGGCCTGGTCGCCGCGCTGACGTCGGCGCTGCCCGCGAGCGCCGCGGAGAGCACGCTGGGCGCCGCCGCCGCCCAGAGCGGCCGCTATTTCGGCACCGCCATCACCTCGAGCAAGCTCGGCGAGGCCGCCTACACCTCGATCGCGGCGCGCGAGTTCGACATGGTGACGGCCGAGAACGAGATGAAGATCGACGCCACCGAGCCGCAGCGGGGTCAGTTCAACTTCACCCAGGGCGACCGCGTCTACAACTGGGCCGTCCAGAACGGCAAGCGGGTCCGCGGGCACACCCTGGCCTGGCACTCGCAGCAGCCGCAGTGGATGCAGAACCTGTCCGGCAGCACGCTGCGCCAGGCGATGATCAACCACATCAACGGCGTCATGGCCCACTACAAGGGCAAGATCTACTCCTGGGACGTGGTCAACGAGGCCTACGCCGACGGCAACTCCGGCGGCCGGCGCGACTCCAACCTCCAGCGCACCGGCAACGACTGGATCGAGGTCGCCTTCCGCACCGCGCGCACCGCCGACCCGGCGGCCAAGCTCTGCTACAACGACTACAACATCGAGAACTGGACCTGGGCCAAGACGCAGGGCGTCTACAACATGGTCAGGGACTTCAAGGCGCGGGGCGTGCCCATCGACTGCGTGGGCTTCCAGGCGCACTTCAACAGCGGCAGCCCGTACAACAGCAACTTCCGCACCACGCTGCAGAGCTTCGCGGCGCTCGGCGTCGACGTGGCCATCACCGAGCTGGACATCCAGGGCGCCTCGGCCGCCACGTACGCCGCCGTGACCCAGGACTGCCTGGCCGTGCCACGCTGCGTCGGCATCACGGTGTGGGGCGTGCGCGACATCGACTCCTGGCGCTCGGGCGACACCCCGCTGCTGTTCGACGGCAACGGCAACAAGAAGCCCGCCTACACCGCGGTGCTCAACGCGCTGAACGGCGGCAGCACGACGACGCCGCCACCGGGCGGTGACGAGGGCCAGCTCAAGGGTGTCGCCTCCGGCCGCTGCGTGGACGTGCCCAACGCCTCGAGCGCCGACGGCACCGCGGTGCAGCTGTGGGACTGCAACGGGCAGACCAACCAGCAGTGGACGCGGACCTCGGCCGGGGAGCTGCGGGTCTACGGCAACAAGTGCCTGGACGCCGGGGGCTCGGGCAACGGCGCCAGGATCCAGATCTACTCCTGCTGGGGCGGCGACAACCAGAAGTGGCGCGTCAACTCCGACGGCTCGATCGTGGGCGTGCAGTCCGGGCTGTGCCTGGACGCCGTCGGCAACGGCACCGCGAACGGGACCGGGCTGCAGCTCTACACCTGCTGGGGCGGCAGCAACCAGAAGTGGACGTACAACGCGGGCTCCGTCTCGCCCTGATCGCCCCTCCGGGTTCCCCCTCCCTCGGGGTGGAGGGGAAGGGGAACCCGGGGCGGCACGTCGACGCGCGATCTCCCGCACGTTGACGGGCCGGCCCCAGGCCGCCGCCGTGAAACTTTCACGGCGGCGGGCGGGGCCGCGCGATCTCCTCCCGGCGCGAAAGCGCAGCAGGGAAGCCGTCCGGGCGGCATCGGCCGCGCCGCCGGGGGAGGCCCGCCGTTGACGGCGGGCCGGACTGTCGTATGTACTCCCCGGCAACACCCCGAGGAAGAGAACGACGCAGATCCGGCCGGCGAAATGTTAACGCTAACACTCCCCCTCCCCCCAAGGAGCACCGCATGTCCTTGAGCCGTCGTCAGCTCCTCCAGGCCGCGGGCGCGACCGCCGCGTTCACGGTCGCCGGCCAGGCGGCCGGCGCCTCCCCCGCGCTCGCCGCCGCCCTCCCCTGGGCCAGGCCCGACATCGGCGTCTCGGCCTACGAGTTCGACCTCGGCCAGGTCCGGCTGACCTCCGGCCGCTGGCTGGACAACCAGAACCGCACCCTGGCCTACCTGCGCTTCGTCGACGTCGACCGGCTCCTGTACGTCTTCCGGGCCAACCACCGGCTGTCCACCGGCGGCGCGGCGGCCAACGGCGGCTGGGACGCGCCCGGCTTCCCGTTCCGCTCCCACATGCAGGGCCACTTCCTGACGGCCTGGGCGCAGGCCTACGCCGTGCTCGGCGACACCACCTGCCGGGACAAGGCCGACCACATGGTGGCCGAGCTGGCCCGATGCCAGGCGAACAACGCCGCCGCCGGGTTCACCGCCGGCTATCTGTCCGGCTTCCCCGAGTCGGACATCACCGCCGTGGAGAACCGCACGCTGAACAACGGCAACGTGCCGTACTACTGCATCCACAAGACGCTGGCCGGGCTGCTGGACGCCTGGCGGCTGATCGGCAACACCCAGGCCAGGACCGTGCTGCTGGCGCTGGCCGGATGGGTGGACGCCCGCACGTCGCGGCTGAGCCAGAGCCAGATGCAGGCGATGCTCGGCACCGAGTTCGGCGGCATGAACGCCGTGCTCACGGACCTGTACCAGATGACCGGCGACGCCCGCTGGCTGACCACGGCCCGGCGCTTCGACCACGCGGCGGTGTTCGACCCGCTGGCCTCGGGCCAGGACCGGCTCAACGGGCTGCACGCCAACACGCAGGTGCCCAAGTGGATCGGCGCGGCCCGGGAGTACAAGGCGACGGGCACGACCCGCTACCGCGACATCGCCGCCAACGCCTGGTCCATCACCGTCGGCGCGCACACGTACGTGAACGGCTCCAACAGCCAGGCCGAGCACTTCCGCGCCCCCGACGCGATCGCCGCGCACCTGACCAGGGACACCGGGGAGGCGTGCAACACGTACAACATGCTCAAGCTGACCCGGGAGCTGTGGCTGCTGTCGCCGACGCGGGCCGACTACTTCGACTACTACGAGAACGCCCTGCTCAACCATCTGATCGGGCAGCAGGACCCGGCGAACCCGCACGGGCACGTCACGTACTTCACGCCGCTGAACCCCGGCGGGCGGCGGGGTGTCGGCCCGGCCTGGGGCGGAGGCACCTGGAGCACGGACTACAACTCGTTCTGGTGCTGCCAGGGCACCGGGATCGAGACCAACACCAAGCTGATGGACTCGATCTACTTCCACGACGGCACCACGCTGTTCGTGAACCTGTTCGTGCCCTCCACGCTCGACTGGGCACGGCGCGGCATCACGGTCACCCAGACGACCTCCTACCCGGTCGGCGACACCACGTCCTTGCAGGTCACCGGCAACGTGAGCGGCTCGTGGACGATGCGCGTGCGCATCCCGGGCTGGACGCAGGGCGCGACGGTCAGCGTCAACGGGGTCCGGCAGGACATCGCCACGACGCCGGGCAGCTACGCCGCCCTCACCCGGTCGTGGGCCCCGGGCGACACCGTGACCGTGCGGCTGCCGATGCGCGTGATCATGAGGGCCGCCGCCGACGACCCCCGGGTGCAGGCCGTCACCTACGGCCCGGTCGTGCTGTCGGGCGACTACGGCAACACCGCCCTGTCGTCGGCCCCCACGCTCACCCCGTCGTCGGTCACCCGGACCAGCGCCTCCTCCCTGACCTTCACGGCCACGGCCGACGGGGCGCAGGTGCGGCTGGGGCCCTTCCACGACGCGCACGGCCACAACTACGTCGTGTACTGGAACACCGGCGGCCCGGGCGGGAGCGGCGCGGCGAGCTTCCGGCTGATCAACGCGGCCAGCGGGCTGGCCCTGGGCATCCAGAACATGTCCACCGCCGACGGCGGCCTGGCCCTCCAGTGGACGGACAACGGCACCGCCGACCACGACTGGGTCCCGATCGCCGACGGCAACGCGGTGCGCTTCCGCAACGCGCACAGCGGCAAGGTGCTCGGCGTCGAGAACATGTCGACGGCCGACGACGCGCGGGTGCTCCAGTGGGGCGACACGGGCACCGCCGACCACCGCTGGACGGTCGGCGACGCGGGCGACGGTTCCGTCAAGATCCGCAACGCGCACAGCGGCAAGCTGCTCGGCGTCCGCAACGGCTCGACGGCCAACGGCGCGCAGGTGGTCCAGGACTCCGACAACGGCAGCCCGGACAACCTGTGGCGGTTCGTACCGAACGGCGCGCGGCGCATCCAGAACGTGGGGACCGGGATGGTGCTGGGCGTCACCGGCATGTCCACGGCCGACGGCGCGCTCGTCGTCCAGTGGGGTGACACCGGCACCGCCGACCACCTGTGGACGGCGGTCGTCGACAGCGGCGGCTACCTGCGGCTGCGCAACTCCCACAGCCAGAAGGTGCTGGGCGTGGAGAACATGGGCACCGCCGCCGGGTCGCGCGTCGTGCAGTGGGCCGACAACGGCACCGCCGACCACCGCTGGCGGCTGCGCCACGGGCCGGGGGTGACGTTCCGGATCCAGTGCGCCAACGGCGGCCGCGTCCTCGGCCTGGCCGGCACGTCGCAGGGCGCGCAGGTGGTGCTCGCCGACGACGGCGGCGCGAACGACATCCTCTGGAGGTTCCTGTGAGGCGCGTGCTCTCCATCCTGTCGTCCCTGCTCGTCGTGGGCGTGTTCCTGACCCCCCAGGCGTCGGCCGCCACGGTCGACACCAACGCCTGGTACGTGCTCGTCAACCGCAACAGCGGCAAGGCGCTGGACGTGTACAACCTCTCCACGGCCGACGGCGGCCGCATCACCCAATGGGCGCGCAACGACCAGAACCAGCAGCAATGGCAGTTCGTCGACTCAGGCGGCGGCTACTACCGGCTCAAGTCCCGCCACTCCGGCAAGGTCCTGGACATCTACAACTGGTCCACCGCCAACAGCGCCGCCATCGTCCAATGGACCGACCACAACGGCACCAACCAGCAATGGCGCCTGGCCGACAGCCCCGACGGGCACATCCGCCTCATCTCCCGCCACAGCGGCAAAGCCCTCGAAGTCCAAGGAGCCTCCACCGCCGACGGCGCCAACATCGTCCAGTACGACGACTGGGGCGGCGCCAACCAGCAATGGCAACTCGTCCGCGTCGACGGCGGCGGCTACACCAACCCGGTCGTCTGGCAGGACTTCGCCGACGGCGACATCATCCGGGTCGGCGACGCCTACTACTACTCCGCCTCGACGATGCACTACTCGCCGGGCGCGCCGATCCTGCGCTCCTACAACCTGGTCGACTGGGAGTACGCCGGCCACTCGGTCCCGAGGCTCGACTTCGACTCCGGCGCCTACGACCTCAACGGCGGCCGGGCGTACGTGAAGGGCATCTGGGCCTCGACCCTGAACTACCGGCCCAGCACCGGCACCTTCTACTGGATCGGCTGCGTCGAGTTCGGCCGCACCTACGTCTACACCGCCTCCGCCGTGGACGGCACGTGGACCAAGCGCTCGCGGATCGACAACTGCTACTACGACGCCGGCCTGCTGGTCGACACCGACGACACCATGTACGTCGCGTACGGCAACGGGACCATCAGCGTCGCCCAGCTCACGCCCGACGGGCTCGGCCAGGTGCGGGCGCAGCAGGTGTTCCAGACCCCGAGCAGCGTCGGCACCCTGGAGGGCGCCCGCTTCTACAAGCGCAACGGCTACTACTACATCTGGCTGACCCGGCCCGCCAACGGCCAGTACGTGCTCCGCTCCACCTCGCCGTGGGGCCCGTACGAGATGCGCCAGGTCCTGCTCGACCTGCCCGGCCCCATCTCCGGCGGCGGCGTCCCCCACCAGGGCGGGCTCGTCCAGACGCAGAACGGCGACTGGTACTACATGGCGTTCGTCGACGCCTACCCCGGCGGGCGCATGCCCGCGCTCGCGCCGATCACCTGGAGCGGCGACTGGCCGTCCGTGCGGACCGTCGACGGCCGCTGGGGAGTCACGTACCCGAAGCCGAACATCCAGACCAGCCGCACCGTGGCCCCCATGATCGGCCCGGACGCCTTCACCTCGCCCGCCCTCGGGCACCGCTGGGAGTGGAACCACAACCCCGACACCAGCCGCTTCACCACCGGTGACGGCCTGCGGCTGCGGACCGCGACCGTCACGAACGACCTCTACAACGCGCGCAACACGCTGACCCACCGCATCCAGGGCCCGTCGTCGACGGCGACGATCGAGCTCGACCACACGCAGATGGCGAACGGCGACCGCGCCGGACTGGCCATGCTGCGCGACCGGTCGGCGTGGATCGGCGTCAAACGCGACAACGGCGTCAGCCGGGTCGTGATGACCGACGGGCTGACCATGAACAGCTCGTGGCAGACCACCGGCACGGGCGCCGAGGCGGCGAGCGCGGCCGTTCCGAGCGGCCGGATCTGGCTGCGGGTCAGCGCCGACATCCGGCCGGGCTCCGGCAGGCAGGCCCGCTTCTCCTACAGCACCGACGGCAGCACGTTCACGAGCCTCGGCCCGGCCTTCACGCTGAACAACGCCTGGCAGTTCTTCATGGGCTACCGCTTCGGGATCTTCAACTACGCCACGCAGTCCCTCGGCGGCGCGGTGACCGTGCGCCGCTTCGACCTCACCACCCCCTGACGAAAGGCACAGCCGTGAAACGCAGATTCCTGACCGTCCTGGCGACGGTCGCCGTCATGCTGGCGAGCCTGTTCGCCGCCCTGCAGACCCAGGCCGCCCATGCGGCGACGGTCGACACCAATGCCTGGTACGTGCTCGTCAACCGCAACAGCGGCAAGGCGCTGGACGTGTACAACCTCTCCACGGCCGACGGCGGCCGCATCACCCAATGGGCGCGCAACGACCAGAACCAGCAGCAATGGCAGTTCGTCGACTCAGGCGGCGGCTACTACCGGCTCAAGTCCCGCCACTCCGGCAAGGTCCTGGACGTCTACAACTGGTCCACCGCCAACAGCGCCGCCATCGTCCAATGGACCGACCACAACGGCACCAACCAGCAATGGCGCCTGGCCGACAGCCCCGACGGGCACATCCGCCTCATCTCCCGCCACAGCGGCAAAGCCCTCGAAGTCCAAGGAGCCTCCACCGCCGACGGCGCCAACATCGTCCAGTACGACGACTGGGGCGGCGCCAACCAGCAATGGCAGCTCGTCCGCGTCGACGGCGGCGGCAACCCGGGACCGTGCGACCTTCCGTCGACGTACCGGTGGAGCTCGACCGGCCCGCTGGCGACGCCGAAGGCCGGCTGGGTCTCGCTCAAGGACTTCACCGTCGCCCCCTACAACGGCAGGCACCTCGTCTACGCGACCACGCACGACACGGGCACCCGGTGGGGCTCGATGAACTTCGGCCTCTTCGGCAACTGGTCCGAGATGGCCTCGGCCAGCCAGAACGCGATGTCCGCCTCGACGGTCGCGCCCACCCTCTTCTACTTCGCCCCGAAGAACGTGTGGGTGCTCGCCTACCAGTGGGGCGGGACCGCGTTCTCGTACCGGACGTCGAACGACCCGGCGAACCCGAACGGCTGGTCGGCGCAGCAGGTGCTCTTCTCCGGCAGCATCAGCGGCTCCGGGACCGGCCCCATCGACCAGACGCTCATCGGTGACGGCACGAACATGTACCTGTTCTTCGCCGGGGACAACGGCAAGATCTACCGGGCCAGCATGCCCATCGGGAACTTCCCGGGCAGCTTCGGCACGAACTCGACCGTCATCATGAGCGACACGACGAACAACCTGTTCGAGGCCGTCCAGGTGTACAAGCTCCAGGGCCAGAACCGCTACCTGATGATCGTCGAGGCGATCGGCGCGCAGGGGCGCTACTTCCGCTCGTTCACGGCCACCAGCCTGGGCGGCTCGTGGACGCCGCAGGCCGCCACCGAGGCCAACCCGTTCGCCGGCAAGGCCAACAGCGGCGCCACCTGGACCAACGACATCAGCCACGGCGAGCTGATCCGCACCAGCCCCGACCAGACCATGACCGTCGACCCGTGCAACCTGCAGCTCCTCTACCAGGGGCGCAGCCCGAACTCCGGCGGCGACTACGGCCTGCTGCCCTACCGGCCCGGCCTGCTGACCCTGCAGCGCTGAGCCGATCCGGCGGGCCCGGCACGGTCCGGGCCCGCCCTCGCCCTCTGGCTGGACCGCCGCCGTGGCCACGGAGCCGTCCGCGAGAGCACCGCACCGCCCGCCGGGCCGTGATCGGGTATCAGGTCACGGCCAGGTGGACCCGGTGGTGGCGCGGGTTCTCGGCCTCGTCCAGCAGGGCGATGGCGAAGTCCGCGTACGACATGCGCGCCGCAGGGTCGCCGTGGTCGCGGATCTCGTAGCCGCCGGTGCGCCGCCCCTCGTGGTCGAAGTCGCCGGCCGGGCTGACGTACACCCAGTCCAGCGGGCCGGCCTCGGCCCGCAGCGCCTCCAGCCCGGCGGCGTGGGCCAGGCAGAAGGGCCGGAACTCGGCCGGGAACGCGGGCGCGTCCAGCAGCCGGACCCCGTCGGCGTCGTGCAGCAGCGAGGCGAGCCCGGCCGTGACGAGCCTGTCCAGCCCGGCCTCGCGCAGGCCGGCGGCCAGGGCGTGCGCGGCGTCGGTGAAGAACGTGCCGGAGCCGAGCGCCGCGGTCGTGTTGACCGCGTGGTCGTGACCGGCCGCGAGGGCGGCGACGGCCGCCGCGTCGGTGACGTCCCCGGCGGCGACGCGTACGCCGTCGTCCGCCGGGCCGGTGTAGCGGGACGGGGGGC
>NZ_JAHKRO010000070.1 GCF_019396325.1 Nonomuraea ceibae
GGGGGGGGCCGCGGCGGCCGCCGTCGCGGCCGTCACCCTGTACGGGACGACGGCGACACCGGCGTTCGCGGTGGACAAGCAGGCCGACGGGACCGTCGAGGTGTGGATCAACGAGTTCCGCGACCCCGGCGACCTGGAGGCCGAGCTCGCCGCGGCCGGGGTCAAGGCCGTCGTGGACTACCTGCCCGCCGGCCAGACGTGCAAGGAGCCCAGGGGCGCGCACCCCGCGCCGGGCGGCCGGCTGGAGACGACGATCGGCAGCGAGCGGGGCGGCATCTCCTTCTCGGTCACCGCCGGCCAGATCAAGGACGGGCAGACGCTCGTGCTCGCGGCCGGCGTCGACCGGGACGACCCGGGCAAGCCGCCCACCTCGATGTCGCTGACCGTCGTGGACGGTGAGGTCGCGCCGTGCGAGCCGGTGGCCATGCCGGAGCCCACCGCCCCGGCCCTGCCGGGCGAGCAGGGGGTCCGCTCCGGCACCGGAGGCGAGGACGACGGTCCGAGCCTGAACAGCGTGACCGAGTGACCCCCCGGACCGGCGGCCCCGCGCGGGGCCGCCCCCCCGGGGGCCCCCGGGCCCGCCGTTAGGCTGGACCCTCGCTGGAGGTGATCCGCATGTCCCCTGTCGACCACCCCTGGGAGCCGATCCCGGTGTCCGAGGTCGCCCGGCTCTTCGCCGGCCTGGACGCGCCCTGGTGGATCGGCGGCGGCCACGCCATCGAACTCGCCGTCGGACGCGCCTTCCGCGAGCACGGCGACGTGGACGTCGGCGTGCTGCGGCGCGACCACCTCACCGTACGGCGGCTCCTGTCCGGCTGGGACTGCTGGGCGGCCGACCCCGCCGGCTCCCTGCGCCCCTGGCCCGTGGACGAGACGCTGCCCGCCCGGGTGCACGACATCTGGGTACGCGAGGCGACCGGCGGGCCGTGGCGGCTCCAGCTCATGCTGGACGAGTCCGACGGCGACGACTGGGTCTACCGGCGCGCCCCCGGCATCCGGCGGCCCCTCGACACCGTCGTCGTCCGCGACGCCGGGCCGCCCCGGCTGGCGCCCGAGATCCAGCTCCTCTACAAGGCCAAGCACCGCCGCCCCAAGGACGACGCCGACTTCGCCCACCTGGCGCCCCTGCTCACCGGCGAACAGCGGTCCTGGCTGGCCGCGGCCCTCACCGAGGAGTTGGGGGATCATCCCTGGCTGGAGAAACTGCCACCCCGGTAGAACGATCCTCCTCCCGTATCGGGAGCACCTTTCACGTATCTGGAAACTCGCCTGACCAGAGCGTTGCCGAATGCGTACTCTTCGTGATCGGTGACGGCACATGGGTGCCGAGCTAACGTAGAAAGGTGCCAGAGGTGAGCTTGTACCTGCCCGAGGACATGAAGCACCGCGTCGCCGAGGCGGCGCGGGCGCACGGCCTGTCCGAGGAGGACTACATGCGCGACGCGATCGCGCGCGTGCTCAGCGACGAGATCGTCGTCGAGCGACGGCAGCGGGTGAGTCTGCCGGTCTTCGAGGTCGGCGACGAGCCGGTCACGGCCGAGCGGCTCGACGACATCCTCGCCGAGGGCTACGGAAGGGACGGGCTCGACTGATGCTCGTCCTCGACACCAGCGGCCTGCTGGCCGCCATCGACCCCAGGCAGCCCCAGCACAAGGAGGCCCGGGAGGTGCTCCGGACCGAGACGGGGCCGGTCCTGCTGTCCCCCTACGTGCTCGCGGAGACCGACTACATGATCCTCAAGCTCGCCGGCGTGCGCCGGGAGCTGGAGTTTCTCCGAAGCGTCAGCACCGGCGACTACGAGATGGTCAACATGTCGACGCTCGACGTGCGGCGGGCGGTCGACATCGCCGAGCGCTACGCCGACATGGAGATCGGGCTCACCGACGCGTCCGTGGCGCTGATCGCCGCACGGCACAGCACCACCCGGGTGCTGACGTTGGATCAGCGGCATTTCCGGGCGATGAAGCCGCTGTGGGGTGACTGCTTCACCGTGTTGCCCGCAGACCTGAACTAGGGCCGGCGCAGTTCGCCGCCAGGGACCTGCCGCCCCCGGAGGCCGTCCTCCGGGTGTCAGCGGACGATCGGGGCGCCGTGGAGCGTGGCGCCGGCGGCGTCGAGCTCGGCGAGCGCCGCCTGGGTGGTCTGGCGGGCGACCCCGGCCGTCAGGTCGAGCAGGACGCGCACGGCGAGGCCGTGCTTGACGGCGTCGAGGGCGGTGGCGCGGACGCAGTGGTCGGTGGCGATGCCGACCACGTCGACGTCGTGGACGCCGTGCTCGGCCAGCCAGTCGGCGAGCGGGACGCCGTCGCCGCTGGTGCCCTCGAAGCCGCTGTAGGCGGCGGCGTGGGCGCCCTTGCTGAAGACCTCCTCGACGGCCGCGACGTCGAAGGCGGGGTGGAAGTCGGCGCCGGGGGTGCCGGCGACGCAGTGGGCGGGCCAGGAGGCGACGAAGTCGGGCGCGGCCGAGAAGTGGTCACCCGGGTCGACGTGGTAGTCGCGGGTGGCCACGACGTGGTCGTAGCCGTGCTCGGCGACGTGGCGGGTGATGGCGGCGGCCACCTCGGAGCCGCCCGCGACGGGCAGGCTGCCTCCCTCGCAGAAGTCGTTCTGCACGTCCACGATGATCAGCGCGGTTCCCATACGGCTCACGATACGTCAGGCGAACTCGGTGGGGATGGCCGCGTACCCCCTGCCCAGGTGGAGGGCGTCCTGCGGCAGGCGGGCGACGGCGTCGGCGTGCCTGGCGCGGGCCTCGTCGAGCGGTTCGCGGCCGACGACCCGGCCGTCGCGCACCAGCTCGTGCATCAGCGGGATGCCGCCCTCGGGGACGAGGCCGGAGGTGGTGACGAGCTCGGTCTCGTAGTGGCCGGTGTCGTCGAGCAGCCGGTAGGCCTCCTTGCGCCCGCCGCGTGACGGCTTGCCGACCGAGCGTTTGGCCACGGGCTCCAGCTTGCCGGTGGCCGTCTCGCGGGCCACGAGCTTGTAGACCAGGGCGGCGGTGGGCACGCCGGAGCCGGTGACCAGGGAGGTGCCGACGCCGTAGCCGTCGACGGGCGCGGCGGCCAGCGCGGCGATGGCGTACTCGTCCAGGTCGGAGGTGACCAGGATGCGGGTGTCGAAGGCACCGAGCGCGTCGAGCTGCTCGCGGACCTCCTGGGCGGCGGCGGCCAGGTCGCCGGAGTCGATGCGGACGGCGCCGAGCTTGGGTCCGGCCAGCTCGACGGCGGTGCGGACGGCTTCGGCCACGTCGTAGGTGTCGACGAGCAGCGTGGTCTCGGGCCCGAGTGAGGCGATCTGGGTCTCGAACGCCTGCCGTTCGGAGTCGTGCAGCAGGGTGAAGGCGTGCGCGGCCGTGCCCGCGGTCGGCACCCCGTACACGTGCCCGGCCATGAGGTTGGAGGTGGAGGCGAAGCCGGCCAGGTAGGCGGCGCGGGCGGCGGCGACGGCGGCGCGCTCGTGGGTGCGGCGCGAGCCCATCTCGATGAGCGGCCGTTTGCCGGCGGCGACGCTCATGCGGGAGGCGGCCGAGGCGATGGCGCAGTCGTGGTTCAGAACGGACAGGATCACGGTCTCCAGCAGCACGGCCTCGGCGAACGTGCCCTCGACGACCATGATGGGGGAGGCCGGGAAGTACAGGTCGCCCTCGCGGTAGCCGTAGACGTCGCCGGAGAAGCGGTAGTCGGCCAGGAAGTCGAGGGTGGGCTGGTCGACCACGTGGTTGTCGCGCAGGAAGGCGAGCTCCTCCTCGCCGAAGCGGAAGCGTTCGAGCTCGTCGAGGACGCGTCCGGTGCCGGCCACGACGCCGTAGCGGCGCCCGCCGGGCAGGTGGCGGGCGAACACCTCGAAGACCGCCCGCCGGTGCGCGGCGCCGCTCCGCAAGGCCGCCTGGAGCATCGTCAGCTCATAGTGATCCGTCAGCAACGCGGTGCTCATGCTCATCCTCACGAGTCGAAGACTACGGCTCACATAGGGCAGACTGCTGGATGTGGGTAGCACCTCTCCAACCACCGTCGAGCGCCCGGCAACGGACGTCCGGCCCGATCTGCCATGGGTCACGATCGTCTGGAACGACCCGGTCAACCTGATGTCGTACGTGACGTACGTCTTCCAGACCGTGTTCGGTTACCCCAAGGCCAAGGCCGAGAAGCTGATGATGGACGTCCACCAGAAGGGCAAGGCCGTGGTGTCCAGCGGCACCCGCGAGGAGATGGAACGCGACGTGCAGATCCTGCACTCCTATGGCCTGTGGGCCACCGTCCAGCCGGACTCGGCCACGTGAGCTCCGGGTTCTCCGCCGGCCGGGGCGGCAAGGTGGTCACCACGTTCGAGGCGGGCGAGGTGGCGCTGCTGCGCTCGCTGGTGTCGATGGTGCTGGGCCTGGTGGCGCCGGGCGAGACGAGCGACGACCCGCTGGAGCGGGCGCTGGGCATCGGCGGGGGAGTGGCGCCGTCCGATCCGGTGCTGGCGCGGCTGTTCCCGTCGGCGTACGAGGACGCGCAGGACGCGTCGGAGTTCCGCCGCTACACCGAGGCGACGTTGCGCGACGGCAAGCGGGCCGACGCGCAGACGCTGCTCGACACGGCCGAGCCGGGGCGCGGCGAGCTGACGCCCGAGCAGGCGCAGGCGTGGCTGCGGGCGCTCAACGACGTGCGGCTGACGCTCGGCACCAAGCTGGGCGTGACGGAGGAGATCCACGAGGAGATCGAGAAGATGTCCGAGGACGATCCCCGCTATCCGGCGTTCGTCACCTATGACTGGCTGACCTACCTCCAGGACAGCCTGGTGCGCGCGCTCTGGTAACTTCCGCAGCATGCTGACGATCTCGCAGGAACTGGTTGACAAGATCGTTGCCCACGCCAGGGCCGACCACCCCGACGAGGCGTGCGGCGTGATCGCGGGGCGCAACGGGGTGCCGGAGCGGTTCATCCCAATGGAGAACGCCGAGCGTTCGCCCACCTTCTACCGGTTCGACTCGATGGAGCAGTTCCGCGTGTGGCGGGAGATGGACGACCGCGACGAGGAGCCCGTCGTCATCTACCACTCCCACACCGCGACGGAGGCCTACCCGTCGCGCACCGACGTCTCCTATGCCTCCGAGCCGAACGCCCACTACGTTCTGGTCTCCACGCGGGACGAGGACCAGGTGGAGTTCCGCTCGTACCGGATCCTCGACGGAGAGATTTCCGAGGAAGAGGTAAGGTTCATCCCATGATGGTCAGGCCGGTGCAGAGTTTCCTCTTCGCGCACACCCCTGCCGTTGTCGTCTACGACTGTCGCTGAGCCGGAATTCGCCAGCCAGCATTCGGCGTTGCCGCCGATGGGACGACCCTGATCCGAGGAGACTGACAGCGATGGCCATCGAGGTTCGCATTCCGACCATCCTGCGTAACTACACCGACGGCGCCAAGGCCGTCGACGCCGAGGGCGCCACCCTCGACGACCTGATCACCAACCTGGAATCCCGCCACCCGGGCATCAAGGACCGGCTGGTGGACGAGTCCGGCCTGCGCCGGTTCGTCAACGTCTACCTCAACGACGAGGACGTGCGCTTCCTCGGCGGTCTCGGCACCCCGCTGTCCGACGGCGACACGGTGACCGTGCTGCCGGCCGTCGCCGGCGGGTGACATGCGCTTCGACTCGCTGATCGACTCGGTGGGCCGCACCCCGCTGGTCGGCCTGCCCCGGCTGTCGCCGAGCGCTGACGTGCGGGTGTGGGCCAAGCTGGAGGACCGCAACCCGACCGGTTCGATCAAGGACCGGCCGGCGCTGTGGATGGTGCAGCAGGCGGAGAAGGACGGCCTCCTCACCCCCGGCTGCACGATCCTGGAGCCCACCAGCGGCAACACCGGCA
The DNA here is from genome assembly GCF_019396325.1 of Nonomuraea ceibae. GTDB lineage: Bacteria > Actinomycetota > Actinomycetes > Streptosporangiales > Streptosporangiaceae > Nonomuraea > Nonomuraea ceibae. The sequence goes on from NZ_JAHKRO010000070.1 coordinate 5,852, forward strand.
TCTCGCTGGCGATGGCCGCCAAGCTCAAGGGCTACAAGCTGATCTGCGTCATGCCGGAGAACACCTCCGAGGAGCGCCGCCAGCTCCTGCGCATGTGGGGTGCGGAGATCATCTCCTCGCCCGCGGCGGGCGGCTCCAACGAGGCGGTGCGGGTGGCCAAGGGCCTGGCGGCGGAGCATCCCGACTGGGTGATGCTCTACCAGTACGGCAACCCGGCCAACTGGCGCTCCCACTACGAGACGACCGGGCCGGAGATCCTGGCGGACCTGCCGTCCGTCACGCACTTCGTGGCCGGGCTCGGCACGACCGGCACCCTCATGGGCGTCGGCCGCTTCCTGCGCGAGCGGGTGCCGGACGTGCGGATCGTGGCCGCCGAGCCGCGCTACGGCGAGCTCGTCTACGGGCTGCGCAACGTGGACGAGGGCTTCATCCCTGAGCTGTACGACGAGTCCGTGTTGACCACGCGCTTCTCGGTGGGGTCGGCCGACGCGCTGCGCCGCACCCGCGAGCTGTTGGCGTCGGAGGGCATTTTCGCCGGCGTGTCCACCGGGGCCGCCCTGCACGCCGCGCTGGGCATGGCGCGCAAGGCCGTCAAGGAGGGCGCGCGGGCCGACATCGTGTTCGTGGTCGCCGACGGCGGCTGGAAGTACCTGTCCACGGGCGCGTACGAAGGCACGCTGGACGAGGCCGAGCAGCGGCTCGAAGGCCAGCTCTGGGCCTGAGACGCAAAGAGGGAGGGGCGGCCCGGCCGGGCCGCCCCTCCCTCTTTGTCGTGTGATGTCAGTTGAACAGGACCCGCAGCGAGAACGACACGTCGGTGTCGGTCTGCTTGCCGCTGAGCCCCACCGCGCGCAGCACCTGCAGGTTGGCCTTCTCCTCGCCCTGAAGGTTGTTCAGGTAGAGCTTCTCGACCTTGTCCAGGTCGACGAACAGGCCGAACGTGGCCTGGTCCGCCTCCGGGATCGCGGTCTGGAAGGTCTCGCTGTCGCCGAGCGCGCCGTCCTCGGCGAGCTTCTTGGCGTAGGCGTCGTCGGTGGCCACCGTGAGGACGCCGTCACCGGCGACCTTGGCGATCTTCACCTGCTGACCCTGCGCGGTGAGCGCCCCCTGGACCTTGTCCAGGATGGCCTGCGCCTTGGCGGCGTCGGTGGCGACCCGGACACCGGCCTTGTACTGCTGCGACTCCAGGCCCTCGCCGTCGAGCGCGATGGTGAGGTTCTGGCCCAGCACGGTCGCCAGGTCGCCGGGCAGGTCGAGCCCGAACTGGGACTTGGCCTGCTGGACGAACTGCTGGAACTGGGCGCCGCTGGACGTCTTGGCCGTCGACTTCTCGATCTCGCCCCACTTGTTCGTGATGAGGCTGTCGAGGCCGGACATCGAGAACGCGCCCACGGTGCTGTCGGGCAGCGCGGCCAGGGAGGTGCCGGTCAGGTCCTCGCCGTTGGTGAGGTTCTGGCCGCCGCGCACCGCGCCCGCCAGCTCGACGTAGGAGCCGTCGAAGCGCAGCGCGCCCGCGAACCTGGCGGTCTTGATCTGCTCCATCAGCAGCTTCTGGTCGGGCGTCAGCGTGTCCTTCGACAGCTCGGCCAGCTTGCCCAGGTGCCCCCAGAAGGACAGCACGCCCTGCTCGCCGATCGCGTTCAGGTCGTCGCTGAAGTCGGCGTTGTCGGCCAGGCTGCCTGCTTCGGCGCCGTACTTGTCGGCGAGCTGCTGGTTGGCCGTCAGGAGCGCGTAGTCCTCGCGGAAGGCGATGCCGTACTCGGACTTGCCCATCATCTTGGCGATGCCCGCCCTGGCCGCCTCCTCGTCCTTGACCTGGACGGCCACGGCGAAGTCGGGGTCCTCGCCGCCGGAGGGCAGGATGCCGACGCCGACGCGGCTGCCGAGCCACGGGTCGACGTCCTTGGCCCAGTCGACGTCCTTCAGGCCCTCGGGGCTGTCCTTCTTCAGCGCGTCGAACAGCGCCTGGCGCGGGTCCTCGCCCTGGAAGGAGTCCTTGGTGACGGTGAACTTCCGGCCGATCTCGAACAGCGCGAGCTTCTGGTTCGCCGCCGGGTCCAGGTCGAGGCGGACGTAGGCGATCGAGGCCGCGGGCAGCACGTCGTGCGGCTGCGTCCCGCCGCCGCCGATCGCGCCCACGGCCCACACGGCGCCGCCGCCGAGCAGGATCACGGCCAGCGCGGCCGCGATGGCGATGAACAGGTTCTTGCGGCCCTTGGCGGGCGGGTCGGCGGGGGTCTGGCCGAGCATCTCGGGGCCCTGGCCGGACCAGCCTCCGCCACCGCCCTGGCCGGGCTGCTGGCCGTACTGGCCGTAACCCTGCTGCTCGTAGCCCTGCTGGCCGTAACCGGGCTGCTGGCCGCCGTAGCCCTGCTGGGCGTACGGGTCCTGCGGCTGGCCGTAGGACGGCTGCTGGCCATAGCCCTGCTGCTGCTGGCCGTAGCCCTGGGACTGGGGCTGCTGGCCGTAGGGCTGCTGCTGCCCGTAGCCGGGCTGCTGACCGTGAGTCCCCTGCTGGCCGTAGCCCTGCTGGGCGTACGGGTCCTGCGGCTGGCCGTACTGCGGCTGCTGGTACGGCTGCTGTGGCGGGTATGGCTGGCCGTGTGCCTGAGGAGGCTCAGGCTGCTGCTCGTTCCAGCGGTACGCCGTGGTCCGGTCAGGATCCTGGCCAGGTGGGGGATTATTCGCAGACATCACTCAACTCACAGTGTGGACTTATGACCACGTAGAAGTTAGCTGATGTTGCTATACAGCCGCTTGCAATGTGCTGAAGTAGGCCGTTATGCCCTGTTCAGTTGGCGGCGCAGCGCGTTGATGTGGACCTCGCCGTCGCCGTACTCCTCGACCTGGGACCAGGGCACGAACGTGCAGCCGGCGTAGACCACGCGGCCCACCGCGCGCGAGAGCCAGGAGGCGCGGCCGTGCCGGTCGCGCGTGAGCCGGAGCAGCACCGGGCCCCGGCGGGCCGAGACCATGAGCCCGTAGACCGTGCTCGCCTGCTGCAACTCTCCCCGGTTGCGCACCACGCGGATGTCCACGACGTGACCGACCCACACCCCGTTGGCGTCCCAGACGGACTGACCGATGAGTTCGGTGACATTAGCCATGATCGAACTTTCGCAGCCTTGTCGCGTTTTCGCAGGTAGGCGCGCTGATGGACGGATGCCGTAGAGTATGGCCTACTAGAATATAGTTCCATTTTGAGGGCAGGGGCTGATGACCAAGTTCGACGAGGCCACGCAGGCGATCCGCATCGACGAGACCACCTACGACGTCTGCCTCGACCCGGGATACTCCATCGGCGGGCCGCTCAACGGCGGCTACCTCATGGCCGTGGTGCTGCGCGCCGTGGTGGACGACTCGCCGTTCGAGCACCCGGTGAGCACCACCTCGCAGTTCCACCGGTCCCCGGCGCCGGGGCCCGCGCAGGTCCGCGTCGAGCGGCTCAAGGCCGGCCGGACCGCCGCGTTCACCCGGGCCACGCTCGTCCAGGACGGCGTGCCGCAGATCGAGAGCCTGGTCACCACGGCCACGCTCACCGGCGCCGACCCGATCTACAGTGACAAACCCGGACACGTCATGCCTCCGCTTGAGGAGTGCGTCAAGCTGCCCAATCCCAAGCCCGAGTCCAACATGACGCTCAACGCCCAGGTGGAGCTGAGCTTCGACCCGCCCACCATCGCCTGGCTGAACGGCGGCCCCACCGGCAGGCCCGAGTCGCGCGCCTACTTCCGCATGGCCGAGCCGCAGGAACCCGACCCGTTCGTGCTCGCGCTGGCCGTCGACGCGCTGCCGCCCGTGGTGTTCAGCGCCGGGCTGCGCGGCTGGGCCCCCACCGTGGACCTCACCTGGCACCTGCGCGCGCTGCCCGCCCCCGGCCTGCTCACGCTGATCGGCGGCGGCCGCCTCATCTCCGACGGCTGGTTCGACGAGGAGGTCGAGGTGTGGGACTCGGCCGGCCGCCTGGTCGCCCAGTCACGCCAGCTCGCCCGCGTCGGCCGAGGATGACACACCCGGTGTGAGCATTCTTACGCGGTGAAGACGCCGCAGGTCGCCTACCCTCGAAGCGTGCCGGACGCGAGTATTGGGATCTTCGACAGCGGGGTCGGCGGCCTGACGGTCGCCCGGGCGATCATCGACCAGCTGCCTCACGAGTCCATCACCTACGTGGCCGACACGGCCCGCCAGCCTTACGGGCCCAAGCCGCTCGCCGAGGTGCGCGCGTACGCCCTGGAGGTGATGGACCACCTCGTCGAGCACGACGTCAAGATGCTCGTCATCGCCTGCAACAGCGCCAGCGCCGCGGTCCTGCGCGACGCCCGCGAACGCTACGACGTGCCCGTCGTCGAGGTGATCCAGCCCGCCACCCGCCGCGCCGTCCGCGCCACCCGCACCGGCAGGGTCGGGGTCATCGCCACCCGCGCCACCATCGACTCGATGGCCTACCACGACGCCTTCACCGCGGCGCCCGACGTGCTGCTCACCGGCGTGGCCGCCCCGCGCCTGGTCGAGTACGTCGAGCGCGGCGAGACCATGAGCCAGGAGCTCATCGACGTGGTCCGCGGCTACCTGGAGCCGATCCAGGCCGCCGGGTGCGACACGCTCATCCTCGGCTGCACCCACTACCCGCTCCTCACCGGCGCGATCTCCTACGTCGCCGGCGACGGCGTCACGCTCGTGTCCAGCGCCGACGAGACGGCCAAGGACGTCTACCGCATCCTGCACGACCGCGGCCTGGCGGCCGGGAGCGAGGCCACCCCCCGGCACCGCTTCCGCGCGACCGGTGACTCGCTGCTCTTCGCCCGGCTCGGGCGCCGCTTCCTGGGCCCGGAGATCGACGCGGTCGAAGTCGCACCAGTGGGGGGTACCACCTACGAGGGAGGCCCACATGAAGGTGACCATAGTCGGCTGCTCGGGAAGCTTTCCCGGCCCTGACAGCCCCGCGTCCTGCTATCTCATCGAGGACGAGGGCTTCAGGCTGCTGCTCGACTTCGGCAGCGGGGCGCTGGGCGCGCTGCAGCGCCACATCGGCCTGTACGACGTCGACGCGATCTGCCTGACGCACCTGCACGCCGACCACTGCCTCGACCTGTGCCCGTACCACGTCGTGCGCACCTACGGCCCGGCCGCGCCCTACCCCCGGGTGCCCGTGCACGCGCCGGCCGACGCGCCACGCCGGCTGGCCGCCGCCTACGGCATGCCCGAGGAGCCCGGCCTGGAGTCCAGCTACGACTTCTCGCCGCTCGCGCCCGGCAGCTTCGAGGTCGGCCCGTTCCGGGTGACCGCCGCCCGCGTCGCCCACCCCGTCGAGGCGTACGGGTTCCGCGTGGAGAGCGGCGGCGGCAGCGTCGCCTACTCCGGCGACACCGGCGAGTGCGACGAGGTCGTCAAGCTGGCCGCCGACGCCGACCTGATGCTCTGCGAGGCGTCCCTGCTCGACGCCCCCGACCTGCCCGAGGGCCTGCACATGTCCGGCCGCCAGGCCGCCGAGCACGCCGCCAGGGCCGGAGCCGGCCGGCTCGTGCTCACCCACCTGGTGCCCTGGAACGACGAGGCCACCGTGCTCGACGACGCCGCCCGCGGCGGCTTCGGCGGGCCCGTCGAGCTGGCCCGCAGCGGAGCCTGCTACGACCTGAGCTGAGGCTCGGAGAAGTCGCGCATCCGCACCAGCGGGGAGAACACCAGCGGCAGGAACGACACCAGCCTGCCCGCCATGAACACCCACAACGCCTCGCGCACGCCGATCTGCTGCGCCACGATGCCGCCCAGCAGCGCGCCGAGCGGCATCGTGCCCCACACGACGAACCTGACCGTCGCGTTGACCCGGCCCAGCAGATGCTCCGGCGCGACGGTCTGGCGGTAGGTCAGCTCGCCCACGTTGTAGAGGATCGCGCCCAGCGACAGCGCGACCGAGGTGATCGCGAAGAACGAGGCCCGCCAGTCGGCCTCCGTCATCGGCAGCAGCAGGCCGAACGGCGAGGTGACGGCCAGGGCCAGCCACGACACCCGGGCCGTCCCGTACCTCCTGAACAGCGGCCCGCCGATCAGCCCGCCGATCAGCCCGCCCACGGCGCCCGACATGAGCAGCGCGCCGACCAGGCCGGGCGGCAGCAGCACCACGTCCGCCAGGAACAGCACCGACAGGCCGAGCACCGCGCTCAGGCACAGGTTCGTCAGCGCGGTGGTCGTCATGAACGTGCGCAGCAGCCGGTCACGCCAGGCGAACGCGAACCCCTCCCGGATGCCGGACAGCATGCCCCGGTCGGCGGTGCTCGCCGGAGGGTGGTCGGGAGTCCTGATCGTGCCCAGGAAGAGCACCGAGGAGAGCGAGGCCGCCGCCGTGGCGAGCAGCGTGAGCGGCGCGCCGAGCAGCTGCACGAGCACGCCGCCGAGGCCGGGACCGGCCAGCGCGCCGCCGGAGCGGACCACTTCGAGCTTGGCGTTGCCGTCGGCCAGCCGGTCCTTCGTCACCAGCTCAGGCAGGTAGCTCAGGTCGGAGACGTCGTTGAACACCCCGGCCACGCTCACCAGCAGCGCCACCACGCACAGCATCGCCATCGACAGCAGGCCCAGCGCGCTCGCCGCCGGGATGCTCGCCAGCAGCAGGCACCTGGCCAGGTCGGCGGCCATCATCACGCGGCGCTTCCGCATCCGGTCGACCCACACCCCCGCGGGCAGGCCGATCAGCAGGAAGGCCGCGCTCTGTAACGCCGACAGGACTCCCAAGGAGAGAGGGGAGGCGTGCAACGTCAGCACGGCGACCAGAGGGAGCGCCACACGCGAGATATTGGCGCCCATTTCGTTGGCGACGTGCGAGCTCAAGAAGCGGAGAAAGTCAGGGCTACGCAACACCCCCGTTGTCATTGCGTCAGGATCCCTGTGTCGGACACCGTCGGTCAAGAGCGTGGTGGCGCGGAGATAGGGTGATCTGCATGTCTCGACAGGATGGCCGCAATTCTGACCAGCTCCGTTCCATCAACATCACAAGACGGTGGCTTTCTCACGCCGAGGGTTCGGTGCTGGTGGAGTTCGGCGGCACGCGGGTCCTCTGCGCCGCCTCCGTCCAGGACAGCGTGCCCCGGTGGCGGCGAGGCAGCGGGCAGGGCTGGGTGACCGCCGAGTACGCGATGCTGCCGCGCGCCACCAACACCCGCAACGACCGCGAGTCGGTCCGCGGCAAGATCGGCGGGCGCACCCACGAGATCTCCCGGCTCATCGGCCGCTCGCTGCGCGCCTGCGTCGACTACAAGGCGCTCGGCGAGAACTCCATCGTGCTCGACTGCGACGTGCTCCAGGCCGACGGCGGCACCCGCACCGCCGCCATCACCGGCGCGTACGTGGCGCTCGCCGACGCCGTCGCGTGGATGCGCGAGCGCAAGATGTGCCCCGGCGACCCGCTGATCGGCTCCGTCTCCGCCGTCTCCGTCGGCGTGGTCGGCTCGGTGCCGATGCTCGACCTCTGCTACGTCGAGGACGTCGCCGCCGAGACCGACATGAACGTCGTCATGACCGGCGAGGGCAGCTTCGTCGAGGTGCAGGGCACCGCCGAGGGCGCGCCGTTCGACCGGGCCGTGCTCGACCAGCTCCTCGACCTGGCCGTGGCCGGCTGCGAGGAGCTGACCCTGATCCAGCAGGAGGCGCTGAGCTCATGAAGATCGTTCTCGCCACGCGCAACCCGGGGAAGATCGCCGAGCTGCGCCGCATCCTGGCCGGCTTCGACATCGTCGGGCTGGAGGAGTTCCCCTCGATCGGCGACGTCGCCGAGACCGGCGTCACGTTCGAGGAGAACGCCCTGCTCAAGGCGCACGCCGTGGCCCAGGCCGCCGGGCTGCCCGCCGTCGCCGACGACTCCGGCCTCTGCGTCGACGTGCTCAACGGCATGCCCGGCGTGCTGTCCGCCCGCTGGGCCGGCCGCCACGGCGACGACGAGGCCAACCTGCGGCTGCTGCTCGCCCAGGTGTCCGACGTGCCCGCCGACAAGCTGACCGCGCACTTCGCCTGCGTGGCCGCGCTCGCGCTGCCGTCGGGGGAGTGGCGGGTCGCCGAGGGCACGCTGCCCGGCCGCCTCGTCACCACGCCCCGGGGCACCAACGGGTTCGGCTACGACCCGATCCTCGTGCCCGACGGCGACACGCGCACCACCGCCGAGCTGTCACCCGAGGAGAAGGACGCCATCAGCCACCGGGGCCGCGCCTTCCGCGCCCTCGCGCCGATCGTCCGCGAACTGCTCTCGGCGTAACCACCGCGTAAGAACCCTCGGCCGCCGGGCGGCGTAGCGTCGTTCATGTGCAGAGGAATTCGGTCATCCCGGCCTGGGCGGGCGCGCTGGCGGGCATCGTGGCAGGGGGCGTGGCGCTCGGCGCCGCCCAGCTCGTGGCGGGGGTCGTCGGCGGCGACGCCTCCCCGGTGGTCGCGGTGGGCGACGCCGTCGTGGACCTGTCGCCGGCGGCGCTCAAGGAGTTCGCCGTCGCCGCGTTCGGCGTGTACGACAGGGTCGTCCTGCTCGGCGGGGTGCTCGTCGTGCTCGCCCTGGTCGCGGCCGGGCTCGGCGTGCTCGCCCGGGGCGCCGTCGGCCGCGGGCTGGCCGGGGTGGTGGCGTTCGGCGCCGTGGGGCTGGCTGCGGTCCTCACCCGGCCCGGGGCGGGCGCGGTCGACGCGCTGCCGACCGTGGTGGGCGTCGTGGCGGGCATGTGGACGCTGTCCTGGCTGATCGGCCGCGCCACGCCCTCTGCAGTGTCCTCTGTCGTGCCCTCTGTCGCGCCTGAGCTGCCCGCCGTGATGCGGGCGGGCGGAGGGGAGCCGTACGCGTTCGACCGGCGGCGGCTGCTGACCGGCGCCGCCGGGGGCGTGGTCGCCGCGGGCGCAGGGACGCTGCTCGGGCACGGGCTCGGCAGCCGCCGGGCCGTGGACGCCGCCCGGGTCGCCCTCGCCCTGCCCGCTCCGGCGACCCCCGCGCCGCCGCTGCCGCCGGGGACCGACTACAAGCTCAACGGCCTCACCCCATTCATCACGAAAAATGCCGACTTCTACAGGGTGGACACTGCGCTGATCGTCCCCCAGGTGGACCCCGCCACCTGGACCCTGCGCGTCCACGGGCTCGTCGACCGGCCCATCGAGATCACGTACGAGGACCTGCTGAGAAGGCCGCTGACCGAGGCCGACATCACCCTGACCTGCGTCTCCAACGAGGTCGGCGGCCCCTACGCGGGCAACGCCCGCTGGCTCGGCGCCCGCATGGCCGACCTGCTGCGCGAAGCCGGCCTCCGCTCCGATGCCGACATGCTGCTGTCCACCTCCGCCGACGGGTTCACCTGCGGCACCCCGCTCGACGTCGTCATGGACGGCCGCGACGCCCTGTTCGCCGTCGCCATGAACGGCGAACCGCTGCCCGTCGACCACGGCTTCCCCGTACGCCAGGTGGTGCCCGGCCTGTACGGATACGTGTCCGCGACCAAATGGGTGGTCGACCTCAAGGTGACCCGGTTCGACACGGACGAGGCGTACTGGACGCCGCGTGGCTGGGCGGCCAAGGGGCCCATCAAGACCCAATCGCGCATCGACCTTCCCAAGCCGGGCGCAACGCTGCCCGCCGGCCGCACCACGATCGCGGGCGTCGCCTGGGCCCAGCACACCGGCGTCGACGCCGTCGAGGTCCGCGTCGACGGCGGCGTCTGGCAGCAGGCCCGGCTCGCCGCCGTCCCCGGCCCCGACACCTGGCGGCAGTGGGCCCTCGACTGGGACGCCACCCCGGGCGACCACACCATCGAGGTACGCGCCACCGACGCCGCCGGGCGCACCCAGACCGCCGAACGCCGCCCCATCACCCCCGACGGCGCCACCGGCCTGCACACCGTCACCGTCCACACCGCCTGACGACCCGTCCCGATACGTCCGCGTTTGCGCAGGTCAGATGGGTAGTCATGGCCGACAATCTTCCTGACTTTGGCCCCTCATCCGCGGCGACCACCCCTACGATCGGTCGTCGAGCATGACAGGAGGCAGGACGTGTTCCGCGACCGCAAGTCCGGCGTCCGGTGGGTCCTTCCCGAGGGGCAGTACAACCCCGTGGTCGCTGACGGTGTCCGATGGCTCGAATACGAGCGCGCCGCCGACCCAGGCCCGCCCGACTCCACCCAGCCAGAGCCCAACTCCCCATCCCCCAATCCCACCCAACCACCCCCAACCCACGCCAACGCCCACCCCGACCGCACCCGAGGCAGCGCCGTCCCGAGCGACGACGCTCAGCGGGACCGTGCCCGGGGCGGCGCCGCCCCGGGCGACGACGCTTCGGGTGAGCGAGGTGCCACCGCCTGGGGTGGCCGCACATGGGGCGGTGAAGCACGGCGTGACCGCGCCCGAGGCGACGATGCCCAGGGTGGCGATCCCTGGGACGCGTGGCGCCCATACGGCGGCGAAGCCCGGGACAGCCGCACCCAAGGCGGCGACGTCCGGGGTGGCCACCTCGGAGACGGCCGCGCTGGAGGTGACCGTTCTGGAGGTGCCCGCGCTCGGGGTGACGTCGCTCCGGGTGACGCGGCCCGTACCGAGGCCCCTCGGCAGGAGGTCGCGTGGGCCGACACCATCTGGTCCGACGCCACCTCCACGGGAGCCGGGGGCGGCACCCGGCCGGACCCGGCCCAGCCGCGCCCGAGCGCGCCCTTCGACCTGCGGAAAGGCTCACCCTCACCGGAGGGCGGGGAACGCGCGCCCGGTGGCAAGCCACCCGCGCCCAACGGCACGGGCCCCGCGCCCGGCGGCACCCCGTACGACGGCCGGTGGCTGACCGGGGAGTCGCGCACCCCAGGGTCGTCGGCCCCGGCCTCCCACCCGAACGGCTCCTTCCCGCAGAGCCGGCCGCCGAGCGCCGGCCAGAGCCCGCCGTCCGAAACCCAGAACGCCCCGCCGTCCGGGGCCCACCACGCCCAGCACACCTGGCCCGGCCCGTCGCTCGGCACCGTCATGCCGGGCTCACCGCACGGGCGCTCGAACGGCACACCGAACGGCGCGGCGGCGAACGGTACGGCTACAGGCGGAGGGATGCCCGGTGCGGCGAACGGCGCTGCGACGGGCGCGATGCCGGGCTGCTCGGCATGGCCAGGCACGCCCGCCCCACCGAACGGCACCACCACCCCGCCACACGGCACCACCCCGCCACACGGGATCACTGCCCCACCGAACGGCACTGTCCCGTCCTCGAACGGCACCGGCGCCTCGTCGAACGGCGCCGCCTCTCCGCAGGCCGGGAGGGCCGCGCCGAACGGCCCCGCGCCGTCGTCGAAGCGACCCCGCTCCCCACAGGAGCTGGGCCAACTGCCTGCCTGGCCGGGCCACCTGCCGTCCGAACCGGCCACGCACCCCAACGAGCCGCCCACGAGGCCGGCCGCTCGACGCGAGGAGCCGCCGGAGTCCCGCCCGACGACCTGGCCCGGAGAAGCGTCCGCTGCCAGGTGGCCGGACAGGTCCTCCTCGCCCACGTGGCCAGGCGAGCCACCCGCCGTCCGCCCGGGCGACCCGCCCGCGCGACCGGGCGAGCGGCCCGAGGGGGCGGCGCACCGAGCTGGGGAAGCGGCGGCTCCTCCTGCCACGTGGCTGGGCGATACGTCCGCGCGATCTGCCGTACGGCCAGGACCGGGGTTTGACGCCCCGGCCCGTCGGCCCGGGGAGGCGGCGGCGGGTACCGGTGCGCGGCCGGGTGAGGCGCAGGCGCGCGCCGCTGTATGGCCGGGCGAGGCGGCGCAGTCCGTTACGCAGGCGGGTGCTCGTCACTCTGGGCCGGGGCGAAGCGCCGGTGAGGGCAGGGGGGCTGCGGTTCTCGCGGGGGAGGGGCGGCGGGGGACGGCGGAGTACGACTGGTTCGACTGGCCGCATCGGCCGCCGAAGCTCGTGGACAGCAGGCCGTACGGGGTGCCGGGTGGGCTGGTGCCGCCGGATCCGCAGGTGGAGCGGGATCTGGCGGCGGCGGTGACGATGGGGACGCGGTTCCCGGATCCGCGCGGCACGTGGGTGCGGCTGATCAACGGCGGCGGCCCGGCGGATGATCCGTTCCGCGTGTCGAATGCCGCCGACTGCGCGCTGGCCGTGCTGTCCACGTGGCATGGGGAACCGGCGGCGTCGGCGCCGAGGATGCCCGAGTACGACCGGGTGGGGCGGCCGTTGCTGACCGGTGAGGCGGGGAGCACGGCGCGGATGGAGCGCTGGGTCGGCCAGCGGTTCCAGCATGCGGGGCAGGGGCGGCACGCGTACCCGATGGTGGCGCGGCGGCTGCTGGAGGCGGGGCACGGCGCGTCGGCGGTGATCGTGGTGCGCTGGCCGGGCGGCGGGACGCACGCGTGGAACGCGGTGAACTCCCACGGTGAGGTGATCTGGATCGACGCGCAGCGGGGGCACATGGCGGTGGAGCCGCCGTACCTGACGGTGACGGGGGTGTTCTGCGTGATTCTCGACAGGCAGGGGCAGCCGCGGTGAACATGGACCAGGCCAGGGCGCTGGCGGAGGAGTACTTCAACGGGGTGCGCCCGGCGGGGGAGGCGCTGTCGGTGGGCATTCACGCGTTCGCCGAGGGGTACGTGGCGTGGGTGCGGGATCTGGAGCCTGACGATCCTGCGCGGCTGCCCGACGCGGTGGGCGGGGGCTGTGTGGTGATCGGCCGGGCCACGGGCGAGGTGGTGGCCCGGCCGCTGCTCGATCCTGAATCGGTGGCGGAGCTGTGGCCGGGGCATCGGCCCCGGTGACGGCCCAGGGCCTCGGCTGACGGCCCAGGACCCAGGGCGGCGCGGGACGGGTGAGGCCGGGCGCCGCCCCCATGGACGCCCGACCTACAAGTGCCCTATCCGGATTTAGCGGCTTTTATCCATCTCTATCCGCATTTATCCAATTCCCCGGCGTCAGGTGGCGAGCGACCCGACGATCGACGCCCGGGCGGCGCGCCGAGCCGGCACGACCGCCGCCAGCACCCCGGCCAGCCCCGACACGACCACGAACAGCGCGATCTGCCACGGCGACGCCGAGAAGACGGCCCCCGACAGCATCGCCCGCACCGCGGCCCAGCCGAACGACATGCCCAGCACCACGCCCACCAGCGCCCCGATCAGCCCGAGCACCAGCGCCTCCACGGAGAGCATCCGCCGCAACTGCGGCCTGGTGAGCCCGAGCGCCCGCAGCAGCGCCGATTCCCTGGTCCGCTCGTGGACCGACAGGGAGAGCGTGTTGGCGATGCCGAGCAGCGAGATGAGGATCGCCAGCCCGAGCAGCCCCGTAATGATCATGAGCACCATGTCGAGCGTCTGGTCGAACTCGCCGCGGATCTCGGTCGAGCTCATGACCTGGACGGTCGGGTGGCCGGCCGCCGCGGCGTCGACCACGGCGCGGGCCCGTTCCGCGGGCACGCCGTCGGCGATGTTGAGCACGACGGTGCTGTCGGGCACCGCCCCGAACACCTCGTCGAACTGCGGTGCGGACATCGTGATCGTGGGCAGCGGCGAGTCGCTTCCCGGGAAGACGGCCACCACCCGCAGGTTGACCGTGCCGGACCGTTTGGCCTTGACGGGGACGGTGTCGCCGACCTTGACGCCCAGGTCGGTGGCGGCGTAGTCGGCGATGGCGGCCGTGCCGGGCCCGAGCGCGCCGATCGAGCCGGACGTCACCTCAGGCTTGAGCGGCCCCTGGAAGGCGCCCACCTGGACCTTGACGTCGCCTGACGCGCTCATCGTGTCGCGGATCTGCACCACGCCCGACAGCTCGGGCGCGGCCCGCAGCTCGTCGGCGATGGAGCGCGGGATGCTGGACTCGCGCGACTGGGAGGTGAGCTGGTAGTCGACGGGGAACTGGTCGTCGAGCTTGACCGTCACGGTGGCCCGGGTCGACGCGGTGATCACAGAGATGAGCGTCATCAGCGTCACGCCGATGGTCAGCGCCACGGTCGTGGTGGCCGCCCGCTTGGGGTTGCGCCCGGAGTTGTCCACGGCCAGCTTGCCGGGCACCCCGAACAGCCGGGCCGGGAGCCAGCCGACCAGCGCGCTCAGCGGCCTGACCAGCAGCGGCCCGATGATGAGCACGCCCAGGAAGGTCAGCACGCCGCCGCCCATGACGACGAGCAGCGAGATCTGCTCGCCGGGCGTCATCACCAGCGCGCCGACCGCGGCCAGCCCGACGCCGCCCAGCAGGAACAGCGCGGCGAACGCCACGCGCAGCATCCCGGCACGGAACGTCTGCTCCTCGGTCTGCGTGCGCAGCGCCGCGATCGGCGCGACCCGGGTGGCGGTACGGGCGGGCAGCACCGCGGCGCCGACCGTGACCACCAGGCCGACGGCCAGGCCGATGCCGATCGTGGCCGGGGTCAGCCGCATCGCCGCCTCGGTGGGCAGCGGCGCGTCCACCGCGCGCAGCACGGCCAGCGTGATCGCGCTCAGGCCGTAGCCGGCGGCCAGCCCGAGCACCGACGCGATCAGCCCGACCACGGCCGACTCGACGAGCACCGAGCCGAACACCTGGCCGCGCGTCGCCCCGATGCACCGCAGCAGCGCCATCTCCCGGGTCCGCTGCGCGACGAGGATGTTGAAGGTGTTGTAGATGACCAGCGTCGCCACCAGCATCGCCACGAACCCGAACATCAGCAGCCCGAGGGTGAGCATCTCGATCTGCAGCCCGGCGGACTTGGCCAGGTCGGAGGCCAGCTCGTCGCCGGTCTTGACGACGAGCCCGGCGCCGGCGGCTGAGGCGACGGCCCGCTTCAGCGCGACGGGGTCGGCCCCCGCGACGTCGATCTCGGCGAACTCCCGCTCGCCGGTCATCCGCTGCGCCGTCGCCGTGGTGAACCCGAGCGCCCCGGTGAAGGCCAGCTCCTGGTCCACGCCCGGGTCGAACAGCCCGACGAGCCTGAACGTGTGCTCGCGCTGCTTGGCGTCGAGCACCGTGATCGTGTCGCCGACCTGGAAGCCCTCGGCCTTGGCGGTGTTCTCGTCGAGCACGGCCGCCTGGTCGTCGCTGCCGGGCCCGGTGCCGCTCACGATGGAGGTGCGGGCCAGCACGCCCGGCACGACGGAGATCGCCGTCGTGGGCAGGCTGCCGACGGCCTTGCCGTCCTTGCCGAGCAGCGGCGCGCTGCCGCGGACCAGCCCGTGCGCCTCCTGGACGCCGGGGACGGCGCGCACCCGTTCCAGCGTCTCCGGCGCGATGCCCTTGTCGGGCTTGCCGGGCAGCACGGCCACCGCGACCTTGCCGGCGTCGGCCGTGACGCGCTCCTCGAACCCGGCCTGGACCGTGTCGTTCAGCACGAAGGTGCCGGTGATGAACGCGACCCCCAGCATGATCGCGAGCGAGGTGAGCAGCAGCCGCACCTTGTGCGCGCGCAGCCCCGCCCTGGCGGTCTTCAGCACCTCACGCCTCCAGCTTCATCAGCGTGTCGAGCACCGACTGCGGCGTCGGCGAGGTGATCTCGGTGACCAGCGAGCCGTCCCGCAGGAACACCACCCGGTCGGCGTACGAGGCGGCCATCGGGTCGTGCGTGACCATGACGATCGTCTGGCCCAGCTCGCGCACCGACGTGCGCAGGAACGACAGCACCTCGGCGCCGCTGCGCGAGTCGAGGTTGCCGGTCGGCTCGTCGGCGAAGATCACCTGCGGCTTGCTGATGAGCGCCCTGGCCACGGCCACGCGCTGCTGCTGGCCGCCGGACAGCTCGTTGGGCCGGTGGCGCAGCCGGTCCTTCAGCCCGACGGTCTCGATGACCCGGTCGAACAGCACCTGGTCGGCCTGCCGGTCGGCGATCTCCAGCGGCAGCCGGATGTTCTCCTCGGCGGTCAGCGTCGGCAGCAGGTTGAACGCCTGGAAGATGAAGCCGATCCGCTCCCGGCGCAGCAGCGTGAGCTGCTTGTCGCCGAGCCCGGTCAGCTCCACGTCACCGATGTGCACGGTGCCCGCGGTCGCGCTGTCGAGACCGGCCAGGCAGTGCATCAGCGTGGACTTGCCGGATCCGGACGGGCCCATGATCGCGGTGAAAGCGCCGGTGGCGAAGGCCACGTCCACCTCGCGCAGGGCGTGCACCCGGGCGTCGCCCTGGCCGTACACCTTGGACAGCCCCTTGGCCACCACTGCCGGCGGCGCCTGGCGCGGGGTCTCGGTGAGAGTCACGTTCACTCCTCGTCGTGCGAAAACAACGCGACTCACGCTAGGGGCGCGAAACCCGCCGGACCTGGGCCTTGAGGACGGACTTCGTGTAGGACCCTGGATGACCCGGGTCAGCCGTTCGGCCGATGCGAGGGCACCACGAGCCCGGCCTCGTAGGCGTAGACGACCACCTGCGCCCGGTCGCGCAGCCCCAGCTTGGCCAGCACCCGGCCCAGGTGCGTCTTGACCGTCGCCTCCGCCACCTCCAGCTCGGCGGCGATCTCCAGGTTGGAGCGGCCGCGCGCCACCATGAGCAGCACCTCGCGCTCGCGCGGCGTCAGCTCCGTCGCCGCCGCGGGCTCCTCCGCCGGCAGGAACGTGGCGAACCGGTCGAGCATCCGCTTCAGCGTCGTCGGCGCCATCACGGCCTCGCCCGCGTGCACCGATCGGATCGCCGTCACCAGCTCCGCCGTCGGCACGTCCTTCAGCAGGAACCCCGACGCGCCCGCCCTGATCGCCGCGAACGCGTACTCGTCGAGATCGAACGTGGTCAGCACCAGCACCTTCGGGCCGGTGATGTGCTTGATCGCCTCGACGCCGTCCATGCGCGGCATCCGCACGTCCATCAGGACGACGTCCACCTCGACCGTGCGCAGCACCTCGATCGCCTGCTGGCCGTCGCCCGCCTCGGCCACCACCTCGATGCCGGGCTGCGCGCCCAGCACCATGCGGAACCCGGCCCGCAGCAACTGCTGGTCGTCGACCAGCATGACCCGTATCATCCGACGCTCCCCCTAAGCCGCTTTCGACTCGGCCGTAGGCAGCCGCGCCAGCACTTCGAACCCGCCACCCGCGCGCGGCCCGGCCGTGACCGCGCCGCCGTACATCGTGACCCGCTCCCGCATGCCCACCAGCCCGTGGCCGCCCGTCTCGGTGGCCGGGGCGGCCGCGCCGCGCCCGTCGTCGGTCACCCGCACGACCAGCTCGGGGCCGCTGTAGCGCAGCTCGACCTGCGCGCGGACGCCCGGCCCGCCGTGCTTGAGCGCGTTGGTCAGGGCCTCCTGGACGATCCGGTAGACGGCCAGCTGCTTGCCCTCGGTCAGCTCGGTGCGCCGGCCCGTGACCCGCAGCCGCGCGGGCACGCCCGCCGCCCGCACCAGCTCGTCGAGCTGCGCCAGGCCGGGCTGCGGCGTGTAGTCGGTGCCGCCGTCGTCCTGCCGCAGCACGCCGACGAGCCGGCGCATCTCGGCCAGCGCCTCCCGGCCGGTCCTGGAGATCGTCCTTACGGCCTGCCGCGCCTGCTCGGGGTCGCTGTCGATGGCGTAGCCGGCGCCGTCGGCCTGCACGACCATGACGCTCACGTTGTGCGCCACCACGTCGTGCAGCTCCCTGGCGATCCTGGCCCGCTCGGCGGCGGCCGCCATCCGGGCCTGCTGGTCGCGCTCGCGCTCGGCGCGTTCGGCGCGCTCCTCCAGGCCCTCCAGGTAGCGGCGGCGCGTGCTCGCGTACAGGCCGGTCAGCCAGAGCGCCATCACGAAGATCGTGCTGGTGGTGAACATGCCCAGCGTCGGCGTGTCCCACTGCACCAGCGCCAGGAACACCCCCAGCTCGGCCACCATCAGCGCCGCCAGCGCCCACCGGAACGCGCACTGGTAGACCACCGACCACAACGCCACCAGCACCGCCATGTTGGCCGGCAGCACCTCGATCTGGGCCGCCCACTGCGCGAAGCTGACCAGCGACACCACGGCGAACACCGCCAGCGGACGCCGCCGCCACAGCAACGGCAGCAGCAGCGCCAGCGTCAGCACCGCGTAGACGGGCGCGTTGAGCGGCGGCAGCGACCCGTCGGGCGCGTAGGTCAGGTAGGGCACGACGGGCAGCAGGCACAGCAGCGCGAGAGGAGCCACCCGCAGGGCGTCCATCAGCTTCACATGGCGCCTCGACCACGCCCGTACCCTGCCGAACACAACCATCACGATACGTAAACCCGGGAGTGGGGCGGCTCAGCCTTGAGAGTGAAGTACGCCTACGACCCTGGTCTTACACGGCTCCGGTCTTACGCGGGTCTTACGGCCCGGCAGGCAAAGTAGTCGTCGGGAGCACCCTCTGGGGTGAGTAAAGGGAGAGATCGTGATGGCGATCATGATCGCGAAGCCGGGTCGCGCGGAGACGAGGAAGCTCCGCGCGACCCGATCCGCTTGCGGGCCGCTGGGCTAGAGTCTCCCCCGGCCGAAAGATCCGAGACCGGGGACCCGCATGTCAGCGCACCACAACCGTCCGCAGGACCTCGTCGTCCTGGTGCCCGAAGAGCGCGGCCGCGCGGCCTTGTCCGCCGTCACCGGCCTGCGGCCCCTCCTGTACGACGTCGGGGCCCCGTTGCCGCCGGGAGCCGCCGAGGCCCGCGCGATGGTGGTGCCCTCGCGCCCGGTCGACCGCGTGCTGGCCCTGATCGGCGAGCTGCCCGAGCTGCGCCTCGTCCAGACGCTCAGCGCCGGCACCGACCAGTGGCAGGGCCGCCTGCCCGCCCACGTCGCCCTGTCCAGCGCCCGGGGCGCCCACGGCGCGGCGGTCGCCGAATGGGCCGTCGCCGCCCTCCTGTCCCTCTACAGGGACCTGCCGGGCTTCGCCGCCGACCAGGCCGCCGCCCGCTGGCGTCCCCGCATGGCCGAGTCGCTGGCGGGCAAGCGCGTGCTCGTGCTCGGCGCCGGTGACCTCGGCACGCAGCTCCGCGTCCGCCTGGAGCCGTTCGGCGCCCGCGTCACGATGGTGGCCCGCCGCGCCCGTGACGGCGTGCGTGCCCTGGACGACCTGCCGGGCCTGCTGCCCGCCCACGACGTGGTGGCGCTCATGCTGCCGCACACCCCGGCCACCCACCACCTGGCCGACAAGCGGTTCCTCGGCCGCATGCGCGACGGCGCCGTCCTCGTCAACGCCGCCCGCGGCCCCGTCGTCGACACCGACGCGCTGCTCGGCGAGACCCGCTCCGGGCGGCTGCGCGCCGTCCTCGACGTCACCGAGCCCGAGCCGCTGCCCGGCGACCACCCGCTGTGGCACACGCCGGGCGTCATCATCACCCCGCACGTCGCGGGCACGGTCCCGCAGGCGGACGAACGCTCGTGGCAGGTCGCGGCCGACCAGCTCGCCCAATTCGCCCGGGGTGAGCAACCCGCGAATCTGGTCGGCTGACGCCATTTCTTCGCGTCCGTATTTCGGGGTGCCGCCGTGCCGAATAACCGGCCGGGTTTCGGCGCATCGCATTTCCGGGCGAACACATATCGGCCAATTGCCGGACGGTGTCATTGATGTGCGGGCGGGGGGACTCGAACCCCCACAGTGTCTCCACCAACAGGACCTAAACCTGCCGCGTATGCCTGATTTCGCCACGCCCGCGCAATCCCGCCAAAGGCGGGCCGTGAATAGTTTAGCGCTCCGGCCACGCACCGGTGCCACGTCACCTACCGGCACGGACAAGGCGCGGTGCGTGTCAATTCACCCCGGGCGGGCTCCCGGATCGGAGCCCGCGGGGAGTGGTCAGGAGAGGCCGAGCTTCTTCTTCAGGCTCGCCACGTGCCCGGTGGCCTTCACGTTGTAGAGGGCCTGCTCGATCTTGCCGTCGGCGTCGATGACGAACGTGGAGCGGATGACGCCCACGACTTCCTTGCCGTAGAGCTTCTTGGTGCCGTACGCGCCGTACGCCTTGTGGATTTCCAGCCCCGGGTCGGACAGGAGCGGGAAGGTGAGCGCGTCGCGTTCGGCGAACTTGGCGAGCTTCTCCGGCTTGTCCTTCGACACGCCGAGGACGACGAAGCCGTCGGCGGTGAGCTGGGCGAGGCTGTCGCGGAAGTCGCACGCTTGCTTGGTGCACCCGGGAGTCATCGCGGCGGGGTAGAAATAGAGGATCACCCGCTTGCCTCTGTAGGCGTCGAGGGAGATCTCGTCGCCGCCGGCGGCGGGCAGCGCGAACTCGGGGGCGGCGTCGCCGGGGGCGAGCCTGGTCTCGGTCATGGGTCCTCCAGGAGTTTCTCCAGGAAAACCTACCTGGCCGCCCGCCGTGCCGTACGGCGTGCGGACCTGACAGACTGATCAGGACATGTGAGGGCACGGGCAGGAGCGCGGCCGAGAGGAGAGTCATGGCTGACACCGATCCCGATGAGCTGGAGCGGCGCATCGCGCGGACGCGGGCGGAGCTGGCGCAGACGGTCGACGCGATCGCCGACCGGGTGAGCCCGAAGCGTGTGGCCGAGCGCACGGTGGCGGATGTGAAGTCCCGGGCGGGGAGCCTCGCGGCTTCGGTCAGCGACGCGCTGGGGATGTCGCCTCGGCCGGTGGAGTTCGGTGACGACCCCGACCGGCTGTGGGACGACGAGGCGCCGAGCCTGGCGCCGGTGCTGATCGGCGTGGGCGCGGCGCTGGTGATCGGCGCGGCGGTGGTCCTGTGGCGGCGTCGCCGCCGGTGACCCGTCCCTAGGGGCTCCGGCGTCGCCGCCGGTGACCCGTCTCTAGGGGCCTCTAGAGGAAGGTGCGGCCCTCGCCTCTGTAGGTGGGGACGGTCTCGGTGAGCGTGTCGCCCTCGACGAGGTGGAGGGCGTCGAAGCGCTCGCACAGCTCGCCCGACTTCGCGTGCCGGAACCAGACGCGGTCGCCGGTGCGCAGGTCCTCGGCGGGCGCGCCGATGAGCGGGGTCTGCACCTCGCCCGCGCCCTCGTCGGGCGCGTAACGCAGGCCGGCGGGCAGGTAGGGCTGCGGCAGGCGGCTGGGGCCGGGGGCGCCGGAGGCGAGATAGCCGCCGCCGAGCACGGTGACGACGTCACGCGCGGGCCGCCGCACGACGGGGAGCGCGAACAGGGCCGCCGGGTGGCCGCTGAAGCGGCTGTAGAAGTCGAACAGCCGGGGATGGAAGAGCCCGGACCCGGCGGCGACCTCGGTGACGGCCTTCTCGCGTACGGTGCGCTCGATGGAGCCGGTGCCGCCGCCGTTGACGAACTCCAGGTCGGCGACCTGGCGCACGGCGTTGACGATGCGGCCGCGGCGCACGACGAGCTCGCGGGCCGACAGGGTCTGCATGGCCTTGACGAGCCGGGCGTACGCGGCGCGGGCCTGGGGGGCGTCGCCGACGCCGGCGATCTGGGCCTCGTACGCGAGCAGCCCGGTCAGGCGGTAGCCGGGACGTTTGGCGATGGCGGCGGCCAGGTCGGCGGCCTGGTCGGGCTCGCGGATGGGGGAGCGGAGCGCCCCCGCCCGAAATTTCCCACCAAAGGCCACAAATCCGGCGTCGATGTCCATACATATCCGGATCTCGTGGCGCGGGTGGACCCCCGCCACCGCATGGTCCATGAACGCCAGATGCTCCGCCGAGTCCACCGTCAGCGTGATCGCCGCCGCAGCCTCCGCCGAGCCCGCCAGCGCGGCCAGCGCCCGCCGGTCGGCCGTCGGATAGGCCACCAGGATGTCGCCGAACCCCTGCTCCGCCAGCCACAGCGCCTCGGGCAGCGTGAAGGCCATCAGCCCGCGGAACCCGTCCAGGGCCAGCACCCGCTCCAGCACCGCCCGCGAGCGCACCGACTTGGTGGCGACGCGGATCGGCTTGCCGGCGGCCCGCCGCACCAGGCTGCGGGCGTTGGCGCGCAGCGCCTCCAGGTCGAGGATCGCGAACGGCGGCTCAAGAGCGGCCGTGGCCCGGTCGTAGCGCTGGCGGTCATCCATACCGGCAGCGTAAACCAGGTAAAACGGACACGGCAGGGGTGCGCGCCCCCGGCAGGCAACCACGGCATATCCGCCCATTGATCGCCGGGCCCGTAATGATCCTGCAAACGGGCGGCGGGGGCGCGGTCGAGCCGGTCGGGGACCCGTGTACCTCTGGTCGTTGTGATGACCACGCTCCAGCAGATCCTGCCCGGTGCGGCCGTCGCCGCGCAGGACACCCCGCTCCGCAGGTCCAACCGGGTGCTCAGACCCGCGCGCACGCCCGCCGCGGTGGCCGTGGCCCTGGTGCTGACGGCCGCGCTCGGGCTGACCTGCGCCGAGGTGGTCGCGTCGCTGATGGGCCGGCCGCTCGGCTGGGTGCCGGTCAACGAGGCCGCCGAGCTGGCGTCCGCCTCCTCCTGGAGCGAGCTGGACGCCGTCGCGGTGGCGCTGGCGGGCACGGGTGCGGTGCTGCTGCTGCTCGCGCTGCTGCCCGGCCGCTCCCGGCTGGTCCCGGTGGAGACCACCGACCCGCTGATCGTCATCGGCATCACCCGCTCGGGCCTGCGCCGTACGCTGCGGGCCGTCGCCCAGGAGGTGGACGGCGTGCGCCGGGCCCAGGTACGGCTGCGCAGGCGGCGCATCGAGGTCACCGTCGTGACCGAGGGGGAGAGCTCGGGCACGATGCTGAGGCAGGTCGGCAACGCGGTGGGCGACCGCCTGGCGGGCGTGGGCACGCTGGCCGCGGGCGAGGTCGTGGTGCGGCTGCGCAGGAGGGGGCTGTGATGCGGCAGTACGCGGGCAACCGGATCGGCCTGGCCGTCGTCGGCGCGGTGCTGCTCGTGGCGGGCGGCTACGCCTGGCTGCGCGGCCACGACAAGCTGGCGGGGCTGCCGCCGAAGGCCAAGGTGCTGCCGGAGCGCACCGCGCGGGCGCTGGCCGAGCAGCCGTGGGCGCTGTGGGTGGT
The DNA here is from genome assembly GCF_019396325.1 of Nonomuraea ceibae. Lineage (GTDB taxonomy): Bacteria > Actinomycetota > Actinomycetes > Streptosporangiales > Streptosporangiaceae > Nonomuraea > Nonomuraea ceibae. The sequence goes on from NZ_JAHKRO010000070.1 coordinate 28,608, forward strand.
GGCGCTGGTGCTGCTGGTGCTCGCCCTGGTCACGCTGCGCTGGCTGCTGCTGAGCCTGGGCTGGGGGCGCTACGGCTCCCGGTCGGGCACCGGGACGGCGATGCTCTGCGTGGGGCTCAAGGACGTCGACGGCCTGGCCAGGGCGGGGGTGCGGGTCGTCGGCGAGGGGGCCAGGCTGCGCATCGGCCTGACCTGCCCGGCCGCCACGGACGTCGGCGCGGTCGTGGCCAAGCTGGACCGCGAGATCGTCAGCCGCATCCGCCGCGAGGTGCGCGACGACGACCTCGGCGCCGTCGTCCGCATCCACGTCCGGCGCTGAACGACCGCGCCGGTCATCACGCGCTCAGCACTCGATGACGTTGACCGCGAGGCCGCCGCGCGAGGTCTCCTTGTACTTGTCGAGCATGTCCCGCCCGGTGTCGCGCATGGTCTTGATGGCCTTGTCCAGCGACACGTGGTGGCGTCCGTCGCCGCGCAGCGCGATGCGGGCGGCGGTGATGGCCTTGATGGAGGCCACCGCGTTGCGCTCGATGCACGGGATCTGCACCAGCCCGCCGATGGGGTCGCAGGTCAGGCCCAGGTTGTGCTCGATGCCGATCTCGGCCGCGTTCTCCACCTGCTCCGGGGTGCCGCCCAGCACCTCGGTGAGGCCGGCGGAGGCCATCGAGCAGGCCGAGCCCACCTCGCCCTGGCAGCCGACCTCGGCCCCGGAGATGGAGGCGTTCTCCTTGAACAGCACGCCGATCGCGGCGGCCGTGAGGAGGAAGCGGACCACGCCCTCGTCGTCGGCGTTGGGGGTGAAGCGGGAGTAGTAGGTCAGCACGGCGGGGATGATGCCGGCCGCGCCGTTGGTCGGGGCGGTGACGATGCGGCCGCCGGCCGCGTTCTCCTCGTTGACGGCCAGCGCGAACAGGGAGACCCAGTCCATCGCCTGGAGCGGGTCGCGCTCGGCCGACTCGGTCTGCAGCCGCCGGTGCAGGCGGTTGGCCCGGCGCTTGACCTTCAGGCCGCCGGGCAGCACGCCCTCCTGCGAGATGCCCCGCTGGACGCAGTCGGACATGACCTGCCACAGGTGCAGGATGCCGGCGCGGATCTCGGCCTCGGAGCGGCCGAACGCCTTCTCGTTCTCCAGCATGAGCGCGGAGATCGACAGGCCGGTGTTGGAGCAGTGCTTGAGCAGTTCCTCCGCCGTGGTGAACGGGTAGGGCAGCACGGTGTCGTCGGGCTTGATGCGGTCGGCCCCGGTGGCCTTCTCGTCCACGACGAAGCCGCCGCCGACGGAGAAGTAGACCTTCTCCCGCAGCTTGGCGCCCGACTCGTCGAACGCGGTGAAGCGCATGCCGTTCGGGTGCTCGGGCAGCGAGATCTTCCGCTCGAAGACGAGGTCCTGGCCCACGACGAAGGGGATCTCGCGGACCCCGTACAGCGTGACGGTGCCGGAGTCGCGCATGGCGGCCAGCCGCTCGTCGATGCTGTCGACGTCCACCAGCTCGGGCTTCTCGCCCGACAGGCCGAGCAGGACGGCCTTGTCGCTGCCGTGGCCCTTGCCGGTGAGGCCGAGCGAGCCGTACAGGATGGCCTCGACGCGCGCGGTGCGCTCCAGCAGGCCGTCGTCGTTCAGGCCGCGCGCGAACTTGTGCGCGGCCGCCATCGGGCCGCCCGTGTGGGAGCTGGACGGGCCGATGCCGACCTTGAAGAGGTCGAAGACGCTGATCGCCATTGACGCGCCTTTCGGGAGGGCCGGGGCCCGCTACCGGGCCCCGGCGGTGCTGTCAGGAGTCGCCCGAGGTGAGGGCGGTGTATTCCTCGGGCGTCAGCAGGTCCTTCGGGTCGCCGTCCACGCGCACCCGGAACATCCAGCCGTCGCCGTAGGGGTCGCTGTTGGCCAGCGACGGGTCGTCCACCAGGGCCTGGTTGATCTCGACGACCTCGCCGCCGACCGGGCTGTAGATCTCGCTCACGGACTTGGTCGACTCGACCTCGCCGACCGAGTCGCCCGCCTCGATGACCGACCCGGCGTCGGGGAGCTGCACGAAGACGACGTCACCCAGAGCCTCGGCGGCGAACGCCGTGATGCCGATCGTGACGGTGATCCCGTCGTCGATCCCGGCAACCCACTCGTGCTCCTTGGTGTAGCTCAGGTCGTCAGGGATGTTGCTCACTTGTTCCTCCTGTAGAAGGGCAGCTCAACCAGGTCCACAGGTTCTTGGCTGCCCCGGATGTCCACGGCCAGACCTTCACTGACCCCGGTGTCGACGTACGCCAGCGCGATGGGCTTGCCCAGGGTCTGGGAAGGCGCCCCGCTGGTGACCTCGCCGACGACGGCACCGTCCTTGGTGACCGGGTACCCGTGGCGGGGCACCCGGCGGCCCCGCGCGACCAGGCCGACGAGCCGGCGCGCGGGAGCGGTGTCCTTGACCGCCTCCAGCGCCGACCTGCCGACGAAGTCGCCCGGCTTGTCGAATTTCACCACCCTGCCCAGCCCCGCGTCGAACGGGGTCAGCTCCGCGCTCAACTCGTTGCCGTACAGGGGCATGCCCGCCTCCAGGCGGAGCGTGTCGCGGCTGGACAGACCGGCGGGCTTGATCCCGTACGGCGCCCCGGCCGACGTCAGGGCGTGCCAGAGCGGCACGGCGTCCTCGTTGGCCACGAACAGCTCGAAGCCGTCCTCGCCGGTGTAGCCGGTGCGGGCGATGAGCGCCTGGCGCCCGTCGACGACGCCGGGCAGGCCGGCGTAGTACTTGAGCCCGGCCAGGTCGGCGTCGGTGAGCGTGGCGAGGATCTCCTGCGCGCGCGGGCCCTGCACCGCGATCAGCGCGTACTGCTCGGAGCGGTCCTCGACCACCGCGTCGTACGACTTGGCGCGGTTCTTCAGCTCCGCGTCGACCTTCGGGTAGTTGGAGGCGTTGGCCACGACCATGAACTCCTCGTCCCCGAGCCGGTAGACGATGAGGTCGTCGAGCACGCCGCCGCGCTCGTCCACGATCATGGTGTAGCGGGCCCGGCCCGTCGCCAGCGCCGACAGGTGGCCCACGAGCGCGTAGTCCAGCGCCTCGGCGGCCTGCGGGCCGGTCACGAAGATCTCGCCCATGTGGGAGAGGTCGAACAGCCCGGCCGCCTGGCGGACCGCGTTGTGCTCGGCGGACTCGCTGCCGTAGCGCAGCGGCATCAGCCAGCCGGCGAAGTCGGTGAGCGTGGCGCCGAGAGCCTCGTGGACGTCTCGCAGCGGTGTCGGTCGGGACATGGGTCGCACCTCAGGGCAGAGTCGGATGCCAGCATCCTCCCCCTCTGTCATCGATGCCTGAGAGCTTCGCCCGGGTTTTGCCGGACTTTCACCTTCGGCGAGGCCCACCGGCCTGCTTTCCAGAGGTCACCTCGGCCGTGCGGTCCTTTGCCTTGAGAGGTTCGCGGGGAGGGCTTGCTCCTTCAGGGGCCCTGACCGGCTGTCAGGGCGCTCTCCCGCACGGTTTCGTCGGTGATGTCCGCAAGCCTAGTGGGGTGACGGCGGTGTTGTCGCGCCCTGAACCGGGCGGACGCCGTACCCGTCGTAGAGGTATGAGACGGATGACCGCGTTCCTCGCGCTGGCGGTGGGCCTGGCGGCCTGCGGCGCCCAGGGCGGCGCCGCGCCCGCCGGGCCCACCGGGGCCACCGGGCCGCCCCCGCGCTACACGGCGACGGTGACCGTGCTGGAGGACGGGACGCACGGCCCGCAGATGTGCCGCGCGCTGCTGGAGTCGATGCCGCCCCAGTGCGGCGGCCCCGACGTGGTGGGCTGGGACTGGAGCAAGGTCCGCCACGAGTCGGCCGCGAGCACCCGCTGGGGCCTGTACGTGGTCACCGGCACCTGGGACGGTGAGCGGCTCACGCTCACCGAGCCGCCGCGCCCTGCCGAAGGGGGAGCGGACCGGCCGGACCGCATCGGGACGCCGTGCCCCGCGCCCGAGGGCGGCTGGAAGCCGGTCGACCCGGCCAGGACGACGCCGGACGCCATGAACGAGGCCATCGCCAGGGCCGGATCGGCCAAGGAGTTCGCCGGGGCGTGGATCGACCGGCTCGACCCGGACCCGCCGGAGGAGGGCGAGGACCACGCCCGCGACGTCGTGCTGAACCTGGCCTTCACCGGCGACCTGTCAGGCCGGGAGGCGTGGATCCGGGAGGTGTGGGGCGGCGCGCTCTGCGTCACCGGCGCGAAGCGGACGCGGGCCGAGCTCTACGGGATCCAGGAGCGGGTCATGGACGAGAAGGGCGTGCTGGAGGCCGCCACCAGCGAGACGCGCAACCGGGTGGAGGTGACCATGTGGCTGGCCACCCCCGAGCAGCGCGAGCGCCTGGCGGCCGCCTACGGGGACGCCGTCGCGGTGGAGGACGTCCTGAAGCCGGTCGGTTAGGTGGTGGCCGCGTGCGGGCCGGTCATGGCAGAGGCGGCCCGCACGCGGTGTCCAGGAGTGATCAGACGCGCGCCCACAGCGCGGGCACGTTGGACGGCTCCCAGCCCGGCAGGCTGGTGTGCGCCTGCAGGCACCTGTAGCTGGCGCCCTGGTAGGTGACGACGTCCCCGGCCGCGTACGAGGTGTACGCCACCCAGGTGCCGCCGCCCGTGTCGCCGGCCACGGTGAGCGAGAACGAGGCCGACCGGTCGGCGCTCGCCCCGTCGCCGTTGACGCTGATCGGGTAGGTGCCCGGCGCGGTGCCGGCGGTGGTGGCGATCGTGACCGTGGACGACTGGCCCGCGGTGATCGTCGCCGGGCTGAACGTGACGCTGACGCCGGCGGGCACGCCGCTCGCCGAGAGCGTGACGCTCTGCGCCTGCCCGGAGCTGACCTGGGTGCTCACGGTCGTGGTGGCCGTGCCGCCCGGGTCGACCGACGCCGACGCCGGGTTCACCGAGATCGTGTAGTCGTCGGCGGGCGGGTTCTCCGAGCCGACCGCGAGCTTCCACAGCGCGTGCGCGATGGCGTCGGTGTTGCGGTCGAGCGCGGTGGTGTTGACGTTGGCCGGGTAGGTGTCGCACGCCCGGTGGTAGCAGCTGTCGAACGGCGCGTTCGCGGTGCCGCCCCACTTGGCCGCCTGGGCCGCCGTCTTGATCGCGCCCGCTCCGGTGGCCAGGCCGCCGACCCGCACCCCGGCGTTCTTGAACGAGGCGTGGTCGCTGCGCCCGTCACCTTCGCGGTCGGGGTCCGGCTGGACGCCGATCGAGGTGAAGTACTCGGTGAACGCCTGCCGCAGCGTGGCGTCGTCGTCGTAGACGAAGTAGCCGGCGTTCCTGGAGGAGATCATGTCGAAGTTCAGGTACGCCTCGACGCCCTGGGCGCCGCCGTTCTGCACGTAGTAGCGGGAGCCGACGAGGCCCTGCTCCTCCGCGCCCCACCAGCCGAAACGCACGTGCTTGGTGAGCGTCGGGTTCCTGGCGGCCAGCGTGAGCGCGACCTCCAGCAGCGCCCCGGAGCCCGAGGCGTTGTCGTTGATGGCCGCTCCGGCGCTGACGCCGTCGAGGTGCGCGCCGAGCATGAGAACCGGGCCGGCCGGACCGCCTCGCCAATCGGCGATCAGATTGCTGCCGCCGCTGAAGCTCTGCACCCGGGTGGTGTACCCGGCCGCGTCGAGCTTGCCCCTGATGTAATTCAGCGAGGCGGTGAAGCCCGGCCGGCCCGAGGCCCGATTGCCTCCGTTGGCGTTGGCGATCTGCTGGAACTGGGCCAGATGCGCCGTCACGTTGGAGATCGGGATGTCCGGGGCGGTCTCCGCGACGGCGTTGGCCGTCTGCGGCTGTAAGAAGGTCAGCGTCAGCGCGAGCGTCGCGACTGCGCCCATGGTGAGTTTCACGGTGTCCCGCCTGTCTGAGAAAAGGGGGGCGGCCACCCCGGCGTGGCCGCCCGGTCTTGAGGGGTCAGATCCGCTGCCAGAGAGCAGGCACCAGGTTCGGCTCCCAGCCGGGGAGGCTGGTGTGCGCCTGGAGGCATCGGTAGCTGGAACCCTGGTGGGTGACGACGTCCCCGGTCGCGTACGGGGTCCACGGAGCCCAGGCGTCGCCGCCCTGGTCACTGCCCACCGTCAGGGTGAACGTGGCCGTGCGGTCGACGCTGGCGCCGTCGGCGTTCAGCGTGATCGGGTACGTGCCCGGCGTGACGCTCGCCGTGGTGGCGACCGTGACCGTGGACGACTGGCCGGAGTTGATCGTCTGCGGGCTGAAGGTCACGGTGACGCCGGCGGGCGCGCCGCTCGCCGTCAGCGCGACGCTCTGCGCGTCGCCCGAGGTGATCTGGGTGGCCAGCGTGGTCGTGGCGGAGCTGCCCGGCTGCACCGACGCCGAGGACGGGGTCACGGTGACGGAGAAGTCGTCGGCGACCTCGCCGAGCTGCAGGTTGTAGGTCGCGGTCCGGTCCACGTCGGCGCCGTCGGCCGTCACGGTGATCGCGTGGGCGCCCTGCGGGCTGTTGGCGGAGGTGGTCAGCGTGAGCGTGGAGCTCTGGCCGGCCTGGATGGTGGCCGGGCTGAAGGAGGCGGTGACGCCCGAGGGCAGGCCGCTCGCCCGCAGCGTGATCGACTGCGCCGAGCCGCTGGTCACGGTCGTGCTGACGGTCGTGGTGGCCGTGCCGCCCGGCTGCGTGCTGCCGGAGGCGGGGTTCAGCGTCATCGAGAACTCGTTGCCCTGGTTGCAGGGCTGCTCGCCGGCCTGCGGGCGGACGTTGATGCCGTCCCAGGCGGCCTTGACGACGTTGTACTCGGCGCAGCCGGTGTAGAGCGTCCTGGCGGCGTTCAGCGTGGCGACGCGGGCCTTGGCGTGCGTCCACGGCTGCGTCTTGGCGTTGAGGCCGGTCATGAAGATCTCGCCGGCCTTGCGGATGCCGATGCCGGTGATCGCGCCGCCGCCGTCACAGCGGGTGCTGGCGGGCTTGCCCGCCGGGTTGGTGCCCTCGGCGACCAGGTAGAACCAGTGGTTCTGGGGCCCGGCCGCGGCGTGCACCTCGGTGTTCGGGATCTGGGCGCTGTAGCAGTTGGGGTGGTTGAGCGCCTGCGGGTTGTACATGTTGCGGATCGGGCCGTTGCCGGCCAGGTTGACCTTCTCGCCGACCAGGTAGTCGGCCGGGTCGCTGGCGTTGTTCGCGTACGCCTCGGTCAGGGCGCCGAAGATGTCGCCGGTCGACTCGTTCAGGCCGCCGGCCTCGTTGCCGCTGCCGGCGCCGCCGCCGCCGGAGAACTGGAAGACGCCGTGCCCGAACTCGTGGGCGACCACGTCGATGGAGGTGAGCTGGGAGCTGCCGGCCTGGTTGCGGCCGAAGTTGGCGTAGGAGCCGTACCAGTAGGCGTTGACCGCCGACAGGCCCACGCGCGCCGGGTAGCCGCCGCCCGAGCCGTTGACGCCGTTGCGGCCGAGCCACTCGCGCATCATGTCCCACTGCTTCTGGGCGCCGTAGAGGGCGTCCACGCAGGCGGTCTCCATGTTGGTGCCGCTGCCGTTGCCCCAGGTGTCGGTGGTCTTGGTGAACGGCTGGCCGTTCTGCCCGCCGCACTGCACGCCGGGACGGTTCGGGTCGCGCATCGTGTAGGACGGCGTGGTGTCGATGGAGACGGTGCCGACGTGGTGGCCGTTGCCGGTGCCCGCCCTGACCTCGTCCCAGGAGTCGACGACCTTGCCGGTGCGCGCGTCCACGAACACGTGGAGGATGCTCGGGCGGTCGGCGGCGGTGACGACGACCTCCCAGGTGAGCTTCGGCGTCGCGGTGGCGGCGTGCACGACGAGCTTCGGCGTGGCGACGCTGGCCGCCGCGGTGCCGAGGTGCTTCCTGGCGGCGACGGCCGCGGCGGCCGCGGTGACGCGCGCCTTGACGCTCACGTCGATAGTGGCGCGCTGGCCGGTGGTGACCGTGTTGACGACCGCGCCGGACTCGTCGGTGCCCACGACGACGTCGCCGCCGTAGACGGGCAGGCCCTGGTGGGTCCGGGAGTAGGTGAGGAACTGCAGGCCGCGCACGCCGGTGACGGCGGACGAGAGCGTGAACTCGTCCTGCGCCGCCGCCTTGAGCGCCGCCGGCTCGGCGAGCATGAGGCTGGTCGCGGTGGTGAGCGCGTTGCGGCGTTCGTCCGGACCGGGGGGATCGGCCACCTGCATCGCCTGGGCGCTGGTGGCGCCCGCGAGCGTGCTGGTGATCAGGGCTAACGCGAGCGTGGCGGCAGCCCCCAACCTGAGTCTGGGGTTCACTCTCTGGCTCCTACGGGGGTGTGGAGTGGAAGAGCCCCGGCCGGCTGGGGTCACTCAAACCATGCCACCGCCAGTACGAAAACTGGTACCCAACATTTTCCTATAACGTCACGCTATGGCCATGATCAAGTGGCCCGTGGCGCTTCAACCAGGCCCGATAGGCGGGCGCCCGCACCGACTCCGCCCAGTACGTCTTCCGCACGGCCTGGACCAGGTCGGCCGCGGTCGCGGCGAGCGGGCCGCGGGCCGACCAGCCCAGCAGGTGCCGGAAGCGCAGCGGGGTCCCGGCCAGCGGGCGCAGCGTGACCCGGCCCCGGGGCGGCGCGGTCGCCTGGAAGAGGCCGACGCACCGGTCCTCGGAGATCAGGTCGAGCGCCACGTCGAGGTTGACGCCGTAGGACATGCGGGGCTCGAAGCCGCGCTCGGCGCAGGCGGCCCAGAAGTGCTCGCGCGGGCCCGCCTCGATCAGCGGCGGCAGCGCCCAGTCGGCGTCCGCCAGGTCGGCCAGCTCCACCTCCTCCTGCGCGGCCAGCGGGTGGTCGTGCGCCAGGCCCACGAACAGCGGCTCGGTGGCGACCACCGCGTAGACCGCGCCCTGCGGCGGTGACAGCTCGTGCCCCGGGTAGTCGTCCAGCGTGGCCAGCTCGATCCGCTCGGCGGCCAGCAGGCCGGGCAGCGGGTCCAGCGACTGCTCGGTGCGCAGGCTGACGTCGGCGTCGGGGAGCAGCGTGCGCAGGCTCTTGGCCACGTAGATCGCCAGCCGGGTGGGCGCGCAGCCGACCCGGATGCGGGCGTGCCCGGCGGCCTCGGCGCGGCGCAGGGTGTCGCGTTCCAGTTCCTCGAAGGCGGGCAGCAGCGACCGCGACCTGACCAGCAGCCACGCGCCGAGCGGGGTGGGCGTCGCGCCGTCCGGCCCGCGCTCGAACAGCGTGCCGCCGAGGCGCCGTTCGATCCGCTGGAGCTGGGCGGCCAGGGCGGGCTGGGACATCCCCAGGGCGCCGGCGGCGCGGGAAATGCTGCCGGTGTCGGCGATCGCGCACAGCACCCGGAGGTGGCGCACCTCGAGTTCCACGCTTCGAGCTTAAAAGTAAAGAAGCTTTCCAGTAAGGCCCAATCAGGGACAGGCCGCGACCAGAGCCTCGAACAGCTCGCATCCCGTGGCCGCCTCCGGATGCCACTGGACCGCCACGGCGAACGGACGGGAGTCCAGCTCGACGGCCTCGACCGTGCCGTCGTCCGCCGTGGCCGTCACCGCCAGCCCGGCCGCCAGGCGGTCCACGGCCTGGTGGTGATAGTGCGGCACGTCCACCGGGCCGTCGCCGAGCGCCTTCGCCACCCGGCTGCCCGCCACCGGCCGGACCGGCGACCACCCGAACGCGCCCGGCGCGGGGGAGTGGCCGGTGTGCCCGACGACATCAGGCAGATGCTGGTGGAGCGTGCCGCCGAGCGCCACGTTCAGCACCTGGAGCCCCCGACACACGCCCAGGAACGGCAGCCCGGCGTCCAGCGCCGCCGCCAGCAGCGCGAACTCCGCCTCGTCGCGGAACTCCCGTACGTATCCCGTCCGCTCGTCCTGCGGCGCGCCGTAGCGTGCCGGGGCGATGTCGCCGCCGCCCGCCACGATCAGCCCGTCCAGCCGCGCGACCAGCCTGGCGGGCGCGCCGGCGGGCGGCAGCACGACCGGCTGGCCGCCCGCCCGCACGACCTGCTCCACGTACGCGTACGGCAGCAGCGCCGCCGTCGTCTCCCACACCGTGTAGCGCGCGGGCTCGACGTAGCAGGTGACGCCGATGACCGGACGGCTCACAGCGGCGTCACGTACGCGCCGGAGATGCCGCCGTCGACCAGGAACTGCGACGCGGTGATGAACGAGGCGTCGTCGCTGGCCAGGAACGCCACCGCGGCCGCGATCTCCGACGCCTCGGCGAAGCGCCCGATCGGCACGTGCACCAGGCGGCGCTGGGCGCGCTCCGGGTCCTTGGCGAACAGCTCCTGGAGCAGCGGCGTGTTGACCGGCCCCGGGCACAGCGCGTTGACCCGGATGCCCTCGCGGGCGAACTGGACGCCGAGCTCGCGCGACATCGACAGCACCCCGCCCTTGGAGGCGGTGTAGGAGATCTGCGAGGTGGCCGAGCCCATCACCGCGACGAACGAGGCCGTGTTGATGATCGAGCCCTTGCCCTGGCGGCGCATGTACTCCAGGGCGTGCTTGCAGCACAGGTAGACGCTGGTCAGGTTGACCTCCTGGACCCGCCGCCAGGCGTCGAGGCCGGTCTCCAGGATGGAGTCGTCGTCCGGCGGCGAGATGCCCGCGTTGTTGAACGCGACGTCCACGCTGCCGTAGGTCTCGAACGCCGTGCGGAACAGCCGCTCGACGTCCTCCTCGCTGGTCACGTCCGCCTTGACGAACAGGCCGCCGACCTCGGCCGCGGCCTTGACGCCCGCCTCCTCGTCGATGTCGGCGCACACCACGCGGGCGCCCTCCTGGGCGAACCGGCGCGCGGTGGCCAGGCCGATGCCGCTGCCGGCCCCGGTGATGACGGCGACGCGGTCCTGCAAACGCTGCATGCGCTACTCCGTGGATATGAAGACGTTCTTGGTCTCGGTGAAGGCCGTCAGGGCGTCGGGGCCCAGCTCGCGGCCCAGCCCCGACTGCTTGAAGCCGCCGAACGGGGTCCAGTGGCGTACGGACGAGTTGGAGTTCACCGACAGTGTGCCCGCCTCGACGGCCCTGGCCACGCGCAGCGCCCGGCCGACGTCCCGGGTCCAGATGGAGCCGCTCAGGCCGTAACGGGTGTCGTTGGCGATGCGCACCGCCTCGGCCTCGCCGGCGAACGGGACGACCGACACCACCGGGCCGAAGATCTCCTCGGTGAACGCCCGGTCCGTCACCGCCGGCGTCAGCACCGTCGGCGGGAACCAGAAGCCCTTGCCCTGCGGGCAGGAGCCCTGAAGGTACGGCTCGGCCTCGACGAAGCCGCTGACCCTGGCCAGATGCTCGGCGCTGATGAGCGGGCCCATCTCGGTGGCCGGGTCGAGCGGGTCGCCCACGCGCACGGCCAGCACGGCCCGTGACAGGCGCTCCAGGAACTCGTCGTACACCTCGGCCTGGACCAGGACGCGGGAGCGGGCGCAGCAGTCCTGGCCGGAGTTGTCGAAGACGGCGTACGGCGCGGCGGCGGCGGCCTTCTCCAGGTCGGCGTCCGCGAAGATGATGTTCGCGGACTTGCCGCCCAGCTCCAGCGTGAGGCGCTTGACGTGGTGCGCCGCCTTGGCGGCGATCTCCTTGCCCACCTCGGTCGAGCCGGTGAACACGATCTTGGCCACGTCCGGGTGCTCGACCAGCCGGGCGCCCGCGACCTCGCCCGCCCCCGGCAGCACCTGGAGCACGCCCTCGGGCAGCCCCGCCGCCAGCGCCAGCTCGGCCAGCCGCAGCGCCGTCAGCGGCGTCCACTCGGCCGGCTTGACGATCACCGTGTTGCCCGCCGCCAGCGCCGGGGCGACGCCCCAGCTCATGATCAGCATCGGGAAGTTCCACGGCACGATCACGCCCACCACGCCCAGCGGCTCCTGGAACGTCACGTCCACGCCGCCCGCCACCGGGATCTGCTTGCCGTGGTTGCGCTCCGGCGCGGCGGCGTAGAAGTGCAGCACGTCGCGGACGGCCCCTGCCTCCCAGCGGGCGTTGCCGATCGGGTGGCCGGAGTTGGCCACCTCCAGCAGCGCCAGCTCCTCGGCGTGCGCGTCCACCACGTCCGCGAACGCGCGCAGCAGCCGCGCCCGGTCTCCCGGCGCGACCTCGCGCCAGGCCGCCTGCGCCTTCCTGGCACGCTCCACGGCCAGGTCCACCTCGGCGGCCCCGGCGAACTCGACCTCGGCGACGACCTCTTCGGTCGCCGGATTGATGATCCGCATGCTCACATCCGCTCGAAACCTCGGAACAGCTCCCAATCGGTCACCGCCGCGTCGAAGGCGGCCAGCTCCACCCGGGCGTTGTTCGCGTAGTGCGCCACCACGTCCTCGCCGAGCGCCTCCCTGGCCGGCTTGGACCCCTCGAACAGCGCCAGCGCGTCCCGCAGCGTGGCGGGCACCGTCTGCGCGCCGGAGGCGTAGGCGTTGCCCTCGAACGCCTCCTCCAGCTCCAGCCCGCCGTCGATCCCGTGCAGCCCCGCCGCCACCATCGCCGCCACCGCCAGGTACGGGTTCACGTCGCCGCCCGGCACCCGGTTCTCGATCCGCAGCGACGGCCCGTGGCCCACCAGGCGCAGCGCGCAGGTCCGGTTGTCCACACCCCACTTGACGGCCGTGGGCGCGAAGCTGCCGGGCACGAAGCGCTTGTAGGAGTTGACGTTGGGCGCGTACATGAGGGTGAGCTCGCGCAGGCAGGCGAGCTGACCGGCGACGAACGCGCGGCCGAGCGGCGACAGCCCGTGCGGGCCCTCGCCCGCCATGACGAGCTCGCCGTCGAGGCCGCGCAGCGACAGGTGGATGTGGCAGGAGTTGCCCTCGCGCTGGTTCGGCTTGGCCATGAACGTGATCGCCTTGCCCTCCTGGGCGGCGATCTCCTTGGCGCCGTTCTTGTAGATGGCGTGGTTGTCGCAGGTGACGAGCGCCTCGGCGTAGCGGAAGGCGATCTCGTGCTGGCCCAGGTTGCACTCGCCCTTGGCCGACTCGACGTACAGGCCGGCGCCCTCCATGCCGAGCCTGATGCGGCGCAGCAGCGGCTCCACGCGGGCGGTGCCGAGCAGGGAGTAGTCGACGTTGTAGAGGTTGGCGGGCGTCAGATCGCGGTAGGCGCGCCGCCACGCGTCCTCGTAGGTGTCGTCGTAGACGACGAACTCCAGCTCGGTGCCCACCTGGGCGCACAGGCCGCGCTCGGCCAGGCGGGCGAGCTGCGCGCGCAGGATCTGGCGCGGCGAGGCCGTCACGTCGGCGCCGCCCTCCCAGGCCAGGTCCGCCATCAGCATGGCGGTGCCCTCCTGCCAGGGGACGCGCCTGAGCGTCGACAGGTCGGGCCTCATCACGAAGTCGCCGTAGCCGCGCTCCCAGGACGACATCGCGTAGCCGGCGACGGTGTTCATGTCGACGTCCACGGCGAGCAGGTAGTTGCAGCCCTCGGAGCCGTGGTGGAGCACCTCGTCCAGGAAGTAGCGGGCCGACAGTCGCTTGCCCTGGAGCCTGCCCTGCATGTCGGCGACGGCGAGCAGGACCGTGTCGATCCGCCCCGCGGCCACCTCGTCCCGCAGCTCGCCAACGGCGAGGAACCCGGCCCGCTCGTTCACGCCCATCCCGCTTTCCCGTTGATTGGGCTAGTCTCAGACCATTGATGTGTATAGCGGGATCATCTGTCAAGACCTGAGGACATGTTGGACGAGTCGGCGCGTTTGATGACGGTGCTGCGCCCGGTGCGGGCCGGCAACGCCTTCGAGGAGACCGTGGAACGGCTCCTGCAGGCGATCAAACTCGGCGTGGTCGCCCCGGGCGAGAAACTGCCGCCCGAGCGCGAGCTGGCGGTCCGGCTCGGCATCAGCCGCGTCACGCTGCGCGAGGCCATCCGCGCCCTCCAGGAGGCCGGCTACCTCGACGTGCGGCGCGGCCGTTACGGCGGGGCGTTCGTCACCTACGTGCCGCCCCGGCCCGCCGACGGCGACCTGCGCCGCGTCGTCGCCGACATGGGCACCGCCGACCTGACCGACGCGCTCACCTTCCGCATGGCCGTCGAGTGCGGCGCCGCCCAGGTGCTCGCCGGGACCCCGCTCACCGCCGACCGCCGTGCCGTGCTGGAACGCCGGCTGGCCGACCTGAACGCGGCCTCGCTGGAGGACTACCGGCGCCTCGACACCGCCTTCCACCTGTCGATCGCCGAGCTGACCGGCTCCCCGCTGCTGGCCGCCGCCTGCGCCGACGCCCGGCTGCGCGTCTCCGACCTGCTCAACGCCATCCCGATGCTCCAGGTCAACCTCGACCACGCCGCCACGCAGCACCGCGCCATCGTGGCCGCCGTCGTCGCCGGCGACCCGGACGCGGCCCGCCGGGCGGTCGCCGAACACCTGGAGGGCACCGCCGCGCTTCTCCGGGCGTTCCTCTCCTGACGGACACTCCACTCGGGCAGAGCTCGTAGAGTCTCTTTCAAGGTCATGGCGAACTGGTTCGAGCACAGCATCATCGCGACAGGACGGCTTCCGCTGTTCTGCTTCTTCGTCGCGCTCATCGTCACGTTCATCGCCACCCGCATCAACGTCCGGCTCATCCGGGCCAAGATCGGCTGGTTCCGCAACGTCAACGTGGGCGAGATGCACATCCACCACGTGGTCTTCGGCGTCATCCTCATGCTGGTGGGCGGCGTCGCCGGGCTGATCGTCTCCGGCGGCTCCCAGACCGGCTACGCCGTGGCCGCCTCCGTCTTCGGCATGGGCTCGGCGCTCGTGCTCGACGAGTTCGCGCTGATCCTGCACCTGCACGACGTCTACTGGGAGGAGGAAGGCCGCACCTCGGTCGACGCGGTCTTCATCGCCGTCGGGATCACCGGCCTGCTCCTGACCGGCCTGCGGCCCCTCGTCTGGGACTACGCGCTGCCGATCAGCCCCGTCCCGCTGATCGCCGCCCACCTGGCCATGGTCGTCATCACCCTGCTCAAGGGCAAGATCTGGACCGGGATGGTGGGCATGTTCGTGCCCATCCTGCTCGCGGTCGGCGTCGTCCGGCTGGCCCGGCCCGGCTCGCCGTGGGCGCACTGGTTCTTCGCCGGGCGCTCGCCGCGCAAGCTCGCCAGGGCGATCCGGCGCGAGGAGCGCTGGCGGCGTCCCGTCATCCGGGCCAAGATCGCCTTCCAGGAGTTCCTCTCGGGCCGTCACGACCTCCCGTCCACCCGCCGCGCCCGCCGGCTCCCGTGACCCCCGGCGGCGTGGGGGCCCTGGTGCTGGCGCTGCACGACCGGGGGCTCGCCGAAGACCTGGCCGCCGTGGCCGCGCTCGCCGGGCGCTGGAGCTTCCGCGAGTTCGAGGCGCACGCGCGGGCGCACGACGCCTCGTTCGGCCTGGACGAGCTGATCATGCGGCTGGAGTACGCCGAGTTCATCTCCGACGACGAGTACGCGCCGCACGGCGACGGGCCGGCGGTCCGGCGGTTCGCCGCGGCCTGGGTGGAGGACGTCAAGCTGCGGCGGGCCGACGACGGGGACGCCGACCACGACTGGCCCGACACCCCCGCCCTCGACTAGATCACCGCCCCGCCCCTCCTCGGCTCCGCCCCCCGCCCCCGCCTCTCCTCGGCCCCGCCCTCTGCCCTGCCCCCGTCTCCGCCTCTCCTCGGTCCCGGGCGCGTGCGTTCCGTGGGGGGTGTTCTCCTCCTCAGGGAGGAGTCGTCAATCAAAGTTGACATACTTTGGTCGTCAATTTAGGTTGACCGGTGCGGATTCCGTTCCGTCGTTCGTTGGGTTTTTTCGGGATATGTCGCGAGAGGAGATCGCGTGATCAAGGAGTTGCTCGCTTACCTGCGACCGCACAGGGGCATCCTGGTCGTGGGCGGGGTGCTGGGCCTGATCGGCTCGGCGGCGGGCCTCGCGATGCCGCTGCTGGCCAAGTACGTGGTCGACGCGTTCGGCGAGAACGCCTCCATGGCCGGGCCGCTCATCGGGCTGACCGTCGCGGTGCTGGTCGGAGCCGTCGTGTCGGCCGGTGGCAGCTATCTGATGGAGCGCACCGGCGAGGGCATCGTGCTGGGCGCCCGGCGCAGGCTGGTCGACCGGATGCTGCGCCTGCGGGTCGCCGACGTCGATCGGCTCAAGCCCGGCGACCTGCTGTCGCGGGTGACCGGCGACACGACGCTGCTGCGCGCGGTGCTGACCAACGGCGTGGTCGACTCGGTCAGCTCGGTGTTCATGCTGGTCGGCGCCATCGTCATGATGGCCACGATGGACGGCGTGCTGCTGCTGGTCACGCTGCTCGTGATCGTGGTGATCGGCGGGCTGACCGGGCTGGTCATGCCGAAGATCCAGCGGGCCCAGAAGGACGCGCAGGAGGCAGTGGGCGAGATGGGCGCGGTCCTCGACCGGGCGCTGCAGTCCTACCGCACGGTCAAGGCCAGCGGCGCCGAGGAGCGGGAGATCGGCGTCGTCGCCGAGGCCGCCGAACGCGCCCGTGATCGCGGTCTCCAGGTCGCGGGCTGGACCTCGCTCGCCGGGGTCGCCACCTGGATGGCCGTGCAGATCGCCTTCCTGGCCGTGCTCGCCGTCGGCGGCGCCCGCGTCGCCGCGGGCACGCTGGAGGTCTCCTCGCTGATCGCGTTCCTGCTCTACCTGTTCTACCTGGTGGCGCCGATCGGCCAGCTCGTCGAGGGCGCCGTCCAGCTCCAGCAGGGCCTGGCCGCGATGAAGCGCATCCGCGAGATCGAGGACCTGCCCGGCGAGCCCGTCGGCGCCGTCCCGGCGAGCGACGCGCGCCCGCTCGGCGTCCGCTTCGACGGCGTCGTCTTCTCGTACGGCGAGGACCGGCCGGTCGTGCACGACGGCGTCACGTTCGAGGTGCCGCCCGGCGGCCTGACCGCGCTCGTCGGCCCGTCCGGCGCGGGCAAGTCCACCGTGTTCGCCCTGCTCGAACGCTTCTACGAGCACCAGGGCGGGACGATCACGCTGGACGGCCGGGAGATCCGCGACTGGCCGCTGGCCGAGCTGCGGGCCGCGCTCGGCTACGTCGAGCAGGACGCCCCCGTGCTGGCCGGGACGCTGCGCGAGAACCTGATGTTCGCCGCCACCGACGCGACCGAGGAGGAGCTGCACCGCGCCGTCGCCCGTACCCGGCTCGACGACCTGGTGGCCCGGCTGCCCGACGGGCTCGACACCGCCGTCGGCCACCGCGGCGTGCTGCTGTCCGGCGGCGAGCGGCAGCGGGTCGCGATCGCCCGCGCGCTGCTGCGCAAGCCCCGGCTGCTGCTGCTCGACGAGGCCACCTCCCAGCTCGACGCGGTCAACGAGCTGCGGCTTCGCGAGGTCATCGCCGAGGTGGCGACCGAGACGACCGTGCTCGTCATCGCGCACCGGCTGTCCACCGTGACGAACGCCGACCGGATCGTGGTCATGGAGGGCGGCGGCGTCCGCGCGGTCGGCACCCACGACGAGCTGGTCGGACAGGACGGCCTCTACCGGGAGCTCGCGGCCACCCAGTTCCTCGTGACCTGAGCCGTTGTACTCTTCGGGTGACAAAGGTGAATGTGTTCATTCAGGAGGGTCACCATGGGCCGCACCGTCCGCGCGCCGCGAGGCGCCACGCTCACCGCCAAGGGCTGGCCGCAGGAGGCCGCCCTCCGCATGCTCCAGAACAACCTCGACCCCGAGGTCGCCGAGCATCCGGAGGAGCTGGTCGTCTACGGCGGCTCGGGGCGGGCGGCGCGTGACTGGCCCTCGTTCGACGCGCTGGTCAGGACCCTCACCACGCTGGAGGGCGACGAGACGCTGCTCGTGCAGTCCGGCCGCCCGGTCGGCGTCTTCCGCACCCACGAGTGGGCGCCCCGCGTCCTCATCGCCAACTCCAACCTGGTGCCCGACTGGGCCAACTGGGAGGAGTTCCGGCGGCTGGAGGCGGCCGGGCTGACCATGTACGGGCAGATGACGGCCGGCTCCTGGATCTACATCGGCACCCAGGGCATCCTCCAGGGCACCTACGAGACGTTCGCGGCCGTCGCGGCCAAGCGGTTCGGCGGCTCGCTGGCCGGCACGATCACGCTGACGGCCGGGCTCGGCGGCATGGGCGGCGCCCAGCCGCTGGCCGTCACCATGAACGGCGGCGTGGCCATCTGCGTCGACTGCGACCCGCGCTCGGTCGAGCGCCGCATCGAGCACCGCTACCTCGACGTCCGCGCCGGCTCCCTCGACGAGGCGCTGGAGCTGGCGTACGAGGCCCGCGACGCGCGCCGCCCGCTGTCGATCGGCGTGGTCGCCAACGCCGCCGACGCCCTGCCCGACCTGCTGGCCCGGGGCGCCGAGATCGACATCGTGACCGACCAGACCTCCGCCCACGACCCGCTGATGTACCTGCCGTCCGGCGTGGCCTTCGAGGACATGGCCGGCGAGCGCGACAAGGACCCGGCGGGCTTCACCGGCCGGGCCCGCGAGTCGATGGCCCGGCACGTCGAGGCCATGGTCGGCTTCCAGGACGCCGGGGCCGAGGTGTTCGACTACGGCAACTCCATCAGGGGCGAGGCCAAGCTGGCCGGCTACGAGCGGGCCTTCGACTTCCCCGGGTTCGTGCCCGCGTACATCAGGCCGCTGTTCTGCGAGGGCAAGGGGCCGTTCCGGTGGGCGGCGCTGAGCGGCGACCCGGCCGACATCGCCGCCACCGACCGCGCCATCCTGGAGCTGTTCCCCGAGAACGAGCCGCTGGCCCGGTGGATCAGGAAGGCGGGGGAGAAGGTCCACTTCCAGGGGCTGCCGGCGCGCATCTGCTGGCTCGGCTACGGCGAGCGCGACCGGGCCGGCGAGCGGTTCAACGACATGGTCGCCTCCGGCGAGCTCAGCGCGCCCGTCGTGATCGGGCGCGACCACCTCGACAGCGGCTCGGTCGCCTCCCCGTACCGCGAGACCGAGGCGATGGCCGACGGCTCCGACGCGATCGCCGACTGGCCGCTGCTCAACGCCATGCTCAACACCGCGTCGGGCGCCTCCTGGGTGTCCATCCACCACGGCGGCGGCGTCGGCATCGGCCGCTCCATCCACGCCGGGCAGGTCACCGTCGCCGACGGCACCGCGCTCGCGCGGGAGAAGCTCAACCGCGTCCTCACCAACGACCCCGGCACCGGCGTCATGCGTCACGTCGACGCCGGTTACGAGGAGGCGGCCGCGGTGGCCGGCGAGCGGGGCGTCCGCATCCCCATGCGCGAGCGTCCCGAGGCGGGAAAGTGAGTTTTCCCGTTACGGGATGAGATTGCCGTGGCCGCGGTGTTGGAGGAGGCGTGACGGGCGCATACCACGGCGGGCTGGACGGGCTGCTCGACGGCCGGAGGCTGTCACCGGTGCAGCGCAGGATCGCCCACTACCTGTCGGAGCACCTCGAAGAGGCGATCTTCCTGTCCAGCGTCGAGCTGGCCGAACGGTCGGGCGTGAGCCAGCCGTCGGTGACCAGGTTCGCGATGGTGCTGGGGTTCGCCGGCTACCCGGAGCTGCGGCAGGCGCTGCGCCCGCTGGTGCTCGGCGCCCCCGCCGAACGGCCGCAGGAGAGCCTGATCAAGGGGGCCATTGACCGGGAGATCCGCAACCTGTCGCTGGTCCGCGACCGGCTCGGCAGCCTGCCGCTCAAGGAGCTCGGCGCGTCGCTGGCCGCCGCCGAGCCGCTGCCCGTGCTCGGGCTGCGGGTCTCGGCGGGGCTCGCCACCACGTTCGCCTACTACACCCGGCGCATCCACCCCGACGTCCGGCTGCTCACCCACGGCGGGTCCGAGCTGGCCGACGGGCTGCACGCGGCGCGCCGGGCCGGCGCCGAATGGCTGGTGGCCGTCGTGCTGCCGCGCTATCCGGCCGAGGTCATGCAGGCGCTGGAGTACGCCGGGAAGCTCGGCTACCGGGTGGCGGCGATCTGCGACCGGGCCGACTTCCCCGCCGAGGTGGTGCTCGACGCGCCCGTCGGCGACCGGCTCGTGTTCGACTCGCACGCCGCCCCGCTCGCCCTGGCGATGGCCCTGGTGGAGGCCATGGCCGACGCCGCGCCGCTGCGCACCCAGGCGCGGCTGGAGGAGTACGAGCGGATGACGGACGAGACCGGCACGTTCCTAACCGGCGATCCGTCGTAGCGAGCGCACCGACCAGGTGACGGTCAGCGCTGCCAGGCCCAGCATCACGGCGAACGCCAGCGGGATCGACAGGTCCGTCAGGTCACCGGCGAACAGCGACCGGCCGGCCTCGACCGGATGGTAGAAGGGCGTGAACCAGGCGACCCGCTCCAGCCAGTCGGGGCCCAGCGCCATCGGCAGCAGCGCGCCCGACAGCAGCATCAGCGGCAGCGCGAAGAACTGCATGATCTGCCCCATCGCGTTCTCGTCCTTCAAGCCGAACGCCAGCCCGTACGCCACGCCGGAGGAGAACAGCCCCGTGACGCCGAGCAGCAGCAGCATGAGCAGCAGCCCGGCCACGCCGATGCGCAGGCCCATGAGCACCGCGATGAGGATCACCACGAGCGACTGCGCCATCAGCACGGCCACGTCGCGCAGCATCCGGCCGAGCACGATCGCCGGCCGCCACGCCGGCGTGACCGCGATCCGCTCCAGCACGCCGCTGCGCATCTCGTAGATCGTCCCGTACGCGACGCCCATTGAGCTGAACAGCGCCGTGATGACCAGCATGCCCGGCGCGAACGAGGTCAGCGCCCGGCCGAGGTCGCCCCCGGCCCCCATGCCCGCGTACAGCGGGCCGAACAGCAGCAGGTACATCACCGGCTGCATGATGCCGAACAGCGGCCAGATCGGGTTGCGCAGCGTGCCGCGCATCTCGTGGCCCAGGAAGAGCGCGGTGTCCCTGATCACGCGGCCACCCCCGTGTCACGCAGGGACCGGCCCGTCTTGGCCAGGAAGACGTCGTCGAGCGTCGCCCGGTCGAGCGAGACGGACGTGATGCCCAGCCGCTGCTCCTCCAGCGTGCGCAGCAGCACCGGCAGCGTGTGCTCGCCGTCGTCCACGTACACGCGCAGCACGTCGTCGTCCACGCGGGTGTCCTTGGCCAGCGGCGCCAGCGTGCCGGCGGCCCGCTCCGGCTCGGCCAGCCTGAGCGTCACCACGTCGCCGGACACCTCGCGCTTCAGCTCCGCCGGGGTGCCGTCGGCGACGACCACGCCGTGGTCGACGATCACCAGCCGGTCGCAGAGCGCGTCGGCCTCCTCCAGATAGTGGGTGCTGAGCAGCACGCTGGTGCCGCCGTCGCGCAACTCCCTGATGCGGTCCCACAGGTTGGCGCGGTTCTGCGGGTCGAGGCCGGTGGTCGGCTCGTCCAGGAACAGCAGCGGCGGCGTGTGGACCAGGCCGAGGGCGATCGACACGCGCCGCTTCTGGCCTCCGGAGAGGGTACGGCCCGGCCGGTCGGCGATCTCCGCCAGGCCGAACCGCTCCAGCACCGCGGCGGTCGCCTTCTCCGGCTGCGGCACCCCGTACAGCCTGGCCGCGAAGACGATCTGGGTCCGCGCGGTGTTCTGCTCCTCGACGCCGCCGTTCTGGCTCACGTAGCCGAGGTTGCGCCGGACCATCGCCGGCTCCCTGAGCAGGTCGTGGCCGGTGATCGTGGCGGTGCCCGCGTCGGGCCTGATCAGCGTGGCGAGCATCCGGATCGTCGTGGTCTTGCCGGCGCCGTTGGGGCCGAGCACGCCGTAGATCTCGCCGGCCTTCACCTCCAGGTCCACGCCTCGGACGGCCTCGACCGTCTGGGGTCCTTTGCGGCTCTTGGTGGTGAAGGTCTTCTTTAACCCATGTGCCTGAATGATCATGCTTCTCCCTAGGGAAGCTCGTCGTCTTCCACCTTCCGCATCGCCTGCTGGCACCATTCGAGCTGCGCGCGCAGCGTGCCGATGTTGAGCTTGAGGTTCTCGTCGATGTGGCGGGGGGCGCCGTAACGCTGCTTGGCGCCGAGCGCCCGCTCGGTCGTCGCGATGCCCAGCTTGAGCTGCTCGATCCTGTTCTCCATGGCGGCCAGGATCTGGGACTTCTCGAGCCGGTCGAGATACGTGACCGCCACCTGGAACGGGTCGACGATCGGCTGGAGCTCGTGCCAGGTCTGCATCAGCAGCCGGTGGAACTCGAACCGGCCGTCCTCCGTCAGCTGATAGACCGTGGAACCGCCCTTGCCGCCCTCGACCACCTCCAGCAGGCCCTCGTCGGCCATCTTGCCGAGGCCGTGGTAGATCGAGCCGAACTTGACGTTGGCCCAGGTGTCGGTGCCCCACGTCTCCAGGTGCCTGCGCACCTGATAGCCGTTGAGCGGGCCGTCGAGGAGGGTGCCGAGGATGAGGATGCGGGTCGTGGATGCTGTGGACACACTCAAGTTTGTATTCAAATTTGAATGCCTGTCAAGCGTGAGAGGCTTCCCGTCATGAGCGAACGACCGACGGCCCTGGTCACCGGGGCCTCACGCGGGGTGGGCGCGGCCGTGGCCCGGGCCTTCGCCCCGACCCACCACGTCATCCTCGGCGGCCGCGACCGCGACGCGCTCTCGGCGCTGGCCGCCGAGCTGCCCGGCGCGCGGGCCTGGCCGGTCGAGCTGACCTCCGTCACCGAAGCCGACGTCGCCGGGATCGACCGGCTCGACGTGCTCGTCCACAGCGCCGGCCTCACCCGGCTCGGCCGCATCGGCGACCTGCCCGCCTCCGTGTGGCGCGAGACCATGGAGCTCAACCTGTTCGCGGTCGCCGAGCTCACCCGGCTCCTCCTGCCCGCCCTGCGCCGTGCCCGAGGCCACGTGATCTGCGTCAACTCCGGCGCCGGCCAGCGCGCCAACCCCGGCTGGGCCGCCTACTCGGCCAGCAAGTTCGCGCTGCGCTCGTTCGCCGACGCGCTCCGCCTCGAAGAGCCCGAGCTGCGCGTCACCACCGTCTACCCCGGGCGGATCGACACCGACATGCAGCGCGGCGTACGCGAGCAGGAACGCGGGGCGTACGAGCCCGAGAAGTACCTCACCGCGCAGAGCGTCGCCCGCGCCATCCACGCCGCCTGCACCGCCGGGCCCGACGCGCACCTCACCGAACTCACGCTCCGGCCGAGCGCGGGACCCCTCACCTGACCGCCTGAATGGATCCATTCACTACAGTGGGTCCATGCTTGAAGATCTCGCGCGCGTGGGCCGCGACCCCGCCACCGGAGGCTACGTACGGGACGCCTGGTCGCACGCCGACCAGGAACTGCGCGAATGGTTCGCCGGCGAGGCCACGCGCCGCGGGCTCGACCTGCGCGAAGACCGCAACGGCAACCTGTGGGCCTGGTGGGGCGACCCCGCCCGCGAGCCCGGCGTCGTCACCGGCAGCCACCTCGACTCCGTCCGCCAGGGCGGCGCCTACGACGGGCCGCTCGGCGTCGTGTCCGCCTTCGCCGCCATCGACCTGCTGCGCCGCCGCGGCTTCCAGCCCCGCCGGCCCCTCGGCGTCGTCTGCTTCACCGACGAGGAAGGCGCCCGATTCGGCGTCCCCTGCGTCGGATCCCGGCTCCTCACCGGCGCGCTCACCCCCGAACGGGCGCTCGGGCTCACCGACGACCACGGCGACACCCTCGCCGACGTCCTCACCCGCCTCGGACGCGACCCCCGCGCCCTCGGCCCCGACCCCGAGACCCTGCGCGCCATCGGCGTCTTCGTCGAACTCCACGTCGAACAGGGCAAAGGGCTCGTCGAACACGGCCGGCCCGTCGGCGTCGCCAGCGGCATCTGGCCCCACGGACGGTGGCGCTTCGACCTGCGCGGCCAGGCCAACCACGCCGGCACCACCCGGCTCGCCGACCGGCACGACCCCATGCTCGCGCTGGCCCGCCTCGTCCTCGCCGCCCGCGAGCACGCCGCCCGCCGCGGCGTCGTCGCCACCGTGGGCAAGGTGCTCGTCTCCCCCAACAACGCCAACGCCGTCCCGGGGCTCGTGTCCGCCTGGCTCGACGCCCGCGGGCCCGCCGAGGCCGACGTCCGCGCCCTCGTGGCCGACCTCCACCACCTCACCGCCCCGCCCGTTCACCCCGCCGCCCCCCAACCCCCCGAACCCCGCACCCCAGCCGGTTCCCCCCGCCCCCAGCCCCCC
>NZ_JAHKRO010000071.1 GCF_019396325.1 Nonomuraea ceibae
GAGGCGATCCCCCGCCAGGCCCCCCCCCTCACCCCCGCCCCCGCCCCCGACCCCGACGCTCCCGACGCTGCCGGCTTCGCCGACGGGACGGGGGCGCGGGCCCGGGGGAACCTGCCCGCGCCGCTGACCGGGCTGATCGGCCGGGAGGAGGAGGTGCGCCGCATCGGCGCGCTGCTCGCCGACGAGCGGCTGATCACGCTGACCGGCGCGGGCGGCGTCGGCAAGACGCGGCTGGCGCTGGAGGCGGCCGGGCAGGTCGCCGCCCGCCACCCCGACGGGGCCTGGCTGGTGGAGCTCGCCCCCGCGCGCACCGCCACCGAGGTGCACGAGGCCGTGGCGGCGGTGCTCGGCCTGCGCGACGACGTCCGCGCCCCCGCCCGCTCCCGGCCCGGCCGCCTCGCCGACGCCCTCGCCGGCCGCGACCTCCTGCTCGTCCTGGACAACTGCGAACACGTCGTCGAGCCCGTCGCCGAGCTGACCACGCGCCTGCTGCGCGCCGCCCCCGCCCTGCGCGTCCTGGCCACCAGCCAGGAGCCGCTCGCCGTCGCGGGTGAGCGCCTGTGGCCCGTCGCCCCGCTGTCCCTGCCCGATCCGTACGACGAGCGCCCCGAACGCTCGGACGCGGTGCGGCTCTTCGTCGCCCGCGCCACCGCCGCCGACCCGGGCTTCCGCCTGGGACCGGGCGACGCGGAGGCGGTGGCCACGATCTGCCGCCGCCTCGACGGCATCCCGCTCGCTCTGGAGATGGCCGCCGCGCGGGTGCGCGCCATGCCCGTCACCGATCTCGCCGCCCGCCTCGACGACCGCTTCCGCCTGCTGACCGCGACCCTGCGCGGCGCCCCGGCACGGCAGCGCACGCTGCGCGCGGCCATCGACTGGAGCTGGGGCCTGCTCAGCGAGCCGGAGCGGATCGTGCTGCGCCGCCTGGCCGTCTGCGCCGACGGCTGCACCCTGGAGGCGGCCGAGGCCGTCTGCGCGGGCGGGCCGGTGGGCCGTGACGACGTGTTCGGCCTGCTCGCCCGGCTGGTCGACCGGTCCCTCGTGCATCAGCGCGAGGGCCGCTACCGGCTGCTGGAGTCGGTCGCCGCCTACTGCGCGGAGCGCCTGGCCGGCGCCGGTGACGACGACCGGGCCACGCGCGACCGCCACCTCGCCCACTACACCGCCTTCGCCGAGCACGCCGACGCCCGGCTGCGCGGCCCCGAGCAGCGCCTGTGGCTGCGGCGGCTGGAGGCCGAGACGGCCAACACCCGCGCCGCCCTCGCCCACGCCGCCCGGACGAACCCCAACACCAGCCCCGGCACCGGCACCAGCCTCGGCACCGGGACTGGCGTCAGGACCGGTGGCGGTGCCGCGTTGCGGCTGGTCGGCGCGCTGGCCTGGTTCTGGTTCCTGCGGGGCCGGTTCGCCGAGGCGCGGCGCTCGTTCGACCTGGCGCTGTCGACCGGCGGCGGCCCGGAGCTGAAGGCGGCCGCCCGCGCCTGGCGGGCGGGCATGTCCCTGTTCCTCCTGGACGCCGACGACCCGGGCGAGACCGGCGAGGCGGGCAGCCGGGCCGCGCTCAAGCTGTACGACACGGTCGCCGACCCGGCCGGGCAGGCTCGGGCGCGCTGGTTCGTGGCGCTGGCCAGGGCCGGGTTCGGCGACCCCGGCGTGCCGCTCCGCCTGGCCGGGCTGGCCCACGACGCCTTCGACGCCCTGGGCGACCAGTGGGGGGCCGCCGCCGCCCTGTCGGTCCGCGCCGAGGTCCATCTCTACCAGGGCAGGGCCGTCGAGGCGGACGCGGACGCCCGCCGGGCGCGGGCGCTCTTCCGCGACGTCGGCGACGGCTGGGGCCTGCTCCAGACCGCCTACGTCCTGGGCGACCTGGCCGAGATGTCCGGCGACTACGGCGAGGCAGGGCGCCTGCGCGAGGAGGGGCACCGGCTCGCCCGCGACCTGGAGCTGTGGAGCGACGCCTCCAAGATGCTGTCCAGGCTGGGCCGCACCGCCATCCTCACCGGCGACCTCGACCACGCCCGCGACCTGCACGAACGCGCCCGCCGGCTGGCCGCGGCCCACGCCTACCGGCGCGGCGAGGAGTTCGCCGAGGTCGGCCTCGGGATCGTGGCCCGCCGCCAGGGCCGCTTCGACGACGCCGAGGCCCACCTGCGCGCCTGGCTCGACTGGTGCCGCCGCTGGGAGGGCGACCACGGGACGGCGTTCATCCTGGCGGAGCTCGGCTTCATCGCCGAACAGCGCGGCGACGCCGCCGCTGCGCTGGCGCTCCACCGGGAGGGGCTCGGCCACGCCCGCCGCACCGGCGACCCGCGCGCGCTCGCCCTCGCCTGCGAAGGGCTGGCCGGCGCCGCGGCCCTCGCCGGTGACCACACCCGGGCGGCCCGGCTGCTCGGCGCCGCCGCCGCGGCCCGCGACGCGGTCCACGCCCCGCTGCCCCCGGCCGAGCGCGCCGACGTCGACCGCGTCACGCGGGCCGTCAGGGCGGCACTCACCCCCGAGGCGTACGAGCGCGCCTTCCACGCGGGGCTTCCCGGCGACCTCGGCCCGCCCTGACCCAGGCCGGCGGGGGGCCGGTCAGCGCAGCACGACGTGGCAGGCGAGTTGGAGGGCCAGCCGTGACGCCGGGTCCTCCAGGTCGAAGCCCGCCGCCCGGACCCGTTCCAGCCGGGCGGTGACGGTGTTGCGGTGCACGCCCAGCCGGTCCGCCGCCCGCAGCGCGCCGCCCTCGTCGAGGACGGCGGCCAGCGTCTCCAGCAGGCTGCCGTCCTTGTCCACGGCGAGCAGCGGGCGCAGGACCACCGTGGCGGGCGCCTTCAGCACCCCGGCGGGGAGCGCGCCGAGCAGTTCGGCGGGCCCCATCCGGTCCGCCCGCGCCACCCGGCCCGGCCCGGCCACGAACGCCGCGGCCTCCGCGCCCAGCAGCGACTCCCCCACCCCGTCCAGCCCCACGGCGGCGGCCCCGGCCCCGGCGGCGCACGGCCACGGCATCGCCGCCACGCACCGCGCCAGCCGCCCGGCCAGCTCGTCCGGCGCCGCCGCCGACCAGCCGGCCCAGCCGCCGCCCCGCCGCAGCACCGGCGCCTCCCCGACGGTGGCGGCGATGACCGCCTGCGCCCGCCCCGCCGCCTCGGCCCCCGTCACCCCGTCGGCGGGCAGCACCAGGAACCCGGTCACGGGCCCCCGCACCGCCCACCCCAGCGCCGCCGCCCGCCCCCGCACCTCGTCCGGCTCCTCGCCGTCCGCCGTCCGCGGGCTCTCCGGTGCGTGGCCGTGTCCCTCCTCCAGGGGGCGGGCGTGCCGGGCCAGGAGGCGTTCGGCCAGGGACTCCTGGTGGACGAAGTCACGGGAGGCCGACAGGCGCTCGGCGGCGGCCCAGGCCACCAGCGGCGCCACCGCCAGCCCCAGCACCGCGCGCACCACGGACGGCCAGCCGGGGGAACGCGCCGCGCCGCCCGCGACCAGCGTCCCCAGCGCGTCCCCGTCGCGGTCCGGCACCGCCACCTCCGCCAGCACCCCGCCACCGGCCCGCCCCTCGGGCGCCGGGCCGCCGTCGCGCGGGCGGTGTCCCGCCGCCCCGGCGGCGCGTCCCGCCAGGAGCTGGCCGTACGGGTCCACGAAGGCGACCGAGGTGCCCGGCAGCTCGGCGTTGAGCACGCCCAGCACCCGCCGGGCCGACGTGCCCGCCTCCGCCAGCCGGGTGGCGCACCTGGCCACGAGCTGCGTGCGCGCCGCCTCGGGACGCGACGCCGCCGACGCGACCCGTACGGCGGTCACGAGCGGGTCCTCGTCCACGAAAATCAACGTCACGCCGAGCCGTTCCGCCAGCACGGCCCCGGAGCCGGCGCTCAGCCCGCCCGAGGGCGCGATCACGCACGCCGCCGCCTGTTCCCAGGCCCGGCGCATGGCCATCTCCACGGCCCACCCGCCGCCGGCCGCCGCGCCGATCAGCACCACCGCCGTGTGGGGCGTCACCGTCGACAGCACCGACAGCTCGTCCACGATGCGCACCCGGTGCACGGGGTTCTCGCCGGTCCCGTACATGCGCGCCCCCGCGAGCGGCCCGGCGTCCACCAGCTCGGCCACCGTCACCGGGGCCTCCCACCCGGACCCCACCCGGCCTGCCGCGCTCACAGCGGCAGCCCGAACGCGCGCGGCCCGCCGAGGGCCAGGCCGGGGCCGGTGTGCCAGACCGGGGCCGCCCGCACCACCATGATCTCCACCTCCATGCCGGGAGCCGCCTTGTCCACGTCCACCACCGTCCCGCCGTCCGCGGCGATCATGCAGATCTGGTCCGGCGCCATCGCCACGGCCGCGCCGTCGGCCAGCGCCAGGACGATCTCGTTGTGCGCCTCCAGCCGGACGAGCCGCCCGAGGCCGCCGGACTCCCGGACGACGATGCTCGACGGCAGCGACGGCAGCGCCAGCTCGGCCCCGTGCCCGGTGCTGCCCTCGACCGCCAGGATGCGGCCCCGGCACAGCGTCCGCACCCCGTACGGCGCCGCCACCGCGCGGGCGGTCCCGGGCGCGCCGGCGCGCAGCAGCCGGCTCACGGTGCCGGGCACCAGCACGCGGGCCAGCACGCCGGCGCACATCGGGTAGCAGGCCGTCACCGCCCAGCCGCCCACGGACAGCACCACCGGCCGCAGCAGCTCCTCCACCCGGTCGGCGGCGGTGTCGATCACCACGACCTCGCCGGAGGCCCCGGCGAGCGCCAGCGGCGTCGCCGGGACCCCGCCCAGCGCGAACGTCGTCTGCTCCACCAGCGGGAACACCCGCCCGGTCCCGTCGCCGTCGACCAGCGGCACCCCGAGCGCCGCCGCGGCCACGAGCGGGATGAGCGCGTTCTCGGCGGCCAGGTTCAGCGCCACGACGGCCCCGGCCCGCCCGCCCAGCCGGCCTTCCAGCGCCCGTACGGCCCGCGCCGGCTCGTCGCCCGACGGCAGCAGCTCGCCCAGCGCGGTCGTCGAGCCGACCAGGCTCACGGCCACGCAGCGCACGTCCTGCGGCAGGTCGCCCGCGGCCACCACCTCGACGCCGTCGCCGATCACCGATCCCGCCCAGTCGGCCGCCAGGCTGAACGCCGACTCGGCGGCCCCGGTGGCGAACAGCCGCGACCCCGCCACGTACGCGGCCAGCTCCGCCGCGCCGATCCGCCCGGCGGCGCCGGAACCCGTCGTGCCGGGTGATGTCACGGCGTCGCCCCCTCGGCGGTCACGCGGACCCGGTAGAGCCCGTCGGGCAGGTACGACAGCGGGTTGACCGTCGTCTCCACCACCCGGGCCGACCCCGGCGCGGCGCCCGCGCTGACGACCCGGGTCAGCACCTCGTCCTCGGCGTCGCGCAGCGCCCGGTCGAGCTCGGCCCGACCCAGCGCCCGCACGATCCGCTCGACCTGCGCCTCCGGCCCGCCGGCCGTAGCCCCGAAGGCGGCCGCCGCGTCGCCCGCCAGCCCTGCCGCCGTCCCCCGGTCGCGCGCCGCCGTCGCCCCGGCCCGGCACGCCAGCGGGTAGCGGCGGAAGTAGTGCGCCGACACCAGGCCGCTGCCCGAGCGCGCGAAGTACGCCGGCACGCCCGGCCACCGGCCCGCCACCTCGTCGGCCACCCGTCCGGCGTGCGGGCCCAGCGCGGCGCTGAGGATCGCGTCGTGCTCCCGCTCGCGCAGCCCACGGCCGCCGAACTCGTACGAGAGCGTGATCCGCGCCCCCGGCACCGCCTCGGCGACGATCGAGGCGACGGCCAGCTCGTGATCGGCCAGCACCGGCGAGCCCGTCGCCGTGACCGCGAAGTCGCTCAGCCCGCACCCTTCGGCGAAGCGCCGGACCGCCTCGGTGTCGAGCGGGGCCAGCGGCCGCCCGGTCAGGCTGTGCCCGCCCCGCACGATCGCCGCCACGCCGGACCCCTCGGGCCATCCCACCAGCGGCTTCAGCACCTCCGGGCACGGGCCGCCCACCCGGATCGCCGCCACCGGGGCCAGTGGCGCCCCGTCCAGGTCGACGGCCACGCACACGGCCCTGGCCCCCCGGGCGGCCCGGGGGGCGGGCACGGGCACGCCGTCCCGTACGGCCACCGTCACCGGCGACGGCGGCCGTCCGAGACAGACGCCCAGGATCACTCCAGCTCGCGCCCTTCCGTCTCCGGCAGCGGCACCGCCAGCAGCGCCGTCACCACCATGAACGCGTTGATGATGAGGATGGTCGCGGTGAACCCGGTCGCCCCGGCCAGCATCGCGCCCACGGCCGACGGGGCCGCCGCCGTGGCGACGAGCTGGGCGGCCGTCGCCCACGAGTAGCCGGTGCCGCGCAGCGCCGTCGGGTAGAACTCGCCGTTCCAGGTGTTCCAGACGCCCCAGGCGCCCATGCTGAAGAACGCCAGCACGAAGTTGCCCAGGTAGAGCTCCACGGTCGACCCCGCGGTGGCGAACCAGAGCCCGCCCAGCACGGCGGCGACCACGTACACGAGGAAGACCTTCTTGCGCCCGAACCGCCCGGTCAGCAGCGACGCGCTCACGTACCCGGGGATCATCATCACGGCGCTGAGGGCCGCGAACCCGAGCGAGGCCGACAGGCTGAGCCCCTTCTCCTGCAGCAGCGTCGGCAGCCACGTCTGCAGCCCCCAGTAGCCCCAGTTGAACGCGAAGTTCAGCACCAGCATCAGCACGGTGATGCGGGCCAGCCGCCCGCGGAACAGGTCGAGCGGGTTGCCCACCCGGGTGGCCGAGACGGTGAAGGTCGCGTCGGCGTCGGCGCTGCCGAGCGAGCGCAGCACCGCCCGCGCCTCCTCCTGGCGTCCGCGCGCCGCCAGCCAGTACGGCGACTCGGGCACCCAGGCCCGGATCGCGAACGCCCACAGCCCGGCCGCCGCGCTGGCGATCACCACGACGTGCCAGCCGAGCGAGCCCAGCGCGACCGACGCGCCGATCGCCGCGAGCATGCCGATCGGCCAGCCGATCGACAGGTAGACCGCCGCCCGCCCGCGGTGCCGGGTCGGCAGCAGTTCCAGGAAGTACGGGAACGTGATCGTGTAGACGCCGGCCAGCGCCAGCCCGGAGGCGACGCGCAGGGTGACCAGCGTCTCCAGGTTCGGAGAGAACGCCGAGGCGAACGCGACCACCCCGTAGGCCAGCAGCGACCAGAACGCGGCCGGCTTGCGCCCGATCCGGTCGGCCACCGGCCCCCAGATCAGCACGCCGGGGATCATACCGAAGGCCACGGCCGACAGCACGAGGCCGATGCCCGCCTCGTCGACGCCGAACTGGGCGCCCAGGTCACCGGCGACGTAGATGAGCGCGAGCTGTTCCCACGACTCGATCACGAAGGCGATGAACAGGGCCAGCGCGATCAGCACGTGCCTGCGGGTGAACGGCATCCGGTCGAACGCCGCGCCGATGGGCAGCGTCCGTTGCTCGACGGCGGTCATGGGGGCTCCTCGGAGGGGGGCGTGAAGTCTTGCCGCACGATAGGGCCGCCCCCTCACCGCTCTCCTGTGCGCGCCGCCCGGGCCGTGCCGCCCGGCCTGTGCGCCCCGCCTTGCCGTATCAGGATACGCGCAGGTCAGATGGTGTTCTCGTGGACGTGCACGATGAGCCAGGAGCCCTCCACGAGGCGCAGCACGCTGGTCGTCCTGACGATCTCGTGCTCGCCGGAGGCGTAGTCCACGCGCAGCAGGTAGCGGGCCAGCGCGGTGTCGCCCCACACGTCCACGACCTCGTCGTAGGCGTGCAGGCCGGTCTCGCCGGGGCCGTCGGCGGGCCGGGCGTCGCGTACCTTGTCGAGCTGCTGCCTGCTGGTGATCAGTTCGGGCGCGGCCGAGTCGAAGATCGTGGCTTCCGGATGCAGCAGGCGGTCGATCCCCGCGCGGTCCCCCCGGGTATAGGCCGCGTACATCGCGGAGATGACGGCCCACACGGCTTCACGAGACACGAAACAGCTCCCTAATCGGTGATATTTGGTGTTTTGTCACCGTAAGGGTATTCGTCCGGCCGGGCGCCTTTACAACGTAGATCTCACTCCCGTTCCAGCTCGTGGGCCAGCGCCCGCAGCTCCGCCTCACCGGCCATCAGCGCGGTCAGCCGTTCCCTGCTGATGTCGGCCTTGGCGTACTCCCCCAGGCTCGTCCCCCGCTTGAGCAGCAGGAACCGGTCGCCGACCGGGTAGGCGTGATGCGGGTTGTGCGTGATGAACACCACGCCGAGCCCCCGGTCCCTGGCCCGCGCGATGTAGCGCAGCACCACCCCGGCCTGCTTGACGCCGAGCGCCGAGGTGGGCTCGTCGAGGATGAGCACCCGCGCGCCGAAGTGGACCGCCCGGGCGATCGCCACCGACTGCCGTTCGCCGCCGGACAGCGTGCCGACCGGCTGGTCCACGTCGCGGATGTCGATGCCCATCGCGCGCAGCTCCTCCCTGGCCACCCGCCGCGCCGTGCGCACGTCGAAGGCCAGGCCCCGGCGCGGCTCGGCGCCGAGGAAGAAGTTGCGCCACACCGACATCAGCGGGATCATCGCCAGGTCCTGGTGGACGGTGGCGATGCCGCGCTCCAGCGCGTCGCGCGGCCCGGACAGGCGCACCTCGGCCCCGTCGACGAGCAGCGCGCCCGAGTCGTGCCGGTGCACCCCGGCCAGGATCTTGATGAGCGTCGACTTGCCGGCGCCGTTGTCGCCGAGCACGCAGGTGACCTGCCCGGCCTCGACGCCCATCGACACCTCGCGCAGCGCCAGCACCGAGCCGAACGACTTGCCGATGCCGCGGGTCTCCAGGATCAATGCCGCACCTCCTCGGCGTAGCGCCGGACCAGGCGGTTGGCCAGCGTGGCCAGCAGCAGCATGGCCCCCAGGAAGAACTTGAACCAGTCGGCGTCCCAGCCGAG
This sequence comes from Nonomuraea ceibae, assembly GCF_019396325.1. Lineage (GTDB taxonomy): Bacteria > Actinomycetota > Actinomycetes > Streptosporangiales > Streptosporangiaceae > Nonomuraea > Nonomuraea ceibae. The sequence continues at coordinate 8,863 of NZ_JAHKRO010000071.1, forward strand.
GAACACGATGCCCTTGTCGGCCATGCCGAAGATCACCGCCCCGATCGCCGCGCCGACGGCCGAGCCGTACCCGCCGGTGAGCAGGCAGCCGCCGATCACGGCGGCGATGATGTAGATGAACTCCTGCCCGATGCCGATGTTGGCCTGCACGGACGTGTAGCGCAGCGCCAGCATGGAGCCGACCAGCCAGGCCGCGAACGCCGTCGTCATGAACAGCGCGATCTTCGTGCGGGCGGCCGGCACCCCGGCGGCGCGGGCGGCCCGCTCGTCGCCGCCCACCGCGAAGATCCAGTTGCCGGGCCGTGACCGCATGAGCACCCAGGTGGCGGCGGCGGTGACGAGCAGCCACCACAGGATCGCCACCCGGAACGGGGTGCCGGCGACCTCGACCGTGCCGCCGAGCACGGCCTGGGCCGAGGCGTAGCCGCCGGCCTGGCGCAGCCCGCCGACCTGGACGGTGCCGGTGAGCGCCTTGGTGACGCCCAGGTTGACGCCCTGGAGCATGAGGAACGTGCCGAGCGTCACGATGAAGCTGGGCAGCCGGGTGCGGGTGACGATGAGCCCGTTGAGCAGCCCGACGGCCAGCGCGACCACGAGGCTGACCAGCATGGCCGGCCACACGTTGAAGCCGTACTCGGTGGCGAGCGTGACCAGGATCAGCCCGGTCGTGCCGGTGAGCACGCCCGCCGACAGGTCGAACTCGCCGCCGATCATGAGCAGCGCGATCGCCACCGCCATGATGCCGAGCGTCGAGGCGGGGTCGAGCCAGTTGGCGACGCCGTCGAGCGAGCGGAAGACGGGCGACTGCGCGGCGAAGAACGCGAACACCACGATCGCCCCGACGACCGCGCCCAGCTCGGGCCGGATCAGCAGGCGGCGCAGCACGCCGGCGCGGGCCAGCCGCTCGTCCGTCACCTGGTGCCCGCCCCGGCCAGCTCGGCCACCTGCTGGGCGTTGTCCTTGGTGACGAAGCCGGGGCCGGTGTTGACGGGCAGGCCGCCGCCGACGGTGTTGAGGTTGTTCTTGTACAGGTGCAGGAAGACGATCGGCAGGTAGCCCTGCAGGTACTGCTGCTGGTCCACGGCGAAGAGGATCTCGCCGTCGCCGATGGCGGTCACCACGTCCGCCGACAGGTCGAAGGTGGCCAGCTTGGCCTGCGACCCGGCGTCCCTGATGGCGTCGCGGGCGGCGACGGCGACGGCCGGGTTGAGCGCGAGCACGCCGTTGACCTGCTGGTCGGACTGGAGCTTGGCGGCGACCTTGGAGGTCACGTCCGGCAGGTTGTTCATGTCGACCTGCAGCCGCTCGACGGCGCCGCCGAGCGTCTCCTCGGCGCCCTTGCAGCGCTGGTCGAGCCCGACGTTGCCGGCCTCGTGGATGACGCACAGGAGCTTGGTCACGCCGGCGGCCTTGAGCTGCTCGCCCGCGCCGCGCCCGGCCACGTCCTCCGACTGGCCGACGTGCGTGATCGCGCCGAGCGCCTTGGACTCGCCGGCGCCCGAGTTGATGGTGACGACCGGGATGCCGGCCGCGACGGCCCTGCCGATGGACTCGCGCAGCGCGTCGGGGTTGGCCATGGAGACCACGACGCCGTCGGCCTTGGCCGACACCGCCTGGTCGATGAGCTGGGACTGCTTGGCGGGGTCGCCGTCGCCCTGGTACGTGACCCGCGCGCCGTACTGCTTGCCGGCGGCCTCGGCGCCGTTCTTGACCACGTCCCAGAAGGAGTCGCCGGGGGCGCCGTGGGTGATGACGGCGTAGCTGCCGCCGCCGGACGCGGGGGGCGCCGTCGCGGCCGCCGTTTCCTGCGTCCGCTGTCCGGCCGGCGCCGAGCAGCCGCTCAGCGCCAGCGCGCTCGCCAGGGCCAGCACGATCGGGGTTCGTCTCATCGGACACCTCCATGAGCAACGGCCTCGCCCCGGTTGTACCTCAATATCAACTCTATGTATAGACATGCGGACCAAGCAGTCACGTCAGTCAGAACGGAATTGTACGTTCCCGTATGATGGGGTCATGACCACCGCACCCATGAGCGGCCGCAAGGCGCAGGCCGCACGGAACGACGAGCTGATCCTCCAGGCGGCCAGGGCGGTCTTCACCGCCGATCCGGGCGCCCCCATCGCGGCCGTGGCGGAGAGGGCGGGCGTCGGCATCAGCGCCCTCTACCGGCGCTACCCCAGCAAGGAGGCGCTGCTGCAGAAGCTCTGCGGCGACGGGCTCAAGCTCTACATCGCCGTGACCGAGCGGGCGCTCGCCGACGACGGCGACCCGTGGGAGGCGTTCGCCGGCTACATGCGCGGCATCGTGGACGCCGACACCAACTCACTGACGATCAAGCTGGCGGGCACCTTCCACCCCACGGAGGAGCTCTACCATGACGCGGTGCGCTCGGCCGAGGTGGCCGAGGAGGTGCACCGCCGGGCGGTCGAGGCGGGCGTGCTGCGCCCCGACGTGACGGTGGCCGACCTCGCGCTGCTGTTCGAGCAGATCGCCTCGATCAAGCTGGGCGACGAGGAACGCACCTCCCAGCTCCGCCACCGCTACCTGGCCCTGATGATGGACTCGCTGCGCATCCCGCCGGCCCACCGCGAGCTGCCCGGCCCGCCCGCCGCCGACGAGGAGCTCTCCGCGCGCTGGACGCCCTGACCGCCGCCGTCAGGGCAGGTCGTCGCGGAGCCTGGCGGCCAGCTCCAGGGTGCGGCGGGCGCGGGCGACGATCGGCGCGTCGACGAACCGGCCGTCGGGCAGCGCCACCGCGCCCGCCCCGGCGGCCTCGGCCTCCTCGGCGGCCCGGACGATCTCGGCGGCCCTGGCGGTCTCCTCCTCGCCCGGCCGGAAGGCCCGCCGGATCACCGGGATCTGCCGGGGGTGGATCGCGGTCCTGCCGAACAGGCCCATCCCCCGCCCGGCCGCGCACGAGGCCAGCAGCCCGGCCTCGTCGCGCACGTCCGGGTAGACCGACATCGGCACCGGCGGCAGCCCGGCCGCCGCCGCGGCCAGCACCACCCGCATCCGCAGGTGGTTCATCGCGCCCTCGTCGGTGATCGACAGCTCGGCCGCGAGATCCTGCTCGCCGAGCGCGACCCCCGCCACGCTCGGATGAGCCGCGATCTCGCGCGCCCCCGCGATCCCCGCCGCCGACTCCAGCAGCGCGTACGCCCGCGCCCCCAGCCGCTCCACCAGCTCCAGCGGGGTCCCGGGCTCCACCTTGGGCAGCCGCACCGCGCCCGCCAGGCCGCCGACCGCCTCCAGGTCGTCGCGCCCGCGCGGGGTGGCCAGGTCGTTGATCCGTACGTGGACCGCGCCGTCGCCGGGACGCCCGCGCAGGTAGGCGACGGCGTGGGCGCGGGCCTCGTCCTTGCGGGCGGGCGCGACGGCGTCCTCCAGGTCGATGATCACCACGTCGGCCCCGGACGCGGCGGCCTTGGCGAACCGGTCCGGCCGGTCGCCCGGCACGTACAGCCAGGTCACGGGCGGCGTCACGGGCTGCGGCGTCGCGGGCGGGGCCGTCACGCGATCACCCCGCTCTCGCGCAGCCGGGCCAGGTCGGCGGCGGCGTAGCCGAGCTCGCCGAGCACCTCGTCGGTGTCGCGGCCCAGGCGGCGGCCCGGCCAGCGCACCTCGCCGGGCGTGTCCGACAGCCGGAACAGCACGTTCTGCATGACGACCGAGCCGAGTTCCTCGTCGGGCACCTCGACGAACGTGCCGAGCGCCGCGTACTGCGGGTCCTCGGCGATGTCGGTGACGTCGTAGATGGGGGCGACGGCCGCCTGCGCCTCCTCGAAGCGGGCGATGACCTCGGCGGCGTCGCGCTCGCCGATCCAGGCGGCGACGGCCTCGTCGAGCTCGTCGACGTGCTGGACCCGGCCCGCGCCGGTGGCGAACCACGGCTGCTCGACCAGGTCCGGCCGGCCCACGAGGGTGACGACGCGCTCGGCGATGGGCTGCGCGCTGGTGGAGACGGCCAGCCAGCGGCCGTCGCGGGTGCGGTAGGTGTTGCGCGGGGCGTTGCTGCTGGACCGGTTGCCGGTGCGCGGCGGCACCACGCCGAGCGCCTTGTAGGCGGTCATCTGCGGGCCGAGCAGGCCGAGGATGGGCTCGATGATGGCCATGTCGATCACCTGGCCGCGCCCGGTGCGCTCGCGGGCGTGCAGCGCGACCATGATCGCGTAGCTCATGGCCAGGCCGGCGATGCCGTCGGCGAGCGCGAGCGGCGGCAGCGTGGGCGGCCCGTCCGGCTCGCCGGTCATCGCGGCGAAGCCGCTCATGGCCTCGGCCAGCGTGCCGAACCCGGGCCGCCCGGCCATCGGCCCGCTCTGCCCGAAGCCGGTCATCCTGGCCACGATCAGCCTCGGGTTGGCCGCGATCAGGTCCTCGGGCGACAGGTTCCAGCGCTCCAGCGTGCCGGGGCGGAAGTTCTCCACCAGCACGTCGGAGCGGGCGGTCAGGCGGCGCAGGATCTCCTGCCCCTCGGCCCGCGACAGGTCGACGGCGGCGGCCCGCTTGTTGCGTGACAGCGACTTCCACCACAGCCCGACCCCGCCGGCCGACGCCCCGTGCCCCCGTGACGGGTCGCCGCGGCGTGGGTGCTCGATCTTGACGACGTCGGCGCCGAAGTCGCCGAGCATCATGGCGGCGGAGGGCCCGGCGAACAGCGTCGCGGCGTCGATGACCCGAAGGTCTGCGAGGCTTGTCATAGTTCTGTAAGTTATAAGAAATATGTCATAGGTCAATTCCGCCGGCCCTGAGGAACACATGACCACCGAGCCCCGGCCGCCCATGAGCAAGGCCGACTACGTCTACAGCGTCCTGCTGGAGGAGATCCGCACGGCCCGGATCCCCGGCGGCACCGCGTTGCGCGCCGGGGCGCTCGCCAAGCGGCTCGGCGTCTCGGTGACGCCGGTGCGCGAGGCGCTGCGCCGCCTGGAGAAGGACCGGCTGATCAGCTACGAGGCGCACCACGGCGCCACCGTGGTCGACCTGGGCGACGACGCGCTGGAGGAGTTCTACGGCCTGCGCGCGGTCGTCGAGGGCCTGGGCGCCCGGCTGGCCGCCGCCCGCGTCACCGCCGAGGACCTGGCCTGGCTGCGCGAGCTGCACGCCGCGATGGCCCGCGACGCCGCCGAGGGCAGGCTCGACCGCCTGGCCGAGCAGAGCAGGCACTTCCACCTGCGGATCGCCGACATCGGCGGCCCCGCCTTCCTCGGCCAGCACGCCAGGGCCGTGCGCAACAGCTTCCCGGTGCCGCCCGGCGTCTCGCTGTGGCTGGACGCCGGCCAGGCGGCCCGCCAGCTCGACGCGCACGAGCGCATCCTGGCCGCCCTGGAGGCCGGCGACGGCCCGGCCGCCGAACGTCTCATGATCGACCACGTCCGGCAGGCGGGCGAGCATCGCCGAGGGAGCGGCCCGGTGGCAGGATGACGGTGTGATCACCAGCGCGGTCCGGGGCGTCCTGTTCGATCTCGACGGCACGCTGCTCGACCACCGGGCGGCCGCCGACGCCGGCATCACCGCCTGGGTGGCCGAGCACGCGCCCGGCCACCCGCGCCTGGCCGAGGCAGCCCGGCTGTGGGAGGCGCTGGAGGAGCCGCACCTGGCGGCCTGGCACGCGGGCGAGTGCTCCTGGCAGGAGCAGCGCCGCCGCCGCGTGCGGGCGCTCTGCGCGGAGCTGGGCCTGGACCTGCCGGACGACCCCGACACGGCCTTCGCCTCGTACGCGCGCCGCTACCGCGAGGCGTGGCGCGCCTACCCCGACGCGGCGGCGGCCGTGGCCGCGCTGCGCGGGTTCCGCCTGGGCGTGCTGACCAACGGCGGCCCCGCCGCGGCCGGCATGCGCTCGGCCTGGCTGGACCGCCTCGGCGTCGCCCCGCCGCCCGCGGGATTCCCGCGCATCACCACGCTCGCCGAGCTGCCCGCACTGCTGTCCGGCGAGCATTTGTCTGGACATTCTGACCTCGGTTAAGCTGATCAGCATGACCGCGAATCTGGCGATCGACCTGGATCGATCCAGCCCCGTGCCGCTCTACTTCCAGGTGGCCGAGCAGATCGCCGAAGCGATCCGGCGGGGCGACCTGGCGCCCGGATCCCGGCTGGACAACGAGATCCTGCTGGCCGACAAGCTCGGGCTGTCGCGGCCGACGATCCGCCAGGCGATCCAGTATCTCGTCGACAAGGGCCTGCTCGTGCGCAAGCGCGGCGTCGGCACCCAGGTCGTGCACGGCCAGGTCAAGCGCTCGGTCGAGCTGACGAGCCTCTACGACGACCTGCGCCGCTCCGGCCAGGAGCCGGCCACCCAGGTGCTCACCCTGGAGCCCCGCCCGGTCGAGGAGCAGATCGCGGCCATCCTCGGCGTCGAGCCCGGCAGCCAGGTGCTCTACGTGGAGCGGCTCCGCTTCGCCGCGGGCGAGCCGCTGGCGCTCATGCACAACTGGCTGCCCATCGGCCTGGCCCAGATCACCGCCGCCGACCTGGAGGTGCGCGGCCTGTACGAGCTGCTGCGCGGCGCCGGGGTGCGGATGCGGGTGGCCAACCAGCGCATCGGCGCCCGCGCCGCCAACCAGGCCGACGCCAGACTGCTGGACGAACGGCGCGGCGCCCCGCTGCTGACCATGATCCGCACCACCTACGACGACCAGGGCCGGGCGGTCGAGCACGGCTCGCACGTCTACCGGGCCTCGCACTACTCGCTGGAGGTCACGCTCATCGAACGGTGACCGCGGATGGCTACGGATAGGTCTCATTCTGTCACCACGGCGCGACGTGGAGTATTCTTCGCCTGGCCGCCCTTTCTCCACCCCGGCACGAGAACGGCGAACGCCCATGGACTTCCACCTGACGACCACCCTCCGTGACGGCCGCGTGACCGTCGTGGTCTCGGGCGAGCTCGACATCGCCACCACTCCCCTGCTGCGCGCCCGCCTGCGCGAGGCCGCCGCGCGCGGGCCCGGCGAGGTGGTGCTCGACGTGAGCGGGCTGACGTTCGCCGACGCGGCCGGGCTGGGCGCGCTGGTGGCCGCCCGGCTGCACGCCGAGTCGGCCGGGACCGCGCTGGTCCTGGCCGAGGTCCCGGCGTCGCTGGCCCGCCTGCTGCGCATCACCGGCCTCGACGCCCAGCTCCTGCCTCCGGCCTGGGCCGGCGCCCCGCCGGGTCCCTACGACGGCCTCACCGCCCCCTGACCCCCCGGAGGCCGGAGGCCGGCTACAGCTCCTTGAGGTAGGTCGCGATCGACTCCTGGGCGGCCTCGCGCAGGTGGCCGTGCACGATCGCGTTGGCCTCGCGGTCGGTGCGCACCTCCACCACCCTCGGCCCCTGCCCGCGCAGCGCCTTCGGCAGCTCCGAGATGTCCTGCACCAGCGTGTACGGGGTCCCGGTCGCGGCCGTCACGTAGCCGAGGTCCACCCCGTGCGGCGTGCCGAACACCCGCTCGAACGGGTCGCGCACCGCCGCCTGCGGCAGCAGCGAGAAGATGCCGCCCCCGTCGTTGTTGACCACCACCAGGCACAGGTCAGGCCGGGGCTCGCGCGGCCCGAGGATCAGCCCGTTCTGGTCGTGCAGGAACGACAGGTCGCCGAGCAGCGCGTAGGAGGGCCCGTTGTGGGCCAGCGCCGCGCCCATCGCCGACGAGACCAGCCCGTCGATGCCGGAGGCGCCCCGGTTGGCCAGCACCCTGATGCCGCGCCTGGGCCGCATCGCCTGGTCCAGGTCGCGGATCGGCATGGAGGACCCGCAGAACAGCAGCGACCCGTTGGGCAGCCCGTCCGCCAGGTCGCGGGCCAGCCGGGGCTCGCTCAGCCCGGAGCCGTCGAGCACGTCGTCGAGCGCCGTGCGCGCCGCCTGGTCGGCCTGCCGCCAGGCGTGCAGCCAGCTGTCGTCGCCGGCCGCGACCGGGATCTCCACCGCCTGCGCCACCTGCGTGGCCGAGCGGGTGGGGTCGGGCCAGCGGTCGAGGCCGGGCGAGACCACGATGTGCTCCTCGGCCCGCTTCAGCCACGACAGCAGCGGCCGGGACAGGCCGGGCCGGCCGAGCGTGACGACCACGTCGGGCCGATGGGAGTCGGCGAACTCGGGCATGCCGAGCAGGTAGTGGTAGGTGGAGATGGCGTGGTCGCCATAGCGTCCGCCGCCGTTGGGCTCCGACAGCACCGGCCAGCCGGCCATCCCGGCCGCCGCCACGTAGCGGCGCACGTTGGCCGCGCCGTCGCCGACCACGAGCACGCCGCGCCGGGTGGGCGCGATGTGCAGGGCGACGGGCGGCGGCGCCACGCGGGCGCGCACCCACGGCCCGGCCGCGCCGCCGTCGAGCGGCTCGCACCAGGAGTCGTCGCCGTCGGGGATCAGCGGCTCGCGGAACGGCAGGTTCAGGTGGACCGGCCCGGGGTCGGCCGGGCCCGCCGCCCGCTGGTAGGCACGGCAGGCCAGCGACCGCCAGTAGGCCACCTGGCCGGGCCGCTCCTCCGGCACGCCGACCTCGGCGAACCACCGGGTCGCGGTGCCGTACATCTTGAGCTGGTCGATGGTCTGGTTGGCGCCGGTGCCGCGCAGCTCCGGCGGGCGGTCGGCGGTGAGCACGAGCAGCGGCACGTTCGACTCGCTCGCCTCGATGACGGCGGGGTGGAAGTTGGCCGTGGCGGTGCCGGACGAGCACAGCAGCGCGACGGGCCGCTCGGAGCGCCTGGCCAGGCCCAGCGCCAGGAACGAGGCCGAGCGCTCGTCGATGCGCACGTGCAGGCGCACGCGCGACTCGGCGTGCAGCGCGAGGGCGAGCGGGGCGGAGCGGGAGCCGGGCGCGATCACCACGTCGGTCAGGCCGCAGCGCACCAGCTCGTCGACCAGGACCGTGGCCAGCGCGGTAGCGGGGTTCACAGTGACGCCTCCTGCATCCGGCGTAGCCACGACGGACAATCAATCTCAAAATCCGACAAATGCTCAAAACTTACATCCGGGCGGCGTACGGGCAGCATCCCGCCCTCGGGGACGAGCGAATCGGCCACCACGTCGCCCGACAGCAGCGACATCGTGCCGAGCCCGCACGCGTACGGCAGCTCCGGCAGCGCCGCCGCCAGCGCCACGCCCGCGGCCAGCCCCACGGAGGTCTCCACGGCGCTCGACACCACCGCCGGCAGCCCGCACGCCTCCACTACCCTCAGCGCCGCGCGCACGCCTCCCAGGGGCTGCACCTTGACGACCGCGATGTCGGCGGCCTCCGCCGCCCTGACCCGCAGCGGGTCCTCGGCGCGGCGGATCGACTCGTCGGCCGCGATCGGCACGTCGCAGGCCCGCCGCACGGCCGCCAGCTCCTCCAGCGTGGCGCACGGCTGCTCGGCGTACTCCAGCCCGAAGCGGTCGAGCTCCTTGAGCCGCCGCACGGCCTCGCCGACGTCCCAGGCGCCGTTGGCGTCGATCCGGACCCGCCCCGAGGGGCCGAGCGCGTCACGCACGGCCTCCACCCGCGCCACGTCCGCCGAGAACGGCTGCCCCGGCTCGGCCACCTTGACCTTCGCGGTGCCGCAGCCGGAACGCCGGACGAGGTCGTGGGCCTGCTCCGGCCCGACCGCCGGCACGGTGGCGTTGACCGGGACCGCGTCGCGTACCGGCGCGGGCCAGCCGTCGAAGGCGGCCTCCCGCGCGCACGCGAGCCACCGGGCGCACTCGCGCGGCCCGTACTCGGGGAACGGCGAGAACTCGCCCCACCCCGCCGGTCCGTGCAGCAGCACCCCTTCCCTGACGGTCTGTCCCCGGAACCTGGTGCGCATCGGAATCCGGAAGACCACGGGAGAACGCGTCACGACCCTCCCTGCGCCGCTGCCCGATCTGACGCCATTAACCTTACGAGCATGTGGAGGAACCCGTCGCATCCGGACCGCCCGCTGCACGCGGTCGCGCTGCCCGCCGGGCCGCGGCTGTTCGCGGCGGTCCGCGACGCGCTGTCCGGCGACGGCCCCGCGGTGCTGCCCCTGATCCCCGGCCAGGAGGCCGCCGCGGTCGAGGCGCTGCGCCCCACCCACGCGGGCGGCGCACGGCTCGCCGGCGGCGCCGGGGTGCCTGCCGGCGTGGCCGTGGTCATCGCCACCAGCGGCAGCACGGGGACCCCCAAGGGCGTGATGCTCTCCGCCGCCGCGCTGCGCGCCTCGGCGGCGGCCTCGCTGCGCCGCCTGGGCGCGTCCAGGGGCGAGCGGTGGCTGTGCTGCCTGCCCGTCTCCCACGTCTCCGGCCTCCAGGTGCTCGTCCGGTCGCTGCTGTGCGAGAGCGAGCCGATCCTGCACGAGCGCTTCGACCCGGTGGCGGTGCTGGAGTCGGGCGCCGACCACGTGTCGCTGGTGCCCACCCAGCTCCACCGGCTGGTCGAGATGCGGGCCGACCTGTCGGGGTTCCGCACCGTCCTGCTCGGCGGGGCCGCGCCCCGGCCGGGGCTGCTCGCCGAGGCGGCCGCGCTCGGCGCGCGGGTGGTGACGACGTACGGCATGAGCGAGACGAGCGGCGGGTGCGTGTACGACGGCGCGCCCCTCGACGGCGTGGACGTGCGGGTCGGCGAGGACGGGCGGATCGAGGTGTCCGGGCCGGTGCTGTTCTCCGGCTACCGGGGCCGTGCCGGGAGCCCGCTCGACGGGGGCTGGTTCGTCACCTCCGACCTGGGCGAGCTGGCGGACGGGCGGCTGCGCGTGCTGGGCCGGGCCGACGACGTCATCAACTCCGGCGGCGAGAAGGTGCCGGCCGCGTCCGTGGCCGCCGTCATCGGCGCCCATCCCGGAGTGGCCGACGTGGCCGTGGTGGGCCGCCCCGACCCCGAGTGGGGCGAGCTCGTGGTGGCCGCCGTCGTGCCCGCCGACCCCGCCGCGCCGCCGACGCTGGCCCAGTTGCGGGCCTACTGCGCCGACCGGCTGCCGCCGTACGCCGTGCCGCGTGACCTGCGGCTCCTGCCGAGCATGCCCCTGCTGGCGAACGGGAAGACCGACCTGATCCGCCTCAAGTCCGGAACCTGATGACTTGTGCGTGCGTCATAGTGGGGAAGAGACGGAGGGAGTGTTCATGGACCAGACCCGCAAGATGTGGGCATCCGCGGTGGCCGTCGGCGTGATCGTCGCCGGTGGCGTCTCCGTCGCGGCGGCCGCCTCGGCGGGCAGGCTCGACCAGGCCAGGCAGACCCGGGCCGTGATCGAGAAGTCGGTGGTGCAGCCCGCGCAGCCCACCCCGTCCACATCTCCGACCGGGCTTCCCTCGGCGCGGCCCTCGGACGACGGTCTCGTGGTGACCAGCGAGGTCAACCCCGATCCCGACGAGGTCATCCGCTACTGGACGGACGATCGCCTGGAGGAGGCCAACCCGATGCCCATGCCGGAGGCCAGGCAGGGAGAGTTCGAGCTGGCCGAATAGCGCCACCGGTCACCCTTTTGGGCGTTTTTCACCCCTCGGGAACAAATAGCGCGGATCGGCGTTATTGATACTGGTGAGTCGTGCGGCCGGAGCCGGGCCGCCCCACCCAAAACGCCCAGAATCGCTTCCACTCCGTTGGAGGAGGTGTCCTCATGCCCCGAACCGCCGTGGCGACCCCACCCGCAACCCTCGAGCAGCTGATTGACCGAGGGCGAGCCCAGGGTCACCTCTCTCTCGCGGACCTGCGTGACGCATTCGCCCACGCGGGCATCAGCCCCGCCGAGGGCAGGTCGATCCTGCGCGAGCTGACCGACGCCGGGGTGAGCCTGGCCGCCGGTGACGAGCCGCCTGCCAAGGCGCCCGCCCAGGCCCGGAAGACCGCCAGGAAGCCCGCCGCCAAGCGCTCCACCAGGAAGAAGGCTTCGAGTCCCGAGACTACCGACTCCGGGGCCGCCAACGCAAAAACCGGCGACGAGGACGTGCCCGACGAGCTGGTCCTGCAGGCCGAGGAGGCCGAGCTGGAGAGCGAGCCCCTCGACCTGGACGACAACCAGTCGGTCATGGGCGACTCGGTGCACACCTACCTCAAGTCGATCGGCCGCCGCACGCTGCTCACCGCCGCGCAGGAGGTCGACCTGGCCCGCCGCATCGAGGCCGGGCTGTACGCCGAGTACAAGCTGGAGATCGGCGAGGACCTGTCCCCCGCCGCCCGCGACGACCTGCTCATGGTGGTCGAGGACGGCAAGGCCGCCAAGGACCACATGCTGGAGGCCAACCTCCGGCTGGTGGTGTCCGTGGCCAAGAAGTACACCGACCGCGGCATGTCCCTGCTGGACGTCGTCCAGGAGGGCAACCTGGGCCTCATCAGGGCCGTGGAGAAGTTCGACTACACCAAGGGCTTCAAGTTCTCCACCTACGCCATGTGGTGGATCCGGCAGGCCATCCAGCGCGGCTTCGCCGACTCCGCCCGCACCATCCGGCTGCCCGTGCACGTGCTGGAGATGCTCTCCAAGCTGTCGCGCATCGAGCGTGACATGCACCAGCGGCTGGGCCGCGAGCCCACGCCGGAGGAGCTGGCCGTCGAGCTGGACAAGACGCCCGACCAGATCGAGGAACTGCTGCGCACCAGCCGCCAGCCGATCTCGCTGAACGCGACCATCGGCGAGGACGGCGAGACCACGATCGGCGACCTCATCGAGGACGTCGACTCGCCGGAGGCGTCGGAGATCGTCGACCGCCAGCTCCTGGGCGACCAGCTCCGGGGCGTGCTGCAGAACCTGTCGCCGCGCGAGGCCAAGATCATGGCGCTGCGGTTCGGCCTGGTGGACGGCAAGCCGCACACGCTCGACGAGATCGGCAAGCACATGGGCCTGACCCGGGAGCGCATCAGGCAGCTGGAGAAGGAGTCGCTGTCGAAGCTGCGCCACCCCAGCAACACGCGCCCGCTGCTCGACTGGGCCAGCTGACCGGCCACCCACCAGGAAAAGCCCCGGCCACCCGGCCGGGGCTTTCTCATGTCTGCGGAAGCGTCAGCGGACGGCCGGGACCGGGCGGGGGACGCGCGGGATGCCCCACATGCGGTTGTTCTCGCGCAGCGTGCGCAGCCGCTCCACCTCTGCGGTCCACATGGCCCCGGCCGGCGTCGCCTTGGCCTTGCGGCGGGCGATCCGGTCGTCGTAGGCCTTGACGCCGAACGTCGCCCGCTGGCCCGCCTCGGCCGCGCGCAGCGCCTCGGTCAGCGCCTGGTCGAACGCGATCCCGGCGGCCATCAGCTCGACGTCGTCGGCGTCGGCGGCCCGCAGGTCGCGCAGCGTGCTCTCGGCCTCACGGGCCTTGTCGAGCAGCGCGGGGTAGCTCTTGGAGATCTCCACATCCGCGTGGAAGCGGACCTCGGCCTCGCGGCTGACCCGCGGACGGAAAAACGCCATCGAACTCTGCCCTTCACCACTGTCGTCAGCACTGTCGGCTCTTACCAGCGACAAGCGTACGCCGTCCGGCGCCACGCCCGGCAACCGGACGTCCCCCGGCCGGCGCCCTTTACATAGTAAGATGATCTCCATGCCCGCCAAGCGACCACCCGTCCCCCTCTCGCGCGAGCGGATCATCGAGGCCGCGCTGCACATCGCCGACACCCAGGGCCTGCGCAGGCTCACCATGCGCCGCCTGGGCGACGCCCTGGAGGTCGAGGCGATGGCCATCTACCACCACCTGCCCCGCGGCAAGGAGGCGCTGATGGACGCGCTGGCCGAGCATGTCACCGCCGTCCAGGTGGAGCCCGCCGGCACCTGGCAGGAGACCGCCAGGGCGTGGTGCCGGGCCAGCCGGGAGGTTCTGCGCGACCATCCGGGCGTGCTGGCCCTGGCGCTCACCAAGCCGCCCAAGGGCGGCACCGCCGTGGCGATCGGCGAGCAGATCTCCCAGCTCGCCGACGCGGGCCTGCCCGACGCGGCCGACGCCGTACGGTCGCTGCGGGCGTTCGTGTTCGGCAGCGTGGCGGTCGAGGTGCAGCAGTCGGGCTGGGCCGACCCCGAGGCGGACGAGTGGATCCGGCGCGACGAACGGGCCGACGCCGACTTCGAACGCGGTCTCGACGCATTGCTCCGAGGCTTGGAAACGTAGTGTGCGTGTCTCGCTTGGACCGTTATCCTGCATAAGGCACGCTGTGTCGAAGGTCACACGCCAAAGTGCATCCTCCTCCAACCGTCCTAACGGACTATGTCGGAACATGTGACATACGTCGCACACTTGCTGGAAACGAATACCCGAGCCGCTCCCGCCCCCACCGGGAGCCACCCACGAGATATCGGAGGCACGCCGATGTGCCCGCACGACCCGGCCTGTCCGTCTGCCGAGGCGCCCGACCGCGAGGCCGCACGCACCCTGGCCTGGCACCCCGAGCAGGGGTGGAGCCTCCTCTGCAATGGCGTCGTCCTGTTCGAGGACACCGGGGAGCTCCTTCCTGGCGGCACCGCCATCGCCCCGCACCGGCCCGAACCCATGGTCGGCGCGGCCTGACCGCACGCTCCTCATGCGGCCACCGGCCCCTCACGGGCCGGGGCCCCGGCTACCTCCAGTAGAGCTTCACCCAGTCGGCCACCACCTCACCCACCCGGGCGGGGTCCTTCTTCAGGTCGTGCCCCTCCCCGGGCAGCACCACCAGCCGCGCCGCGTCCGCCGCCTCCGGCACCCCGAACGGATCCCGGTCCCCGTTCACCACCAGCACGTCGACCCCGGCGCCCCGCAGCTCCTCCGCCCTGGAACGCTCCGGCCTGCCCGGCGGGTGCAACGGGAACGCCAGCGCCACCACCGCCGCCGCCCCCGCCGCCTTCGCGGTCCGGCACGCCACCCGCGCGCCGTTGCTCCGCCCGCCCTGCACCAGCGGCAGCTCCGGCCAGCGCGCCCGCAGCTCCCCCAGCACGGTCAGCCACGCCTCGTCCTGCCGCTCCGCCGACCCCGGCGCCCGCGCCCCCGCCACCCGGAACGCCTGCGTCACCCGGGCCACGTGCGCCCGCGCCCCCAGCGCCGCGTCCCGCACCGCCAGCAGGTCGGGCGCGTCGACTCCCCCGGCCGACCCGTGCGTCAGCACCAGCAGCACCCGGGCGCGCTCCGCCTCGTCGATCTCGACGCGCGCCGGGCCCCGCGCCGTCATGATCTCCATGGCAGCACCGTACCTGGGGATGAGGCGAAGATGGCTCTCAGGTCTGATGACGGCGCGCCGCCCGGAGTGCAGGATGGCCAGCATGCGAGAGACGAGTCCCATGCGCGAAGATCTTCAGGCGACGCTCGACGCCCGCCGCGACCTCGGGCCCGAATACGAAGCCGCGCTGGTCGACTCGCTGGTCGAGCGCATCGACGCGACGATCGCCGCCCGCGTCGCCGCCGAGCTGCAGTATCAGGGCGTCGCCCCCCGCAAGCCGCCCAAGCAGAAGTCCAGCGGCACCGGCATCATCCCCGTCGCGCTGGGCTCGATGGGCATCGGCATCCCCCTGACGGCGATCGCGGCCGGCAGCGCGGGCATCGCGGGCCTGCTGATCACCTGGATCGCCATCGTCGTCATCAACGTCGCCGCCGCGGCGGCCATCATCCGCCGCCCCTGACCCCGTCCCCCGTGGCCCTGCCACACGGGACCGCCCCAGCCCCCCGCCGCTGCGGGACGTAGCCACCCCAGGAGCCCGGCCGCGCCCTGCGGGGCCACCTGCCGCACGAGGCGCTGCCGCTCCCTCGTGGCCTCCGGATGCCGGGGCCGCCCGTGGCCGTCCGCCGGCCGCTGCCGTGCGTCGCCGCTGCCGGTCGCTGTGGGTGCGGGTCAGCGGTCGTAGCGGAGGCGGACCTCGGAGGCGAGCGTCTCGTCCTCGTGGTCCAGGCCGTACGCCCACACGTGGTCGGCGTCGTCGGCCCGGCCGCGCAGCGGCAGCGTGCGGGCCAGCAGCTCGATCGCCAGCGCGCTCGTCTGGGCCTCGCCGCCGTCCTCGACCGCGCCCGCGAACTCGGCGCACGCGAGCTCCAGATGGGCGATGCCGAGCTGGACGCGCAGCCGGGCGGCGTCGTCACCGGAGGCGTCGCGGAGGGCGTCGAGCAGCAGGTCGGCGGCCTCCCCCGGGTCGCCGCGCTCGATGAGCAGGTCGGCGAGCTGCTGGACGGCGTGCATCCGCACGTCGGTCGCACCCTCAGGGGCGTCCCCGGCGCGCGGCTCACCGTCGGCGGGCCCCGCCGTGTCGAGGGCGGCGCGCAGGGCGGACTCGGCCTCGTCGGGGTCGTCGGCGTCGAGGGCGAGCCGGGCGAGCGCCAGGTGGGCCAGCGGCACGTACGCGGGCGTCCCGACGCCGAGGACGGCCTGCCAGGCGCCCCGGGCCTGGCCGAGGCGGCCCTCGCGTTCGAAGCCCTGAGCCAGGTGGCAGGCCGCCTGGGCGGCGAACTCGGGATGGCCGGTGGCGAGCGCGGCGCGGGCGGCGGCGCGGGCGCCCTCGACGTCGCCCGCCTCGTCGAGGACGACGGCGAGCCCCACGGCGGCCTGCGCGGCGTCGGGCCCGTCGGCGGCGGCG
This sequence comes from Nonomuraea ceibae, assembly GCF_019396325.1. GTDB lineage: Bacteria > Actinomycetota > Actinomycetes > Streptosporangiales > Streptosporangiaceae > Nonomuraea > Nonomuraea ceibae. The sequence goes on from NZ_JAHKRO010000071.1 coordinate 25,276, forward strand.
AGGTCGGCGAGAATGGCCGCCGCGCCGTCGAGGTCACCGTGCTCGGCCAGCCGGCGAGCGGTGTCGAGGGGCGGGGTCTGCAGCTCTGAGGACGTCAAGAGAGCTCCTTCGCGCGGCGATCGCACCGAGCTTAACCACTTCTGACGATCATGTCTGCTCACTTGACCCAGCCGGCCTGGAAAGCGGAGAACCCCGCCCTGCGCGGGCGGGGTCCTCCGGGCGGCCGAGCGGTCCGGTCAGTCCTCGTACGCCTCCAGCGGCGGGCACGAGCACACCAGGTTGCGGTCCCCGTACGCCTGGTCGATGCGGCGCACCGGCACCCAGTACTTGCCGTCGCGCAGCGAGGGCACCGGGTAGGCGGCCTCGGTCCGGGTGTAGGGGTGCGGCCACTCGTCGGCGGTGACCGCCTCGGCGGTGTGCGGGGCGTTGCGCAGAGGGTTGTCCGACTTGTCGTAGTCGCCGGACGCCACCTTGGCGATCTCGCCGCGGATGGCGATCATCGCGTCGACGAACCGGTCGAGCTCGTTCAGGTCCTCGCTCTCGGTCGGCTCGATCATGAGCGTGCCCGCGACGGGGAACGACATGGTCGGCGCGTGGAAGCCGTAGTCGATGAGGCGCTTGGCCACGTCGTCGACGGTGACGCCGGTCTCCTTGGTGATCTGCCGCAGGTCCACGATGCACTCGTGGGCCACCAGCCCGCCGCGCCCGGTGTAGAGGACGGGGTAGTGCGGGGCGAGCCGCCTGGCCAGGTAGTTGGCCGACAGGATGGCCTGCTCGGTGGCGGCGGTCAGGCCCTCGGCGCCCATCATCCGGACGTAGGCCCACGAGATCGGCAGGATGCCGGCCGAGCCGTAGGGGGCGGCGGAGACGGGGCCGACGGCGCTGCCGTCGCGCAGCGGGTGGCCGGGCAGGTAGGCGGCCAGGTGGCCGCGGACCGCGACGGGGCCGACGCCGGGGCCGCCACCGCCGTGCGGGATGCAGAACGTCTTGTGCAGGTTGAGGTGGGACACGTCGGCGCCGAACTCGCCCGGCTTGGCCAGGCCGACGAGCGCGTTGAGGTTGGCGCCGTCGACGTACACCTGGCCGCCGGCCTCGTGCACCTTGGCGCACACCTCGGTGATGCTCTCCTCGTACACGCCGTGCGTGGACGGGTAGGTGACCATGATCGCGGCGAGCCGGTCGCGGTGCTTGCCGATCTTGGCGTCGAGGTCGGCGAGGTCGACGTTGCCGTCGTCGTCACAGGCCACGACGACGACCCGCATGCCGGCCATGACGGCGCTGGCGGCGTTGGTGCCGTGCGCCGAGGACGGGATGAGGCAGACGTCGCGCTCGGTGTCGCCGTTGGCCCGGTGGTAGGCGCGGATGGCCAGCAGTCCGGCGAACTCGCCCTGGGAGCCGGCGTTCGGCTGGATGGAGACGGCGTCGTAGCCGGTGACCTCGGCCAGCCAGCCCTCCAGCGTCTCGATCAGCTCGCGGTAGCCGGCGGCCTGGGCCTCGGGCGCGTACGGGTGGATCGCGGCGAACTCAGGCCAGGTGATGGGCTCCATCTCGGTGGTCGCGTTCAGCTTCATCGTGCAGGAGCCGAGCGGGATCATGGAGCGGTCGAGCGCGATGTCCTTGTCCTGGAGCTTGCGCAGGTAGCGCAGCATCGCGGTCTCGGAGCGGTGCTCGTGGAAGACCGGGTGGGTCAGGTAGTCGGACTCGCGCAGCAGGGCGGCGGGCAGCGCGTCGGCGGCCTCCCCGGCGGGCTCGACGCCGAACGCCGCCCACACGGCGGCCAGCTCGGCGGCGCCGGTCTTCTCGTCGCAGGAGATCGAGACGTGGTCGTCGCCGGCCTGCCACAGGTTGACGCCGCGCTCGGCGGCGGCGGCGACGACCTCGGCGGCGCGGCCGGGCACGCGGGCGAGCACGGTGTCGAAGAACTCGCCGTGCACCACCTCGACGCCGCCCCGGCGCAGCCCCTCGGCCAGGGTGGCGGCGTGGCGGTGGACGCGGGCGGCGATGCGGCGCAGCCCGTCGGGGCCGTGGTAGACGGCGTACATGCCGGCGATCACGGCGAGGAGCACCTGGGCGGTGCAGATGTTGCTGGTGGCCTTCTCGCGGCGGATGTGCTGCTCGCGGGTCTGCAGGGCCAGCCGGTAGGCGGGGTCGCCGTCGGCGTCGACCGACACCCCGACGAGGCGGCCGGGCATCTGCCGCTGCAGCCCGTCGCGTACGGACATGTAGGCGGCGTGCGGGCCGCCGAAGCCGAACGGCACGCCGAACCGCTGCGAGGAGCCGATCGCGATGTCGGCGCCGAGCTCGCCGGGGGCGGCGAGCAGGGTGAGCGCGAGCAGGTCGGCGGCGGCCACGACGAGCGCGCCCGCCTCGTGCGCCCGCCCGGCCACGGCGCGGAAGTCGCGCAGCCGGCCGGAGGCGCCGGGGTACTGCACGAGCACGCCGAAGCACTCGGGCAGCTCGCCCTCCAGGTCGCTCTCCACGAGCGTGATGCCGAGCGGCTCGGCGCGGGTGGCCAGCACCGCCTTGGTCTGCGGGAGGGCGTCGGCGTCGACGACGAACACGTCGCTCTTCGCCTTGCCGGCGCGCCGGGCCAGCGTCATGGCCTCGGCCGCGGCGGTGGCCTCGTCCAGCAGGGACGCGCCCGCGACGGGGAGGCCGGTGAGGTCGGACACCACGGTCTGGAAGTTGAGCAGCGCCTCCAGCCGGCCCTGCGAGATCTCCGGCTGGTAGGGCGTGTAGGCGGTGTACCAGCCCGGGTTCTCCAGCAGGTTGCGGCGGATGACGGCGGGCGTGACCGTGTCGTGGTAGCCCAGGCCGATCATCGAGGTGAGGACGCGGTTGCGGCCGGCCAGGGCGCGCAGCTCGGCGATCGCCTCGGTCTCGCTCGCGGCGGCGGGCAGCTTGAGCCGGTCCTTGGCCCTGATGGACTCGGGGACGGCGACGGCGACCAGGTCCGCCACCGATTCGAAGCCGACGGCCTCGAGCATGCGCTGCTGCTCGGCCGCGGACGGGCCGATGTGCCGGGCCGAGAACGGCGGTGCTGACAGATCTGTCATGGAGATGCCTCCCGAGGCTTTGGAGACCGGCGCTGGGCGCGGGCGAATGCCGGATCTCCCCCTCTGTCACCGCGCGCTAGTCATCGCGACCTGAGAGCTTCGCCCCGGCGGGGCTTGCACCGTCGGTGAAGCGCGCCTGGCGGGCGCACCTGCTTTCCAGAGTTGCCTCACCCGAGCGGTACGGGATGCCTGAGAGATTCCGGGGAGGGTTGCTCCTTCGGCGCCCCGGGCCAGCCGGGGTCTCTCCCGCACGGGGTCGACAGCATGTCCCAGATTACTACGCCTTGTCCGGCAACCCCACCGCAGGCGGCCTGATGCGCACGCCGGGAGAGTCGCTCCCCGTCACCCGGTGATTCCCGTCACCCGGTGTTCCCCGTCGCCCCGTGTTCCCCGCCGCCCTGTGCGCGGTGGTCACCTGTACGTCGCGGTCACCTGTGCGCGGTGGTCACCTGTGCGTCGTGGTCACCCTGTGCGCCGTGCGCGGCGCCGCCGGGCCAGCTCGTCAGCGGGATGTTCGGCCGGGACGGTGTCCGCGACCGCCGCGCGTTCCCCCGGCAGCTCCGCGAGGGAGCCCTCGACCTCGCGCCAGACCCGGCCGAGCGCGATGCCGAACACGCCCTGACCGCCCTGGAGCAGGTCGATCACCTCGTCGGCCGAGGTGCACTCGTAGACGCTGACCCCGTCGCTCATCAGCGTGATCTGCGCGAGGTCGGCGACCCCGCGGTCACGCAGATGCTGCACGGCGGTGCGGATCTGCTGGAGCGAGACTCCCGTGTCGAGCAACCGCTTGACGACCTTGAGGACCAGGATGTCGCGGAAGCTGTAGAGCCGCTGCGATCCCGAGCCCTGGGCGGCTCTTATCGTGGGCTCCACCAGTCCGGTGCGCGCCCAGTAGTCAAGCTGCCTGTAGGTGATGCCGGCCGCCGCGCAGGCCGTCGGCCCGCGGTATCCGATGTCGTCGGGAAGCATGGCGGGCTGCTCGTCGAAGAGCAGACCCTGCTCCCCGGCACGCTGCCGCGCGCTCTCGCGCCGCACCGGATCTTCCTGGCCGGCCGTCTTTCCCTCGCCGCTGCTGACCGCCACGCGGACCTCCGGCTTTCTCTCATCCCGCGGCCTGATCTGGGGGTTCGTAAAAGGCGACCGCGGGTTTCACTTGCACCGTAGGACCGTGACCATGCTCAGTCAACGATCCGGCTCGGCGCGTCGTGAAGCGTAAATGCACTGAAATACCTACCCCGCCCTGCCGAAGTCCTCGGGAGAGATCGTGTCAAGGAACTCCCTGAACTTCTCCACCTCGTCCTCCTGGTCGTCCGGGATGATCACGCCGGCCTCCTGGACCACCTCCTCGCTGGCGAAGATGCGGGCCCCGGTGCGCAGGGCGAGCGCGATCGAGTCGGACGGCCGGGCGCTCACCTCCACCCCGTTGGAGAACACGAGGTCGGCGAAGAAGATGCCGTCACGCAGCGCGACGATGTTGACCGCGCGCAGGCCCACGCCGAGCGCGCTCAACACGTCCCGGAACAGGTCATGGGTCAGCGGCCGCGGGGGAGGCTCCTCCGCCTGGGCCAGGGCGATGGCCGTCGCTTCGGTCATGCCGATCCAGATCGGCAGGAACCGCTCCCCGTGTGCCTCCTTGAGCAAGACGATCGGTTGATTTGTAGGCATTTCTACGCGAACGCCCACGACCTCCATCTGCAACACGGGCTGCTCCATATTCGACTGGCCGGTGGCCCGGCACAGGTCATCGCTGGTCCGCTTCTGCAATTCAACGTAACACCCGGGGAGCCCTGAATGTCCCGCGGGCCGCTCATCGCCCCAGAACGCTCCGCACACCCGTGCGCAGCAGCGCCGCGTGCAGGTCGAGCAGCAGAGCCGACAGCTCCCTGGCCGTCTCGTCGGCCTCCCCGATCGCGCCGGGCGCCCGGCGTTTCAGGATCGGCGCCACCGTCTGCTCCACCAGCCCCGCCTCGCGCTCGGCCGCCGCCCGGACCGCCCGCAGATGGCGGGCGTGCAGGCCGAATTTGGCCAGCGCGCCGACGCTGCGGGCCACCTTCAGCGCGTCCTCGTCGTAGCGCCTGGCCTTGGCCGCGAGCAGGCCGTAGTCCTCCAGCTCGGTGAGCGTCTCCTCGTCGATCCCGGCGGCCTCCAGCAGCTCGGCGCGGCTGAGCCGGACCTCCTGCTTGTCCTGGAGGGCGCGCGGGCGGCCGAAGCCCTCCGCCATCTTGTCCTTGATCACCCGCAGCGGCAGGTAGTGGTCGCGCTGCTCGGTGAGGATGTAGCGCAGCTGCTCGACGTGCAGGTGGGTGAACTTGCGGAAGCCGGACGGGGTGCGCTCGGGCTCGATGAGCCCTTCGCCCTCCAGGAATCGGATCTTGGAGACGGTGACGTCGGGGAACTCGCCCTGCAGCAGGGCGAGCACCTCCCCGATGCTCATGTGCGAGCGTGCCGCCTGCGAACTCATGTGCCGGCGGGTGTCCGCATCAGGAACAGGAGCCGGAACTTGCCGATCTGCACCTCGTCGCCTGAATGGAGCGGAACCTCCTCGATGCGCTCGCGGTTGACGTAGGTGCCGTTGAGGCTGCCCACGTCGCGCACCGAGAACTGGCCGCCGCGATGGCGGTAGAACTCGACGTGGCGGCGCGAGACCGTGATGTCGTCGAGGAAGATGTCACTCTCCGGATGGCGGCCGGTGGTGGTGAGGTCCTTGTCGAGTTTGAAACGGCTGCCCTGGTTGGGCCCCCTGGTCACGGTCAGCAGCGCCGTGCCGGGCGGAAGCTGCTCGACCAGCGCCCGCTCGGCCAGCAGCATGTCACCGGTCTCTGCCTCGTACGCCTCTATTCCCGCGACGGAGATCGTCGATGTGGTATCCCCTGAGACCTCGGGTCTGGTCAACGGTGACCCACAACGGGAACAGAAACGGGCATCCTCGGGGTTGGCGTGCCCGCACTGCGTGCAGTAGACGCTCGGCATCGATCGGCTCGGCCTCCTACCGCGAAGACGCGGCAACGGTGCTCGGGGCGCGCCTCGCTTCGCTCTCAAGATTTTGCGAATGCCGCAACTTACGCTGATCAGCGGCAAAGGTCAAGGCGGGGCGCTGGACGACAGGCTGGACGCTGACAAAGTTACCGCCGCCCCCGCCCGAAGGTCCATGCCGCCGCGCCTTTCCAACATTACGATCTTGCCCGCCATCCCGACAAATCACCGGGATCAGGTGCTCGCCCGCTCCACCACGCGCGCCCAGCGCTCCAGGAGGAGCTGCGCGGTGTCGACGTCGGCCGCCTCGGCCCACAGGTGGGTGACCGGCTCGGTGGCCGCGGGCAGGATGAGCACCCAGCTCCCGTCCTCCCCCGCCACCCGCACGCCGTCGGTGGTGTCGACGCGGTGGCCGTCGCGGGCGGCCTCGGCGGCCTCGATGACCGAGCGCATGACCGCGCCCTTGACCGCCCACTGCGTCGGGATCGCCCGTCTGAGCAGGTTGACCTCGGGGATGCGGGCGTCGATCTGGCTGAGCGAGAGCCGGGTGCGCGCGACCAGGCCGAGCAGGCGCATGAACACGGCCAGGCCGTCGAGCGCCGGGCTGAACTCCGGCACCACGAAGCCGCCCCGGCCGTCGGCCGCGAAGATCATGCCGGGCCCGGCGGCGGCCGAGGTGAGGGCGTCCACGGCGGTCGAGGTCCACTCCACCTCGACGCCGTGGAAGCGGCACACCTGCTCGGCGACGCGGGTGGTGGTGACGGGCAGCGCCACCCGCCCGCCGCGCCGCTCGGCGGCCACCAGGTCGAGCACCACGAGCAGGGCCCGCTCCTCGCCGATGAGCTGGCCCATCTCGTCCACCAGCGCGATGCGCTCCCCCACGGGGTCGAAGCGGACCCCGAAGGCCGCCCTGGAGGAGCTGACGAGCTCGGAGAGGCGTTGCAGGTCACGGCGGCGCTCGGCGATCGTCTCCGTGGGCGACAGGTCGTCCAGGACGGCGTTGACCGTCAGCACCTCGATCCCGGCCCGGCCCAGCAGCCGGGGCAGCACCAGCGACGAAGTGCCGCCCGCGCAGTCGACGACCACCTTCATGTCCCGTACGCCCGTCATGTCCACCCGGCGCAGCAGCTCGTGCGCGTAGTCCTCGACGGCCCTGGCCGGGTAGGTGAGCTCGGCGATCTCGCCGGGGAAGGCGCGGCGGAACTCCTGCCGGGAGAAGACCCGCTCCAGCTTGCGCTGAGCGGCCGGGGGCAGGTCGGCGCCCCGGTCGTCCATGATGACGATGTCGACGCTCTGCGGGTCGCCGGCCGTCGTGCGGAGCGCGATGCCGCCCGCCGCCGTGCCCCGGGTGGCATGGAAGCGGGCCACGGGCAGCGGGGCGGCCTCCAGGTCCAGCACGTTGATGGCGCTGGCGGTCAGCGCGCCGATCACCGCCCGCTTCAGCGCCCGCGCGGCCAGCGAGGAGTCGCGCGAGGTGACGACGTTCGCGCCCTTGCTCAGCGTGGTCGCGTACGCGCTGGCCAGCCGCACGCACAGCTCGGGGGTGATCTCCACGTTGACCAGCCCGCTGACGCCGCGCGGCCCGAACAGGCTGCGCTGGCCGCGCGACTCCCAGATGACGCTCGTGTTGACGACCGCGCCCGCCTCGATGGTCTTGAACGGGTAGACCCGCACCCCGCTGGAGACGTACGCCTCGGGCTCGATGACGCACTCGTCGCCGACGACCGCGTTCTCCTCGATCCGGGCGCCGCTCATCACGTCGGTGCTCTTGCCGATCACGCAGCCGCGCAGGTGGGTGCCAGGGCCGAGGTAGACGTTGTCGTGCACGATCGCCCGGTGCAGGAACGCGCCCTCGCGCACCACCACGTTGTTGCCCAGGACCGTGTACTCGCGCAGCTCGGCGCCCGCCTCGACCTTGGCGTACTCGCCGATGAACAGCGGGCCCTTGAGCACGGCGTCGGGCTCGACGGAGGCGGAGGCGGCCACCCAGACGCCGGGCGAGACCTCGAAGCCGCCGATGTCCAGCCTGACCTTGCCGGTCAGGGCGTCGGCGTGGGCCTTGAGGTAGCTCTCGTGGGTGCCGACATCCTCCCAGTAGCCGGCGGCCACGTAGCCGTAGATGGGGGCGCCGCGCTCCAGGAGGCGGGGGAAGACGTCGCCCGACCAGTCGACGGGCTCGCCGGCGGCCACGTGCGCCAGGACCTCGGGCTCCATGACGTAGACGCCGGTGTTGACGGTGTCGGAGAAGACCTGGCCCCAGGTGGGCTTCTCCAGGAAGCGCTGCACCCGGCCGGACTCGTCGACGATGATGATGCCGAACTCGAGGGGGTTCGGGACGCGCTTCAAGCCGATGGTGACAAGTGCCGAATTTTCGCGATGAAAGCGGACCATGTCGGATAAGTCGATATCCGTCAGGGCGTCGCCGGAGATGACCAGGAAACGATCGTCATGTAACCGGGCAGCGGCGTTCTTCACGCTGCCCGCCGTGCCGAGCGGCACGTCCTCGGTGGCGTACTGCAGGCTCATCCCGAGCTCGTCGCCGTCGCCGAAGTAGTTGCGCACGAGCGCCGCCAGGAACTGGACCGTCACCACGGTCTCGGTGACGCCGTGCCGCTTGAGCAGCCGCAGGACGTGCTCCATGATCGGGCGGTTGACCACGGGAAGCAGGGGTTTGGGCTGGTTGGCCGTCATCGGACGCAACCGGGTGCCCTCACCGCCCGCCATGACGACCGCCTTCACCCGATCACTCCTTCGTGGTCGCGGTTACGAGCCGGCGCACCTGTATCACATACAACACGCCTGCCCACCAGTACAGGCCCGTTCCCCAGAGCGCGAACGCCCACCCGACAATGCGGGTTATATCGGCATACCACCCGTCATGGGAGGCAAGGAAGAGCAGAGGGAAGGCGTACATGAGGTTGAACATGGCTGCCTTGCCCAGAAAATGCACTTGAAGTGCCTTATAGCCATGTTTGCGAAGTACGGGGATGAAACACGCGACGAAGAGTTCCCGCGCCAGGATCACGGCCGCCAGCCACCACGGGATGACCTCCCGCACGAGCAGCGCCAGGATCGTCGCGAACACGTAGAGCTTGTCGGCCGCCGGGTCGATGATCCGGCCCAGCTTGCTGGTCTGGTTGAACGCCCGGGCGATCTTGCCGTCGAGCCAGTCGGTGAAGCCGGCCACCGCCAGGATCGCGATGGCCCACCCGTCCGCCTTCGGGCCCAGAACCAGCCAGAGGAACACGGGCACGCCGAGGAGGCGCAGGAAGCTCAGCAGGTTCGGAACCGTCCAGATTCGGTCCTCGGCGGAAGTTTCACTCACGCCCCAGACCCTACTGCGTCAAACTTCCTGCCCAGCGGCCCCCGATCCCCCGATTCCCCACCTCAGGGTCGCCCCCGGCGACGGCCGGACGGCGGCTCAGGGCCGACAGGGGGTGGGGCGGCCGCATCCCCCGATTCCCACCTCAGGGTCACCTCGGCAGACGGCCGGACGGCCCGCTGGGGCACCTCGGGGTTGTCGGGGGCGGGGCGGCGGTATCCCCCGATTCCCCCACCTCCGGGTCACCCCCGGCGGACGGCACGCTCGGCGGCTCAGGGGCGACAGGTGCGGGCGGACGTACCCTCCGATTTCCCAGCCGGAGGGTGGACGGTCGGAGGGTGGACGGTCGGAGGGGCGTTGCGGGGCCGGGGGGCGCCGCTACGGGGTCTTCAGGAAGGAGTGCGTGCGTCCGGCCGTCTCGAAGCCGAGGCGGGCGTAGAAGTCCTTGGGCCAGTCGGCGGCGTCGGCCAGCAGGAAGACCAGGTCAGCCCCCGCCGTCTCGGCCAGCAGCGAGCGCATGAGGGCGCGGGCGTGGCCGTTGCCCCGGTGCCGGGCCAGGGTGACCAGGCTCTCGATCTGCGCGACGCCCTCGTGCGCGTACAGGTCGGCGTACGCGGCCAGGCCGCCGTCCGCCGCCCGTACGCCCCGGAACCCCACCCGGTCGGCGCCCCGCAGCCGGGTCTCGATCCGCCGCGCCAGCCCGTCGACGACCTCCTCGGACGCCTCCGGCAGCGTCGCGCGCCAGCTCTCCCGCACCACCGGCAGCAGCTCGGCCACCTCCAGGCGCTCGGCCTCGGGCGGCCCGGCCGGCGGGGCTCCGCGGAAGACCATCACGAGGGTCTCCTCGTGCTCGTACCCGGCCGCCGCGAACGTGGGCGCGAAGGCCGCGCCGAGCGCGTCGTCGTCCACGTTGACCTGCCGGTGCTCCCTCCCGCCGAGCACCCGCTCCGCCGCCTCCAGCACCACGCCGGGGTCGTCACCGGCCCACACGACGAGCTTGTTGTCGTCGTACGAGCCCGGGTAGCGGTCGTCGAGCACCGCGAACCCGCCGGGCACGTCCACGACCCGTGGCGCCCGCCGCCGCGCGAACCCCCGCACGAACTCCAGCGCCCGCCGCAGCTCCACGTCCTCTCGGCCCATGTCCGGCCCCTCCGTCACTCGGTCGTCGAACGTCCGGCCCTCCCGGGGGTCCGGGGCAGGCGGCAGGAAACCCGGACGCCCGTACGCGCTCCGGGACGGCTCTGGCGTGACCCGTTGGCCCCGAGGGCACTCGGGGCGCTCGGGGTGCTTGGGTGCTCAGGGTGGTCACGCGGCGGCGCGGGAGGCCGCGAGGAACGCCTCGATGAGGGCGGAGTCCTTCACGCCCGGGGCGGTCTCGACGCCGCTGGAGACGTCCACGCCCCAGGGGCGGGCGGCGGCGACGGCCTCGGCGACGTTGGCCGGGTCGAGGCCGCCCGCGAGGAGCCAGTGGCCCGAGGGGCGGTCGCGGACGGCGGCCCAGTCCCAGGGCTCGCCGGAGCCCGGCCGGGGCGCGTCGACGATGAGCATGCTCTCGTCGAAGGCGCCGCAGCGCAGGTCGGCGCTGGCGTCGACGGCGCGGACGAGCGTCAGGCCGAGGTCCTTGAGCGCGGTGAAGTCGCCGTGCGGGTGGCGGCCGTGCAGCTGGATGGCGCGGACACCGGCGGTGAGGGCGGCGGCCCGCACGGTGGCGGGGTCCTCGCCGCGGAAGACGCCGACGGTCAGCACGTGCTCCGGCACCAGGGCGGCCAGCTCGGCGGCCCGCTCCGGGGTGACCTGGCGCGGGCTGCGGGTGAGCACGAAGCCGATCGCGTCGGCGCCGGCCTCGACCGCGGTGGCCACGTGCTCGGGCTCACTGAGACCGCAGATCTTCACATACACACCCCAAACCCTAGCGGAGAGGAGGGGAGACACCCCAAACCTTGACGGGCCGGCGGGCAGACGCCCGGACCCTGGCGGGCCGGCCGGGAAGACACCCCGACCCCGGAACCCGGGGTGCTAGCGGCGGCGGGAGGCGGTGGGGGACCAGGACCACAGCAGCATCGCGGTGACGAGGCCGAACAGGACCACGCCGCTGGGCAGGTGGGCGCCGAGCCACAGCCAGGTGAAGTGCTGCCCCATCCCGACGACGAACAGGGCGACGCTGGCCAGGGCGGGCCAGCCGGCGCCCCGGCCGGGCCGCCAGACGAGCACGGCCAGGACGATCTGGACGAGCGCGACGAGGTGGACGGCGAGCCCGGCCATCACGTGCGCCTCGGCCATGGCGCCGTCCGAGGCGACCGCCTGGCCCGCCAGGGAGGCGGCGACCAGCAGCGACGCCGCCTGGGCGACGACGGCCACGCGGAGCGCGTACAGGAGTCCCGGGGACACCCGGCCGCCCGTGGGGGCCGGTCCGGGGCGGGCGCCCGCGCGCGTGGTCGTGTCGTAGGTGGAGTCGGACATGGCGATCCTTCCGTCGGTGGTGAGAGCAGAAGGATCGCGCCCGCCCCCTCCCCCGGTCGTCAGCCTGACGGGCTACCCGCCGGTCCGCCACGCGGCGGACGGACGGTGCGGAAGGAGGCGTCGACGAGGCCGGCGCGGTGCGCGACGACGGCGGCCTGGATGCGGTTGCGCAGGCCGAGCTTCTCCATCGCGGCGGCGATGTGGGTCTTGACGGTGGTGACGCCGACGTGCAGCTCCTCGGCGATCTCGGCGTTGGACAGGCCGGTGCCGACGAGGGCGAGCACCTCGATCTCGCGTTCGGTGAGGCCGCGCGGGGCGGGGGCGGCGGCCTGCTCCTCGGCGTCGAGGAAGCGGTCGACGACGCGGCGCAGCACGGAGGGGGCCAGGAGCTGCTCGCCGGCGTGGGCGCGGCGGACGGCGTCGACCATGCGCTCGGGCTCGTCGTCCTTGACGAGGAAGCCGACGGCGCCGGCGCGCAGGGCCGCGTACACGTTGGAGTCCTCGGCGAACGTGGTGAGGACGACGATGCGGGTGGACGGCCGGGCGGCCAGGACGCGGCGGATGGCCTCCAGCCCGTCGACGCGGGGCATGCGCAGGTCCATGAGGATGACGTCGGGCAGGTGGCGTTCGGCCAGCCGGACGGCCTCGGCGCCGTCGTCGGCCTCGCCGACCACCTCCATGTCGCTGTTGGCCTGCAGCAGCATCCGCACGCCGGCGCGGACGAGCACCTGGTCGTCGGCGATGAGGACGCGGATCACGCGTTGCCCCTGGCGGCGGGCAGGCTGGCCGCCAGCAGCCAGCCGCCGTCCTCGTCGGGCCCGGCGGTGAGGGTGCCGCCGAGGGTCTTGACGCGCTCGCGCATGCCCGCCAGGCCACGCCCGGAGGAGGGCAGCCGTTCGATGCCGGTGGGCGGGCGTCCGTTGCGGATCTCGACGGCGAGGCTGTCGCCGTCGGCGCGGACGCGGACGCGGACCTCGGTGCCGGGTCCTGCGTGTTTGAGCACGTTGGTGAGGCCTTCCTGGACGATGCGGGCCGCGGAGGTGCGGGCGAGCAGCGAGGTGTGGTCGGTGGCGGGGTCGAGGTCGAGGTCGACGAGGAGCCCGGCGGCGGACATCCGTTCGGCGGCCTCGCGGACCACGTCGGCGGGGTCGGCGAGCAGGTCGGGCTGGCGGTCGGGGTCGCGCAGCAGGTCGATGAGGCCGCGCAGGTCCTCCAGCACCTGGTGCCCGGTCTCGCGGATGTCGGTGAGGGCGTCGGCGACGGGCCCGTCGGGGGCGGTGTAGCGGGCGGCGCTGGCCCGCAGCACCATGGCGCCGACGTGGTGGGCGACGATGTCGTGCACGTCGCGGGCGATGCGCTCGCGTTCGGCGAGCTGGTCGGCGCGGACCTGCGCCACGGTGAGCCGGGTGGACTCCCGTACGCGCAGCCGTTCGGCGGCGGCGGCGGCCTGTTTCATCCCCAGGTAGCGGCCGATGGCGACGGGGGTGATGACGAGGGCGCAGAGCACGGCGGCGCGGAAGCCGGTGACCTCGGTGCCGGGCCCGACGACGGCGATGGCGGCGAGCAGGCAGGTGGCCAGGTAGGCGACGACGGTCCAGGTCCAGGAGGCGACCCGCATCGCGAACACGCCGAGGGCGATGAGCGTGAGCACCAGGCAGCTGTTGACGACCTCGGGCAGGTAGCTGTCGGCGGCGACGAGCACGATGCCCTGGAGGAGGAAGACGAGGCCGGGCAGCCGCCTGGCGACGCCGAGCGCGAGCCCGGCCCCGACGGCGAACAGGCCGATGACCCAGGCGGGGTGGCCGCCGCTGTGCCAGCTCGTCCAGGTGCTGAGGACGGTCTGGGCGACGCCGCCGGCGGCCAGAAGCACGTCGGGGGTGACGTCGCGGTGTTCGAGCTCGCCTATCGAGCCGCGCAGGTAGCCGCCGACGATCACGGGGAAGACGGTGATGCCCGCGGCGTACATCAGCGAGGTGCTGGTGAAGGCGATGCCGGGGTCGGCGAGGTTGAGCCCGGTGGCGACGCCGCTGGCGGCCATCGCCATGATCACCGATCGCCAGCCGGCGCTGTAGGCGGTGACGCCGACGGCGACGAGCAGCAGCACCTGGGCGGTGTTGGAGCTGAAGGCGTCCAGCCGGTCGGTGCAGATCAGCGCGACCGACAACCACAGCGCGGTGGGCAGCGGACAGCGCCGCACGAACCCCATGGGCGCGCCGACCAGCAGCGCGAAGGGTCCGACCGTGTATGCGGGCGGCAGGTCGCCGATCCGCGCCTGGCCGGACATCAGCAGGTCGAGGCTGACTCCGGCGGCGGCGAGGAGCAGGTCGAGGGGCGCGCCACGCCAACGCCAACTCATGCGTCAAAGGTATCCAGGTGGCACTCGTGGACAGTCCTCCCGGCGGAGGATGGCTTCTCCTCCTACTGGCCGGATCCCCGGCCCGATGACGGACTCCCGTACACGATCTTCGCACTTACCGTCGGTGCATGCCCAACGACAGCGCACTGTTCCTCGGTCAGTTCCTGCGTGCCCCGGCGACCATCGGCGCGTTCGCGCCCAGCTCCCAGCGGCTGGCTTCGGCGGTCTGCGCGCCGGTGCCCGAGCGCGGCGAGCCCACCGTCGTCGAGCTGGGACCGGGCACCGGCCCGTTCACGGCGGAGATCCAGCGCCGGCTGGCCGGGCGGGGGCACCACCTTGCGGTGGAGCTGAACGAGCCGATGGCGGCGCTGCTGGCCGAGCGGTTCCCGGCGGTGGACGTGGTGCACGGCGACGCGGCGGAGCTGACCGGGCTGCTGTCGCAGCGCGGCCTGCGGCAGGCGGACGTGGTGGTGAGCGGGCTGCCGTGGGCGGCCTTCCCGACGGAGCTGCAGCTCGCGCTGCTGGGCGCGGTGACGGCGGCGATGAGCCCGGCGGGGGCGTTCACCACGTTCTCCTACATCCACGCGATCCCGATGAGCTCGGCCCGCCGGTTCCGGTCGCTGCTGTCGGAGCGGTTCGAGGAGGTGGTGGCGGGGCGCACGGTGTGGCGCAACGCTCCCCCGGCGTTCGTCTTCCACGCGCGGCGCCCTCGCCCGCCGGCAGAACTTCCTTCTACGATGATGTGATGGACTTCACCCTCCCCGAATCCGCGCTGGCCGTGCGGAGCGGCGTGGCCGCCATCTGCTCCCGCTACGACCTGGACTACTGGCAGCGCTGCGAGAGCGACAAGCGCTGGCCGCAGGAGGTGTGGGACGAGCTGGCCAAGGGCGGCTGGCTGGGGCTGGCGGTGCCGGAGCGGTTCGGCGGCGGCGGGCAGGGGCTGCTGGAGCTGGCCGTGGCCACCGAGACGATCGCGGCCTCGGGCGCGGCGGGCGGGTCGGCGTTCACGTACGTGCTCACGCCCGGGTTCGGGGCGCTGACGCTGAGCCGTCACGGCAGCGCCGAGCAGCAGGCGGAGCTGCTGCCGTCGCTGGCGACGGGCGAGGTGGAGACGTGTTTCGCGCTGACCGAGCCGGACGCCGGGTCCAACGCGCTGGCGATCACGACGTCGGCGCGTCGCGACGGCGGCGACTACGTGATCAACGGGCAGAAGATCTGGATCACCGGGGTGCAGCGGGCCACCTGGATGCTGCTGGTCGCCCGGACGATCCCGGCGGCCGAGGCGCGCCCGCGCAGCGCCGGGCTGACGGTGTTCCTGGTGAACGTGCCCGAGGCGGTCGCGGCGGGAACGCTCACCTACCGGCCGATCCCCAAGATGGGCGCCAACACCACGCCGTCCAACCTGGTGTTCCTGGACGGCGTGCGGGTGCCCGCCTCGCGGGTCGTGGGGCGGCCGGACGAGGGCGCGGCCGTGCTGTGGGACATCCTCAACCCCGAGCGCGTCCTGCTGGCCGCCTCGGCGCTGGGCGGGGCCGAGGTGGCGCTGCGCGTCGCGGTCGACTACGCGAAGCAGCGCGAGGTGTTCGGCCGGCCGATCGGCGCCAACCAGGCCATCGCGTTCCCGCTGGCCCAGGTCAAGGCGAAGATCGAGCTGGCCCGCCTGATGATCTACAAGGCGGCGTGGTCGTTCGACCGGCGGCTGCCGTGCGGCACCGAGGCCAACATCGCCAAGCTGACCGCGTCGCAGGCCGCCTGGGAAGCGGCCGACGCCGCGTTCCAGACGCACGGCGGGATGGCCTACTCGCTGGAGTATCCCGTGGCCCGGCTCCTGGCCGACGCCCGGATCGGGAAGGTGGCACCTGTGACCGAGGAGCTCCTGCTCAACTACCTCGCGACCCAGGTGCTCGGCCTGCCCCGCGGCTTCTGACCCTCGCGGGCCGCTGCTTCGTCCCCCCGGGCGGCGTTCTCGGCCCCGGCAGACAGGCCCTGGGTCTGTCGCCCCGCTCCGCTCTCCGCCTACCCGCGGGGCGGGGGCGAAACCACTTGTTCAGCCGAACGACGGGGGACGCTTCTCGCGCAGCGCACGGACGCCTTCGGCCACGTCGGGGCCGGTGAAGCCGAGGAACTCCATGGCCAGCGAGGCGTCGAAGGACGGCCCGGCCAGGCGCAGCCAGTTGTTGAGCGCGTACTTGGTGAGCCGGACGGCCTCCTGGGCGCCGGCGGCGAGCCGGACGGCGAGGCCGAGGGCGGTCTCGTGCACCTCGTCGTCATCGACGCAGAGGCTGACCAGGCCCATCCGCTCGGCCTGCTCGCCGGTGACGGGCTCGCACAGCAGCAGGTGGTATTTGGCCTTGGCCAGCCCGCACAGCAGCGGCCAGACGATCGCGGCGTGGTCTCCGGCGGCGACGCCGAGCCGGGTGTGGCCGTCGATGACGCGCGCGGTGCGGCCGGCGACGGAGATGTCGGCCAGCAGGGCGACGGCGAGCCCGGCGCCGACGGCGGGGCCCTGGATGGCGGAGACGATCGGCTTGGAGCAGTTGATCACGTTGTAGACGAGGTCGCGGGCCTCGGCGAACACGCGCATCCGGGTGGCGTGGTCGCGGGTCATGTCCTCGATCATCGACAGGTCGCCGCCGGCGGAGAACGCCTCGCCCTCGCCGCGCACCACGACGGCGCGCACGGAGTCGTCGCCGTCGATGTCGCGCCAGATCCCGGCCAGCTCGCGGTGGCCGGTGGCGTCGACGGCGTTGAGCTTGCCGGGCGCGCTGATCGTGACGCGCAGGACCCCGTCGGCGGGCGTGTCGGTGGTGAGCCGCTCGTAGGTCACAGGAACTCCCTCAGCCGCCCGGCCACGTAGTCGCGCGCCTCGGCGGCCTGGTCGAACAGGCGCGGCAGGCCGAAGAAGCCGTGCACCGCGCCCTCGAAGCGGCGCACCTCGACCGGCACGCCCGCCTCGGCCAGCCGTTCGCCGTAGCGCTCGCCCTCGTCGCGCAGCACGTCGCAGCCCGCCGTGACCACGGTGGCGGGCGGCAGCCCGGCCGCCGACTCCAGCCGCAGCGGCGCCAGGCGCGGGTCGGCGCGGTCGGCGTCGCCGGCGTACTGCCGCACGTACCAGTCCATCTCGGCGGCGTCGAGGCCGTAGCCCTTGGCGAACTCGCGGTAGCTGGGGGTGTCGAGGGCGGCGTCGAGGACCGGGTAGACGAGGACCTGGTGGGCCAGCCGCAGCCCGGCGTCGCGGGCCTGCCAGGCGGCCACGGCGGCCAGGTTGCCGCCCGCGCTGTCGCCGATCACCGCCACGCTGCCGGTGCTCTGGTAGAAGGCGGGCCGGGCGAAGATGTCGCGCAGCACGGTCCAGGCGTCGTCGGCCGCCGCCGGGAACGGGTGCTCGGGGGCCAGCCGGTAGTCGACCGAGACGACGACCGCGCCGGTGCGGATGGCGAGGTCGCGGCCGAGGGCGTCGTTGCGCTTGACGCTGCCGAACACCCAGCCGCCGCCGTGGAAGTAGACGAGCACGGGCAGCGGCTCGTCGCCCCGGTCGGCGCGGTAGATGCGGATCGGCACGTCCTCGGCCGTCTCGTCGCGGACGAACGGCAGCTGCGGCAGCGGCCCGCGCTGCTCGGCGAACCCGTCGACGGCCCGCAGCTCGTGGATCTTCTCCAGGTCGAGCGTGGCCAGGTCGGTGTTGAGGTCCGACGGGTAGGCGGCGACGTAAGCCTGCGCCTGGGGGTGCAGCGGCATGATCCGAAGCCTAGCGGGCCGCTTCCACGAGCGCATCGAACAGGCCGTTGTCGTCGCCGCGTTCGGGGTGCCACTGCACGCCGACGGCGAAGCGGTGGCCCTGCAGCTCGACGCCCTCGACGACCTGGTCCTCGGCCCAGGCGACGGCCAGCAGGCCGGTGCCCAGGCGGCGCACCGACTGGGTGTGCGGGGCGACGACCTCGACGTGGTCGCCGACCGCCTTGCCGAGCTTGCTGGAGACGCTGACCTGGATGCGGTGGCGGGCGCCGGCCTCGCCGTGGCGGTCGCTCTCCAGCATCTCCGGCAGCCACGGGATGAGGGTGCCGCCCTGGGCGACGTTGAGCACGTGCATGCCGCGGGCGATGCCGAGGACCGGCACGTCGGCCCGCACGGCCGCTCGGGCCAGGGCGAGCTCGAAGCGGTCGCGCTGCGGCTGGGGGGCGGGGGCGCGCTCGTCCTGCTCGTCCCCGTAGGCCGACGCGGCGACCTCGACGCCGCCGGTCAGCACCACGCCGCGCAGGCCGCGTACGTAGTCGTCGACCGCGTGGGGGGCGAGCGGGGGCAGCACCACGGGCGCGCCGCCGGCCCGTTCGACGGCCTTGGCGTAGGCCGGCGGTGAGAGCACGGCCTCGCGTACCCAGACGTCCCAGCGGGCGGCTTCGAAGTAGGCGGTGATGCCAATCAGCGGTCGGGACATGGCGATCTCCAGGGGGCGCTCTCTCCGGTGTGGCGTCGCCGGTCGCGGCAGCCACAGGCCCATCATGGCGCACTCCATTTCGCCTATGTCGCTTCTCCCACAGATCTCCTCGCTCCTGCCCGTCTGACGTTCTCCGGGTCCGGCGGCACTCTCGCGCCGCACGTGGGAGGGGAGATATGAAGAGAATTATCATTCATATTTATCGGCCTAAATCCCATTGACGCTGAATGCTGCTAATAACCCTCCAGTTACGGATAGTTCAGATCCGCACCTCATTGGGGTGAATCGGTTGTGAGGTCCAGGAGGTGGTGTAACACTGGATTTCGAGCGATCGGACGTGCCGGGGTACTCCGGACGCTCGTCACCCGGAGCCGTCAGGGAGGTGGGACGACACGACCGGAATGCGTTTCCGGTCAATAGGACGGGTTGGGTATATGTCGTTGAATCCGCGCCTGGTCAAAGAGAGCTTCTCCATCATCGAACCGGTGGCCGGCAAGGCGGCCGCCTACTTCTACGGCCGCCTGTTCGCCGAGAACCCGCACCTGAGGGGCATGTTCCCGCCCTCGATGGACGTGCAGCGGGACCGGCTCTTCCATGCGCTGACCCGCATCGTGTGGAGCCTGGACAGCCCGGACAGCATGGCGTCATACCTGGGGCAACTAGGGAGGGACCATCGCAAGTACGGCGTCGTCGCCGACCACTACAGCGCCATCGGCTCGGCTCTGCTGGCCACCGTGCGGCGCTTCGCCGCCGCCGTCTGGACCGCCGAGATCGAGGCCGCCTGGGTCGCGGCCTACGAGGCGGCCGCCACGCTCATGATCGAGTCGGCCGAGGCCGACGCCGGGGTGTCACCCGCGTGGTGGCTGGCGGAGGTCGTCGACCACGAACGCCGCCGCCCCGACATCGCGGTCGTCACGCTGCGCCCCACGCAGCACCTCCCGTTCACCGCCGGGCAGTACGTCAACGTGCAGACCGCCCGCTGGCCCCGGGTGTGGCGGACGTTCAGCATCGCCAACGCGCCGCGTCCCGACAACACCGTCCGCCTGCACGTGCGCTCGGTCCCCGGCGGCTGGGTCTCGACCACGCTCAACCGCGACACCCGCATCGGCGACACCGTCATGCTGGGGCCGCCGATGGGCACGCTGGCGCCGCCCGGCGAGGGCACGCGCGACCTGCTGTTCGTGGCGGGCGGCACCGGCCTGGCGCCGCTGAAGGCGATCATCGAGCAGGTGATCGCCTCCGGCGGCCGCCGCGGCGTCCACCTGCTGTACGGCGCCCGAACCCCCGGCGAGCTGTACGACCTGCCCGACCTGATCAGGATGGAGGCGTCGTACCCGTGGCTGCGGGTGCTGCCGGTGGTGTCGGACGAGCCGGGCTACGACGGGCTGCGCGGGCGGCTGCCCGAGGTCACGCAGCGCTTCCACTCCTGGGCCGAGCACGAGGTGTACGTGTGCGGCCCGCCCCCGATGGTGAACGAGACGGTCCGGCGGCTGCAGGGCGACGGCGTGCCGCTGTCACGCATCCACCGCGACGTGGTGCACGGGGAGGGGTGGATCGCCTGAGCGTCACCTGAAGGCGGCGGCGGTCTCCTCGTCGTTCGGCCAGAACGTCTCGATGGCCAGCTCGGAGACCGTCACGTCCACCGGCGTGCCGAAGGTGGCGATCGTGGTGAACATCGACAGCACCCGGTCGCCGTCCCGGATGCGCAGCGGGATCAGGATGTCGGCCGGCCCGGGCGCGCGCACCACGTTGAGGTCCACGCCCGGGTAGGTGTAGGCGGCGAGCTCGTCGTGCAGCTCGGCCAGCCGCCCGCTGCCCGACATCTCGGCCTGCCTGCGCAGCTGGTGCAGCAGGTGGGCGCGCACCTCGGGCAGGTTGACCAGCCTGCCGCCCATCGCGTCGGGGTGCAGCGACAGCCGCATCACGTTGACCGGCTCGGTCAGCAGCTCCGCCGGCGCGCCCGCCATGAACATCGCGGCCGCGGCGTTGGCGGCCACCAGGTCCCAGTTCGCGTCCACGACCAGCGCCGGGTACGGCTCGTGCCCGGCCAGGATCTTGTCGAGCGCCAGCCGTACGGACTCCATCTCCGGCGCGCGCACCTCGCGCTCGGGGAACACCGGCGCGAAGCCGGCGGCGACCAGCAGCCGGTTGCGGTGGCGCAGCGGCACCTCCAGCTCCTCGGCCAGGCGCATGACCATTTCGCGGCTCGGCTTGGCCCGCCCGGTCTCCAGGAAGCTCACGTGCCGGGAGGAGACGTCCGCCTCGATCGCCAGGTCGAGCTGGCTCACCCGGCGCCGCTGCCGCCACGAGCGCAACAAATCACCAAAAGTCTCATCTTGTATAGCAATGGCTCCCATGTCTGGCACCGTAGCGCTTCGCGGGAAGTGTCTCGATTACCTCCTGGGTAATCGTGCGGCAAATCGCCCAGTCCTCGCCAGTGCCCGCGCACGGCAGGGAACCACGTGGCACGATGGCCGGAAGCGAACATGGGAGCGATGCCATGACTGACGCAATGCTCGCGATCGGCACCCGCAAGGGCCTGTTCCTCGCCCGCTCCTCCGGCGGGAGCGCGTTCGAGATCGAGCCGATCCAGTTCTCCACGGTCGCGGTGCACGCGGTGGCGATCGACACCCGCGGCACGACCCCCCGCCTGCTCGCGGGCATCGAGTACGGCCACTTCGGCCCGTCGGTGCTCTACTCCGACGACCTCGGCAAGACCTGGCAGGAGGCCGACCGGCCGCCGGTCGCCTTCCCGGACGACACCGGGGCGACGCTCACGCGGGTCTGGCAGCTCACCCCGTCGCCGTCGGAGCCCGGCGTGGTCTGGGCGGGCGCCGAGCCGGCCGCGCTGTTCAGGTCCGAGGACGGCGGCGTCACCTACAGCCTCGTCGAGGGCCTGTGGGAGCACCCGCACCGCCCGCAATGGCAGCCGGGCGGCGGCGGGCTGTGCCTGCACACGATCGTCTGCCACCCGTCCGACCCGCGCGTGATGGCGATCGCCGTCTCGGCCGCCGGCTTTTACCGCACCGCCGACGGCGGCCTCACCTGGGAGGCCGCCAACCAGGGCATCCGCGCGCCGTTCCT
This sequence comes from Nonomuraea ceibae, assembly GCF_019396325.1. Taxonomy (GTDB): domain Bacteria; phylum Actinomycetota; class Actinomycetes; order Streptosporangiales; family Streptosporangiaceae; genus Nonomuraea; species Nonomuraea ceibae. Next base: position 46,962 of record NZ_JAHKRO010000071.1, read on the forward strand.
GCCCGAAGGACAGCAGTACCCCGAGTTCGGGCAGTGCGTGCACAAGGTCGCCATGCACCCGTCCCAGCCCGGCCGCCTCTTCCTGCAGCACCACTTCGGCGTCTACCGCAGCGACGACTTCGGCGGCACCTGGCACGACATCGGCTCGGCGCTGCCGTCGGACTTCGGCTTCCCGATCGTGACCCACCCCGCCGAGCCCGACAGCGTGTACGTGCTGCCGCTGCACGCCGACGTGGACCGCACGCCCGTCGATCACCGCTACCGCCTCTACCGCAGCGACGACGCGGGCGGCGCCTGGCGCCCGCTGGAGCGCGGCCTGCCCGAGGGGCCGGTCTACGCGACCGTGCTGCGCGACGCGATGACGTTCTCCGAGGCCGGGCTGTTCTTCGGCACCCGCGACGGCGAGGTGCACGGCTCGCGCGACGCCGGTGAGACCTGGGAGCCGGTCGCCCGGCACCTGCCCGACGTGCTGACCGTGCGCGCGGCGGTGCTGTGATCCATGGCCAAGTCCGTGACCATGGTGGTCTTCGTGCTGCCCGCCTCGCTGCGGCGCTGGGTCAGCGGCCGTACCGAGGTGAAGGTGTTCGCGGTGGGCGCCGACCATGAGTCGCCGCCCACGCTGGGCTCGGCCCTCGACATGCTGCGCCGCACCCATCCGCTGCTGGAGGAGCGGATCCGCGACGACTACGGGCGCATCCGCCGCCACATCAGCATGATCGTGTGCGGCGAGAACTCCCGCGGCCTCGGCGGCCTCGACTGCGCGCTGCCGCCGGGCGCCGAGGTCTACGTCCTGCCCGCCCTGGCCTGAGCCCGCCTACGGGGCGACGCGGCCGTTGGCGACGAAGGCGGCGTGGGTCAGGGGCATGAGCTCCGCCCACACCGCCTCCATCCGCTCGGCCACCATCTCGATCTCCCGCTGCGGGAACGACTTGACCCGGGCCTGCTCGTGCTGCGTGCGCAGCGACAGGAAGTGCATGAGCGAGCGGGCGTTGCAGGTGGCGTACATGGTGGAGAACAGGCCGACCGGCAGCACCGCGCGGGCCACCTCGCGGGCGATGCCGGCCTCCAGCATCTCCTCGTAGGCGGCGTAGGACTGGCGGTAGGACTCCTCCATCCGCTGCGTGACGAGCTTGTGCTGCTCGGCGGTGCCGTCGACGAACACGTAGCGGCCCGGCTTGCCCTCCTGCACCAGCTTGCGGTCCTCCCCCGGCACGTAGAAGGACGGCTGCAGCTCGCGGTAGCGGCCGCTCTCCTCGTTGTAGGACCAGCCCACCCGGTGGCGCTGGAACTCGCGGAAGACGAAGATCGGCGCGCTGACGAAGAAGGTCATGGAGTTGTGCTCGAACGGGCTGCCGTGCCGGTCGCGCATCAGATAGTTGATCAGCCCCTTGGACCGCTCGGGGTCCTTCTCCAGCTCCGCCAGCGACTGCTCGCCGGCCGTGGACACGCGCGCCGCCCACAGCACGTCGGTGTCGGACGCGCTGTGCTTGACCAGCTCCACCGTCACGTCGTCCAGAAACCGCACTCGAGGATCCCCCTTCGTCTCGACACAGGCCGCCCGCCATCGTACGCCCGCCGCGCCCCCCTCCGGAGCGCGGCGGGCGGACGTGGGCCAGGTCAGCCCGTCAGCAGCGGCCGGCCGGCCGGTGGCGGGTGACCAGGTCGGTGTCGGCCGCGGTGCCGTCCAGCCACAGCACCTGCCGGTCCTCGCCGGCGGCGAACAGGTACTGGTCGCCGCGGTTGCACGAGACCCGTTCCAGCTCGCCGCCCGCGATCGGCAGCTGGAACAGCTTGGGCAGGTCGTCGTTCGTCAGGCCGAAGCCCATCTGCTCGGCGATCGTGACGTAGCCGTCGCTGGCGTCGAGCCAGTAGGACATCGGCGCGTCGGGGCCGTCCGGGACGAGCGTGGTCACGCCCGTGCCGTCCAGGCCCGCCCGGCTCAGGCCGGCGGTGTAGTCGCCGTCCTCGTTGTGCGTCCAGACGGCGTACCGGGAGGTCAGCACCAGCATGCCGGCCCGCGAGCCGGGCACCGGCAGCACCGTCTCCCTCCCGGTCGCCACGTCGTACACGGCCGGGACGCGCTCCGCGCCGCGCACGCGGACGTAGCCGAGCCTGCCGTCCTTCAGCGACGGGAACACGCCGGTCACGTCCTCGGCGGCGGTGACCAGGACCGGCGCCGCGCCGCCGCGCTTGACCCAGATCTCGCTGCGCTGCGTGGCCAGGTCCTGCTCCTCCCAGGCGACGACGTCGCCCTCGACGGCCAGCTGCACGAGGTAGCCGGTCGTCTCGTGCACCGTCGTCTCGGGGGCGCCGCGATCCAGCGGCCTCGACAGGATGCGGAACCGGGTCTGGGCGTCGTCGAAGGACCCCCACACGGCCCGCTCGCCGTCGGTGACGGGGATGTAGTTCCACTCGGCGTTCTGCGACAGCCTGACCAGGGCGCCGCCGCGCAGCCGCCCGGTGTGGACGGAGCTGGGCTCATCCGCGGAGGCGCTGTTGTTCATCACCACGTAGCGGCCGCCGGCCAGGTCCGGGGCGAAGAACGCCTCCGTCAGCCCGTCGGCGACGACGCGGCTGTCGGTGCGGATGCGCCGGTCCCAGCCCGGCTTGATGCCGTGCCGGTCGAACGCCAGCGCCACGGCCAGCCGGTCACGCGCCGGCAGGCCCGCCGCGCGGGCGGCCGACTCCACGGCGCGGCGGCCGTCCAGGAACTCGTCCAGCGGCGTCATGTACTCCGTCAGCGCCTTGTAGACTAGCTTGTCGGCCTTGGCTCCGCCGATCTTCTCCCGGATGTCCCACAGCGCGCCGGAGAAGATCGTCGAGTTGAGGTGCACGCCGCCGCCGTCCAGGCTCACGGTCACGCCGATGTAGTCCTCGGCGGCGTCGCGGCCGTCGTCCAGGTCGCGGATCGCGCACTGGGCCGGCGGCAGCGTCTTGCACAGCCGCTCGCCCAGCAGGCTCGCGTCCGGGTCGGACATGGGGATGCCGAGCGCGTCGACCTCCACGGCGTTGCCGAAGTAGTCGGCCAGGCCCTCGTTCATCGCGCCCGACTGGCCCAGGTAGACCAGGTCGGCGCTGTTGGTGATGACGCCGTGGGTCATCTCGTGGCCGACGACGTCCAGGCCCGCGGCGAACGAGTGGTAGTCGGCTCCGCCGCCGCCGTAGACCATCTTGGTGCCGTCCCAGAACGCGTTGGCGAACGGCTGGCCCTCGAGGGTGACGTTGACGACCGAGTACATGCTGCCGCCCGCGCCGTCGAGCCCGTCACGGCCCAGGCCGCGGTAGAACGCGTACACCTGGCCCGCGCCCCAGTGGGCGTCCACCGCGCCGCTGGCGGTGTGCTGCGGGCCGAACCGCGCGGTGGCCGACTCGGCGAGCTTCGCGTCCGCGGGGACGCCGCCGCCGAGGAACTCGGTGACGTCCCGGCCCGCGGCGTCGTAGGTGAGGATCTCGCCGGTCGTCCCGTTCCACATCGGGCGGGAGCGGTCACGCAGCTCGTGCGCGCCGTCGGCGCGCCGGAAGGCGGGGAACGTCACCTCGCGGCCGTCCGAGGTCGCGCCGCTCGCCTCCACCGGCCCCTCGGGGGCCGCGAAGTGCAGCCGGTCCACCGCGAACAGCGGGCGGCCGGAACGGGCGTCCACGTACGCGTCGCGCACGAACGGGCGCCCGGCCGTCACACCGCTGAGCGGCACCCGCCAGGCCAGCACGCCGGCGCCGCGCGGCACCACGACCAGCTCGCCCGCGCCGGCCTTCACCGTCCGCCGGTCCGTCCGGTCGCGGACCAGCGTGGCGACCGCCAGCCGCCCGGCCAGCTCCGCGCCGACCGTGGGGACCGGGTCGACCTTCAGCTCGGTGAGGAACCGGCCGCCCGCCCCGGTGACCGTCCGCACGCCGTTCTCGGTGCGGAAGTGGACCAGGTACTGGCCGCCCAGCACCGGCAGGTTCCGGTAGCGCTGGGCGAACCTGACCGTCTCGTCCTTGCCATCCTTGACCGTGCGTAAGTGCACCAGGTCGGTGGGATTCAGGTGATACCGCGGATCGGCCAGGTGCGCCTTGGCCGCGGCCACCGGGTCCCCCGCCGCGGCGGGCTCGGCGAGCCCGCTCACCTCGGCGGGAGCCTCGGTGCCGGCGCGCGGCTCCACCGCGGGCGGCGGCGGATCGTCGGCGTGCGCCGTTCCGGGTACGGCCAGCGCGACGGTCAGCGCGGCCAGGAGAGTGATGGGACGCCAGGACACGACACCTCCAGGTGTGGCGTAGGGGTCTGGCGCCCTCGATCATGACCGCGCCCTTGACGATCAGACAAATAACGATTCGATCACCCAAATCAGGAAATTCCCCTCACCAAACCGCCCCACCGAACCCGCACCCCCCACGGGAGCGCACTTCCCCGCCCAGCTTCCTCACGGGCGCGGCCCCCACAGGCGCCTCTCACGGGCGCGGCCCCCACAGGCGCCTCTCAAGGGCGCAGGCCCCCGACGGGCGTACCGCGGGGCGGCCTCTCTCCCGGGTGGACCCACCTGGATGTGGCGGGCTGGGGTGCGGCGGACGCGGTGTAGCGGGGGCCTGGGGTTGGGCGGGGCCTTGGGGTTGGGGCGGGGCCCTGGCGGGGG
>NZ_JAHKRO010000072.1:0-35841 GCF_019396325.1 Nonomuraea ceibae
GCCGGTCGCCGTGGGCGGCGGCGGTGCGCTCGGCCGCCAGCACCTCCCGCCGGCCGGCGGCGTAGCGGGCCGCCAGACCCGCCGCGGTCGCGGTGAGCGGCGGCAGCGCGGCCGGGACGGGCGCGGGCACCGCGGACGGCCGGGCGGCGCCCGGCACCGGCACGGCTATGGCGGCGCCGACCAGCGCGGTGAGCAGAGGGCGGCGGATCCTGTTGACGTCGATCACGCCCACGACGTTGCCGCAGACCGGCCTCCCTCCACATCGGACCGTGGGTCCATTCCGGGGAGCCCCCGGCAGACCCAGGTAGTAAGACCGTGGTCCGATACACCGGCCCCGGCCAGGGGATTCGACCCTGACGGGGCCCAGCCGGTGGAGGCCGTGCCGCCTCTGGGACTCGGGCCGGGCGACCGCTGAGCGGTCCCCGGGGTCCGGCGCCCGCCCCTCGGACGGGATTGTCGGGGGGCTCCGGTAACGTCCCTGGTCCTGGCAAAGGGAGGAAGCCGATCATGAGTGAGTTGCAGGAGCAGGTCCAGGCGGCCGTCGACGACCTCGTCGAGTCGGGCGCCGAGCAGGGTGTCCAGGTCGCCGTCTACCGCGACGGCGAGCTGGTCGCCGACGCCGTCGCCGGGCTGGCCGACCCGGCCACCGGCAGGGCGGTCACGTCCGCCACGCCGTTCTACAACTTCTCCATCGGCAAGGGCGCCACCGCCGCCGTGGCCCACGTGCTCGCCGAGCGGGGACTGTTCACGTACGACACGCCCGTCGTGGAGCTGTGGCCCGAGTTCGGCGCCCACGGCAAGGAGGGCGTGACCGTGCGCCACGTGCTGACGCACTCGGCGGGGTTGCCCGGCGTGCCGCTCGACAGCACGCCCGAGGACATGTGCGACTGGGACAAGATGGTCGCCGCGCTGGAGGACGCCGAGTTGTGGTGGGAGCCCGGCACCCAGGTCGGCTACCACGCCTACACGTTCGGCTACCTCGTGGGCGAGATCGTCCGCCGGGCCACCGGCAAGCCGATCTCCCAAGTGCTGCTGGAGGAGGTCGCGGGGCCGCTCGGCGTGGGCGACGAGCTCTACTTCGGCATGCCGCGCGCCGAGCATGGCAGGCTGGCCGTGCTGGAGGACGCGCCCATGGACATGTCGGCCTTCGGTGACATGCCTGACGATCTGCCGATGTTCAAGGCGGGGCCGATGTCGCTGTTCCCGACCGCCGCGCTCGGCAGCCGGGAGGACTACCTCATCGCCGACATCCCGGCCGGAGGCAAGACGACCGCCCGCGCGATCGCCCGCCTCTACGCCGCGCTGCTCGGCGACGTCGACGGCGTGCGGCTGATCAGCCCCGAACGGCTGCGCGAGGTCACCACGGTGACGGCCAGCGGCCCCGACGCGGTGTTCGGCAACCCGTCGGCCTGGGGGCTCGGCTACGCCATCGGCCACCCGGCGTCCACCGCCGAGCAGACGCCGACCTGGTTCGGCATGGCCGGAGCGGGCGGCAGCGCCGCCTACGCCGACACGGCCACCGGCACCGTCATCGCCCTGACCAAGAACCGCCTGACCGCCGACTTCGCCGCCTACGAGCGCATCAGCGAGATCGTCACCAAGACGACCTCCTGACCCTGCGACGGGGCGGCGTGTGCGGCCCGCGCGCTGAGCCACCCGGCGGCCGGGCGTCGTACGCGCGTGTACGTCGCCCGGGGGCGCGACTCCCCGGACGGTGTGGCCCGTGGGCGTGTGACCCCGTGAGGGGCGACCCAGCGGAGCGTGTGCCACGTCGCCCGGGGGGTACGCGACCCCGGGGCGGCATGACTTGGGGCCGCGCGTGACCCCGTGGTGCGTGACCGACGGCGCGCGGGGCGGAACCCGCGCGAGGCGAAACGCGTACGGGGCGGAACCTGCGGCGGGCGGAACGCGTACGGGAGGAGAACCTGCACGTGGGCGCCCCCGCGGTGGGCGGGGTGGGGTGGGGCGCGGTACGGTCCCTGTTGACCTCGCGCGCATCCGGGCGAGACGGGTGCGCGCGCGTGAAGCACGAGCCGGCACCGCCCGAGGAGTTCGCGTGTATTTGCTGACCAACCCCGTCAAGGACTATCCCTGGGGGTCCCGTACGGACCTGGCCGGGCTCACCGGCAGGCCCGTGCCCTCTCCCGGTCCCGAGGCGGAGATGTGGCTCGGCGCCCATCCATCGGGCTCGTCGGTGCTGGCCGAGGAGGGGCGCAGCCTGGCCGACGCGGTCGTCGCCGACCCCGCCGGGATGCTCGGCGAGGCGGCGCTCGGCCGGTTCGGGGAGCGGCTGCCGTACCTGATGAAGCTCATCGCCGTCGAGGCGCCGCTGTCGCTGCAGGTGCACCCGTCGGCGGAGCAGGCGGCCGACGGGCACGGCCGCGGCGTCTACGGCGACCCGTGGCCCAAGCCGGAGCTGATCCGGGCGCTGACGCCGTTCACCGCGCTGGCCGGGTTCCGCGACAGTGAGCAGTCGGCCATGCTCATCGACCGGCTGGGCGTGCGCGGGCTGAAGGACGTGGTGGCGCTGCTGTCGGCGGGGTCGCCGCTGGAGGCGCTGGCCGCGCTGCTGGCCGCGGGTGACGTGGCCGAGCAGGCCGGGTGGTCCGCCTCGGCGGTTCACCAGCCGGACTACGCGCTGGTGGCGCGGCTCGCGCGGCAGTACCCGGGCGACCCGGCCTGCCTGGCGCCGCTGCTGCTCCAGCGGCACGAGCTGGAGCCCGGGCAGGCGCTCTTCCTGGAGGCGGGCGTGCTGCACTGCTACCTCAGGGGCTTCGGGGTGGAGATCATGGGCAGCTCCGACAACGTCATGCGCGCCGGGCTGACGTCCAAGCCGCTCAACGTGCCGGAGCTGCTGCACATCACCGATCCGGCGCGGGTGCCGCACCCTCTGGAGGCGGGCGCGGACGGCGTCTACGCCACGTCGGCGGAGGAGTTCCGGCTGCGGCAGCTCACCGGCGGCGAGTGGCGGCTCGCGGGCGGCTCGCCGCGCATCGTGCTGTGCACGGACGGGTCCGTGACGGTCGGCGGGCGGCGGCTGGTCGCGGGCGAGTCGGTGTTCCTCCCGGCCGCCGACGGCGACGTGGTGGCGCACGCCAACGGCCTCGCCTTCTGCGCCGAGCCCGCCCTCTGACCGCTCCAGCAGCTCCGGCAGCTCCAGCCGGACAGCGCCGCGAGGCGAGACGAGAACGAGCTCGTCCCGCCCCGCGCGTCCACGAGCGGAGGCGAGCGGGCGCGGTCAGCAAGGGCGGTCGATGACGAACGCCGGCGGGTTCGACCCGGGCGGCTCGGGTGAGCTTCGCACGCAGCGGGAGCCCGTCGGCGACGACTGGATCGTCTGGGAGGCGGAGGAGTCCTCCGTGAGCCTGGACTGATCCGCCTGCTGGTCACCGGCGAGCGCTTCGACCGGAACCCCGTCTACGGCGGCCCGCGTGACGACGTCACCCCCCAAGGGGGTGGGCGGTCAGGTGGGTTCGGTGAGGACGCGCTGGGCGACGGCGAAGGCGGCGTTGGCCGCCGGGACGCCGCAGTAGATCGCCGTCTGCAGCAGCACCTCGCCGATCTCGTCCGGCGTCAGCCCGTTGCGCAGCGCCGCCCGCACGTGCATGGCCAGCTCCTCCAGGTGGCCGTGGGCGACGAGCGCGGTGAGGGTGATGCAGCTGCGGGTGCGGCGGTCGAGGCCGGGGCGCGTCCAGATCTCGCCCCACGCGTAGCGGGTGATCAGGTCCTGGAAGTCCCGGGTGAAGCCGGTGGTGCGGGCGATCGCCCGGTCGACGTGCGCGTCGCCGAGCACTTCGCGCCGCACCCGCATACCGGGCCCGGCGGACCCAGTGGACCCGGCGGGCACGGCAGGCAGGTGGGTGAGCAGCGCGGCGGTGACGGCCTCGGGCCGGTCGGCGGTGGCCAGGTGGGCCGCGCCGGGAACCTCCACGAGCGTCGCGTCCGCGATGCCGTCGGCGAGCAGCCGGGCGTGCTCCGGCGGCGTCGCCGGGTCCTGCCGCCCGGCCAGCACCAGCGTGGGGACGGCGATCCGCCCGAGCTCGCCGCGTACGTCGTAGCCGGCCAGCGCGTCGCAGCAGGCGGCGTACGCCTCCGGGTCGGCCCCGGCCAGGTCGTCCAGCAGCCCCTGGTCGGGCGGCCCGGCGAACCAGCGCCGGGCGGTGGCCTCCAGCAGCGGCCCGGTGCCCTTCTCCCGCACCAGGGCCGCCCGGTCGCGCCACCCCTGCGGCTCGCCGAAGCGGGCCGAGGAGCACACCAGGGCCAGCGACCGCACCCTGCCGGGATGGCCGATCGCCAGGGTGGCGCCGATCGCCCCGCCGATGGACACGCCCGCGTAGTGGAAGCTCTCCCACCCCTGGCCGGCGGCCGTGCGGACGACGAGCGCGGCCAGGTCGTCCATCGTGCGGGCGTCCTGGCGGGGTGAGCCGCCGTGGCCGGGCAGCTCGTACCTGAGCACGCGGAACGTGCGCGCCAGCGCGGCCACCTGCGGCTGCCACACCTTCGCCGAGGTGCCCAGCGAGGGGCCGAGCACCAGCGGCTCGCCGCCCTCGGGGCCGTCGAGCGTGTACTGCAGCAAGATCACTCCTCTTCCAGCGCCCTGTCGACCAGCGCGCCCGCCGACCCGGGCGCGCGGTCCAGGGGGTGTACGTCGGGCACGCGCAGGTTGGCGCGCATGCGCTCGGGGTGCACGCGCAGGTCGGCGACCAGCTCGGCGGCGTCGCGGGAGGCTCCGGCCACCAGGCGGATCGTCTCGCGCAGCGGCTGCCATTCGGCGTGCCAGGCCCCGGCGGGGCGTTCGTCCTCGGCGGCGAGGGAGCCGTACAGGATCGACGCCAGCGCGGGCGCCTGACGCGCGGCGGCGGCGATCATGGTGGCGCGTACCGGGTTGTGCTTGTGCGGCATGGACGACGAGCCGCCGCCGACGCCTTCCGACAGCTCGCCGATCTCGGTGCGTGACAGCACCAGCACGTCCGCGGCGACCTTGCCGAGCGCGCCCGCCGTGAACGCCAGCGCCCCGGCCAGGTCGGCGACCGGCGTCCGCAGCACGTGCCAGGGGAGCGGCGGCTCGGCCAGCCCCACCTCCCGGGCGAACCGGGCCACCAGCAGCAACCCGATGTCGGGCTGTTCCGCGTCCTGCGGGTGGAAGGCGGCCAGGGTGCCGGCGGCGCCGCCGAGCTGGGCCGGGAGGGCCTCGCGGGCGGCGCGCAGGCGGTGGCGGGCGTCGGCGGCGAGCTTGCGCCAGCCGGCCGCCTTGAGTCCGAACGTGGTGGGCACCGCCTGCTGGGTGAGGGTGCGCGCGGCCATGACCGTGTCGCGGTGGGCCGCCGCGAGCGCGCCCAGCCCGGCGATCACCCGGCCGAGGTCGGCCAGGACGGGGCCGAGCGCGCGGGAGGCCGTCAGCATGAGGGCGGTGTCGAGGATGTCCTGGCTGGTGGCGCCCCGGTGGACGTGTTCGCCGTACGGGTGGGCGGCCCGGCGCAGGTCCTCGACGAGCGGGATGACGGGGTTGCCGCCGGAGCGGGCGCGTACGACGAGCGAGGGCAGATCGAAGGCGGCGGCGCGGGCGGCGGCGGTGACGGCGTCGGCGGCCGGTGCCGGGGCCAGCCCGAGCGCGGCCTGCGCCCGGGTGAGCGCCGCCTCGGCGTCGAGCATGGCTCCCAGCAGCGCCGCGTCACCGGTCGCCGCCACCGCCGCCCGCATCGGCGCCAGCAGCCCGAGATCCGCGCCCCCATGCCCCGGGGAGCCGTCAGCCGAAGTCCCGTCAGCCGAAGTCAAAGAAGACCGTCTCCTTCTCGCCCTGCAGGTGGATGTCGAACCGGTGCACGCCCTCCCGCTCCCGGACCGCCATCAGCGTGTGGCGCCGCTGCGGGGGCACCGTGTCCAGGAACGGGTCCTGCCCGAAATAGATCCTGGTGAACAGGTGGTGCAGCAGCCCGCGGGCGAACACGCACACGCTGATGTACCCGTTGCCGGGCATGACGGTGCGCAGCGTCCAGCGGCCGTCGGCGTCGGTGGCGACGCGGCCGAAGCCGGTGAAGTCGACGCCATGCCTGCCGATGACGCTCCCGTCGACGAGGTCGCGCCGCAGCGTGCCGGGCGCGCCGCGCAGCTCGCCGGAGGCGTCGGCCTGCCAGAACTCCAGCAGCGCGTCGGGCACCGGGTCCCCGGCGCCGTCGTGGACGTACCCGTGGACGGTGATCCCGGCCGGGTCGGCGGGGGCGGCGAGGTCGCCGCCGCCGGGGAAGGGCAGCGCGTAGCCGTAGAACGGGCCGACGGTCTGCGAGGGGGTGGGGTTCATCGGCCTTCCTCCATCCAGGTCGCGGCGGGCCCGTCGAGCACGATGTCCCACCGGTAGCCGAGCGACCACTCCGGCTGGGACAGCTCGTGCGCGTAGGCGGCGACGAGCCGCTGCCGGGCGCGCTCGTCGGTCACCGAGTTGAGGATCGGGTCGTACGGGAAGAGCGGGTCGCCGGGGAAGTACATCTGCGTGACGAGCCGCTGCGTGAACGCCGCGCCGAACAGCGAGAAGTGGATGTGCGCCGGACGCCAGGCGTTGACGTGGTTGCGCCACGGGTACGCGCCGGGCTTGATCGTGGTGAACGCGTAGCGGCCCTCGTCGTCGGTGAGGCAGCGGCCGACGCCGGTGAAGTTCGGGTCGAGCGGCGCGGGGTGGTCGTCGCGCTGGTGCCGGTAGCGGCCGGAGGCGTTGGCCTGCCACACCTCGACGAGCTGGCCGCGCACGGGCCTGCCGTCGCGGTCGAGCACCCGGCCCTGGACGGTGATGCGCTCGCCGAGCGGCTCGCCGGGGTGCTGCCTGGTGAGGTCGGCGTCGAGGGCGGTGACGTCGGTGACGCCGAACACCGGGCCGCTCAGCTCGGCCGCGTCGGGGTCCTTGACGGAGATCAGCGGCTGCTTGGGGTGGCGCAGCACGCTGCTGCGGTAGGGGGCGAAGTCGCGGTCGGGGTGGCCGCTGGGGGGCCCGGCGGGGGCCTCGCGCAGCTCGCGGTCGATGTCGGCCTGCGTGAGGGGCTGGGTCATGTCGCTCACCTTTCGAGGACGACGGCCAGGCCCTGGCCGACGCCGATGCAGAGGGTGGCCAGGCCGGTGCCCGATCCGGCGGCGGCCAGGCGGTGGGCGACGGCGCCGGTGACGCGGGCGCCGGAGGCGCCGAGGGGGTGGCCGAGGGCGATCGCGCCGCCGGAGGGGTTGACGATCGCCGGGTCGAGGTCGGGCATGAGCGCGAGGCAGCCGAGCGCCTGGGCGGCGAACGCCTCGTTCAGCTCGGCGGTGGCCAGGTCGCCGGCGTCCTTGCCGGCCTTGGCCAGGGCCCGGCGGCTCGCTTCGACGGGGCCGAGGCCGAACAGGCGGGGTTCGAGCGCGCTGGCGGCGGTGGCGGTGATGCGGGCGAGCGGTTCGCGGCCGCGCAGCCCGTCCTCGTCGGTGAGCAGCAGGGCCGCCGCGCCGTCGCTGAGCGGCGAGGAGTTGCCGGCGGTGACGGTGCCGCCTGCGCGGAAGGCGGGCTTGAGCCGGGCCAGGGCCTCGGGCGAGGTGTCGTGGCGGATGCCCTCGTCGCGGTCGAGCCCGGCGATCGGCACGATCTCCCGTTCGAACGACGCCGCGGCGGCCTTGCGGTGGCTGGCCAGCGCGAACGCGTCCTGCTCGGCCCGGCCGATGCCCTGCTGACCGGCGATGAGCTCGGCGCCCTCGCCGAGCGGGACGGTGTGCTCGGCGGGCATCGCGGGGTTGACCAGCCGCCAGCCGAGCGTGGTGGACACGAGCTCCTGCGGCCCGGCGGGGAAGGCCCGCTCGGGCTTGGGCAGCACCCAGGGTGCGCGGGTCATCGACTCGACGCCGCCCGCGATCACGGCGGAGGCGTCGCCGAGGGCGATCATCCGGTACGCCTGGATGACGGCCTCCATGCCGGAGCCGCACAGCCGGTTGACCGTCACGCCGGGCGTGGTCACCGGCAGCCCGGCCAGCAGCGCGGCCATCCGGGCGACGTTGCGGTTCTCCTCGCCGGCGCCGTTGGCGTTGCCGAGCACCACCTCGTCGGCGCTCTCCTGCCCGGTCCGCTCGGCCAGCGCCCTGACGGCGTGCGCCGCCAGGTCGTCGGGGCGGATCCCGGACAGCGCGCCGCCGTGGCGCCCGAACGGCGTGCGGACGGCGTCCACCACGTAGACGGTCCTCATACGCTCACCTCCGCGTCCGTACGGTCCAGCAGTTCGGCCACGCTCACGCCCGGCGCGGTCTCCACCAGGGCCAGCCCGTCGCCGGTGACGTCGAGGACGCCCAGGTCGGTGATGATCCGGTGCACGCAGCGGCTGCCGGTCAGCGGCAGCGAGCACTCGGTGACGATCTTCGGCGAGCCGTCCTTGGCCGTGTGGTCCATGATGACGACGACCCTGCGGGCGCCGTGCACCAGGTCCATCGCCCCGCCCATGCCCTTGACGAGCCTGCCGGGCACCATCCAGTTGGCCAGGTCGCCGCGGGCCGACACCTGCATGGCGCCGAGGACGGCCACGTCGATGTGGCCGCCGCGGATCATGCCGAACGACAGCGCGGAGTCGAAGAACGACGCGCCGGGCCGCACGGTGACCGTCTCCTTGCCCGCGTTGATCAGGTCGGGGTCGACGGCGTCGGGCGCGGGGTAGGGGCCGACGCCGAGGACGCCGTTCTCCGAGTGCAGGACCACGTCGACGTCCGGCGGCAGGAAGGACGGGATGCGGGTGGGCAGCCCGATGCCGAGGTTGACGTAGTCGCCGTCGCGCAGCTCGGCCGCCGCGCGGGCGACCATCTCGTCACGGCTCCAGCTCATGAGGTGACCGTCCGCTTCTCGATGCCCTTGTCGGCGGCCTGTTCGGGGGTGAGGGGCACGACCCGCTGGACGAAGACGCCCGGCAGGTGCACCTCGTCGGGGTCGAGCTCGGTCAGCTCCTCGACCTCGGCGATCGTGACGCGGCCGGCCATCGCGGCCAGCGGGTTGAAGTTGCGCGCGGACTTGGCGAACACCAGGTTGCCGTGCCGGTCGCCCCTGGCCGCGCGCACCAGCGCGTAGTCGGTGGTGATCGCGCGTTCGAGCACGTACGGGACGCCGTCGAACTCGCGGACCTCCTTGGGCGGCGAGGCGACGGCCACCGACCCGTCGGGGGCGTGGCGCAGCGGCAGGCCGCCGTCGGCGACGGGGGTGCCGACGCCGGCGGGCGTGTAGAAGGCGGGGATGCCGGCGCCGCCCGCGCGCAGCCGCTCGGCGAGGCTGCCCTGCGGGGTCAGCTCGACCTCCAGCTCGCCGCCCAGGTACTGGCGGGCGAACTCCTTGTTGTCGCCGATGTAGGAGGCGGTGACGCGGGCGATGCGGCGGGCCGCGAGCAGCAGGCCGAGCCCGCCGCCGTCGACGCCGCAGTTGTTGGACACGACGCTGACGCCGCTCACGCCGCGGTCGTAGAGGGCCTGGATCAGCACGCTGGGGATGCCGCTGAGGCCGAAGCCGCCGACGGCGAACGACGCGCCGTCGCGCACGTCGGCCAGCGCCTCCCCGGCCGTGGCGATCACCTTGTCTCTCCGCACGGGACTCCGTTCGGGTGTTCGCTAGATGAACTTAAGTTCACTATCGTGGACGAGTATGCGCACCCGGAGGCGTTCCTGTCAAAGTGCCTCCAACGATCGAGGAGTGGTGGATGGAACCGGCTGGAACCCTGGAACGCGGGCTCGCCGTGCTGCGCGTGCTGGCCGCCGAGCCGAGGCGGACGCGCGCCACCGACCTGGTGCGCGTCACCGGCCTGGCCCGCTCCACGGTCGACCGCGTGCTGTCCACGCTGGCCCGCCTCGGCTACGTGCGGATGGAGGAGCGCGACGTGCTGCTCGCGCCGCCGCTGATGGAGCTGGGGGAGGCGTACCTGACGGCGAGCGGCCTGCCCGCCGCGCTCGGCCCGCACGCCGAGCGGCTGGCCGGCGAGCTGGAGGAGTCGGTGTCACTGTCGGTGCGCGACGGCGACGGGGTGCGCTTCGTCGGGCAGCACACCCGGCGGCGCACGATGTCGGTCGCCTTCCGGGTGGGCGACCTGCTGCCCGCCGGGCGCTGCGCCGCCGGGCTGGTCTTCCTCGACCCCCGGGCGCCGTACACGGTGGACGACCAGCTCATCGAGCCGGGGCTGATCGCGGTCGCGATGCCCGTGCGCGGCCCCGGCGGCGAGGTGGCGTGCGCGCTCAGCGTCGTCAGCCACACCAGCAGGCACACCGCCGCCGGGCTGGCCGAGCACGCGCTGCCGAGCATGCGGGCGACGGCGGCGCGGATGGAGGCGGCGCTGGCCGAGCAGACCGGGCCGCCGCCGCCCGCCGGTCCGCCCCCGGGCGCCGCCGATCCCACGCGCGCGGTCAAGGACGAGCTGGGCGCCGGCTACCTGCAGTCGCTGGCGCGCGGGCTGGCCGTGCTGGCCGCGTTCGGGACGGGGCCCGGCGGGCTGAGCCTGGCCGCCGTCGCCAAGATCACCGGCCTGCCGCGCGCCACCGCCCGCCGCGCACTGCTCACGCTCGAACGGCTCGGCTACGTGGCCGAGCGCGAGGGCCGCTTCACGCCACTGCCGAAGGTGCTGGAGCTGGGCTACGCGCACCTGTCCGGCCGCACGCTGGGCGAGATCGTCCAGCCGCACCTGGCCGACCTGGTCGCGCGCGTGCGCCAGTCGGCGTCCGTCGCGGTGCTGTCGGGCGACGACGTCCTGTACGTGGCGCGCGTGCCCACGGTGAGCATCATGAGCGTCGACATCACCGTCGGCACCCGCTTCCCCGCCTACGCGACCTCGATGGGCCGGGTGCTGCTGGCCGGGCTGCCGGAGGAGCGCCTGGCCGCGATTGCGCCGCCCCGGCGGCTGACCCGGCACACCGTCGCCTCGCCCGGGGAGCTGGCCGAGGCGGTGCGCCGGGCGGCCAAGGACGGCTACGCCCTCGTCGACCAGGAGCTGGAGGAGGGCGTGCGGTCGATCGCGGTGCCGGTGCGCGGGCGGGACGGCCGGGTCGTCGCGGCCGTCAACGTCGCCACCCACGCCAGCCGCGCCACCCCCGCCGACCTGGTCCGCGACCTGCTGCCCGCGCTCACCGAGGCGGCCGCCAGGATGGAGGCCGACCTGGCCCACGTGCGGCCGCCCTCGTCCTGGCGCTGAACGGGCGGGGTTGTACCGCCGCACCGGTCCCTCTATAGTCTGGCTGACACTATCGGCCAATAGCCGAAACTTTCGTCGGGGGACGGGATCGAGGAGCCCCCATGCGCCGCGTGATCGCCGCCCTCCTGTGCCTGCTGATCGGCCTGCTGCCCCTGCCCGCCCTGGCCGCGGAGACCGCGTACGGCTTCGAGGACGGCACCGCCCAGGGCTGGCAGCCGCGCGGCGACGGCGTCACCGTCACTGCGACCGGCGCCGCCGCGCACACCGGAACCGCCGCCCTGCACGTCGCCGGCCGCACCCAGAACTGGCACGGCGCGTCGCTGCCCGACCCGTTCGAGCCGGGCGTCCTCCACACGGTCACCGCCTACGCCCGGCTGGTGAGCGGCGGCCCAGCCACCGTGTCGCTGACCGTCCAGCGCACCCCCTCGGGCGGCGAGACCACGTACGAGACCGTGGCGTCGGCCACCGTCACCGGCGACGGCTGGACGCTCCTGTCCGGCGCCTACACCCTCCCCCCGTCCTCCACCGGCGTGCAGCTGTACGCCGAGAGCGCCGACGCGGGCGCCGCCTTCTACCTCGACGACATCACGCTCACCGCGCTGACCGACCCGGCCCGCACGCCGATCAGCACCGGCTTCGAGGACGGCACCACCCAGGGCTGGGCCTCCCGGGGCGGCGCCACCCTGGCGGCCACCGCCGAGGCCGCCCACGCCGGGACCCGCGGCCTGGCCGTCACCGGCAGGTCCGCCTCCTGGGACGGCCCCGCCATCGACGTGCTCGGCAGGATGGCCAAGGGCGACAAGTACGCCCTGTCGGTCTGGGTGCGCGGCACCGGCAAGCTCGGCCTGTCGATCGAGCGGCGCGCCGGCGACGCCGTCAGCTACGAGCGGGTCGTCGCGCCCGCCGACGCGGGGGAGTGGACCCGCCTCCAGGGCACCTACACGCTCGCCCACGACGCCGACTTCCTCAGCGTGTACGTCGAGTCCGCCGACGGCGCCGACCCCTTCCACCTGGACGACTTCACGCTGGCCTACGTCGAGCCCAAGCCGATCGAGACCGGCATCCCCGCCCTGAAGGACGCCGTGCCCTTCACCCTGGGCACCGCCTTCGGCCCGGCCGAGACCTACGGCGAGCACGCCAAGCTCCTCACCAGGCACTTCAGCGGCCTCACCCCCGGCAACGACCTCAAATGGGACGCCCTGCAGCCCGCCGAAGGACAGTTCGCCTTCGCCCAGGCCGACGCCCTCGTCGGCTTCGCCGCCGCGCGCGGCATGACCGTGCGGGGCCACACGCTGGCCTGGCACAGCCAGACCCCCGCCTGGGTGTTCGAGGGCGCCGACAAGGCGACGCTGCTGGCCCGGCTGGAGACCCACGTGCGCACCGTGGTCGGCCGTTACAAGGGCAGGATCGCCGCCTGGGACGTCGTCAACGAGGTCGTCGACGAGAACCGGCCCGACGGCCTGCGCCGCTCGCCCTGGTTCGAGATCGCCGGGCTGGACTTCATCAGGACCGCCTTCCGCGTCGCCCGCGAGACCGACCCGGACGCCAAGCTGTTCATCAACGACTACAACACCGAGTTCCCGCGCAAGCGCGAAGCCCTCTACGACCTGGTCAAGCGGCTGCGCGCCGAAGGGGTGCCGATCGACGGCGTCGGCCACCAGCTCCACCTCAACATCGAGCAGCCGCCCGCCTCCCACGTCGAGGACACGATCGAGCGCTTCGCCGGTCTGGGCGTCGACCAGCACGTCACCGAGCTCGACGTGAGCGTCTACACCGACTTCGTCTCCTCCTACGACCCGATCCCGCCCGAGCTGCTGGTCGCGCAGGGCCACCGCTACAAGGAGCTGTTCGACGTGTTCCGGCGCCAGGCCGGCCGGCTCGGCTCGGTGACGGTCTGGGGCAAGTCCGACGACGTGAGCTGGCTGCGCTCGTTCCCCATCACCCGGCCGAACGCGCCGCTGCCCTTCGACGACGACCTGCAGGCCAAGCCCGCCTACTGGGGCATCGCCGACCCGTCGAAGCTGCCCCCGCTCGTCCGGAGCCTGGAGGCGCCCGCCGCCGAGCCCCGGGTCGACGGGATGCGGGAGCTCGCCTGGGACCTGCTGCCCGACACGCCCGTCGCCCGCGTCGGCGACGTCTCGGCCGGCTGGCAGGCCCGCTCGTCGGAGCGCGGCCTGTACGTGCTCGCCGAGGTGGAGGACGCCTCCCGCGACCGCTCCGACCGGGTGACGTTCACGCTGGGCGGCACCCCGTACACCGTCTGGCGGGACGGGCGGCACGGCGGCGGTTTCCGCGCGGCGGCCCGGCCCACCCGCGACGGCTACCGCGTCGAGGCGCTGCTGCCCTCACGCGCCACCGACATCGAGGTCGAGGCCGGCGAGGCCGTGTGGGCGGGCAGGCTGACGTTCACCCCGCCGGTCGGGCACACCACGGCGGCGCGCGGCGAGCCCGTGGTCGACGGCGTCGTGGACGCCGCCTGGGCGCGGGCGCCGCGCGTGCGCACCGCCACCCGGATCGAGGGCGCGACGGGCGCGCAGGCGCTGGTGCGCTCGCTGTGGCACGGCGACACGCTGTACGTGCTCGCCGAGGTGAGCGACGCCGAGCTGAGCGAGCAGCCGCCCGACCCGTGGGCGCAGGACTCCGTCGAGTTCTTCGTCGACCCGGGCAACAACAAGACCAAGGGCTACGACGATGACGACGGCCAGTATCGGATCAGCTTCACCGGCAGGCAGACGGTCGGCGGCACGTTCGACGCCTTCGCCGTCAAGGACAACCTGACCGGCGCGGCCCGGACCGTGCCCGGCGGCTACGTCGTCGAGGCGGCGATCAGGCTGCCCACGGTGACGTTGCGCAAGGGCACGCTGCTCGGCTTCGACGTCCAGGTCAACGACGCCACGGGCGCCGTCAGGACCGGGGCCGCCACCTGGAACGACGCCACCGGTCGCGGCTACGTGGACACCAGCCACTGGGGGGTGCTGCGCCTGACCCGGTAACGAATCTACTTTGTAAAGGCGCCGGGTCGGTTCAGCCGGGGTGACGCCGGATCAGCAGCATCGCGGCGTCGTCGAGCAGCGGCCCGCCGGTGTGCTCGATCAGGTCGCCGCGCAGCGCGTCGAGCGCGGCCTGAGGGTCGGGCGCGGTCAGCAGCCCGGCGGCCCGCTCGGTCAGCGGGTAGAACGCGCCGCCGTGGTCGCGCGCCTCCACGACCCCGTCGGTGAACAGCAGGATCTGGTCGCCCTCGCCGAACGGCACCCGGTACGGCTTGGGTCGGTCGGCCGCCAGCGAGCCGAGGCCCAGCGGCAGCCCGTCCTGCGGCGGCTCGGCCACGGTGATGCGGCCGCCGCCCAGCAGCAGCGGCGCCGGGTGGCCGCAGTTGAGCAGCGAGATCTCCGCCTCGTGCACCTCGGCGAGGATCGCGGTGACGAACATCTCGCCGCTCAGGTGGCGGGCCAGGCTCGCCTCCAGCCGTTCGCCGACGCCGGCCAGCTCGGCCTCGTCGTAGGCGGCCTCGCGGAAGGCGCCCAGCACCCAGGCGGCCGTCTCCACCGCGCTGAGCCCTTTGCCCTGCACGTCGCCGATGAGCAGCCGCACGCCGTGGGGGGTCGTCACCACCTCGTACAGGTCGCCGCCGATGCGCGCCTCGGCCGCCGCCGAGGTGTAGGACAGCGCCACCCGCAGGTCGGCGGCGCGGCGCGGCACCGGCCGCAGCAGCACCCGCTGCGCGGCCTCGGCCACCATGCGCACGTTGGCCAGCTCCCGCTCGCGGCGCAGCCGCAGGTGGCTGGCGAGCATGCTGGCCGCGGTGACGCCGACGATGGTGGCGACGGTGATCGGGTTCTGCCGTTTGAACAGCAGGTCGTTGTAGAGCGACAGCAGCACGCAGATGACGAGCGCGACGGCGCCCACCATCGCGGTGCGGCGCACGCTGCCCGACACCGAGGCGAACGTCGGCCCCAGGGTGAGCAGCGGCAGGAAGCCCAGCGACGGGCCGGCCAGCACGTCGATCACGGCGACGGCCAGCATCACCGCGAACGGCAGCCGGCGCAGCACGCGCTGCGAGGTCTCGTTCGGAGCAGGCTGCACAACCCTCCCACCCGCCGCGTTGGGTTATCGGCCATAGAAACATCAATAGTTAACAAGATTCAAGCATTTCCGGGCGTGCCGCGTGCCCGGAAATGCCGCGCCGCGCCGCGTACAGGGAGAATCCCGTACGCGACGCGGGGGCCGGCGGAGGGTCAGCCGGCGCGTGTCAGCGCGTTTCGCGGGTCTGGCGGCACGGCACGCAGTGCCGGGTGAGCGGCCGGATCTTCAGCCGCTCGAACGGGATCGACGTGCCGCAACCGTCGCACCGGCCGTAGGAGCGGTCGGCGAGCCGGTCCAGCGTGGCGTGGATGCCGGCGATGGTCCGCTCGGTGGCGGCCAGGTCGGCGAGCACGCTCTGGCGGGAGCCGTCGTCGGTGCCGGTGCTCTCCACCAGCTCCCGCAGTTCGTCGAGGCGGGAGGTGCGCCACATCAGCTGCGCGCGCAGGTCCTGGGCGATGGCCTGGACCTGGACGTCACTGAGCGTGCTGTTGTCTGTCATGGGTGTCCCTTGAGTGTGTGGAGGTCGCCGCCGCAGGTCGCGCAGTACGGCTCCTGAGGCGACCGCAGCAGAGCCTCGAACGGGATGAAGGCGCTGCACCGCCGGCAGGTGCCGTACAGGCCGCGATCCATCCGCTCGATCGCGGCCTCGAGGGCGGCGACCGTCCGGGCGCGCGGCCCTTCGACGGCGCGGGCGGTGGCGAGCCGTTGCTCCAGCAGTTCGCGGAGTTCTTCGAGGCGAGCCAGGTGCTGGGTGTAGTCCTGCATGAGTGTCTGCAATGAAGCCATGAGGCGTCGCTCCTAGCCAGAGATATGCCGACGGCTCCCCTGCGCCGCCCGGCTCACGGACCTGGCGAGGGGAGGGAGAGGACCTCTAGGCGGGCGGCGGGCTGCGCGACCCGGCGGCGCGATGGCCGGGCTGCTGGGGACCTCGGATGGCGGCCGACCCCGACTGCGGCCACACCAGGGCCGGCGTCTCGGGCGTCTCGGCGCGGTGACGGTCGGGCCACGGGCGCGGCAGGTGCTCGGCCCTGACGGGCGGCTGCGGCGGCGTGGCCAGCTCCGACACCTCCGCGCCCGCGGGCATGACGCCGGTGACGACGTCGTGCTGCGAGGGCGTGGCGCCGGCCCACGTGGGGGTGGCGGCGACGACCAGGATGGCGAGCAGCACGACGTGCACCGCCGCTTTGAACGCGGCGGAGACACGGGTGGTGCTCCAGGTCGCCATGAGGCCGACCATAGCCCACTTTCCTGGGAAGGGCACCGGCCCGGGCCCGCGCCTTCCCTCTCCTGGTGCCGGTTCAGGCTACGGTGTGAGGGCCACCATCACAGGAGAGGAGAGTGCCGTGCGGTCCAGACTGCCCGCTGCGCTGCTCCTGCTGCTGTCGTGGTTCCTGCCGGCGACCGGCCACGCCCAGCTCACGATCGCCGCCGCGGCCGATCCGGCCGCTGTCTCCGCCGGTCAGGCGGCCGCCGCGGGCGACCCGGGGCAGGCTGAGGGGCAGCACGAGGGCCAGCACGGCGCCCGCCGTTCGCCCTACCAGCCGCCCACCGCCTACTCCTGGACGGCCTCCTACGACGCGACGGGCGGTCAGGGGCCGGTCGTCCTGCCCGCCGACGCGCAGGCGCCGGGGCGGCCGCGGGCGGACGTGGTGCGCCGGGCCGGCGCCGCCGAGCCCGTGGTGCTGCTGACGGCCGCCACACCGGCGCGGGCCCCTCCCTCCACAGGGCTGTAGAAGGCTCTTTTCCCGAAATTTTTCAGCCTGTGGAGGCTTCCCATGTCACGTGCGCCCTTGTGGCGTGCGCTGGCGGCACTGGCCGTCATCGCGACCTCGATGGTCCTGGCCATCACCTCAGCGCCGCGCCTGGGGCTCGACCTGCGCGGCGGCACCCAGCTCGTGTTCGAGACGAAGGACACGGCCACCGTCAAGGCCGACTCCGACGCCACCGACCGCGCGCTGGACGTGCTGCGACGCCGCGCCGACGCGCTCGGCGTCGTCGATCCCACGCTGGTCCGCTCCGGCGAGAAGCGGATCATCGTCGAGCTGCCCGGCCTGCTCGACCCGCAGCAGGCGGCCGACGTCATCGGCCGCACCGCCCAGCTCGCCTTCCACTCGGTGGAGGGCGTCGCCGAGCAGGGCGACAAGAACGCGCTGCCCGACGAGGGCGGCCAGCTGCTCAAGCTCGGCCCGGTCGCCATCAGCGGCGACGGCGTCACCGACGCGGCCGCGCGCAGCGATCCCCAGCTCGGCCCCGGCTGGTTCGTCACCGTCGACTTCCGTGACGCCGGCGCCTGGCAGAAACTGACCGGGCAGGCGGCCTGCAGCCCGGCGGGCGACCCGAAGCGCCGGGTCGCGATCGTGCTCGACAAGGAGATCATCTCCTCGCCGCAGCTCGACCCGTCGGTGCCGTGCAACATCGGCATCCCCGGCGGATCCACCCAGATCACCGGCTCGTTCACGCACGAGGAGGCCCGTGAGCTGTCGGTGCTGATCAAGGGCGGCGCGCTGCCCGTGCCGCTGGAGCTCGTCGAGCAGCGCACGGTCGGCCCGACGCTCGGCGCCGACGCGATCGAGGCCAGCGCCAAGGCCGCGATCGCGGGTCTCATCATGACGACGCTGTTCATCGTCATCGTCTACCGGCTCGTCGGCCTGCTCGCCGCCATCGCGCTCGCCTGTTACGGGCTGATCTCGTACGCGGCGCTGGTGGCGATGGGCGCCACGTTCACGCTGCCCGGCCTGGCCGGTTTCGTGCTGGCGATCGGCATGGCGGTGGACGCCAACGTGCTCGTGTTCGAGCGCGCCAGGGAGGAGTACGGGCAGGCGCCGCAGCGGGGCCTGAAGTCGGCGCTGGCCCTGGGCTTCAAGAACGCCTGGAGCGCGATCGCCGACTCCAACATCACCACGCTGATCGCCGCCGGGCTGCTGTTCTGGCTGGCGTCGGGCCCGGTCAAGGGGTTCGGCGTGACGCTCGGCATCGGTGTGCTGGCCTCGCTGGTGTCGGCCATGCTCATCACCCGGGTGCTCACCCAGCTCGTCATCGGCCGGGTCAAGCCGCGCGTGTCGGGCCTGGGCTCCATCGGCCGGGTCCGCACCTGGCTCACCGAGCGCAACCCGCAGGTCATGGCCGGCAGGAAGCTGTGGCTGGCGATCGCCGGCGGCCTCGCCGTGGTGGCGCTGGCCGGGCTGTTCGCCCGCGGGCTGAACTTCGGCGTGGAGTTCACCGGCGGCCGGGTCGTGGAGTTCGCCACGACCAAGCCGATCGGCGCCGACGCCGCCCGCGAGGCCGTCGCCAAGGCCGGGTTCCCGCAGGCGGTGGTGCAGTCGTCCGGTGACGGCGTCCTCGTCCGCGCCGGGCAGATGGGCATCGCCGACGTGGCCAAGATCGAGGCCGCGCTGGAGGGCCAGGCGGGCGAGGTGTCCAAGCGGCGCGACGAGTTCATCGGGCCGAGCCTCGGGGAGGAGCTGCGCCGCAACGCGCTCATCGCGCTGGCCGTGGCCGTGGCCGCGCAGCTCGCGTACCTGGCGTTCCGCTTCCGCTGGACGTTCGGCACCGCCGCGGTGCTGGCGCTGCTGGTGGACGTGTCGCTGGTGATCGGCCTGTTCGCGTGGATGGGCAAGCCGATCGACGGCGTGTTCCTGGCCGCGATGCTCACCGTCGTCGGCTACTCGGTCAACGACAAGGTGGTGGTCTTCGACCGGGTCAGGGAGCTGTGGGCGGTCAACCGGAAGGCGCCGCTGGCCGACGCGGTCAACGGCGCGATCCTGCAGACGATGCCGCGTACGGTCAACACCGGTATCGGCGCGCTGTTCATTCTGGTGGCGCTGGCCGTGTTCGGCGGCGACTCGCTGCGCGACTTCGCGATCGCGCTGGTGACGGGCGTCATCGTGGGCACGCTGTCGTCGTCGTTCGTGGCCGGCCCGCTGTCGATCATGCTGGCCCGGTTCGACCGCAAGCCGCCGCCCGAGCCGGCCAAGCCGCGCAAGGCCCGCACGCGCGAGGGAACCGGCGCCGTCCTGTAACGCCGGGGCTGTCAATAAATGTTTTGTACGGCGTTGAGCTGCTGAAATGGCTTGGCCGTCAATAATGACATTTTGTGAACAGCCCTTGCGGGGACATGCTCGCCGGTCTGCTGGAGGCCGGGCAGGAGGCGACGCTGGAGCACCTGCCCGGCCTGGTGGACCGGTACGCCCGCCGGGCCGGCATCCGGCAGTGCCTGATCTACCTGGCCGACCTCCAGCAGAACACGCTGCGGCTGCTCGCCGAGAACGGCGGCGTGGCCGGTCCGGGCCCTGATGACAAGCCCCCCGCCGAGCTGCGCATCGACGCCACCTACGGCGGGCGGGCCTTCCAGGAGGTCCGCATCCTGCGCAAGCCCGGCGAGGGGGGCCTCGACTGCTGGTGGGTGCCGCTGCTGAACGGCGCCGAGCGGCTGGGCGTGCTGCGCGTCCTGCTGGGCGGCGGCCGGCCGGTCGAGGAGGCCGACGTGCGGGCGCTGTCGGCGATGGTCGCGCTGCTCGTGGTCAGCAAACGCTCCTACAGCGACTGCTACCCCAGGCTGGTGCGCTCACGGCCGATGAACGTGGCCGCCGAGATGCTGTGGCACCTGATGCCGCCGCTGACGTTCGCCAACGCCGAAGTGACGGTCGCCGGGGTGCTCGAGCCCGCCTACGAGATCGGCGGCGACGCCTTCGACTACGCCGTGGCCGACGACGTCGTGCACCTGGCCATCTTCGACGCCATGGGCCACGACGTGGCCGCCGGGCTGGCCGCGAACCTGGCACTGGCCACCTGCCGCAACCTGCGCCGCCACGGCGCCGACCTGGCCGGCAACGGCGAGGGCATCGAGAACCTGCTGCTGCGCGAGTTCGGGGAGGCCGCCCGGTTCGTCACCGCGATCATGGCCGACTTCGACCTGCGCACCGGCATGCTCACCTGGGTCAACCGCGGCCACCACCCGCCCGTGCTCATCCGGGGCGGACGCTGGGTGACGGCGCTGGAGTGCCCGCCCACGCCGCCGCTCGGCCTGGGCCTCGGCCTGCCCGTCACCGTCTGCCGCGAACAGCTCGAACCCGGCGACCGGCTGCTCCTGTACACCGACGGCATCGTCGAGGCGGGCAGCAACCAGGGCGAGGAGTTCGGCGTGGCCCGGTTCGTGGACTTCATCCTGCGGCACTGCGCGGCCCGCCTGCCGGTGCCCGAGACGCTGCGCCGCCTCATCAAGGACGTGCTGGACCACCATGACGGCCAGTTGCAGGACGACGCGACCGTGCTGCTCACCGAGTGGCACGGCCGGGTGGGCACCTGCCCGGTCAAGGGCGAGCCGTGAACGGGCCCCGCATGGCCGGGGCGGAGGAGGGCAGCGGGGCGGGAATGAAGACCGATGTGGTGTCGTCCTGGCGGGAGCTCGACGACGCGATCGCCGAGGCCAGCAGGCCGCGTGACACCGGGCACGCGCATTCCTCCATGGTCTTCCGCGGCCTGGCCCGCGCCTCGTACACGCACGTGTCGAGCCTGTCGCGGCTGCGCGGCGACTACGCCGCGCTGGAACCGCACCTGGTGCGCAACTTCCGCAAGTACGCCCACCGGCGGCGGCCCGGCCCGGCCGTGTGGGACTGGCTGGCGCTCGGCCAGCACCACGGGCTGCCCACCCGGCTGCTCGACTGGACGTTCTCGCCGCTGGTCGCGCTGCACTTCGCCACCGCGTCCTGGCCGCGGGACGACGCCGTCCTGCTCGGCGTCGACTGCCACGGCGCGCACCGGCTGCTGCCCGAGCCGCTGCGCGCCGAGCTCGACCGGGAGGGCGCGCTGCTGTTCACCACCGAGATGCTGGCCGCCGTCGCGGGCGACCTGCCGAGCTTCGACCGGCTGTCCGGCGAGCCGTTCGTCGCCTTCTTCGAGCCGCCGTCGCTGGACGAACGCGTGGTCAACCAGTCGTCGGTGCTGTCGGTGACGTCCCGGCCCGAGTTCCAGGTGCAGGAGTGGCTGGAGGACCATCCCGAGCTGTGGCGCGCCTGGACGCTCCCGCCCGCGGTCAAGGCGGAGGTCCGCGAACGGCTCGACCAGGCCGGCGTCACCGAACGCGTGCTGCTGCCCGGCCTGGACGGGCTCGCCGCCTGGCTGCGCCGCTACTACACCCCCGGCACCGCCGAGGACGACACGCAGGGCGGCGCCTCCATGTCCGGCGCGGACGCCGACCGGCAGGAAGAGGGCCGGATGGGCGGCTGACGTGCGAAGGCCCGATTTCTGGATAGATGACCCGTCAAACGTTCGAGCGTGGGGGAGTGGTGGCCATGGCGGAGTCGCGGATCGCGGTCGGGGTCGAGGAGGAGTTCCACATCGTCGACACGCGCACGCGGCAACTCGTCTCCCGCTCCGTGCTCCTGCTCGACATGCTGCCCGACGACCGCTTCACCGAGGAGCTGCAACGCTCCACCGTGGAGGCCAACAGCCGGCCCTGCCACGCCCTGGAGGACCTGGCCCGCGACCTCGGCGCGATGCGCCGCACCGCCATCGCCGCCGCCGAGGAGGTCGGCCTCGGCATCGTCGCCGCCGGGAGCGTGCCGCTGGCCGACCTGGACCAGATGAAGATCTCGCCCGAGGCCCGCTACGAGCGCATGCTCGACGACTACCAGGTCCTCACCCGCGAGCAGCTCATCTGCGGCACCCAGGTGCACGCCGAGCTCGCCGACCGCGACCTCGCGATCGCCGTCGCGCACCGGCTCGCGCCCTGGCTGCCGCCGCTGCTCGCGCTCAGCGCCAGCTCCCCGTACTGGCTCGGCGCCGACACCGGCTACGCCAGCTACCGCACGCTCGTGTGGGAACGCTGGCCCACCACCGGGCCGATGGCCCGCTTCGGCTCGGCCGCCGAGTACGAGGAGATGCTCGCCGAGCTGATCCGGTCCGGCGTGATCAGCGACGCCGGCATGATCTACTACGACATCCGCCCGTCCGCCCACGTGCCCACCGTCGAGCTGCGCATCTGCGACTCCTGCCCGCGCATCGACGACATCGTGCTGATCGCCGGCCTGTTCCGGGCCCTGGTCGCCAGGGAGCTGGCCGAGATCGGCGACGACCCCGACCGTGAGGTGCCGCTGGACCCGGTACGCGCCGCGCGCTGGCAGGCCGCCCGCTCCGGCCTCGAGGGCGAGCTCGTCGACCCCGTCGAAGGCGTGCCCGCCCCGGCCGCCGACGTGGTCACCCGCCTGGTCGCCGCGCTGCGCCCGCACCTGGAGGCGGCCGGCGACTGGGAACTCGTCTCCGCCCTGGCCGCCGACGCCCTCGGCCGGGGCGGCTCGGCCCAGCGCCAGCGGCGCGCCTTCGCCCGCCGCGGCTCCCACGCCGACGTCGTCGACCTGCTGCTGGAGGAGACCAGACCCGGAGGCTGGACCACCGGCCGCGGCTACCCGTCGGCGGCCTGAGGTGTGCGGGCTGAGCGGCGAGATCCGCTTCGACGGGCACAAGGCCGACCTCGGCGCCGTCGGCCGCATGACCGAGGCCATGCACGAGCGCGGCCCCGACGGCTCCGGCCTGTGGTCACGCGGCCCGATCGCGCTCGGGCACCGCCGCCTGAAGATCATCGACCTGTCCGAGAAGGCCGCCCAGCCCATGGTCGACGCCGAACTCGGCCTGGCGGCGGTCTTCAACGGCTGCCTCTACAACTACCGCGAACTGCGCGACGAACTGCGCCGCGCCGGCTACCGGTTCTTCTCCGGCTCCGACACCGAGGTTCTGGTCAAGGCCTACCACCGGTGGGGGCCCGCGTGCGTGGACCGCTTCGCCGGCATGTTCGCCTTCGCCGTCGCCGAGCGCGCCGGCGGCCGGCTCACGCTGGCCCGCGACCGGCTCGGCGTCAAACCGCTCTACCTCGCCGCCGACGGCCGCCGCCTGCGCTTCGCCTCCACGCTGCCCGCCCTGCTCGCCACCGGCGGCGTCGACACCGCCATCGACCGGACCGCGCTGCACCACTACATGACCTTCCACTCGCTGGTGCCCGGCGAGCGCACCATCCTGGCCGGGGTCCGCAAGCTCCCGGCGGCCACCGTACGCACCTACGAGGCCGACGGGACCGTCACCGAACGGCGCTACTGGGAGCCCGACCACACGCCGGCCGACCGGCCCCCGCACGCCGGGGAGTGGCGCGAGGCCGTCCTGGAGTCGCTGCGCACCGCCGTGCGGCGGCGGATGGTCGCCGACGTGCCCGTGGGCGTGCTGCTGTCCGGCGGGCTGGACTCCAGCCTCATCGTCGCCCTGCTCGCCGAGGAGGGACAGTCCGGGCTGGCCACGTTCAGCATCGGCTTCGAGTCCGCCGCAGGCGAGAGCGGCGACGAGTTCGCCTACTCCGACCTGGTGGCGCAGCGGTTCGGCACCGACCACCACCGCATCCGCGTGCCCGGCTCCGCGCTGCTGTCCGGGATCGAACGGGCGGTTGCGGCGATGAGCGAGCCCATGGTCAGCCACGACTGCGTCGCCTTCCACCTGCTGTCCGGCGAGGTGTCCCGGCACGTCAAGGTCGTGCAGTCCGGGCAGGGCGCCGACGAGGTGTTCGCCGGCTACGACTGGTTCCCGCCGCTGGCCGGGGTGCCCCGCGAACAGGCGGCGGACACGTACCTGGCCGCCTTCAGGGACCGCCCGCACGACGAGCTGGCGCGCGTCCTCGCGCCCGAGCACCTCGTCGAGCGCGACGTCAGCGGCGAGTTCGTCCGCCGCCACCTGGACCGGCCCGGCGCGGCGACCGCGCTCGACGCGGTGCTGCGCCTGGAGACCACCGCGATGCTCGCCGACGACCCCGTCAAACGCGTCGACAACATGACGATGGCGCACGGGCTGGAGGCGCGCACGCCCTTCCTCGACCACGAACTCGTCGAACTCGCCGCCGCCTGCCCCGCCGGGCTCAAACTCGCCGGCGGCGGCAAGGGCGTGCTCAAGGACGCCGCCCGCAAGCTGCTGCCCGCCGAGGTCGTGGACCGGCCCAAGGGCTACTTCCCGGTGCCCGCCGTCCGCCACCCCGACGGGCCGCTCCTCGACCTGCTGCGCGACGCGCTGACCAGCCAGGCGGCGCGCTCACGCGGGCTGTTCCGGCGCGAGTACGTCGACGGGCTGCTCGCCGACCCCGGCCGCGACCGGGCCGCCACCGGCGTCAACACGCTGTGGCAGGTCGGGCTGCTGGAACTATGGCTGCAAGCGCACGGCATGTGACCCACCTCCCGTGGTCCTGCTGGGCGCCCGCCCCGGCCCCGGACCGCTCGGCGGTCGTCTACGGCAGCGACCGCGACGGCACGCCGCGCGCCTGGATCCGGCCCGCGCGCGGCGAGCCCCGGCCCGTCCCCACCGGCCCCCACCCCATCGTCGACGTGCACTGGGCGCCGACCGGGGCGCGGCTGGCCGTCCTGCTCGCCCCCGGCGGCGGCGAGCACACCGAGGTCTGGACCGTACGGCCGGACGGCGGCGACCTGCGGCCCCTCGCCGCGCCCCCGGGAGGGTCTGCGGTGTTCATCCGATGGACCGAACGCGGCGAGGACCTGCTGGTCGCCGAGACCCACGCCGGCGGGCGCACCGACGCGGTCATCGTCGACGCCGCCACCGGCGGACGCCAGATCGTCGCCTCCGGCCCGCTGCTGCGGCCCGCCGCCGTCAGCCGCGACCACGCCACCGTCCTGCTGCGGCACGGGCCCCGCGGGGCGCGCCGCATGTCGGTGCGGCACGCGGGGGGTGGTGAGCACGAACTGCTCGCGGGGCTGCCGGGGACGACCGACTACGGCATCCTCGCCCCGGACGGGCACACGGCCTACCTGCTCACCGACGCCGGCCGCGACCGCACCGCCCTGGTGGCCGTCCACGGCGACGGCCTGTGGCAGGCCTCCGACGAGGGCCCCTGGCAGGGCACCCTCGGCGGCCCCGATGGTGGACCAGGTGGCGGCCCAGGTGGCGGCCCAGGTGGCGGCTCCGGCGGTGGCCTCTGGGCGGGCTCGGGCGGGGGCCTCCGGCACGGCTCCGGCGGCGCTCTCCTGCGTGGTTCGGATGGCGGTCTTTGGCAGGGTTCGGGTCGAGGGCTACGGCGGGGGCTGGGGGAGCCGGAGGTGCTGGCGGAGCGGGCGGACGCGGAGCTGGACCAGTTCGCGCTCAGCGCCGACGGCCGGCACGCCGTCCTGGTGTGGAACGAGCACGGCCGCTCCCGCCTGGAGCTCCTCGACCCGCGCACCGGCCTCACCGTCCCGCTGCCCGGGCTGCCCGCCGACGTCGTCACCTCCGTCCGCGTCTCCCTGGACGGCGGCGTGGCCGTGCTCGCCGCCGAAGGCCCCGCCCAGCCGTCCCAGGTGTACGCGTGCGACCTGCAGACCGGCGCGTACGAGCACCTCGCGGGCGCCGGACGCCTGCCGGAAGCGGTCGAGGCCGAGCCGGTGCGCTTCCCGGCCCGCGACGGCCTCGGCCTGGCCGCCTGGCTGTATCGCCCCGCACGGGCCCGGGGCGCCGCGCCGTACGTCGTCCACCTGCACGGCGGCCCCGAGGACCAGGAACGGCCCACGTACAACCCGCTCTACCAGCATCTTCTCGCTCACGGCATCGGCGTGTTCGCGCCGAACGTGCGCGGCTCCGGCGGCTACGGGCGCGCCTTCCGTGAGGCCGACGACCGCGAGCGCCGCTTCCGCGCCGTCGACGACGTGGCCGACTGCGTCGCCGAGCTCGTCCGGCTGGGCGCCGCCGACCCGTCCCGGGTCGCCTGCATGGGCTGGTCGTACGGCGGTTATCTCACGCTCGCCGCCCTGGTCGCCCATCCCGCGCTGTTCCGGGCCGGGGTCGAGGTGTGCGGCATGGCCGACTTCGCCACCTTCTACGAACGCACCGACCCGTGGGTCGCGGCGGCGGCCGTCCGCGAGTACGGCCATCCCGAGACCGACCGGGACCTGCTGCGGGCCCTGTCGCCGCTGCGCGCCTTCGACCGGCTGCGCGCCCCGCTCCTGGTCGTGCACGGCCGCCACGACACCAACGTCCCCTTCCACCAGGCCGAACAGGTGCTGGCCGCCGCCGCGGCGCTCGGCCTGCCCTGTGACAGCCTGCTGTTCGACGACGAGGGGCATCACATCCGGCAGGTCGCCAACCGGGTCGCGTTCATCAGCAAGGTCACCGGCTGGCTCGAACACCAGCTCCTTGGCTCCTTCGCGGACCGCGCCTGACCGCGACCCTCCCTTGCGGTGACCCGTGACACCCCTTCACCTCCGGGAGGACCCATGCGCACCTTCACAATCGACTTCCAGGCCGCCCCCGACGACCTGCGCCGCCGATTGCGCGACACCCGCTGCCCCGACGCTGTCACCTTTCACGAGTGGTAGGCCGGGCCGCCGCCCTCGTCCATGCGCAGGCTGGTGACGTACTGGCTCGACGGCTACGACTGGCGCGCCTCCGGCTCCCCTCGCACGAACGCCTGCTGGTCCACCCCACCCCACCGCGGCATGTCCGTCCGGGTACTGACCGCTGATGACGTCATCGGTCTGCACCGGATGCGGCGCGCCATCAGGCACGTACCGTCCCATGCCGCCGATGCGCTGGACGGTCTCCGCAATGCGATCAACGAGGCCGGGAGCGCCGTCGGCCACTGCATCCGAATCCGGGAATCATGTCGGGCCTGCCTTCGCCGGGGCGAACCTGATCTCCCCCTTACCAAAAAGCCCGGCGGACGTGCCGACTCGAGCGCCTGTCATTGCACCCGCTGAGATTGTGAGCGGAGCGAAAACGAGTTTCTCCAGATAGACGGACATGATGATCCTGGTGTGCGGCCAAGGGTCCTCTTGGTAGACGTCACCAGGAGCGAGTCCGGCGGCCACGTCGGAGCCGTTGATCCAACCATGACGACCACAGAGAACGCATGGCCGGGAGCATTGGTGCCGCAGAGGCAATCCTTCGTCGGCCCCATGGCAGCGGAGCACTCCTTCCCAGCTCCTGTCGATCCCACCAGGCCGGGTCGGCCGTCGAGCTGGACCGACCAGCACAGGGAGCCGGCCCCGTTGGGAGTTCCCGGAAGACCCGTGTCAATGGCCCCAGAACAACCGCGGTGCAATCCCCCCAGCGGGGGAGCCACCTGGCTCCCAGGCGTGAGGCGCGTCCCCCGTGGCACCGCCATGATCGAGGGCATGAGATCAACGTGGTTCGGAATCGCCGCTCTGACCCCGTACATCGCCATGAAGACCTACTGGGCCTTCGGCGGGAACGCCGGCCGACCGGCCGGCGACCTGGGGGCGGAGATGCTGGCCAACGGCGCGCCCGAGGCCCTGGTCTGGCTGGAACGCCACGGGATCGACTTCACCGCTCTGGGCGCCCTCGGGGGCGTGCTCTTCCTGGTCGCGCTGGCCCGCCCGTGGGGCGAACGGCTGCCGCGCCGGCTGCTGCTGGTCCCGGGATGGGCAGGAGCCTTGATCCTCACCCCCTACGGCACCGCCACCTTGATCGCCTCGGCCGTGGGCTTCAGGGCCGTCGAGGAAGGCTGGTCGCCCTGGGTCGGTTACGTGGGCGGACTGGCCTTCGCGGGCCTCGGATTGGCCCTCGCATTGGGCACCCGCTCCTATCAGCGCCGTACCCGCCCCGCTCCTGTTCTGGCATAAGTCCATCCAGCAGCACTTTCCATGGCCGCTCACCTGGAGACCCGCTGCTGCATCGGGAGCGATCTCTAAGAGCGCCTAACGCACTCAAGTGAGGCGCCGCCAGCAGATGAGCGCGCAGGCCAGCTTGAGGAAGGCCTCGTGGATGGCGGCACTCACCTTTCAGCGGATACGCAGGCGGCGGAAGCGTGCAACAGGGGCGCTGATCGCTGAGGCGCGCCTCCACCAGCCCGACACCACCTCATCCGCACCCGATTAGGACAGTAGACACGGATGGCTCGCCTTCGACAGCTTTATACGGAGTGTAGAGGACTGCGGACAGGAACGCTGTCCCACTTCGGAAAACGACATGGAGGTAGTCGTCGTCGCGCACCACAGAAGTGTTTCAGGCGGCTATATGTTTGCACTGACCTATGAAACAGCGTTCGCCTTCTACGCGTCCGGCTGTAAGTGGTGTTTCATAGGTGTTCGCTCTTGAATCACCTCACCGACCCGCCCGACCGGGTGTGGCATTTTACGGGTGTGATGCTGGGTGAGCATCGCGAGTATGTGACAGCCCGACGGTCCGCACTCTCGGGCCGAGATGGAGAAGATCTTCTTCCTCGACAACGAGGACATGGCCCTGATCATGGGGCATCGCGGCCGGCGCATCCGGTGCGGCTGGAGGTGCCGAACGAGGTCCTGGACGTTGTCGCCGGCCAGTTGGGGGTCGGCGAACGCTGCGAGCGAGCCTGGGTTCGCGACCACGCCGGCCGCGAACCCAGGCGAGGATCGGTCGGCAGTGGCGCCACTGGTGCGTAGCGTGCGGTCATCAGGTGAGAGTCGTGGTCCAGGATCCGGCGAACGACCTCTTGGGGCACGTCTCGGTTGATCAACATGGTGCCGAAAGTGTGGCGCCACTGGTGCGGGGTGAGGTGAACAGGCCGGCCGTACTCGTCTTGGATGTCACAGCGTTCCAGCGAGCGATGCAGCGCCCTGCGGTAGGTAGTGCTGAGTATCGGACGGATGCCCTCGAGGCTGTCATGGGAGCCTTGCTCTCGACGCAAGTTCGGGCGATCCCGGTCGGGGATTCCCCCGGTCCGCGAACCTGTCGTCAAATAGTTCCGGTCCAGCGGGCCGGGACGTCTTCGCCCCCGACGCGGTGCCAAGGTGGATGTTCTCCCGCGAGACGCCAGCATGTCCGAAGCCCGATATGGCATAGTTGCGCCCCTAATGACGATCTCGATAGCGGGGATCGGCGTGGGGGCATCGTGGGGAACTGTCCATCAGGGCCAGGCCGGGCAGCAGCCGGTCGCGCCGCCCGACGGGCGCGTTCAGGTCGCAGGCGGTCACCATGGCGCGCAGCGCGTCGATGGTGATGGGTGGTGCCTCGCGCTGGCCGCGGTCGCCCGATTCGGCGCGCCGGCGTTTGTGGGCGCGTAGCGCCGGACGGGCCGGCTCGGTGGCCGGCGCGGGTGGGTCTCACGTGCGGTCCGGGTGACGGTTCACTGTTGATCTGGACTCGTGTAAGAAGAGCTGGCACATTGGTCAAGCATGACGATCATGATCGATGGAGAGAGCCTGACCGCGCCCGAGGTCGTACGGGTGGCCCGCCGCGACGAGTATGCCCCTGGCGAGGAGGTTGCGCTGGCATCGGCAGCGCGGGAGCGGCTGAGCCGGGCTCGGGCCTACATCGAAGCGCACTGGATGCATGATGAGGCACCGTTGATGTACGGCTTCAACACGGGAGTCGGGCTGTTCAAGGATCGACGGGTGCCGGTTGCCGAAATGGAGCTCTACCAGCACCAGCTGATCAAGGCGCATGCGGTCGGTGTCGGGGAACCCTATGAGGAGGATGTGGTCCGGGCCACCATGCTGTTACGGGCGAACGCCTTCGCGGCCGGTTTCTCCGGGCCCACCGTCGCTGTCGTCGACCGGCTGCTGGACTTTGTCAACCGGAACCTGCACCCGGTGATCCCGTGCAAGGGTTCGGTGGGTGCGTCCGGAGATCTTGCGCCGTTGGCGTACATGGCTGCTGCCCTCAGCGGCTTTCACGAGGCGCGGATCGAATACCAGGGCGAGTCGCTGTCCGCGCGGGAGGCGATCGCCGCCGCCGGGCTCGCTGTGGACATGAGGCTGGGCGCCAAGGACGCCGCGGCCCTGCTCAACGGCTGCACCGTCTCGCTGGCTCTGGGGGTGTTGGCCGCACACGATGCACGATCTGTTGTGCAGGCTGCCGACATCGCCCTGGCCATGAGTCTGGAGGCGATGCGTGGTGAGCTGGCGGCCTTTCAGCCACCGGTGCACCAGGCCAGGCCGCATCCGGGTCAACAGCGCACCGCCCGCAACGTGCTCAGGATGGCAGGCGATTCGCGACGCTGCTCACCGTCGGCGCGGCAGGTGGTCTTTCCGGATGAGAATCGGGCGGAGGGTCAAGCGGCGCCGCCGCGAATTCAGGACGTCTATTCGTTCCGGTGTGCTCCGCAGGTGCACGGGCCCGTACGTGATGCGCTCGACTATGCCGATCGGGTTCTGGGCGTCGAGATCAACTCGGCGACCGACAACCCGCTGATGTTCGCTAGCGGTGATGACTACCAGGTCATCTCGGGGGGCAACTTTCACGGGCAGTCGCTGGCCCAGGTCATGGACCTCATGGCCATTGCCCTGACGGATCTCGGGTCCATCAGTGAGCGTCGCCTTGCCCGCCTCATCGAACCCACCATGAGCTATGGCCTGCCACGCAACCTCAACGCCGGACTCCCAGGCGTCAACACCGGCTATGCGGCCATGCAATGCTCCATGTCCGCCCTGGTGATGGAGAACCGCACGCTGGCCACGCCCGGCTCGATCGATTCCATTCCTGGTAAGGGCAACGCGGAAGACCACGTCTCCAACTCCACCTGGTGCGCCAGAAAAACCCGCACCATCGTGGCCAACGTCGAACAGATCGTCGCCGTCGAGATGCTGATGGCCGCCCAGGCACTGTCACTGGTCGAACCGCAGGCCGCCGCATTCCCCCTCGGCACGGGAACCCAGGCCGCGCTGAAGGTGATCCGCGCCGCCATCCCGCCGGCCCTCCACGGTGACCGATGGTTCGAGACGGAGATGGCGACCGCCCTCGACCTCCTACGATCCGGCACCATCTCCAAGGCCGTCCAAGCGGCTGTCGGGCCACTGGAATGATCAACCGCAGCACCGTTGCCCGGCCGCCGTACAGCGATCGTTGTCCTGGGTTGTTGATCCCTTCTTGCAGCGCAGAAAGATGGGATCTTGTCAGGCACATGAGGCCGGCTCAGCCGGTCGGATCAGTGATCTCGGTCACGAGTGCGGCCAGGGGCAGGCGGCCGGTGGGGATGGCGGACTTGCCGGTCGGGGCAGGGGCTGGGTGGCCCAGGCATACAGCGGTACGCACTCGCCAGGGCGGTGTGAGCCGGCAGATCCGGCCGGCCAGGTCGGCGTTGGTGGCGGGGAAGAACGATACGGGGCAGCCTGGGCGTCCTCACCGCCGGCGTCCTCGTCGACGGCCAGGGCGATCACGACCGGCGCCGTGGCGAGGTGCGCGGCGTAGGCGCCCAGGCCCGAAAGCCGGCGGCGGACTGCACCGCTGCGTACGACCACGAACCTCCACGGCTGCCGGTTACGGGCCGAGCCGGCCCAGCGGCCGGCTTCCAGCACCTGGCGCAGTTCCTCGTCGCTGACGGGTGCCGTGGTGAACCACCGGCTCGCCCGCAGGGACGTCAGCATCGACACATCGGAGTGGGGCGGCACATCCATCACGGTCCTGAACGCGGGCGGACGGGACATCCGGGGGCCGGTGCCGCTGGTTGATCAACCCTGGGCAAGGCGCAGCGCCCGAACGATCACTACGGCCTCCGCCAGGAGGTCGACCGGGCAGCCCCAGTAGTCATAGATGCCGCCCCGAGCTCGGTTGCTGCCGCAGATGACGAACACACCGGTCCCCAACTCGGCTTTGAGGTGGCCGGCCAGCCAGCCGACGAAGCCGCTGTTGTCGAGTTCGGCCGGGAAATGGAAGGAGAAGATCCCGAAGTGCTCGACGTCTGCGACTCCGGGGCGCAGCGGGACCAGCCGGCTCCAGCTCTCGCTGTCACGCACCACGGCCAAGGTGTCAGCGGTGAGTGCCGGCGGGCGGTCGGCGGGGAACTCCTCGAAGCACCACACACCATCGTGC
Source organism: Nonomuraea ceibae (assembly GCF_019396325.1). GTDB lineage: Bacteria > Actinomycetota > Actinomycetes > Streptosporangiales > Streptosporangiaceae > Nonomuraea > Nonomuraea ceibae. The sequence goes on from NZ_JAHKRO010000072.1 coordinate 31,995, forward strand.
ACGGTGAGATCCGCCATCGTGATCACGCGGCGGAGGCGCTCATGAGTCTGTTCCGGAGTCTCCCTGCTGACGCTGACCATGGAACGAGACCTCCGATTCGTTTACCGTGACCCGCCTTGAGCAGCGGACGCACGCGATCCTCCCACGGCCCGCCGGACGTGACGCCCCCGGCTCAGGCAGGGTTGGTAACCCGGGTCGCCTCGCCGCCCAAAGGCGTCCGGAGGCAGATCCTGCTCTTCGGGCTGAGAGGCAAGTATGAGCTGAGGCAGAGGTCTGATGGCCACGGTCCTGGCCGGAACGGCCGGTGTCACGGCTGTTCAGAGGCCGTCCCTCCGCACACGGAGAGCGCCGCGCGAGAAGGAGCCACGAGCCGGGGCCGGGCAGGCAGGCGCGCTACAGCGTGCAGCGTCGCGGCGGCCATCATTCCGTCCATCCATCTGACGCGTGGCCACACCTGCGTCTCATCGAGCCGAGCCATCGCGGACGAGGTCGAGAAAGCTCGCGACCAACGGCGGGAGATGACCGGGATTCCAGACCGCGGCGATGCGCCACTCCGCTGCCGGATGCCGGAGCGGCGTGATCATGATCGGCGAGGGAGCGATGCGGGCGGCGCTCGCCGGGACGAACGCGGCGTCGCTCCCGGCCGCCACGAGCGCCAGCACGGTCTGCAGGTCATGCGCCTCCTGGAAGATTCTGGGCCGGGCCCCGACGGCGGTGCAGAAGCGGTTGATCTGACGTGCCAGTCCTGGGCCTCTGGCTGTCACCAACTGGACGAAATCCCGGCGATCCACCCAGCGTGAGATGTCTGCCGGGTCAGGTGGAGGGGGATCTCCATGATCGGCCGAGGCGAGCGCAAGGCGGTCGGTCCCCAGGATCAGCCGCCCCCAGCCGTCCTCATCGGGAAGGCGGACGAAGCCGACGTCCAGTTCGTCAGCGCGAAGCCTGTCGAGCTGCTCCTGGGAGGACATGTCCTCCAGCGTGACGTACGCGTCGGGACGGCTGCGCCGGAAGGCCGCCACCAGGCGCGGAGTCAGGTCGATGCTGGAGAGCCCGAAGCCGACCGACAGCCTGCCGATCTCGCCGCCGGCCATCCTGGCCATCCGCACGGCCAAGGCGTCGGCCCGTCGCACCAGATCCTGCGCCTCCGGCAACAGGGCCGCTCCGAGCTCGGTCGGTGTGGCGCCGTGGCGCCCGCGGTGGAACAACCGGCCCCCGACCTGTGCCTCCAGGGACTGGATCTGCTTCGTCAGCGTGGGTTGCGTCACCAGGAGCAGCCGGGCGGCGCGCCCGTAGTTGCGCTGCTCGGCCACGGTGAGAAAGGCGCGGAGCAGACCGATGTCCATTCGTTCATCCTATGGAACGCCATAAAACATTCATTGGACGCATCGGAGTCTCGTGCGGTGTCCTGGTGTCCTGAACGGGTGACGGGAGGCCATGATGGAGCAGCCAGACCAGGCGAAGGGCGACGGGTTGAGATGCGCGAGCGTGCAGTTCGAGCACCGGCCGGATGACAAGGCCTACAACCTGGGCCGGGTCGAACACTACGTGCGGGAGGCCGTCGGCGGTGGGGCGCACCTCGTCGCCTTCCCGGAGATGTGCTTGCTGGGTTACTGGCACCTGCGCCGGCATTCGGCCGAGCGGCTGCGCGAGCTGGCCGAGCCGTTGACGGGGCCATCCGTCGGCCGCGTACGCGATCTGGCGGTGGAGCGCGGCGTGGCTGTGGGTGCGGGGTTCCTGGAGGCCGACGAGCAGGGGCGGCTGTTCAACAGCTATGCCGTATGCCTGCCGGACGGGCAGGTCCACCGGCACCGCAAGCTGCACGCCTTCGAACACGAGGCGATCAGCAGCGGCGATGCCTACACCGTCTTCGACACTCCGTGGGGCGTACGCGCGGGCATCCTGATCTGCTGGGACAACAACCTGGTCGAGAACGTACGGGCGACCGCACTGATGGGCGCCTCCGTGCTCATCGCGCCGCACCAGACCGGCGGCACCGCCTCCCGCAGCCCACATGGCATGCGGCCCATCCCTGCGGAGCTCTGGCACCGCAGGCACCACGACCCCGAAGCGATCGAAGCGGAGCTGCGCGGACCGAACGGACGCGAGTGGCTGATGCGCTGGCTGCCCGCCCGGGCCCACGACAACGGCCTGTTCGTCGTGTTCAGCAATGGTGTCGGGGAGGACGATGACGAGATCCGTACCGGCAACGCGATGATCCTCGACCCCTATGGCCGCGTCCTCGCCGAGACCTGGGCCGCCGCTGATGCCATGGTCGCTGCCGACCTCGACCTGAGCCTGCTGCCCTTGTCCACCGGACGACGCTGGCTGCAGGGCCGGCGTCCCGAACTGTACGACATCCTCACCCGCCGGTTCGGCGACGAGCGCGATCCGCGCACCGCGCGCTTCGCCGCCGATCCAGTGCCCATCCTCCGCGTCCCGCGATCTGACCGGAGCTGATCGGCCGCCGCTCAGCGAAGCCCGTGACGGCGTCCTGGACCCGCGGTCGGGCGCGCCATGACGAGGAGCTTGATCATGTCATGGGGGAGGACTGACGACGAGCCCGACCGGGGCGGCTCGGTGGTGTCTTCAGGTCGTTCAGCGTTTCCCTGGCGCGTACCAGAGTCTGCCGGGCAGGTTGCCGCGTCTGATCACTTGCACGCGCCACGGCTCCAGCCGCAGGACGTGCAGCTTCGGGTCTTCCGGGTCGCGCCAGAAGTTGCCCAGGTTGTAGCCCGCCCCCTGGGGGCTCGTACGCCGGTAAAGGTCCCAGACGTGGCGCTTGGTCTCCAGGTCGTCGACCCAGGTGGCGACGGTGTCGATGCTCACCGCGTTCTGCCGCGGCGTCCAGTAGGAGAACGTGCTGTGCGGGTTGCCCGCCAGGTGGGCGGCCTTGACAGGTGTCTTGTAGGTGGCGAGCCAGCCCAGTGGCAGGCCGTCGACGCTCTCCCAGACGGGGATCAGCACCCGTGCACGGGGTCGTCCCTTCTGGTCGACCGTCGTCATGGTCGCATACACGATGTCGCCGATGTAGGTGTCGAACTCGTCCTTGATCTCGTCGAACGACGCCACGTGGTTGGTCATCGTCGTCTCCTTGCTGCTCGAACGATTGCGGGGGCGGATCCTTGGGCCGGTTCGGTACGCGACGGGGGTGCGCAGGCGGAAGGCCATGACGACCGTCCTGGCCGTGGGGTCGGAGATCCGTCCGCACTGAGTCACGTTCGTGGGTTCCTACAGCGGGTGTGGATCTGTCTGCCTTGGTCTGATGGGCTCCAGGACGACCACGGGGATCTTCCTACGGCTCCTGGCCTCGTAGCTCCGGTAGACCGGCGCGAGCTCGGCCATCATGCGCCAGAGCCGCTCCCGCTCCGGCCCTTCGGCGGTACGCGCCCTGGCGGTGAACCGCTCGCCGAGGATCTGCACGCCGACCTCCGGGTTGGCCACCACGTTGAGGTACCAACCGGGATGCGTGTGGGTGATGGCCGAGCCGGACGCCACCAGCACGTAGCGGCCGTCGTCCTCGCCGAAGAACAGTCCCGTGCGCAGCCACCGGCCCGACTTTCGTCCCTTGACGGTGAGGACGAGGTTGGTCACCCCTCCTTCCAGGTAGCCGTCGCGGCCGTCCGTGGCCAGATAGCGGCGCACGTGCTCGGCGACTGACGGGTCAGGGCTGTCCGTGGCGTCGTCCCACATCAGCGGCCTCCCTCGGTGCTGCCCCGGACGGGCTCGGCGCCGACCGCGGGCTCACGCCTGGCCGGATGGACGGGGATCGTGAAGGTGTCGAAATCGATGCTCATGGTCGTGACCTTTCTGTTCACGGGCCGCCGTCGACCGGGAGTTCGACATTGGT
>NZ_JAHKRO010000072.1:35851-50238 GCF_019396325.1 Nonomuraea ceibae
GTCCCGCCCTTGGGCGGGACGGCGGCTGGTGGCGGGGGTCGGCTCAGTGGGCGCCGCTGAGGCCCTGAGCGAAGCCGCCGTCGACCGGGAGTTCGACATTGGTGGTGAAGGTCGCGTCGGCGGCCAGGAAGAGCGCGGCGGCGGCGACCTCCTCGACGGTGCCGTTGCGCTTGAGCGGAGTGGTCTGGCTGCCCTGCAGCTCGAACTCACGGCGTTCCTCCTCGCTCAGCCCGGCGACGCCCATGGTGGGGGTCTTGATGTAGCCGGGGGCGACGGAGTTGACGCGGATCTTGCGGGGCAGGAGCTCGGCCGCCAGGACGTGGGAGACCGCGCGTACCGCTTCCTTGGAGCCGGAGTAGGCGCTCAGCCCGGGGAAGATCAGGTCGTTGGCGACGGTGGTGAAGACGATCGCCCCGCCGTCGTTGATCAGCGGTGACAGGCTCTGCACGGTGAAGAAGGCGCCCTTGGCGTTGACGGCGAAGTGCCGGTCCCAGGAGTCCTCGGTGACCTCCTCCAGCGTCTGGACCTCGGCGATGCCGTGGTTGACGAAGAGGTAGTCGATGCGGCCGAGCTTGTCCCGCACGGTGTCGCCGAGCGCGCGGATGTCGGCCATGCTGGCCGCGTCGGAGCGCACGACGTGCGCGGAGTCCGGCTTGAGCTCGGTGCGCGCCTGCTCGATCTTCGTCTCGTTGCGGCCCGTGAGGACGACCTCGGCGCCGCCCTCCAGGAGCGCCTGGACGATGGCCAGGCCCATTCCGTGAGTGCCGCCCGTGACGACGGCCTTCTTGCCTGCGAACCTGCTCATGGTGACTCCCTGGTCAAACGTTCGGGTGGGTGCCGGTCCGACCGGCACACCAGAGCGTGCGGGACCGGGCTCGCGGTTTTCTCTCGGTCTGCTTGCGGTGGGCTGACAGGCCAGGCAGGGGCGACGTGGCCGTACGGTGAGTCCATGCGTTTCGGGGTGCTGGGTCCGCTCGCCGTCTGGTCGGCGGACGGCGAACTCGTGGTGGTGCCCGAGTCGAAGGTGCGCGCACTGCTCGCGGCGTTGCTGACGTCCTGGGGGCAGGTGGTCTCCGCCGACCGGCTCGTGGACGAACTGTGGGGGGACGCGGCGCCGGCGAATCCCACAGGCGCCCTGCAGACCCTGGTGTCGCGGTTGCGGCGGGCACTCGACCGGTCCGGGAAACAGGAGCTGGTGGTACGCCGGGGACCCGGCTACGTCCTCGACGTGGCGGACGACGCGGTGGACGCGGGCCGGTTCAGCGCACTCACCACGCGCGCCCGTGCCATCGCCGACCCCCGCGAGCGTGCCGGGCTTCTCACCGAGGCGCTGGCGCTGTGGCGCGGTCCCGCCTTCGCCGACTTCATCGACGAGGACTTCACGCGCGCAGCCGTCATGCGCCTGGAGGAGCAGCGCCTGCTGGCCCTGGAGGAGCAGGCCGAGGCCCGCCTCGAACTGGGCGAGCACAGCCTTCTCGCCGGGGAACTCGGCGACCTGACCGCCCGCCACCCACTTCGGGAGCGGCTGCGCGCGGCACACATGCGCGCCCTGTACGGCGCGGGCCGGGCCAGCGAGGCCCTGGACAGCTACCAGGATCTACGCCGCCGGCTGGAGGAGGAGCTGGGCCTTGAGCCGGGCCCCGAACTGTCCGCCCTGCAGCAGGAGGTCTTGCGACAGGACCCGGCTCTGCGGGCCGTCCCGCCACCCGCGCCCGCCCCGCGCCGCCACAACAATCTGCCCACCCCGGCCACCGGCCTGATCGGACGGTCGAAGCCCGTCGAGCGGATCCGCGCCCTGATCGCGGCAGGCCGCGTGGTGACGTTGACCGGCCCCGGCGGGGTCGGCAAGACCCGCCTGGCGGTAGAGGTGGCCTCCGGCCTGACCGATTCCTACGCCGACGGCGTCTGGCTCGTGGAGCTCGCCTCGCAGGCCTTCTCCACCGGACCCGGCACCTCGGCCACGGAAGACGAACTGGCCGAGGTAGTGGCCACGACGCTGGGAATCCGGGACGACGCCCATCCTGGCCCCCTGCCGGGCAGGCGGCCGCACACGCTGCTCGACCGGCTGTCCGACGCGCTCCGCTCCCAGCGCCTGCTGCTGGTCCTGGACAACTGCGAGCACGTCATCGAGGCCGCCGCCGACCTGGTCCAGGCGCTGCTGCGCAACGCCCCGTACGTACGGATCCTGGCCACCAGCCAGGAGCCGCTGAGCGTTCCGGGAGAGTGGGTCTGGACAGTGCCCCCGCTCGATCTGCCCCCGCCCGACCTGCCCGGGAGCTCGGCCGGCCTGGCGGTTCTGCGCGCGTCGAGCGCGGTGCGGTTGTTCCTCGAGCGTGCCGCCGCAGCCTCCCCCGGCTTCGACCTCACCGAGGACAACGCCCAGGCGATCGCCTCCATCTGCCGCCGGCTCGACGGGATTCCGCTGGCCCTGGAGCTGGCGTCCACCCGGGTACGAGTGCTCGGCGTGCATGAGCTGGCCAGGCGCCTGGACGACCGGTTCCGGCTGCTCACCGGCGGCCATCGGGGCGCCCCCGCGCGGCAGCAGACCTTGCGCGCGATGATCGACTGGAGCTGGGAACTGCTCACCGCGGCCGAGCAGGCGGTATTGCGCCGGCTCGCCGTCCACTCCGACGGCTGCACCCTGGAGGCCGCCGAGGCCGTATGCGCCGGCGCCGGCGTGAAGCCCGCCGAGGTCCTGGACCTGCTGACCCGCCTGGTCGACCGCTCCCTCGTGCTGGTCGCCCACGAGGCGGACGGCCCTCGGTACCGGCTGCTCGAATCGGTCTCGGCGTACCTCCTGGAGCGGCTGCGGGAATCCGAACACGAGCGGGTGCGCCGCGCCCACGCGCACTACTACGCGGCGTTCGCCGAGCGGGCCGACCCCCTACTGCGCGGCGCCAACCAGCAGCACGGGCTGCGCCGCCTGGACGCCGAGACCGCCAACCTCCGCAGCGCCCTCGACAGTGCCGCCGCCGACGGCGACGCTCATCTGATGCGTCGGCTCGTCCACGCGATGACCTGGTACTGGTTCCTGCGCGGCCGTCTGAGCGAGGCCAACCGCTACCTCGCCCTGGCCCTCGCCCAGCCGCAGGATCCTTCCGGACCCGACGCGGGCACGCCGGACCCGGCGGAGGGCGCCACCGCCGGTCGGGTGCCGGACCGGTCGGGCACCGTGGCCTGGCAGACCGGGATGAGCCTGCTTTCCGGCGCCCCCGACGGGCCGGCACGCCACAGCCGCGCCGTCCTGGAGGTGTACGAGGGCATCCGCGACCCGCACGAACGGACCAGGGCGGGCTGGCTGCTCGGCTTCGCGCTCACCCGGTTCGGAGAATTCGCGGTGGGCGAGGAACTGCTGAACCGGGTGCTGACCGGGTCTCGCGCGCTCGGCGACCGCTGGGCGCTCGCGGCCGGGCTCAGCGCCCGGGGGATGCAGACGTACGTGTGCGGCGATCTCAAGGCTTCCCGGCGCGAGGCCGAGGAGAGCCTCGCGCTCTTCCGCGAGATCGGCGACCGGTGGGGGCAGTCGCAGGCCATGGCCGTGCTCGGGCGGGTGGCGGAGATCGAGGGGGACTATCCGCAGGCCGGCCGCCTGCACCGGGAGGGACTGCAGATCACTGAGGACCTGGGACTGTGGACCGACGCCTCGATGCGCTGGTCCGAACTCGGCAGGATCTCCCTGTTGACCGGCGACCACGCCAGGGCGGAGGAGTTCCACGAGCGAGGCCGGCGTCTTGCCGTCGAGCAGGGGGACCAGCCGGCTGAGGAGTTCGCCGAGCTCGGGCTTGCCTTGGGGGCGCGTCGGCAGGGTCAGCTCGATCGGGCGGAGTCGTACCTGCGCCGCTGGCTGGAGTGGAACCGGCAGTTCGACGCGGAGTACGGTGCGGCGCTGATCCTGGCCGAGCTCGGCTTCATCGCGGAGCTCCGCGGGGACACGGAGACGGCACGAGCGCTGCACCTGCAAGGGCTGGCCGCGGCCCGGGACACCGGCGATCCCCGGGCCGTCGCCCTGGCCCGGGAAGGGCTCGCCGGGGCGTGGGCCCTCGCCGGAGACCATGTGCGGGCCGCGCGCCTGCTGGGCGCCGCGGCCGCGGCCCGTGCCTCGGCGGGCGCCCCGCTGCCGGCGGCCGAGCGTGGCGACGTGGACCGGATCACCGCCGCGCTCAAGGCAGCGTTGGGAGAAGCAGGCTTCGAGGCCGCATTCGACCAGGGGCCGGCCCTGAGCCCGGACGCCGACGCGGAGGGGCTCGACGCGTGAGATGGAGGACCCGCCAGGCAAGGGGGCCTACTGACCGACGATCGCCGCCGCTCGAACCGTCACCTCCCTCGTGCTACCCGGCCGCCGCCACCTGCGGAGCCCCTCGCGCTGACGATGGTCGAGCAGGGCCCCTCCCAAGGCAGACAGGCGAAAGCCGCTCGCGCCTGTACCGCTTCAAGCTCGTAGACATGTTCTGAGCTGGGGTTTCTTGGGATTGGCTTGGCTGCTCGGTGGCGGCGATCTTGCCCGCACGGCGCCTGGAGGTCGTCATGGACGTCGTGGACAGCAGCTGCGGCGCTACAGCCCCGGAAGTCGTGAAGCCACGGCGCCAGTTGGTCAGACCGGCCGCTCAGGCGGTGGGCAGGGGAAACTTGACATGGGTGAGGAGTTCGGAAACCTCCCAGAGCTTTCGCGCGGCGTCATCGTTGAGGGCTTCACCGGACAGTTCTTCGAGGGCGGCGGGGCCGCGTACCCCGAACCGGCTGGGGCCGGAGAAGCTGGCGCCGGGGACGTTGCCGACGGTGGCCAGGAGGGTCGGCCGGGCCCCGCCTTCGGCGCTTTGGGCCAGGAGCCGCGTTCCCAGTGCGAGGGTGTGGTCAAGGATCCGCCGGCCGGTGGTCATGGTGAATCCGGTGGCTGCCCAGCCGGGATGCGCTGCCGTGGCCAGGATCGGTGAGCCGGCCCTGTTCAGGCGGCGCTGCAGTTCTCGGGTGAACAGCAGGTTGGCCAGCTTGGTCTGTCCGTAGGCCCCGAACGGCCGGTAGGGCCGTCGTTGCCACTGCAGGTCCTCGAAGTCGATGTGCGCGTTGCGGTAGTTGGTGGAGGACACGGTGATCACCCGCCCGGCGATCCGGCTCAGGAGCAGATTCGTCAGTGCGAAGTGTCCGAGATGGTTGACGCCGAGCTGGCTCTCGAAGCCGTCGGCGGTGTGCTGCAGGGTATGGGTCATGGAACCGGCGTTGTTGATCAGATAGTCGACGGGGCCGTCCACGGTGCGGGCGAACTCACGTACGGAGGCCAGCGATCCGAGGTCGAGCGGGCGTGACTCGGTGAGGCCGCCAATCTCGGCGGCGGCCGCGCGCCCGCGGGTCTGGTCGCGCACGGCGAGAATGACCCGGGCGCCCTTCGCCGCCAGTGCGGCAGCGGTGGCCTTGCCGATGCCGCTGCTGCCGCCGGTGATGATGACGGTCCGGCCGGTCTGATCGGGGATGTGCATGGTCATGAGGTGAGGGCGATCTTTCCGTGATCGGGTTGCGCGGTGGTCAAGATCAATGGTTTCCGGATGTGCCGCTTCACAGGCTGTCCCAGAAGTCCGACAGCATGCGGGCGGACCGGGCCGGGTCCTGCAGCATCCACCAGTGACCGAGCCCGTCGAGGTCGACGGCACGGGCGCCGGCGCGCTGGGCGGCCCGGTGGCGGAGGGCAACGCTGCCGGCAGTGAGGTCGTCGGTGGCCACGGGAACCAGTCCGGGCCGGGCCGCTGCGGCTGCCAGATCGCGCCCGCGTTCGGCCAGCATGTTCTCGGGCACCGAGCGGTACAGCGACAGAATGGCTCTGCCCATCTCGGGGCCCTGCCCGAGCGCCACCTGGCCGGCCGCCGGCTCCGGGATGCCCCACGAGATCATGCGCGCCGTCCGTTCCGCGGCGTCTCCCGAGAAGGTGTCCTCGATGTGGCGTTCCCCGTCCCCTGGTGTCTGCCAGGTCTTTGCGATCTCATGCCACGTGAAGTCCGGTTCGTACCCGCCGATGGTGTCGCTGGTCCAGCTGCGCACCAGGTCGGGACGGGCCATCGCGACTTCCAGCACGTAACCGCCGCCGAAGTCGTGACCGACCAGGTCCACCGGGGTGCCGAGCCGCGACAGCTCGTCAATGAGCCAGTCCCGGTAGTCCAGGAAGGTGGCACCGAAGTCCGCAGGAAGTGCGGCGCCGAAGCCCGGAGGTGAGAGCCGGACGACGTCCTGCCGCCGGGGCTTCGGCAGCTTGCTGATCAGAGGGGTCCAGACCGCAGAGGTCACCGGGACGCCGTGGACAAAGACAATGGTCATGCCAGGTATGACACCACCGTGCCGGCGTAGGCGTCCAAGTCCTGTATTGCACCTCGTGATGCAAGAACTGCATAACGGGGGACTAGCCTGAGGACATGCTTCCCGATCTGGACCTACGACTGGTCCGGTACTTCACGGTCGTCGCCGAGCAGCTGAACTTCGCCCGAGCGGCCGAGGAACTGCGTGTCGCCCAGCCCTCCCTGAGCCGCCAGATCCAGCGCCTGGAGAACACTCTCGGCGTGCGTCTACTGGAACGCACCACCCAGGGCAGCCGCCTCACCGCCGCGGGCGCGGCCTTCCTGCCCCAGGCACAGCAACTGCTGCACGGCGCCCAGCAGGCGGTCCGGACCGCCCGGGCCGCGGCGCCGGCGCGCACGATCACCATCGGGTACGCCGACGATCTCGTCATCACATCCGCCGTGCGCGACCTGCGCCATCGCTGTCCCGACGCCCACGTCCGCACTCGTCACCTCGGCTCACAGGACGCCTCCATGCTGCTGGAGCGGCAGGTCGACGTCCTGGTCACCCGCACGCCGCTGCCCATCCCGGCCGAGGAACTGGAGGTGACGGTCCTGTACTCCGAGGCCCGGGTCCTGCTCGTGCCCGCCTCGCACCGCCTCGCCGGGAAAGAGGCGGTCACGGCCGACGACATCGCCGCGGAACCACTCGTGGGCTGCACCGGGATGGGCGTCGCATGGACCACCTTCTGGCGGCTCGAACCCCGATCGGACAGCGAACCCGCCCCGGTGGGTCCTACCTTGGCCGAGACCTACGAGGACAAACTCGAGGCCATCGCCGACGGCACCGCCATCGCCATCGTCCCGGCCGGCGACCGGCGCCACACCCTGCGCCCCGGCCTGGTCACCGTTGCGCTCGACGGGATCGAGCCTTGCCAGATCGTCGTAGCCACCCGGACCGCAGACACGAACCCACTCGTCACGGAGTTCGTGCGATCCGCGAAGAATCTCCTGGCCGGTCCCATCACCAGCGTTGCGACTCCTTCCGCCCTTTCTGCGTAGCGTTGTCCTGACCGATGGGAGGGCTCCCGGGCGATCGGTTTCTCGAGCATGGCATCCAGCGCCTTTGCCGTCGTTCACCTGCGTCGCAGCAGTGTCAGCAGGTCAGCGATCGTAGGGGTTCGCTAGGCACGGTCGATGAGCACCTGGACGCCGTCGAGGATGCGATCAAGGCCGAAGTCGAGTGGATCGAGCTCGGCGGAGGTGAATGCGCCGTCGGCGATCGCCTTGGTCAGGGCGGGGAAGCGATCGCTGTGGCGGTTGAGCAGCTCGCTGGTCAGGCGGCCCCATTCACGGTTGTGGTCCTCGTCGAAGTCGGCCCGTTGCTGGGCGAGGCTGCGTACCTGCCCGGCGACCAGGAGGAAGACCTGGTGGCGTTGGCCGGCGGTCAGGCCGGTCGGTTCCAGGGCGGCCAGTGCGGCGTCCATCCAGGCGAGCTGGTGGGGGCCCATGATCTGCCGGCGCATGGCGGTGGCGGCCAGCAGCCAGGGATGGGCCTGGTAGACCTCCCACTGGAGGTGGGCCCACGCGGAAAGCCGAGCTCGCCAGCCGGAGCCGGCGGCCGACAGGTCGGGAGGCCCGGCGAGGACGGCTTCGACCATCAACTCGACGAGTTCGGTCTTGCCGGGCACGTAGCGGTACAGGGCCATGGCCGAGACGCCGAATTCGGTGGCGACCTTGTTCATCGAGACGGTCTCCAGCCCTTCGGCGTCGGCGAGGGTCACGGCGGCCTGGGCGATGCGCTGGGGGGTGAGGCTGGGCTTGGGGCCGCGGGCGGGTTGGTCCTGTTCGCCCCACAGCAGCGCGATGCCTGTCGGCAGGTCGCGCGCCTTCTTGTCCTTGTTCTCGCGCGGCTTGGCTGCCCTGGTCATGGTCGCTCCCCTTGGTGAGGTCGTTCGCGGACGTCGGTTGACACCCTCCCGCAACTGTATATAGCGTAAACGCACTTGTTATCACCATAAACAGTTTAAGGAAGTAACAGATGCTGGGCATCGCTATCGCCGCAACCGCCACCGCTGCCATCGCCGTACCCGCCGCCGGCCTGCTCGGCTACCGCCGGCTCAGGCGCACCGCCCACGCCGAACGGCTACGCATCACCAGCCCGTACGGCATCGAGGAATCCGGGTTCGTCCGCATCGGCGGCATCGACCAGTGGATCACCATCCGCGGCGAAGACCACCGCAACCCGGTGATCCTGGAACTCCACGGCGGCCCCGGCGCCACCAACCTGATCTTCGCCTCGCGCACCCGCGTCTGGGAGCGGCACTTCACCATCGTGCGGTGGGACATGCGCGGCGCAGGCAAGACCTTCGCTCGCGGCGGCCCCGACGGACAGGGCGACCTGAGCCTGCGGCGACTCGAGTGCGACGCCCTGGAGGTCACCCACCACGTCCGTGCCCGGCTCGGCGTCGGCAAAGTCGTGCTGCTCGGCTGCTCCTTCGGCTCCTTCGTCGGGCTGCGCCTGGCCCGCAACCACCCGGAGCTGTACTCCGCCTATGTGGGCACCGACCAGAACATCAACGCCGGCGGCCGCGACCACACCGCCTACCGCGCGCTGCTGGACCGGCTTGGCACGGCCGGCAAGCGCAAGGAACTGGCCGCCGTCACCGCGATGGGCCCGGACAAGTCGGCCTGGCGCGTCGAGGACTGGTCACAGTACAACAAGCACACCGTCGGCTCCGACCCGCTCACCTTCGACACCATCAAGACCGTCGTGGTCGGCTCCCTGCTGTCCTCGCCCCTGCACTCCCTGCGCGAACTGCCCGCCTACACCAAGGCCATGAGCTTCTCCCAGCGCGTCACGCCCGAGTCCGCGACCATCGACGAATGGGCCGAAGGCACCACGTTCGCCATCCCGTTCTTCATCTTCCAGGGCGAGCGCGACGTGATCACCCCGCCCGAGCCGGTCCGGCGGTTCTTCAACGACGTCACCGCCCCGGTCAAGGACTTCGCCCTCATCCAGGACGCGAGCCACTTCGCCTCCTTCCGCCACCCCGACCAATTCCTCGACCTGATGCTCACCAAGGTCCGGCCCCTGCTCGCCGGCCAACCGATCCCCCGGTGAAGCGCCACACCCCTGACCATCACCAGCCCGTCGGCCCGGCCACTTGGACAACGTCGTACTACTTCGACTGCAGGCTGAACCCATTCGACGGCCGCGGCGAGCGCGGCGGCCTCCCCACTCAGGGCGAGACCGGACGGTCGGCCATCGCGGCCAGCCGGTCGATCGCCTGCTGCCTCGGCAGGTCGGCGCCCTCACGATAGGCCGCGCTATAGCCGTCCTCGCCAAGATGCCTGATCAGGGCACGGATCTCGGGGTCTCCATGATCGAGCGCCCCTTTGATCCTTTCGCTCATCCTCAGCGCGTGCGCCGCGCCCTTCGGATCGCCCTCGGCGAGCAGGAGGGACACTCGCTCACCCGCGATCAGCCCCCGGACGACCTCCTCTTGCATGGGCACCCGGTGAATGAGCGTCTGGAGCCGGTCCAATGTCTGATGGACCTGCTGGTACTCTCCGGAGCCGCGCAGGACCGCCGCCCTGCGCGGCAAGTCCTTCTGCTGGCAGCATGGGTTTCAGCGTCACCCGGCGCCACGCTTATGTCAGCCAGGGCTGACCCATGGACCGCAAGCCTGGGGAGCGGCGGTACATGCATGGTATGCCGCCGATATGCGAGGTAGCCGTCACTGCCACTGCCAGGACAGATCGCGAAGTGTCACTGGAGTACTTGTCCCCTTCGACGCCTCGCCGACGGTCACAGATCTGGAACCCACCGGCACCGAACGGTCGACGCCGGACCGCTCGCTCACGCCAAGGGGGCACCACCCCCAAATTCGGAAGGTCGGCTTGCCGGTTTCAGGGTCTTAGCCGCGATCGATGGCCTGGGCGGTGAGCAGGCAGGCGAACGCCGCGACGGCGAGTACTGTCCGGACGAGGTGCAGGTTGAGCCACCGCTGACGGATCTCGTGCCAGTCGGCGGGCAGTTTGTCCGGGTTCCAGGTGTCCACGACGCGGTTGAGGGGCTCCAGGCCCGTCAGGGTGAGGGCGACCGTGAGGATCACCAGGAGCAGGGCCGCCGAACTGAGGCCGAGGGTGAGCCATCCGCGGGGCCACGACAGGGCTGACGTGACGAGCGTCGCCGCGATGCCAGTCAGGAGGAGCGGCGGCATCGCGCGCCCGTAGTCGACGTTGAGCGCCTGCCAGTAGCGGACGTACGCGGGCCCGGGCAAGCTGCCCACGGACGGCGCGAGCACCACGAACAGGACCCCGCCCGCGTACAGGCCGACCAGTGACAGCGCGACCGTTCTGGACGCGGTGAGAGCCAGGGACACCGTACGCCTCCCGGGAAACGAAGTATTGAAGAGAATCAAACCTTTTCATTAGATGTTCATCCAGTCAATATATTCTGAGACCATGGTCACCGATGACTGAGCAGAGGAAGCGGCGCCGCTACTCCAGCGCCCTGCGCCAGGAACACGCCCAGGCCACGCGACAGAAGATCGCGACGGCGGCGGGGGAGTTGATGGTCGCCAAGGGCTACGCCGACACCACCATGGCCGAAGTGGCGCGCGAGGCCGGCGTGGCTGTTCAGACGCTGTATTCGTCCTGCCCGGGTGGCAAACCCTCACTGGCCAAGCTCGTCTACGACATCACCCTGGCCGGGGACGCCCGGTCGCTGGCGCAGAGCGACCGTCCCGCGATCGAGGCGATCCTCGACGAGCCGGATCCGGTGCGCAAGCTGGCCCTGTACGCCGCCATGGCGACCGCGATCCTCCGGCGTATCAAGCCCGTGCACCGCGTCCTGCGAGCGGCCGCCGCCGCGTCCCCGGCCGACGCGGGACTCCAGGACGTGCTGGTCGGCATCGAACGGGAAAGGCTGACCGGAAGCCGTGGGCCGGCCGAGCACCTCCACGCCCTCGGAGCGTTGCGCCGCGGACTCCCGCCGGGCCGGGCGGCCGAGCAGATCTACGTCCTCACCTCGACGGAGAACTTCGAGAAGCTGACTGAGGTGTGCGGGTGGAGCGAATCCGAGTACGAGGAGTGGCTCGCCGCCATGCTCGCGGCGGCCCTGCTCGAACATCCAGGGCGCGCCGACGCCCGCTGATGTGGGGACCGGCCGCGGCTCATCCTGGGCGTGACCGCCCATCCGCTCGGCGCCTGGACGGCCCAGCAGGCCCGCGACCCACTCATGGACCTCGGTGACCGGGATCAGATCCGCCCGCTTCCTCACCCGCGACCGCGATACCGAATTCACCGCTGCCTTCGACGCCCGCCCGCACGCCGCGGGCAACTGCTATGCCGAGCGGTGGGTGTGCGCACCGTACGGGCCGAGTGCACCGACCGCATGTTGATCTACAGAGAGGGGTGCCTGCGCTCGCTGCCGGCCGAGTACGCCGATCACTACAGCGGCCACCCGATCACGATGAGGCAGGCGCATCATCCCGAACAGGCTGAGATCGCCTTGACGGAGGTGATGGCCGCACTCAGCGACCCGATCCGCGTCGGGCTGGCGCGGGTGCCGGCAGACGGATGCGAACGCGGCTGGGAGAGCTGCGGGCGCTGGCCTGACGCGCACCCGGCAGGGAGGGGACCCGCTGCTACGTGGCCTTGCGCCGGAGGATCGGCAGGCGGGCATCGTGGACAATTATCCCTTCGCCGCCAAGGTGATCCCCGTCGTGGAAGAGGTTCTGCCCGCGGCCAGGGCCGCCGGAATCCCGGTGATCTTCATTCGTTTCGGGCTCCGGGGCTCAAGGGTTGACGTGGCAGCGGGGAACCAGTTGATCAGGGGCCTGCATGGGGCGGGGACGCTGTTCCATGAAGGGTCTCCCGAGACGCTCGTGCATGCGCGCATCGAGCCGTTGCCGGGCGAGGCCGTCGTCCTCAAGCGCAGGGCCAGCGCGTTCGCGGCGACCGACCTCGATCGCCTGCTCCGCGCCTAGCGCGTCGACTCGATCGTGCTGACCGGCGTCGCGACCGGGGCGATGCGTCTTCCCAGCCAAGGGCGCTGACGCCCTCACCGCCCACGAGTGGACCGCTCGCCTGTGATCGTCCGCCAGGGGTGGCGGTCAAGGGAGACGTAGGGCGCCGATAGAGGCACGGCCAAGGCAGTCGCTGTGTCGCTGACTAGGGAGGGAGCCACATCAGCGGGACTGGCGCAGGGAGTCGAGATAGTCGCGCAGACTCTGAGCAGTGCGCTCCGAGCTCCAGATTTTCAGTACGTGGGGCTCGTCCTGGGGTTGGGCGGCGGCGATGCGGTCGCGGGCCGGCCGGTGGAGTTGGAGCTTGGACAGGGCGTACACCTCGGGCGGGACGGCGGACAGTTCTTCGGCCCGTCGCAGTCCCGCGGTGAGTAGATGCCCGGGCTCGATGATCTCGTGTACCAGACCGATCGCGGCGGCCTCACCGGCATTCAGCCGATCGTTTCGCAGCATCAGCGTGTCCAGTGCCGGGCCCAGAGCATGGCGCATGATCTCCAGCGGGACCGTTGGGAACGGCACTCCGGCGGCGAGTTCGGTGAGCCCGATCGTGCCGGCTGACATCAGCCGCAGGTCGCAGGCGGCCGCCAGCACGCAGCCGCCAGCCAGGGCATGACCGTTCACGGCGGCCACGACGGGTTTGGGATGCTCGAACAGGGCGAGCATCGCACGGCTCAGTGCCGGCAGGAACTTCTCGATGTACTGGACGCCGCCTTCCACAATGCGTTTCAGGTTCACACCCGCGCAGAAGGACCGCCCGCTGCCAGTCAGGACGATGGCGTGGGCGCCTTCGACGGCGGCGAGGGCCTCAGGAAGAGCGGTGAGCAACTCCAGATCCAACGCGTTCACCGGCCCGCGGGCCAGCGTGAGTACGGCGATGCCTTGGTGGTCGGTTACGTCGATCATTAAGTCACCTCTTGAGTTCGCCGCATTGCCGGTGCGCTGGGGAACGTGCAGCCCGACGATCACCTTGTGTGTCGCGTCCTCGGAGCGGTGCAACTGGCCCCACGAGGTAGGTACCGTGGGTGGATCTTAGGCGGCCTCGGTGGTGAGTGCCAACGCCGTATTGTCGGTCGGGGCAACTCGGTGAGGCGGCCGATGACCTTGACGCGGCGGCGCGTCTCGCCGAAGGTGAGCTTTCCATGAAGTAGGAAGGCCAGGTAGAGGCCCATCAGCACGCCGCCGGGGCACGGCATGCGCCACCGGCCCATCCCGCCAATGGCGTAGATCGCGGAATGGGCAATCAGCGCGAAGCGAACGGCCGTTTCCGTATGGGGACAGCCCGTATTTCTGGCGATTCCGAAAGGCCACCAAGAAGGTCTCCGCCGCGACGTCGTCGGCCGCTGTCGGCCCGAGACGGGCGGAGGCATAGCGGTGGATGACGTGGAAGTGCCTGCGGAAGATCTCCGCGAACCTCTCAGGATCGAGCAGAGATCGATCAATCACCTCGGAATCCGACACCTCGTGGGCGCTTGTTGTCGCGGCCTCAACCGCAAGAGGATCGTTCATGCACCAGGACGCCTTCCGGAAGGGAGTAAGGGACCGCTGTTATTGCCCGGGGCCCCTGACTTCTTCACGAAATCATCCAAATTCCTGCAGTCCTCGCGATGTCCTAGGCAGGGCCGCAAGCCGGGGACTCCTTCCCGGGCGTGAGACCCGCGGCGACGACGTCGATCAGCAGGTCGAGGACTTTCGCGCGGGCGCCGCCGGTTCTGGCGGCCTCGTCCTCCGAGCCGGGGCGGAAAGGGGTCTACGGGATGATGAGTCCCCAGAACAGGGCCCAGGGCACGAACGCCAGCCCGGCCACCAGCAGCAGCCAGAGCCGGACCCGCCCCTCAGGGGCCGGCGCGATGTCCTGCACGGCGGCGCGGCTCGCGCCCTTGGCTCCGTGGGCCGGGCGGCGGCGGGTGCGCCAGGCGGTGACGGCGGTCGTGATCCCGGCCGCGACCACGGTCACGGCGAGAAGCTGGAGCAGCAGCCAGGGCACCGGCCGGCCGAGCACGACCGGCCCGATCACGGTCGCGCCGGTCAGGGCGAGGACGCCGACGTAGCCGAGGAAGCCCAGCGTCGTCGCCGCCAGCGCGGCGACGAACACGCG
>NZ_JAHKRO010000073.1 GCF_019396325.1 Nonomuraea ceibae
GAGGGGCGGGCGGGAGGCGGGGCGGGGTCGCTGAGGTGGGGGGCTTGGGCGAGGATGTCCTGTTCGAGGCGCCGCAGTTCGGGCCCGGGGTCGACGCCGAGTTCGTCGGCCAGGACGGCGCGGGCGCGGCGGATCGCGCCGAGGGCGTCGCCCTGGCGGCCGCACCGGTAGAGGGCCCGGGCCAGCAGCGCCCAGGCGCCTTCGCGCAGCGGGTGCTCGCCGGCCAGCCGTTCCAGGTCGGGGATGACGCGGGCCGCCCCGCCGAGCCGGAGGACGGCGCCGGCGTGCCGTTCCCTGGCGGTCAGCCGCAGCTCCTCCAGCCGGGCGGCCTCCGCGTCGGCCCAGTGGGAGCCCGCGAACTCCTGGTAGGCGGGCCCGTGCCACAGGGCGAGCGCCTCGGCGAGCGGTTCTGGCCCGGCCTCCGGGTCGCCGACGAGGGCTTCGAACCGCCAGGCGTCGACCGCTTCGGCGGGGAGCCGCAGCGCGTAGCCGGGCGGCTGGGTGACGAGCACCTGGGCCGGGGAGCGGGGCGGGCGGCCGGGTTCGAGGGCCCGGCGCAGGTTGGACACGTACGACTGGACGGCGGCGAGCGCCCTGGGCGGCGCCTCCTCGGCGTAGAGGTCGTCGATGAGCCGTTCGACCGGCACCACCTGGCCGCCCGCCGCGAGCAGGCGGCCGAGCACCGAGCGCTGCCGGGGCCTGCCCAGCGCGACCGGCTCGCCGCCGAGGCGGGCGGCGAGCGGTCCCAGGACCTGGAATGTCAGCACCGGTCCTACTTTTCCAGGTTGCCGGGGAGCCTGGAAGCCGGTCGGGTTCGGGCGCATACTCCCGTTGGGGAGGGCAGACCACAGCCCGGCGTCTCCCGCCGGTTCCGCTGGGGCTATCGCGGCACGGGACCTGCCGCGATAGCCCCTACCGTGGTGCGCATGAACCCTCTCCTCACCAGCAGGGCGCTCAACCGGGCCACCCTCGACCGCCAGCTTCTCCTGTCCCGCGCCGAGCTGCCGGTGACGGACGTCGTGGAGCGGGTGGGCGGTTTGCAGGCGCAGACGCCGCACACCTGGTACACCGGCCTGTGGAACCGCATCGAGGGGTTCCGGGCGGCGGAGGCGTCGGCGTTGCTGGAGTCGCGCGCGCTGGTCCGGCTGGCGTTGCAGCGTTCGACGATCCACCTGGTGACGGCCCGCGACTGCCTGGCGATGCGGCCGCTGCTCCAGGTGGTGACCGAGCGGATGACCAGGTCGACGTTCGTCAGGAAGCTCGGCGACGTGGACCTGGCCGAGCTGGCCGCGTACGGGCGGGAGCTGGTGGAGGCGGAGCCGATGACGTTCGCGGCACTGGGCAGGGCGCTGGCGGAGCGGTGGCCGGGTGAGGATCCGCACGCGCTGAGCCAGGTGGTGCGCTGGCTGGTGCCGCTGGTGCAGGTGCCGCCGCGCGGCCTGTGGGGCAGGAGCGGCCCGATCGCGCACACGAGCGCGGAGTCGTGGCTCGGCTTCGATGCGCCGGCGATGACGCCCGCCGAGCTGGTCACGCGCTATCTGCGGGCGTTCGGCCCGGCGACGGTGATGGACGCGCAGACGTGGTCGGGCCTGACCCGGCTGGGCGAGGTGGTGGAGTCGATGGATCTCGTACGGTTCCGCGACGAGCAGGGCCGGACCCTGTACGACCTGCCGGACGCCGAACGCCCGTCGCCGGAGGTTCCGGCGCCGGTGCGGTTGATGTACGACTTCGACAACCTGTTCCTGTCGCATGCCGACCGGTCCCGGGTCATCACGGAGGCGGGGTTCGCCGCGCTGGGCGGTTTCATGGGCACGAACGTGATGCCCCGGGTCATCCTGGTCGACGGCGTCACCGCCGGGGACTGGACGGTGACCAGGGCCGGGAAGGTGTCCACGCTGGGTGTCCACCAGTGGACGCCGATCAAGGACCTGGACGCGGTGGCCGAGGAGGGGTTGCGGCTGCTGGAGTTCCTGGCCCCCGGCGACAAGCATGAAATCTCAGTCTTTGATGGCCCCTCCAAGTCCTGACACCAGCTTCCGCTGCACCCCCACGAAGAAGATCAGCACCGGGATCGTCATCAGCGTCGAGGCCGCCATGATCCCGCCCCAGTCGTTCTCGTCCGGCTTGAAGAAGACGAGCAGCGCGGCGGGCAGGGTCTGGCTGTCCTTGGCCGAGATGATGAACGTCCTGGCGAAGATGAAGTCGTTCCAGGCGGTGATGAAGGAGAACACGCTGGTCGCCACCAGCCCGGGCGCGACCAGCGGGAACAGCACCCGCCACAGGATCGTGGCGCGCCCGGCCCCGTCGATCATCGCCGCCTCCTCCAGCGCCTCCGGCACGGCGGCGACGAACCCGCGCATCATCCAGATCGCGAACGGCAGCGAGAACGCCAGGTGCACCAGCACCAGCGAGCCCAGCGTGTTGAGCAGCCCCAGGTCCCGCACGACGAAGAACAGCGGGATCGTCAGCGCCTCGACGGGCACCATCTGGGCGATCAGGAACATGATCAGCACCGTGGTCCGGAACCGGAAGTGGAACCGGGTCACGGCCACGGCCGCCAGGAACGCCACGAGCGCCGACAGCACGACGACCGAGAGCGCGACGATGGCGCTGTTGACGAAGTAGCGGCCGAACCCCTCCCCGGTGATCACCCGGGTGAAGTGCTCGAGGGTCGGGTTGAGCGTCCACGGCTTGACGTCGAGCGACTGGATCTCCCCGGCGGGCTTGAGCGCCGAGACGACCATCCAGTAGAGCGGGAACGCCGTCAGGAACGCCACGACCAGCGCCACGGTGTTGGCCACGTGTCGCATCTACAGCCTCTCCCCCGTGCGATAGAGCGCGCGGATGTAGAACAGGGTGATCACCAGCAGGATCAGCGTCATGATCACGCCGATCGCCGAGCCGAGCCCGTACTCCGACGACCCGAAGGCGGTCTGGTAGGCGTAGACGTTGAGCACCGAGTTCTGCCCGGCGATGCCGCCGCCGTTGGTCATCACGTAGATCTGAGTGAAGATCTTGAAGTCCCAGATGATCGACTGGATGACCACGATGGTGATGAGGGGCCGCAGCATCGGCACCATCACCCGCCAGAACGCGTGCCACGCCGAGGCCCCGTCGAGCGAGGCCGCCTCCAGCACCGAGCCGGGGATGGCCTGGATGCCCGCGTAGAGGGTCAGCATGACCAGCGGGAAGGAGTGCCACACGACGGTGGCGCCGACGACGCCGAACGTCACCCACTTGTCGTAGAACCAGTTGAACCCTTCGATGCCGAGCGTCTGGTTGACCAGCCCGAGGTCGGCGTCGAACAGGAACATCCACACCGTGGACCCGGTCATCGCCGGGGCCGCCCACGCCCCGAGCGCCGCCAGCGACAGCGCCGCCCGGGGGATCGGCGAGACGCGGGTGAGCAGCACGGCGAGCGCCGCGCCCACCGCCAGCGTGGCGACGACGAGCGCCGCGGCGAACCCCACGGTCTGCAGCAGCACCTGCCAGAACCGGGGGTCGCCGAGCACGTCCGCGTAGTTCCCGGCCCCGACGAACGTGGTCGGCTGCCCGCCGCTGACCTGGGCCTGGCGGTAGTCGAACACCGACAGCAGCCCCAGCATGTAGACGGGGTAGCCGAACAGCGGGACGAGCACCGCCGCGGCGGGCAGCAGGTAGAGCCAGGGCCGTGCGCGCCTCACGAGCGGCCGAACGCTGCCTTGACCGCGGTGGCGGCCTCGGTGGTCGCCTCGTCCACGCTGGACTGGCTTGTCGCGACCTTCTGCAGCATCGTCGGGATGACCTTGCCGTTGTCGATCTTCACCCAGGCCGGGTCGATGGGCACGAACTTCGTCCCCGCCGCGACCGTGTCCAGGAACGGCTTGAGGAACGGCTCCTTGCCCGCCACCTCGGTACGGGCCGAGGTCAGCGTCGGCAGGTTGCCCATCGCCTCGTACATCTTGACCTGGTACGCCTTGCCGCCCAGGAGCTTGACGAAGTCGACGGCCAGCGAGCGGTGCTTGGCGTTCTTGAGCACGCCGAGGTTGTTGCCGCCGGCGAACGCGGGCGCGAGCGAGCCCTTGTCGAAGCCGGGCAGCGGCACGACCGCGTACTTGCTGGCGGCGGCGCCCGCGTCGACGGCCGAGCGGTTGAAGTTGCCGAGGATGCCCATCGCGGCCTTGCCGCTGGCGAACAGCTCGACGGTCTTGCCGCCGGTGAGCGAGGCGCACGCCTGCGGCGGGCAGACGTCGTCGGACAGCAGGTCGGTGTACGCCTTGACGCCCTTGCGCGCTTCGGGGCCGTCGAGGCTGGTGATGTCGCCGCCCGCGGCCCACACGAACGGGAGGGCGCCGAAGGTGTACTCACCGCCGACCGCGATGCCGTACAGCTCGGGCTTCTTCTTGCGGACGGTGCGGGCGGCGGCCGTGAGCTCCTCGATGGAGGTGGGCGGCTGGAGGCCGAGCTCGCTGAAGACGTCGGTGCGGTAGTAGAGGGAGCGGATGCCGATGAACCACGGCAGCCCGTACTGCTTGCCGTCGACCGACGCCGACTGGAGCAGCTCGGCGGTCATGTCCTGGCCCTGCAGGTCGGCGGTCAGGTCGGTGAAGCCGCCGGCGGCGGCGTACTCGGCCAGGTCGGTGTTGCCGTACTCGGCCACGTCGGGCGCGCTGGCGGGGTCGTTGAAGGCGCCCTTGAACTTCTCGTGCCGGGCGGGCGTGGTGGGGATGTAGGTGATCTCGACCTGGACGCCGTCATGGGCGGCGGTGAACTCCTTGACCGCCTCCTGGACGACCTTGTCCTTGGGGGCGCGGTTCGGCTCGTCGAACAGCCACACGCGCAGGGTTCCGGTCTTCTCGTCGCCGCCGCCGGTCGCCGGCGCCGTGGACGGCGCGCAGGCCGTCAGCACCACGAGGGCGGCAGCACAGTAAAGAAACCTCACTATTACCTCCTCGCCGTGACAGTAGGAAGGCGGCGGGTAGCTGGGAAGTGACTGTCGGAGTTGTTCTGCATTGCACAACGCTGTGTTGCAAAACCGAAACCTGTCGTAGGCTGGCGCGTGTGCCCGAACGCAACCAGTCCGCCTCGCTCAGACGCGCCCTGGTGGTGCTGGAGCACGTGCGTGACCACAGCGGGCTCACGCTGACCCAGCTCGCCGAGGCCGTCGGCCTGCCCAAGAGCACCGTGCTGCGGCTGGCCGCGCCGCTCGTCGACGCCCGCCTGCTGGAGCGCGACAGGAAGACCGGCGCCTACCGGCTCGGCCACGGCTCACTCCGGCTCGGCCAGTCCTACCTGTCGTCGCTCGACCTGCGCGCCGTCGCCGCCGAGGAATCCCACCGGCTCATGAGCGAGGTGCGCGAGACCGTCCACCTGGTCGTCTACGACCCGCCGCACGTCGTCTACATCGACAAGGTGGAGAACCAGGCCAACGTCCGCATGGCCTCCCGCATCGGCAGCCGCGGCCCGCTCCACTCCACCGCCGTCGGCAAGGCGATCCTGGCCTGGCAGCCCGAGGAGACCGTCGAGGAGGTCGTCGCCGCCGGCCTGCCCGAGGCCACCCCGCACACGATCACCGACCCGGCCCGGCTGCGCGCCGAGCTGGCGAACGTGCGCAGGCGCGGTTACTCCGTCGACGATCGGGAGAACGAACCAGAGGTGCGCTGCGTCGGCGCGCCGATCTTCAACCACCACGACGCCGTCACCGCCGCCATCTCCGTCTCCGGCCTCACCTCGCGGATCACCGCCGCGCGGGTGCGCGAGCTGGGGCCGCTGGTGGCGGGGGCGGCGGCGCGCATCTCGAGAAAGCTGGGCTCCACGCGATGACCGGACTGGTGACCTTCGGCGAGACCATGGCGCTGTTCGCGGCCCGCCGCACGGGGCCGCTGCGCTTCGCCCGGGACTTCGACCTGGGACTGGGCGGGGCGGAGTCCAACGTGGCGATCGGCGTGGCGCGGCTGGGCCATCCGGCCTGCTGGATCGGGCGCGTCGGCGCCGACGAGTTCGGCGACCTGATCCGCTCGACGCTGGCCGGTGAGGGCGTCGACGTGCGCGCCGTCCCCGACCCCGGCGCGCCGACCGGGTTGATGATCAAGGGCAGGCGCACGGCCGACCACATCGACGTCAGCTACTACCGGACCGGCAGCGCCGGGTCCCGCCTCTCCCCCGACGACCTCGACCCGTCGCTCGTCCGGGCCGCCCGGGTGCTGCACGTCTCCGCGATCACCCCCGCCCTGTCCGCGACCGCCCGCGAGGCCGTACGCCATGCCGTCAAGCTGGCGCGGGACGCCGGGGTGACGGTGTCGCTGGACGTCAACTACCGCCGCGCGCTGTGGACCCCGCAGGAGGCAGGCGCCTGGCTGCGCGAGACCGTCGGCGACGTGGACGTGCTGTTCGCCACCGAGGCCGAGGGCCGCCTCGTCACCGGCCCCGACACGGCGGGCGGCCCCGAGGAGCTCGCCTGGGCGCTGGCCGCGCTCGGCCCCGCGCACGTGCTCGTCAAGCTCGGCGCGCGCGGGGCGCTGGAGCTGTCCGGCGGCGTGCTGCGCCGGGCCGAGCCGTACCGGGTCACCGAGGTCGACCCGGTCGGCGCCGGCGACGGGTTCGCCGCCGGATGGCTGGCGGGACTGCTCGACGACGCCCCGCCGGACCGGCGGCTCGACATGGCGTGCGCCGCCGGCGCGTTCGCCGTCACCTCGCAGGGCGACTGGGAGAGCCTGCCCCGCCGCGACGACCTGCGCCTGCTGACCGGGCAGGGCGACGGCGTCAGCAGATAGCCCCTACAGCAGACCGGCCGCCGCCAGGTGCTTGCCGATCCGGCCGGTCTCGTCCTCGTTCAGCGGCACCTGCGGGACCGCCGTGGCCGGGTGGTCGATGATGCCGCGCAGGTGCAGGGCCGCCTTGAACGCGCCCAGCCCCGCCGAGCTGCCGCCCATCCGCGAGCCGCCCACCTGGACGATCTCGAACAGCCTGACCAGGCGCTCCTGCTCCCGCCTGGCCGCCTCCCAGTCGCCCTGCCCGGCCGCGCGGACCAGGTTCACGTAGCCGTGCGGGTCCACGTTGCCCAGGCCCGGCACCACGCCGTCGGCGCCCATCCACAGCGCGCTGTCCACGGTCAGCTCCGACCCGGTGAGCACGCTGAACGGCGGCCGCCTGCCGAGGATCAGCCGCCGCAGCCCGCCGTCGTCGCCGCTGGAGTCCTTCACCCCGGCCAGCGACCCGTCGGCGGCCAGCTCCAGCAGCAGCTCGGCGCTCAGCTTGGTGTGCACCGACACGGGCAGGTCGTAGGCGTACACCGGCAGCCCGCCGCGTGCCGCGAGCGTGCGGAAGTGCGTGGCGATCTCCACCGGATGGGTGCGCGTGTAGAACGGCGCCGTCGCCACCAGCCCGGACGCCCCGGCCGCCGCCGCGACGGCGGCGTGCTCCAGCACCCGGGGCGTGGTCATGTCGATCACCCCGGCCAGCACCGGCACCTGGCCGCCCACGTGCCCGATCACCGTGTCGAGCACCACCCGGCGCTGCGCGTCGGTCAGGTAGGCCACCTCGGAGGACGACCCCAGCACGAACAGCGCGTCCACGCCGCCCTCCAGCAGATGGTCCACCAGCCGCGTCAGCGACCGGGCGTCCACCTCACCCCCAGGGGTCAACGGTGTGCAAACCGGGGGAATCACTCCGGTGAGGGGGGTCATACACGCTCCTGAATCAGTTCGAGGTCGGTGGCGCCGGCCGCCACCGGGTGGTGGCAGTGGTAGAGGTGGTCGGCGTCGGTGACGGCGGCCGGCCAGGCGGCCGCGCACGCGTCGTCGGCCCGCCAGCAGCGGGTCCGGAACGGGCAGCCGCTCGGCGGCCTGGTCGCCGACGGCACCGCGCCGACCAGCGGGATCGGGTTGATCGGTGAGATCAGGCCCGGCGTGGCCGAGAACAGGGCCCGGGTGTACGGGTGCCGCGCGCCGAGCGGGAGCGCCTCGGCGGGCGTCTGCTCGACGATGCGGCCCAGGTACATGGTGACGACGCGGTCGCTCATCCGGCGGACCGTCTGGATGTCGTGCGAGACGAACACCAGGGCCAGCCCCAGCCGCTCCTTCAGGTCGAGCAGCAGGTTGAGGATCTGCGCCCGCACCGACACGTCGAGCGCGCTGGTCGGCTCGTCGGCGACGATCAGCTCCGGCTCCAGGGCGAGCGCGCGGGCGACGGCCACCCGCTGCCGCTGCCCGCCGGAGAGCTGGCTGGGCAGCGCGTCGGCGGCGCCTGAGGGCAGCCCGACGAGCTGCAGCAGCTCGCGCACGCGGGCGTCACGCTGGGCCGGAGTGCCGCGCCGGTGCACGTTGAGCGGGTCGCGCAGCACCTGGCGGACCGGCAGCCGCCGGTTCAGCGCGGTGGACGGGTCCTGGAAGACCATGCCGACGCCGGTGCCGATGAGCGAGCGGCGTTCGGACTCCTTCAGCCCCCACAGGTCGCGGCCCCGGAACGACACCGTCCCGGAGGTCGGCCGTTGCAGCCCGACCAGCACCTTGGCCAGCGTGGACTTGCCGCAGCCGGACTCGCCCACGACGCCGACGGTCTCGCCCGCGCCGACCACGAGGTCCGCGCCGGTGAGGGCGTGGACCCGGTCGCGCGAGAACAGGCCGCCCGAGCGCGCCTTGTGCACGACGTGCACGTCCTTCAGCTCAAGCATGCTGCTCGCTCCCCTGCTGGCTTCCGGTGAGGACCACGGCCGGGTGATGGCAGGCCACCGTGTGCCTGCGGTCGTCGCCCGTCAGCACGGGCGCGTCCGTACGGCACACCTCGGAGGCCATCGGGCACCGGTCGGCGAACCGGCAGCCCGCCGGGAAGTCGGCGGGCGAGGGCACCACGCCGCGGATCTGCGTGAGCCGTTCGGCCCCCGACTCCAGCGACAGCACCGAGCCGAGGAGTCCGCGGGCGTAGTGGTGGGCCGGCGCTCCGACGAGTTCGGCGGTGACGCCGGTCTCCACGATCTGGCCGCCGTACATGACGACCACCCGGTCGGTGACGTCGGCGACCAGCGCCAGGTCGTGGGAGACGAGGATGAGCGCGAACCCGAGCTCCTCGCGCAGCTTCAGCAGCAGCTCGATGACCTGCGCCTGGACGGTCACGTCGAGCGCGGTGGTGGGCTCGTCGGCGACGATCAGCTTGGGCTCGCGCGACAGCGCCATCGCGATCAGCACCCGCTGCCGCTGCCCGCCGGACAGCTCGTGCGGGTAGGACGTCAGCGTGCGGCGCGCGTCCAGGCCGACGAGTTCCAGCAGCTCGGCGGGGGTGCGCCGGCCGCCGCGCCGGCAGACCTGCTTGAGCTGGGCCTTGATGGTCATGGCCGGGTTCAGCGAGGAGAGCGCGTCCTGGTAGATCATCGCCATGTCGTGGCCGAGCAGCTTCCTGCGCGCCTTGCGCGGCATCGTCAGCAGGTGCTGCCCGTCGAAGACGATCTCGCCGCTGACGCGGGCGTTCGCCGGTTGCAGGCCCATGACGGTCAGCGCCGTCAGCGACTTGCCGCAGCCCGACTCGCCGACCAGGCCCAGGACCTCGCCGGGCCGCACATCGAAGGAGATGCCGTCGACGATGTCCACCCCGGCGTCGAAGCCGATGCGCAGGTCGGTGACCGACAGGATCGGCGGGCCGGCCGGCAGCGGGCGGGCCCGTTCGGCGAGCCGGCGCGCGGCCTCGGCCAGGCCGGGC
This sequence comes from Nonomuraea ceibae, assembly GCF_019396325.1. Classification (GTDB taxonomy): domain Bacteria; phylum Actinomycetota; class Actinomycetes; order Streptosporangiales; family Streptosporangiaceae; genus Nonomuraea; species Nonomuraea ceibae. Next base: position 9,670 of record NZ_JAHKRO010000073.1, read on the forward strand.
AGTTCGACGATCTCGCCGGAGCCGGGCCGGGCCTGCTCGAAGGCGTCGTCGTCCTTGCGGACGGCGCTCTTGCGGGCGGCCGGGGCGGCCCAGGCGTCGGAGATGCCTTCGGACAGGATGTTCAGCGCCAGCACGGTGATCAGGATGAGCAGGCCGGGGAAGACCGTGGCCCACCAGCCGCCGAGCAGCACCAGGTTCTTGCCGTCGGCGATGACGCTGCCCCACGACGGGTCGGGCGGGCGCACGCCGGCGCCGATGAACGACAGCGACGCCTCGAACACGATCGCGTCGGCCACCATCACCGTGCAGAAGACCAGTACCGGGGCGGCGCAGTTGATCGCGACGTGCTTGATGATGATGTGCGGGGTGCGCGCGCCGATGATGCGTTCGGCGGCGACGTAGTCCTCGCCGTACTGGGCCAGCACGTTGGCGCGCACGACCCGGGCCACGGACGGCATGTAGAGGAACGCCATGGCCATGACCAGCACCGGGATGCTGCCGCCGAACACCGCCACCAGCACCGCGGCCAGCGCGATGCCGGGGAAGGCCATGATGACGTCGAGCAGCCGCATGATGGTCTCGTCGACGGCCCGGCGGGAGGTGGCCGCGACCGCGCCGATCACGGCCCCGGCGACCAGCGCCAGGCCGGTCGCGCCCAGGCCGATGATCAGCGACCAGCGGGCCCCGTACAGCAGTCTGGACAGGATGTCGCGGTTGGCGCTGTCGAGCCCCATCCAGTGCTCGGCCGACGGGCCGCCGCCGGTGGTGGCCTGGAAGTACGGCGAGTACGGGGCGAGAAGCGGCGCGAACAGCGCCGCCAGCACGACGACGACCACGATGCCGACGGCCAGCCACGACAGCGGCGGCAGCCTCCTGAATCCCACGCCCGGCCTCGACAGGCGTTCCGCCAGTCCTCGTCTCATGCGGCACTCCTGAGCCGGGGGTTGACCAGCAGGTAGAGGACGTCGACCACGAGGTTGACGACCATGAAGCCGACCGCGATGGTCAGCACCACGCCCTGCACCACGGCGGGGTCGCCGTCACGCACCGCGTTGATCATGAGCTGGCCCATGCCGGGCAGCCCGTAGATCGTCTCGATGACGACGGTGCCGCCGATCAGGTAGCCGATGCGCAGGCCGAGCACGGTCAGCGGGTTGATGAGCGCGTTGCGCAGCACGTTGCGGCCGACGACGACGATCGGCGGCAGGCCGCTGCCGATCGCGGTGCGGACGTAGTCGCGGTCCAGCTCCTCCACCATCGAGGTGCGGATGATGCGGATGAGCTGGGCGGCGATCGGCAGCGACAGTGACAGGGCGGGCAGCGTCATCGAGCGCAGCCAGCCGCCGAAGGAGTCGGCCGGGTTGATGTAGCCGCCTGTCGGGAACAGGCCCTCGCCCACCGCCAGCCACTGGATCATGAGCAGCGCCAGCCAGAACGACGGGGCCGCCACGCCGACCAGCGACACCATGCGGATCACCTGGTCCGGCCAGCGGTCGCGGAACAGCGCGCCGGCGACGCCGAACACCAGCGACAGCACGATCCCGACCGCCAGGCCCAGGAACGTGAGCTGGAGCGTCAGCGGCAGCGCCGTGGCGATCGACTCGATCACCGGCTTCTTGGTGAGCACGCTGGTGCCCATGTCCCCTTGCAGCAGGTCGCCGACGAATCGGACGTATCGCAGCGGCAGCGGGTCCAGCAGGCCGTTCTCCAGCTGGAACTGGCGGATCTGCTCGGCGGTCGGGTTCGCGCCCTGGAAGTAGGCGTACTCCGGCTTGCTGTTGGAGAAGCGCATCACGATGAACACGAACGCGACGACGCCGAGCACCAGCGGGACCAGGATCAGCACCCGCCGCGCGAGCATTCTGGCGATCAGGATCATGGCGGCTCAGGTGCGCTTGGCCTGGAGCAGGTTGATGCCGGGGTATGCCTGCGCCCGGACGCCGGAGACCTTCTTGGGGTCCCAGGCGGTCATCAGCTCGGTGTGGACGACGGGGTAGAGGACGGCCTGCTCGGCGATGACGTCCAGATATTTCTGGACCTTGGCGGCCTTGGCTGCCTTGTCCGGCTCCTTGGTGGCCTCGTCCATCATCGCGAACAGGGCCTTGGCGTCCTTGCTGCCGTCGAAGTGGGCGTACTTCATCCACAGCCCGCCCTCGACGAAGTTGTAACGCAGGATCAGGTCGGCGTCCATGCCGAACTGGTTGGGGTTGGAGGCCGCCGCGACCACCTGGTAGTCCTGGAACTGGTCCATCTTGGTGAACAGCGCCGCCGTGTCCTGCGGCTCCAGCGTCGTCTTGACGCCGATCGCCTCCCACGAGGCGGCGATGGTCGGCAGGCAGTCGGCGATCCAGCTCACGTTGACGGCCATGAGGTTGACCGTCAGGTTGCTGACCCCGGCCTCCTTCAGCAGCGCCTTGGCCTTGTCCGGGTCGTAGTCGTAGACGACCGCGGCCCGCTTGTGGTCGGGGTGCCCCTCGTTGAGGAAGGAGCTGGAGGCGGTGCCGTGGCCCTTGAGCGCCACGTCGATCATCTTCTTCTTGTCGATCGCGTAGTGCAGCGCCTGCCGTACGCGCACGTCGTCGAACGGCTTGGTGCCCGTGTTGAACATCAGGAACATGTGGTTCATGCCCGCGCCGCCCTCGACCGTCAGCCCCTGCTGCTTGAGCTGGTCGACGTTGGCGTACGGGATGTTGTCGGCGATCTGCGCCTCCGCCGATCCGCCGGAGATCTTCGCGACCCGGGCGGCCGCGTCGACGATCGTCAGCCAGTTCATCTGCTTGACCGTCGCGGGCCGGGGCCCGTTATAGCCGTCGAACGCCTCGAACGAGGTGTTGGACTTGGGGTTGTGCGCGGTCATCCGGTACGGGCCCGAGCCGACGGCCTTGCCGCTCTTGGCCTGGTCCCACGCTCCCGGCTGGGAGAAGACGTGCTTCGGCATGATCTTGGCGATGGTGAGCCGGGGCGCCGCGTCCGGGAAGGCGAACTTGAAGACGAGCTCCACCGTGCGGTCGTCGACCTTCTTGACCTCCTCCAGCCAGGAGCGGAAGAAGTTGCCGACGAGCACGTTGGCCTCGGGGTCGAGCACCCGCTCGAAGGTGAACACCACGTCGTCGGCGGTGACCGGCTGCCCGTCGTGCCACTTGGCGCCCTCGCGCAGCGTGAACTTCCACGTGGTGGCGTTCAGGTCGTCGGGCAGCGCCGTGGCCAGCGCCGGGTACGGCTCGCGGGTGATGGGGTCGGTGTCGAGCAGGCCCTCGTAGATGTGGGTGATGCCGGCCATGGCGAAGGCCGAGGCGGTCTGCGTCGGGTCCCAGCTCTGGTCGTTGCCGTAGCCGATGACGGCGGTGATCAGGTCTTTGTTGGATCCCGCGCCGACCGAGCCGGTCGAAGCCGGGCCTCCGCTGCAGGCGGCCAGAGTGGACGCGATGATCGCGGCCGCCCCTGTCGCTCCGCTGTAACGCAAGAAGTCGCGGCGGCTGAACTCAGGGCTCACGGATGCCTCCCGGGGGGTAGCCCAACGTAGAACGTGGGACATCCCATGTCCTATCTTTTGCGTAAGGTGGACGCTAGATGCGAGGCCTGGTTGCGGTCAACAGGAGGTTTCCGGAATGTTACGCACCAGTCCGCAGAGAAGGGATCTTTCATGACCACTGCCCCGCGCTCACGGCTCAGCCGTGCCGTCGAGGCCCAGGAGGGCGTCAAGGAGCTCATCCTCAAGCGCGGGCTCAAGGCGGGCGACCCCCTGCCCACCGAATCCGAGCTGATGGAAGAACTGCGCATCAGCCGCAACTCGGTCAGGGAAGCGCTGAAGGCCCTGCAAGCCGTCGGCATCGTCGACATCCGCCACGGCTTCGGCATGTTCGTCGGCCGCATGTCGCTCGCCGGGTTAGTCGACGAGCTGACCTTCCACAGCCGCATCACGCTCCAGAACGGCCGCAACGCCCTGGCCAACCTCATCGAGATCCGCGAGATCCTCGAAGTCGGCCTGGTCCAGCGGCTCATCGACCTGGGCGACGCCGCCGACCTCACCGCCGTCGCCGACGTCATGGCCCGCATGGAGGCCGAGGCGCTGGTGGACGACATCTCCCCCGAGACCGACCGGCTCTTCCACGACCTGCTCTACCGGCCGCTCGGCAACCCCGTCGTCAGCCAGCTCCTCGGCGCGTTCTGGGACGTCTACCACCAGTTGCGCGACCATCTCGGCGCCCCGGACGAGTCCCCCGCCGACGTCGCCCGCCGCCACCGCGACATCTACGTGGCGGTCCAGGCGGCCGACAAGCCGGCGGCGGTCACGGCCGTCATCGCCCACTTCGACGGCGTCCGCAACCGCCTGGCCCGCCTCACCCTCACCTGACCCCCCGCCCACGGCCTCCCCTCGGCCGGGGGTGTCGTCACCAGCGGCGGTAGACCTCTTCGGCCCATCCGTACAGGCCGGAGATCTCCACGACCTCGCCGTCGTCGGCCACCACCGTGCCCCGGTAGTGGCCGAACGCCTGGGCCTCCCGGGTGCGCATGTAGAGGGCGCGCTTGATGTCGGCCTCGCGGACGTGCTCGGGGACGAACTCCAGGTCCACCCGGTCACCGGTGATGCGCCACGGCGCGTTCCAGTCGGTGGTGTCGTAGCGCCAGACCAGCTCCTCGCTGATCTTGTGCACCCGGCCGTCGAGGATGAGCGCGTTCTCGACGCTGCCGGTGCCGTCGGTCCACTTGCCGCCGAGCTGCACGGCCACGTCCCGGCCTCCGGGGCGGCCCGAGGCGGCGCCCCAGTTCCACAGGATCTCGCCGGGCCAGCGGCCCCGGCCGAGGTCGAGCGTGGCCAGCGCGTCGCCGGCGGCGAAGGCGTACGTCCTGCCGTTGACGCGCACGGTGCCCTCGGCGGGGCGGCCCACGTCCTTGACCGTGTACTGGAAGCGGCGGGTGCTCCACGGCACCACCAGCGACAGGCTCTCGCGGCCCGGCACCCGGTGCACGAGCAGGTCGGCCTCCATCTCGGCGGACTTCAGCCGCAGCCGGGTGCCGTCGGCGGTCTCGTCCACGCTGATCCGCACCGGACCCGCGCCGATGCGGACGCTGCCCTCGCCGCTGCGCGCGGAGAACGACACGCCCCGGGCCGGGACGAGCAGGCCCTTGCTGGTCACCTGCTCGCCGGTGCGGCGGTCCAGGAAGAACGCCGACTCGCCCGCCAGGTAGTCGAGGCTGCTGGCGCTGAACGCGAACACCTGGCCGGGACTGGTCACGCACCAGTAGTCCCAGCGCATGGTGCGGCCCCAGCCTCGGATGTTGGCGCGGTGCAGCGGGGTGCGGCTCCAGCCGACGGCGGCGGGGTTGAGCCGCCCGTCGGGCAGGCACAGGTCGACCCGGCTGGTGATCTCGCGCTCGGCGACCGCGCGCGGGCTCGTGTTCATCGTGCTCTCCGTCATCGCCCCAGCCCGATGCTGAGGTACTTGTACTCCAGGTAGTCGGCCACCCCGTGGTGCCCGCCCTCGCGGCCGTAGCCGCTGCTCTTCACGCCGCCGAACGGCGCCTGCGGCGGCGCGAGCGGCCCGCCGTTGACGGTGACCATGCCGAACTGCAGCTCCTCGGCCACCCGGACGGTCCTGCTCAGGTCGTTGGTCCACACATAGGCGGTCAGCCCGTACGGGGTCGCGTTCGCGCGTTCGACGACCGTGTCGCAGTCGTCGAACTCCAGCACCGGGGCGACCGGCCCGAACGTCTCCTCGCGGCAGACGAGCATGTCCTCGGTGACGCCGCCGAGCACGGTCGCCGGGTAGAACGTTCCAGCGCCGCCGGGGCGGACCCCGCCGGTCAGCGCCTTCGCGCCGTGGGCCAGGGCGTCCTCGACGTGCCTGGCCACCTTGGCGACGGCCCGTTCGTCGATGAGCGGGCCCAGCTCGGCGGCCTCGGCCTGCCGGACGAGCTCGGCGGTGAAGGCGGCGCTCAGCGAGGAGTGCACGAAGATCCGGTTGGGCGAGGTGCACGCCTGGCCGGCGTTGAGGAACTTGCTGCGGGCCACGGCCCGCGCGGCGGCCACCGGGTCGGCGTCGGGGAAGACGAGCACGGGCGCGTGCCCGCCCAGCTCGACGCTGAGCCGCTTGACGTCGTGGGCGCTCTGCCTGATCAGCTCCCTGCCGACCTCGGTGGAGCCGGTGAACGACACCTTGCGCACGCGCGGGTCGGCCATCACGGCGGCCCCGAACGCGGCCGGGCGCGACGTGGTGACCAGGTTGAACACGCCCGGCGGCAGCCCGGCGGCGACGAACGCCTCGGCGACGGCGACGGCCGACAGCGGGGTCAGCTCCGCGGGCTTGAGCACGACCGTGCAGCCCGCGGCGAGCGCCGGGCCGAGCTTGCGGGTGATCATCGAGACGGGGAAGTTCCACGGCGTGATGCCGGCGACCACGCCCACGGGCTCGGGCAGCAGCCAGATCCGGTTGTCGGCGTGCGCGCCCGGCACGGTCTCGCCGTAGAGGCGGCGGGTCTCCTCGGCGGCCCACAGCAGGTGGTCGGCGCCGGACAGCACCTCGCCGGTCGACTCGGCGAGCGGTTTGCCCTGCTCGGCCGTCATGACGGCGCCGATCGCGCCGGCGCGGGCCGCCAGCTCCCGGGCGGCGGCGCGCATGAGGTCGGCCCGCTCGTGCGCGGGCATGGCCCGCCAGCCCGGCAGCGCGGCGCAGGCGGCGTCGATCGCCTGCCCGGTCAGCTCCGGGCCGCAGTCGGCGACCTCGGCCAGCGGCTCGCCGGTGGCGGGCGCGTACACGGTGAACGTGCCGCCGGCCTCCCGCCAGTCGGCCCCGATGAGCGCCCGTCGTGTGTCAGCCATGTGTCTCCTGGATTCCTTCGATCAGCGCCTTCATGGCGGCCATCTCGTGCGCGTGCTGCAGCTCGCTGGCCAGCGAGATGTCGCCGGCCACCAGGGCGTTCCTTATGGCGACGTGCTCGGCGTGCGATTCGGGCAGCCGCCACGGGACCAGGCGGAAGCCGCGCTGGGCGGTCTCCGTCCTGGCCCACAGGCCCTGCAGCATGCGGTGGGTGAGCTTGCTGTTCTCGGTGTCGCACAGCAGCGAGTGGAAGCGCCGGTTGAGCCGGGCGAACGCGGCCACGTCACCGGCGCCGACGGCGATCTCGCACTCGGCGAGCACCGCGTCGACCTCGGCCAGCCGCTCGCCGGCCAGCGGGCGGCCGTCCAGCTCCAGCGCGAGCGCGGTGAGCGCGGCCCGCACGCTGTAGAGCTCGCGCACGTTCTCGACGGTGAACGCGGCGACGACGGCGCCCACGTGCGGGCGTTCGACCAGCCACTCCTCCGAGCAGAGCTGCTTGATGGCCTCGCGCACGGGCGTCTCGCTGATGCCGACCGCCTCGGCCACCACCCGGGTGGTGATCTTCGTGCCGGGAGGCGCCTCACCGGTCATGATCAGGTGCTTGATGTGCTCGGCGGCCAGATCCGCCTTGGTGCGGAACGGGGAACGCGATTCGGCCATGGTGGGGAGCCCTTCAGACCCGCTGGACGGTGAGCGGCTCGATCGCCGCATGATCAAGCTCTACACCGAGTCCGGGTCCTTCCGGAACGGCTACGAGACCGGAGGAATCGGGCAGCAGCGGTTCGGTCAGCATGGCGTGGAACACCTCCGGGACGATCACCGGCGGATCGTAGGGGTACTCCAGCCAGTCGCAGTTCGGCAGCGAGGCGCAGAGCTGCAGGTTGCCGGCCACGCCGAGGCCGGTGGCCCAGGCGTGCGGGATCACCTTGCGCTGCCGGGCGGCGGCCATCGCGCCGAAGTCGCGCAGCGCGCCGATCTCCTCGCTCTCATTCGCGTCCGGCTGGAAGATGTCGAAGCAGCCGTCCTCCAGCATGCGCACGAGCTGGCCGATGCCGCGGTTGTGCTCGCAGCCCGCGATCGGGATCGGCGAGGCGGCGGTCAGCTCGCACAGCGTGCGGTAGTCGTGCCGGGGCAGCGGCTCCTCCAGCCAGGCGACGCCGAGACCGGCCAGCTCCCTGGCCGTGGTGAGCGCCCGGTCGTAGTCCCAGATCAGCCGGGTGCCGTCGGGGGCGTAACGCCAGCGGGCGGCGGCCTGGTTGGCGTCGACCATGAGGGCCACGCCGGGGCCGACGGCCTCGCGCACGGCGGCGACCTGGGCCACGTCCTCGGCGATGGTCCTGGCGTGGACGCGCAGCTTGATGCCCTGGAACCCTGCGGCGACGGCCTTGAGGCTGTCCTCGACCCGCTGCTCGGGGGTGCGGACCTCGCCGAAGCTCGCGTAGGCGCGGACGGCTCCCGCGTGCCCGCCCCACAGCTTGTACAGCGGCTGCCCGCAGGCCTTGCCGACGGCGTCCCACACGGCGACGCCGACGACCCACGGCCTCGGGAAGACGTACTCGGCCACGTACCGCAGCCGGTTGGCGACGTGCGTGGTGGCGAAGGCGTCCAGGCCCACGAGCTGCGGCCGGATCCAGCCGCGGATCGCCTCCAGCAGCATCGGCCCGGTGCCGTGGCCCATGTCGCCGCCGGACACGCCGACGATGCCCTCGTCGGTCTCGACCTCGACGATGACGGCCGACATGGCCCGGTGCGCGCCCTCCGGCGCCCACGACGGCACGAACGGCCGGGGGTAGGGCAGCTCGATGACGCGAGCGCGCACGTCTGTGATCCTCATCGGCCCATCACCCCTTGGTCGCGCCGTCCGCGAGACCCTTGATCAGGTACTTCTGCACGAGCAGCGCGAACACCACGACGGGCAGCACGGTGAGCACGCCGACCGCGGCCAGCGGCCCCCACATCCCGCCCTTCTCGGTGTCGGCCGCGATGCCGGCGATCGCCACCGGGATGGTGACCGCCCTGTCGTTGGTGAGGATGAGCGCGAACAGCAGCTCCTCCCAGGCCAGGATGATGCAGAAGATCAGCGTCGAGACCAGCCCGGTGATGCTCGTCGGCACGATGACGCGGAAGAACGCGCCGAACCGGGAGCACCCGTCGATCATCGCGGCCTCCTCCAGCTCCTTGGGCAGGCCGCGGAAGAACGCCCGCATCAGCCACACCACGTACGGCACGAGGAAGGTCACGTACGCGAGGATGACGGTGATGTACTGGTCGGTGAGCCCGAGCTTCCGGGCGACCAGGAACAGCGGCACGACCAGCGCGATCGGCGGCACCGCGCGGGAGGCGAGGATGAGCCCGCCGACGACGCCGGCGCCGCGCATCCTCATCCGCGACAGCGCGTAGCCGGCCATCGAGCCGGCGATCATGGAGATGGCCGAGGCGCCCACCGCGATGATGATCGTGTTGACGATCCGGGGCAGGATGCGCGCCTGGTGGAAGTAGCTGACGTAGTTGTCGAGCGTGAACTCGCCGAGCCACCGGGGCGGCACCGTGAAGATGTCCTTGGGCAGCTTGAACGAGATGCTCACCATGTAGAGGACGGGGAACAGGAAGGCCAGCGTCACCAGGATCGCCCCGGCGATGGCCGCGTACCTTCTCACCATCGGTTCTCCAGACGCCGGCTCACGCGGAACAGGACAAAGGTGATGAGCATCGTGACGACGAGCACGATCGTGGCCATCGAGGACGCCGAGCCGAACTCCAGGCTCCTGAACCCCTTCTCGTAGATGTAGAGGTTGACCACGTTCGTCGCGTTCCCTGGCCCGCCCTTGGTGGCGGCCAGCGCGATGTCGAACATCTTGACCGCGCCCAGCCAGCGCACCACGAACGCCGCCGCCATCACCGGCACGAGCAGCGGCAGCGTCACGTGCCGCAGCGTGGCCCACCGGCCGGCGCCGTCGGACTTGGCCGCCTCGTACACGTCGCCGGGCAGCGCCATGATCCCGGCGGAGGCGATCAGCACCACGAACGGCGTCCACCGCCACGTGTCGATGATGATCACGCTGGCCATCGCGAGCACCGGGTCGCCGATCCACTCGACGGGCCCGATGCCGACCAGCCCGAGCGTGTAGTTGACCACGCCCCAGAGCGGGTCGAGCAGCATCCGCCAGACGCCGCCCGCGACGACCGGCGCCACCACCATCGGGATGAGGAACAGCGCCCGCAGCACCCCGCGCCCCCGCCAGGGCACGTTCAGCAGGAACGCGATCGCGAACCCGAGCACCATCTGCAGCGGCAGCGCGATCACCAGGTAGACGGCCGTGACCCGCAGCGACTCCAGGAAGCCGGGGTCGTTCAGCACCGCCTCGTAGTTGCGCCAGCCGACCCAGCCCGTCGGCTGGAAGGTGGCCAGGTCGAAGTCGGACATGCTCACCCAGAGCGTGTAGAAGATCGGGTAGAGCAGCATGCCCGCCAGCAGGACCAGGGCCGGGGTGAGGAAGAGCCAGGCGGTGCCCGGCTCTCCCAGCCTCACGCGTCTCACTGGCCGTAGCCCTTGGTCTTCAGCAGCTCGGTGATCTCCTTCGCGGCCTGGTCGATCGCCTGCTGGGAGGTCGCCTGGCCGGACATGGCCCGGCTGGTCTGCAGCGCCAGGATCTGCTGGACGGCGTCGGACTCGGGCAGCCTGGGCCGCCACATCTGGCCCTTGCTCGCGACCTCGTAGCCGTCCTTGAGCGCCTGGTAGACCGGCCCGGCCCAGTCGGCGGGCGGGGTGCCGTCGAGGGTGGAGTTACGCGCCGGGAAGGTGCCGAACTCCTTGCCGACGAACTGCTCACCCTGCTTGGAGGTCACCCACTGCAGCCACGTCCAGGCGGCGGCCGGGTGCTCGGACTTCTTGGAGATGCCCGCCGACCAGATGCCGCGGTGCGCGCCGGGCCCGGCGGTGCCCGCGGGCATCGTGGTGATGCCGACCTCCTCGGGGGTCAGCGTGGTGGTCTCCTTGTCGACGGCCGTGCCCTTGAAGACGCTGCCCCACATGAACATGGTGGCCGTCTTGCCCTGCCGGAACGCCTCCAGCGGCTCGTTGAACTGGTAGGTGGAGGCCCCGGGAGGCGCGTACTTGAGCAGGTCGACCTGCGTCTGCAGCGCCTTGACCCCGGCCTCGCCGGCGAAGGCGACCTGCATCTTGTCGTCGAGCAGCTTGCCACCGTCGGAGTTGAGCACGGTCTGCCACACGGTGGGGGTCAGCGGGTCCTTGGTGAAGTACGTGCCCACGGCCCACGAGTCGGTCTTGCCGTCGCCGTCGGTGTCCTGGACGAGCTTCTGGGCGTCCGCGAAGTACTGCTCCCAGGTGGTCTCGTCGGTCGGCTCGGCGACCCCGGCCTTCTTGTAGAGCGACTTGTTGTAGAACATCAGCAGCAGGTTGGAGCGGACGGGCACCGCGTACTGCTTGCCCTCCCACTCCCCCGCGGCGAGCGGCGTCGCGTGGAAGTCGGCCCAGTCGTACTCGGGGTCGTTCCACTTGGCCAGCTCCTGGCCCTTGAGGTCGTAGAGGGCGCCGGTCTTGGCGAGCTGCGGGATCCACGGGTCGTCGGCGAGCACCGCGTCGTAGGTGGCGGTGGTGCCGGTCAGCTCCAGCATGGTCTTGGCGAGCTGGTCGTTGTACGGGATGCCGTCGATGGTGACCTTGATGTTCGGATACTTCTTGTTGAACTCCGGCACGAGCTTGTCCTGCCACTGCTTGGCGAACGCGTCGTTGGCGATCACGCGGATCGACACGGGCTGCTGCGCGGTGCCGAGCCCGCCGCCGTCTGCCGGGACCTCCTCGGCCGACGAGCCGCAGGCCGCGACGGCCAGACCGAGCACGGCTACGGCCGCGACCAGGCGGGTGCTTTTCAAGACTTCTCCTCCGGGGAAATGGGGGTTTACGCGGTGGGGTCGATCGCGAGCTTGACGACGTCCCTGCCGTCGAGGGCGTAGCCGCCGCCGAGGGCTTCGAGCGCCTCGCGGACCCTGCCGAGCGGCAGGCGGTGGCTCACCACCTGCTCGTACGGCCTGCCGCCGCGTTCGAGGATGGTCAGCGCCTCGTGGTAGCGGCGCTGCATGTCGGGGCCGGCGCCGTACACGCCGGCGATCGTGATGTCCCGCTTCAGCAGGTCGCTGTACGGGTTGAAGGGGATGGCGCCGCGGTCGGTGAAGTTGCCGAGTTCGGCGAGCACGCCGCCGTCGGCGACCAGGCCGAGCGCTTCGCGGAACGCCTCGGGCGAGCCCGCGGTGCCGATGACGGCGTCGGCGCCGTCGCGGCCGAGCGCGTCGAAGATCTCCTGGCGGCGCTTCTCGGGGCCGTCGCCGAGCCCGACCACGGCGTCGGCGCCGAGGCGGGCGGCCAGTTCCAGCCGGGCGCCCGGCGCGCCGACGGCGACGATCCGGGCGGCCCCGGCGGTGCGGGCGGCGGCCACGGCCATCAGGCCGATCGCGCCGGCGCCCTGGACGACGACGGTGGAGCCGATCCGGATCGCGGAACGTTCCACGCCGTGCAGCGCCACGGACAGGGGCTGCTGCAGCACCGCCACCTCGGGGGGCAGGCCGGTCCGGTAGAACACGGTGCCCGCGTTGGAGGCGTACAGGTGGGTGGCGAAGCCGCCGGTGAGGTGCGGCGGGCGGTCGGCGGGCGAGGCGAAGCCGTAGGAGGGGCGGCGGTCGGGGCAGTTGCCGGGCCGGCGCCGCACCTGGCAGTCGTAGCACCGGCCGCAGCTCAGGGACGGGAAGACGCCGACGCGGTCGCCGACGGACACCGGCCGGCCGGCGTGGTCGGTGGTGACACCCTCGCCGAGGGCGGCGAGGGTGCCGACGATCTCGTGGCCGAGCAGCGCGGGGAAGCGCACGCTGGCCAGCCGGCCCCGGTAGATGTGCGCGTCGGTGCCGCACATGCCGCAGAGCTCGACCTTGAGGACGAACTCCCCGGGGCCGGGGCGGGGCAGCGGGTAGTCGCGTACGTCCACCGGTCCCGCGACGTCGGTGACGATCGCCGCGTGTGCCGTCGCGTCCATCCACCGCCTCCACATTCTGCTTTCTATAGAATGCAGCAGACGTTAGTTTGTGGTGTTTTGGCCGGTCAAGGCTTGTTATCGGAATGTTTTCTGGCCCACTACGCTGGAGGACATGGCGGAGATCGCAGTCCCCGACGGGGCGTGGACGTTCGACGGAGAGACGGTCCGGATCGTCCCGGGCAGCGGCCGCGAGGTCCACGAGCTGCGCAAGGCGCTCGGCGAGCTCGTCGTCCCGCTGGAGGCCGTCGCCGGGGCGACGTTCGAGCCGTCACGCAAGGGCGGCCACCTGCGGCTGCGGCTGCGCCGGGGCGCCGACCCGCTGACCGACGTGGTCGCCGGCTCGCTGACCGCCCCCGCCGACCCCTACCGCCTGGCCGTTCCCAAGGGCCGCACCGGCGCCGCCGAATACTACGCCGACGAGATCCGCGACGCGCTCGCCGCGTGGCAGACGCCCAGCGGGCCGACGGACGACTACCTGCTGCCCGGGCCCGACGTGCCGATCAGCGCGTCCGCCGGTGACGGCACCGTCGCCTTCGACGGCGAGCGCGTACGCATCGAGTGGACCGCCTTCGCCAGCACCGCCAAGGACGAGGCCGGCCCGCAGGAGTTCCCGCTGACCGACCTGGTGGCCGTGGAGTGGAAGCCGCAGTCCGGCCTCGGCTACGGCACCCTTCGCTTCCGCGCCAAGGGCGACGGGCCCGACAAGCAGCCGCAGAAGGACCCGCGCTGCATCTCGTGGGGCGTGCAGCGCTTCGGCGGCACGACCGCGCTGGTCGCCGCCGCCGTGCACGCCCGCATCCCGCGCGGCGTCGCCGAGCTGCCCCCCGCCCCGGCCCCGGCGGGCGAGGTGGACGTGGTCCTGCGCCACCTCGCCGAGCTCGGCGAGCTGCACCGCTCCGGCGTGCTCAACGACGAGGAGTTCGCCTCGGCTAAGCAGGCCCTGCTGCGCCGCCTGGAGTGAACCGCTCGTCCGGCACGCAGTGCGTCATCTTCAGCCCGGTCACGTCACGCGGCCCGTTCCTGCCCAGCTTGGCCAGCCGGTCCCGGTCCTCGTCGGTCAGCTCCTGCTTGGGCAGCGGCTCCAGCCCGGCCACGTCGTCCGGCGTGATGCCCAGGCCCTCGCCCACGCGCAGCCCCAGGTCGTCCTCCACCAGCAGGAAGTGCCACACCATGCGCTCCTGGATGCGCCGGTCGCACTGCTTGAGCTGGGTGACGAAGTTGTGCACCAGGTCGTCGCGCTCCCACTCCTCCATCAGCAGATAACGCTGCCCGGCCTGCACGTAGTCGTTCGTGCGCGGGATGCGCCTGCGGGTGAGACGGCCGGTGATGACCGGGCCCTCGATGTCCTCCGTCGGGTACTCGGCCTCGCGCAGCCCGCCCACCAGCGACGGCTCGTAGTTGATGTGCGGCGACTCGCCGCCGGTGTCGACGAAGTACGTCATCTGCCCGTCACGCTGGTTGGTGCGGATGCTCGCGTTCTTCGCCTGGTTGACCGGGAGCTGCAGGTAGTTGGGGCCCACCCGGTAGCGCTGGGTGTCGCTGTAGGAGAACGTCCGCCCGACCAGCATCTTGTCGTCGGAGAAGTCCAGCCCGTCGACCAGCACGCCGGTGCCGAACGAGATCTGCTCGTTCTCGGCGAAGTTGTTGTCCACGTTGCGGTTCAGCACCATCCGGCCCACCGGCCGCGCCGGGAACTCGTTCTCCGGCCACACCTTGGTGTCGTCCAGCGGGTCGAAGTCCAGCTCGGGGTGCTCGTCGTCGCTCATCACCTGCACGAGCAGCTCCCACTCCGGGTGGTCGCCGCGCTCGATCGCCTCGTGCAGGTCCTTGGTCGCGTGCCCCAGCTCGGTCGCCTGGATGATCGCCGCGTCGGCCGCCGTCATGCTGCGCACGCCCTGCTTGGGCATCCAGTGATACTTGACCAGGAACGACTCGCCCTGCTTGTTGGTCCATTTGTACGTGTTCACGCCGAAGCCCTGCATGTGCCGGTAGTCGGCCGGGATGCCGCGCGGGCTGAACAGGTTGACCAGCATGTGCATGCACTCGGGCGTCTGCGACATGAAGTCGAAGATCCGGTTCGGCTCCTGGCGGAACGTCACCGGGTCCGGCTTGAGCGCGTGGATCACATCGGGAAACTTGATCGCGTCCCGGATGAAGAACACCGCCAGGTTGTTGCCCACCAGGTCCCAGTTGCCGTCCTCGGTGTAGAACTTGACGGCGAACCCGCGCGGGTCGCGGGCCGTCTCCGCCGAGTCACGGCCGCCGATCACCGTGGAGAAGCGCACCGCGAGATCCGTGCGCTTGCCCGGCTCCTGGAACAGCTTGGCCCTGGTGTAGCGGCTGACCGGCTCGTCGCCGATCTTCCCGTACGCCTCGAAGAACCCGTAGGCGGTGGTCCCGCGCGCGTGCACCACCCGCTCCGGGATGCGCTCGCGGTCGAAGTGGCTGATCTTCTCCAGGAACTGGTAGTTCTCCAGCGTTGCGGGCCCTCGCGCGCCCACCGTCCGCTGGTTCTGGTTGTCGTAGACAGGATGGCCCTGCCGGTTCGTCAGCACTTCGCGACGGTCACCAACGTCACTCATGTCACCGTTTCCTCTCCTCGGATGACCCCTTTCCCGCCCTGCCCTCAAGCCGCCGTGCGACACCGGCAAAGACTTCGCCCCTCCGGTCAGCCGCCCTTGCCCGCCAGGTCGAACACCTGCAGCGTCGCCCCCGCGCCGTCGACACGCCAGAAGCGGGCGCGGCCCGGACCGCCCTGCCAGACGCGGATCACCTCGGCCCGGCCGTCGCCGTCGTGGTCGCCCACCGACCACGTCCTGATCGAGCCGCGCTCCCAGTCCTTGAGCCGCTTGCCCGCCGGGCCGCGCTCGGGGCCCCGATGGCTGAACGCCAGGCCGGGACGGCGCACGCCCTCCGGGGAGCCGGTGAGGATCTCGGCCCCGCCGACGACCCGCGCGTGCATGCCGATGACCTCGCCGGAGACCAGGTCGTCGGCGCCGTCGCCGGTCAGGTCGCCGGCGTGCAGGCTGCCCCGGACGCCGTCGAGCACCTGCGGCTCGCGGTCCGCGCCGCCGTAGAAGACGCGGGTGATGCTCTCGACCGACGGGTCCTCCGTCTCCATGCCGGGCTCGTTGTTGCGTGCTCCGCTGTCGCCGATCGCCACGTCGCGGCGGCCGTCGCCGTCGAAGTCGCCGAACACCGCCGAGCTGCCCGTGGCCACCTCGCGGAAGTCCTCGCCGGTCAGCAGCCAGGCGTGGGCCTGCTCGCCGTCGTCGGGCCCGTACACGACCAGGTCCGGCCCGTACGGATCGGTGACCATCCTGCCGGGCCACTCGCCCTCGGGGAGCGGGCGGCCGCTCCGGCGGGCGGGCTCGCCGGACCTGGTGAACGGGCCGTGCAGGCGGACGAGCCTGCCGCCGCTGCCGTCGGGACGCGACGTGGTCGCCAGCAGGTCGGCGGCGGCGTCGCCGTCGAGGTCAGCCACGCCGGAGTGACTTCCGTACGGCAGGACGGCGGCCGGGCCCCGGCCGCCCCAGAAGATCATCAGGGACCGGTCGGGGATGACGACGTCCGCGCAGCCGTCGCCGTCGAGGTCGGCGAACTGCGGGGGCACCTCGCCGGACATGGCGCCGTCACCGGCGACGTACGCGGTGGCCGGGTCGAGGCCGCGCGCCGACCCGTGCACCACCACGAGCTGGGCCCGCTCCCGCCAGTCGGCGCCCGTCCGGACGAACGCCAGATCGGCGTAGCCGTCACCGTTCACGTCACCGGGTTCGGCCTTGCCGGAGCACCGGGGCCGCGACGGGGGCGCGGCGGCCGGGGTCACCGAGACCGGCACAGGCTCCGGCGCGGGCTCCGGCGCGGGCGGGGGTGTCGGCGCGGCGGGGCCCGGCCCTGCGGCGGCGCACCCGGCGAGCATCGACGACACGAGTAAGACTCCGAGCTTTCTCGCCATGACCGCCCACTATGCCGCATCCGGCCGAGCAGCGTCCTGACACGAATTGTAAGTGTACGATTACTCTTTGTGTCCGATGTCGTTACTCCGTGAAGGGGAGAACCATGCGTTCGCACTCCGCTCTGGCCGCCGCCGCCGGCGCCCTCATGCTGGTCCTGGCGGTTCCCGGCTCCGCCTGGGCCGCCACGGGCCAGTTCCGCTACTCGTACCAGACCGCCGACGGCTACGACGCCGTCGGCTTCATCAACAATCCGCCGAGCCGGACGTGCATCGACATCCAGGGCGCCGGCTCCGACGGCACGTCGGCCGCCTACGCGCCCAAGAACCTGACCGACGCGACGGCCACCGTCTTCCTGGAGCGGGGCTGCGCGGGCGACGTCTACTACAGCCTGCGCCCCGGCGCGGGCGCCTCGGACCGCCTCCTGGTGCGCTCCGTCGTCTTCTCCTGACCCCGGCACGAAAGAACCCCGGCTCGGCGACCCGAGCCGGGGTTCCGCTCGACAGACAAGGCCGCCTTCTCGCGCACCAAGATATTTCACGACGTAAAAGATGTTCGACGGAAAGAACAGGCATGGGGTGCCACCGGCCGGCCGGGCACACGGTGGAGTGGTCATCGACTCGCCTCGTAGACGATCTCGACGCGCCGGTTGAGCGCCCGGTTCTCGGCGCTGGGCCGGTTGCCGACCATGTTGGGCACCCGCGGCCTGGTCTCGCCGTGGCCGGAGGCCCTCAACGTGACGGACCTCCCGGAGAGCAACCCGGCGAGGACGCCGCGCACGGCTTCGGCGCGACGCTGGGACAGGCGGCGGTTGTATGCCTTCGAGCCCTGGTCGTCGGTATGCCCGGCGATCTCGATGACGCCGTCGGGCGCGTCGGTCCTGATGCTTTCCGCGATCCTCGCCAGCCGGGTCCTGGCTGCCCCGGTCACCTCCCACTTGTCGAAGGCGAAAAGCACGTCGCTGGTCAGGGTGACGGTGACGGTCCTGTCGTCGCGGGTCTCGCTCTCCGAGGCGTCCAGGGACTCCACGGTGAGCCGGACGTTCTCGACGAGGTGCCTGATGTCCTCAACGGGAAAGACGTCGTCTGCCCGGGTCCCGGCTGAGGCCGGGGTGTACGTGGTGAGCAGCAGCATCGACGCCGTTCCGAGGCTCAGAGCCAGCCGTCGGCGCGCCGCCCGGGCCTCAGTCACCGAAGTGGCCGTGACCGGCTCACGCGATCGGGACATCGCTCATGATTCCGAAGCCCGGGACCTCGACGTGCACCTTGGTGACGTCCGGGGGCGGAGCGGCGAACGTCGCGTAGAAGGGAAGGCTCTCGCCCTCGTCGATGACCACGCTGCCGCTGGTCGTGGAGCACAGACAGGCGAAGTGGCCGGTGCGTCCGGGCCGGTACCGCTTGGCGTTGCCGGCGTCCACCAGGGAGAGTCCGCCCACCGTGTAGTCGGTCGGTCCTTTGCCCAGGTCGTTGCCGATGCGCCAGGAGGGCCCGTCCTCGTTGCTGATCGTGAGGCTGAGCGTGGCCATCTTCCCCTCCCGCTGGAGCTGGGTGATGGTCACGGTCATGTCGCGTCCCTCACGCTCGAACCGCTGAGACGCGATCGGGGCAAGGGCTGACGGAGATACGGCCGGTGTGGTGGTGGTCGTCGTCTCGGGTGACGGCGACGAACTCGGCCGGGCCGCGGAGGTCCCGGTGGAGTTCGCCGCACGAGCGCCGTCCTGGCGCTCTCCACCGCCGCCGGGCCCGCCCACCGCACCGCAGGCCGTCAGGGCTATCACGAGAGCCGGAACCCCTGTCAGAGCTGCGACATGCCTTGTCATCGGGAGACTCCTCATCGCCTTTCACTTCATGCGCGTCCGGGAGATGCCATCGTCGTGGTCCGCCGCGACGCCGGCCATGGGGTTATCCCTAGATGTCGCCGCCCGAATGGCGGCTTTCGCCGACTTTGCGGTGGTAGTTGATGTCATGGGTGCCGATCGGCGTGATCTCTGCGAAGGAGGGTTCATGACATTCAGGACCAGGTACGGCATCGTGGCGCTGGCCGTTCTCGCCAGCGTCGTGTACGTCGCCGGCACCGGCTGGCTGGACGACCCGCACGCCGCGCCGCTCTGGGACCTGGCCGGGGTGGCGGGACCCTTATGGGCGGCATGGGTCTACATCGTCATGGGGCTGATCGTCTGGTCGCAGCGGCACGTGAGCTCGCTGGGGCGGCGGACGGTCGCGATCGGGTTCACCTGGTTCACGGCTGGATTGCGCTCCTTCGAC
Organism: Nonomuraea ceibae; assembly: GCF_019396325.1. Classification (GTDB taxonomy): domain Bacteria; phylum Actinomycetota; class Actinomycetes; order Streptosporangiales; family Streptosporangiaceae; genus Nonomuraea; species Nonomuraea ceibae. The sequence goes on from NZ_JAHKRO010000073.1 coordinate 28,749, forward strand.
CACCCTGTCCTGGCGGGGATCGGCGACCTGGCGCCCGGGGTGCTGTTCGTGGTCTTCGCCTACGCGGTCTTCGCCTCGTCGCCCGGCTTCCCCTTCACCGCGGCGGGGCTGCTCATCAGCCTCCTCGGCTGGCTGGCCGGCGGAGTGACGGCGATGGAGCTGTTCCTGCCCGTGCCCGGTCTCGGGCTGCTCCTGGCGGCGCTGGTGACCTGGCCGATCGAGGTCATGGTCCGGGTGATCTGCGCGGGCAACACGCGCGTACGCGGGCTGCTCGCGGAGAACGAGCACCTGCACGGCGAGGTGAAGGACGCCAGGGGCAAGGTGGTCGAGGCGATGGACGCCGGGCGCCGCAGCATCGAACGCGACCTGCACGACGGCGCGCAACAGCGCCTGGTGAACGTCGGCATGTCACTCACGCTCGCACGCACACGCCTGGCCGAACCGCCGGAAGCCGGGGCGGCGCTCAACCGGGCGATGATGGAGCTGGAGGCGGCCCTGGAGGAGCTGCGCGAGCTGGCCCGTGGCGTCTACCCGGCGATCCTGGCGGACGCCGGCCTCGGGCCCGCGCTGGAGTCGCTGGCCGAACGCGCTGCCCTGCCCGTCGTTCTGGAGGACCTGCCCGCACGCCGGCTGCCCTCCCGTGTCGAGGAGACCGCCTACTTCCTCACCTCCGAGGCCATCGCCAACGCCGCCAAACACGCCGGGGCCTCGCAGGTCGTCGTACGGCTTCGGGACGAGGGCAGCCGGCTGATCCTGATCGTGAGCGACGACGGCGCCGGGAACGCGGACCCGTCGGGCAGCGGCCTGCGCGGGCTCGCCGACCGGGCCGCCGCCGTCGGCGGCCACGTGCGCGTGCACAGCCCCGCGGGTGCGGGCACCCGTGTGACAGCGAGCCTGCCCGTCCCTGACCCCGCGACACAGGGTTATCCCTCTGTTCACCACCCCGCACGCGAGCGAGCATGATCTCACCGAACCCGCCGGCGGTCGTGGGCAAGCCATCTCCCCTGGGTCCGACGCGTGCGCGTGACCGCCGTCGCCGTTCCACATCTGGAGGTTTCATGAGGATGAAGAGCGTTCTGACCGCGGCCGCCGCGTTCGCGGCCCTGAGCGTGCTCACGCAGGCCGCGGCTGCCGACGCCACCCCGCCGGACCCCGCTCCGGGCGGGCCGCAGCGGCCGTACGAGCCCGACGTCGAAGCCACGGACAACATCGACTCGCTGTCGGTGACGGCGACTCGCGGGGCCGGCCGGAGCGTGACGATCGCCTTCGACCGGCGCAGCCGCGCCGCGACGGGCGACGTCCCGGCCGGGCCACGGCGGTTCGTCTTCCTGTTCGACCGTTCGGTGAGCTTCAACCCCGAGGCGTTCCCCACGTGCGCTCGCGCCGTGATCGAGCGGCAGGGGGTGCGGGCGTGCCCGGCCGGGTCGCGGATCGGAGGCGGCCGTGGCGAGTTCCCGAGCGGCGAGCCGCAGGAGGTACACGCCTTCAACACGCGGATCGGGCGGTCAGCCGGGGTGCTGGTGGTGCTGCCGGCTTCGGGGGTGATCCTGGAGCAGACGCTGGAACGGGTCACGTCCCCGTACCGGAAGGACTACCGATGGGCGCTGGACGAGATCGTGCCGCCCACGGCCGTCCCACCCCAGGACCGCGTGGGCACCACCCGTTTCCAGCTCTCGTTCGGCGCCACCCGCCGGCACCACGGGCGCACCGTCGGCTTCGCCGAGACCACCGCGAGAACGGGCGGCGAGCTCCGCTTCGGCCTGTGGACCGAGTTCGTCACGGGACAGGTCCTCCTGCCCACCGCCAGGACGCCGCTGAAGGCGGGCCAGAACGGCTGATCAGCGCCGTAGATACGCGAGGACCGCGAGGACCCTGCGGTTGTCGTCGTCCGTGAGCGCCAGGTGCAGCCGGTCGAAGATGTTGCGCACGTGCGCCTCGACCGTCTTGACGGTCACGCTCATCGCCTTGGCGATGGCCGCGTTCGTACGCCCCTCTGCCATCAGGCCCAGCACCTGGCGCTCCCGGCCGGTCAGCTCGTCGAGCGGATCTCGCGTCCGCCGGCGCCGCAGCAGCCGGTCGACCACCGACGGATCGAGGACCAGGCCGCCCGCCCCGACGCGCCGGACGCCGCTCTCCAGGTCGTCCAGCCGGTTGACCCGGTGCTTGAGCAGGTAGCCCGCGCCGCCGATGCCGCCGTCCTCCCCGAAGAGCTGACCGGCGTGGTGCGTCTCGACGTACTGCGACAGGACCAGCACGCCCAGCCCGGGATAGGCGTCACGCAGCTCCCGCGCCACGTCGAGACCTTCGGCCGTGTACGTCGGCGGCATGCGGACGTCGACCACGACCACGTCGGGCGGGTCCTGACGGACGAGGCTGATCAGCCACCCCGGGTCACCCGCCTGGCCCGTGACCTGGAACCCGCGTTCGGTGAGGAGCCGGGCGAGCCCTTCGCGGAACAGCAGACAGTCGTCGGCGACCATCACCCGCATCCGTTACCGGCCTTTCGCGCGCTGCTCGATCATGCTCAACCCTACGGCCGGGCCGCGCGCCCCGCGCGGACCGGGCGGGGCGATCAACGGGCGCCCGGGGTGACCAGGCCCGACTCGTAGGCGTGGACGACCAGTTGGGCGCGGTCCCTTGCGCCCAGCCTGGACATCGTCCTGCTGACGCGGGTCTTCGCGGTGGCGTGGCTGATGGTCAGGTGGGTGGCGATCTCCTCGTTGGACAGGCCGGTCGCCACCAGCGTCAGGACCTCGCGTTCCCTGTCGGTCAGCCGGTCCAGACCGGGCCCGGCACCGGGCGGCCGACGACAGCGCGGTCCCCCGTCGGCGGTCGGCGGTCGGCGGTCGGCGGTCGGCGGTCGAGCCTCCCGGAGAGGCCGTGGCCGCGCGCGTCTTCCTGGCGGTTCACCAGCGACTTCCACCATCCCGTGCGCCTCCACCTGGCCCGCTTCCAGGTGCTGACGCGCAACGGCGGACCGCCCCTGCCGACCGACGCCGGCTGGAAGGACACCGTGGACGTGCGCCCCTACGAGGTCGGCGTCTGACCGGATCGGCTCACGCCACCCAAAGCGTCTCCGGCCGACAGGCTGCGCTACCGGTGGAGGTAGCGCTGGCGGGATGGATCATGCCGCGCTCGCGCTGACAGGCTCGATCCGGTCGGCGGGCTCGGCGGAGCCCGCATGGAGATCAGGGGGATCAGATGCGCGACCTCACCCGGGACATCGACAGTTTGCCTTTCCTCGACGTGTACTCCGCTGACTACGTCTCGGACCCACTGGGCATGATCGAGGCGCTCGGGCCGGGCGTTCCCGTCGCCCGGAGCCCGCGCGGGGTGGAGTTCCTCAGCTACGACCTGGCGCGGGCGTTGCTGCGTGACGAGCGGTTCACGGTGGGCTTCGCCGAGCTGCTCACCGCCTGCGGGCTGAATCCGGGCGACGTCGCCTACCGCTACAGCGTCGCGAACACGGCGGCGCTCGAGGGCGAGGCGCACCGGCGCCAGCGCCGGCTGCTGGGGCCGCTGCTCGGCCCGGTGGTGATCGAGCGGTCCCGGGGCGTGGCGCGCCTGATCGCGGCCGGGCTGCTCGACAGCCTGGCGGGCGACGAGTTCGACTTCGCCAAGGCCGTCGCGCCCCACGTGCCGGCCGCGTACTTCTGCCATCTCATCGGCGCGCCCGCCGAGGACCACGAGCTGGTCGCGGCCTGCTCGGACATGCTGCTCAAGGCGTTCCGCGCCGATCCCCGCCATCGTGACGAGATCGAACGCGGCGCCCGCACGCTGGTCGGCTACGCCCGCGCCCACATCGAACGCCGGCGCGCCGAGCCGGGCGACGACGTGCTCTCCCAGCTCCTCGTGGCGGAGCGGCGGGGCGAGACGACCACGGAGGAGATCCTCGAAATCCTCTTCACGCTGCTGACAGCCAGCACCGACAACACGAGCGCGGCCCTCTCGCACACCGTCATGGCGCTCGCCGCGCATCCGGACCAGTGGCGCCTGCTGCGCGAGGACCCCACACTCATCCCGAGCGCGGTCCAGGAGAGCCTGCGGGCGCGTCCGAACGTCTGGTCGGACCCGAGGCTCGGGAGCGCGGACCAGGAGTTCGCGGGGCTGGCGATCCCCTCCGGCACGTGGCTGTTCGCCTCGGTGATCGCCGCCAACCACGATCCGTCGGTCTTCACCGACCCGAAGCGGTTCCGGATCGGCCGTACGCATCCGAGACCCGTGCTGAACTTCGGCTCCGGGCGTCACGCGTGCCTGGGACGCCTGATCGCGCTCGTCGAGATCGAGGAGACCGTGCGGCTGCTCGTCGAGCGGTTCGCGAAGATCGAGGTCACCGGGCCGGTCGTCCGGGACGGGCAGCCGCACGGCGACTTCGTCCGCGCCCTGCCCGTCCGCCTCACACCGGCCCGCCCCGGCACGCGCTAGAGACGGCCGCCGCGGTCAGCCGAGGTAGGCGGCGCGGACGCGCGGGTCGGCCAGCAGGTCCGTGCCCGGCCCGGACATGGTGGTCCGGCCGAGGTCGATGACGTAGCCGTGGTCGGCCAGCATGAGAGCGGCCAGGGCGTTCTGCTCGACCATGAGGATCGTCGTCCCCTGGTTCCGGAGCAGGGCGATGGTGTCGAGGATGCGCCGGATCATGATGGGCGACAATCCCATGGTGGGCTCGTCGAACATGAGCAGCGCCGGCCGGGCCATCAGGGCGCGGCCGATGGCCAGCATCTGCTGCTCGCCTCCGGAGAAGAGCCCCGCCCGTTGCGTACGGCGTTCCCCCAGGACGGGGAAGAGGTCGTAGACGCGGGCCATGTCCTTCGCGACGTGGCGGTCCCGGCGCAGGTGGCCGCCCAGGCGCAGGTTCTCCTCGACGGTCATGCCGGCGAACAGGCGACGTCCCTCGGGGCAGTGCGCGACGCCGGCGGCGAGGACGGCGTGCGCCGGCAGGTGGTGGATGGGGCGGCCCCGGAGGCGGATCTCGCCGCGGTGCGGGCGGAGCAGGCCCGACACGGCCTTGAGCACGGTGCTCTTGCCCGCGCCGTTGGTGCCGATCAGCCCGACCACGCCGCCGTCGGGCACGGTGAGCGAGACGCCGTCCAGCGCGAGGAGGCCGCCGAAGGACATGAACAGGCGCTCTGCGACGAGAGTCATGAGGACACCAACCCCTTGGGCCGGAAACGCATGATGAGGATGAGGGCGAGCCCGAAGAGCATCAGCCGGTAGTCGCTGAACTCGCGCAGCTTCTCCGGCAGCACGAACAGCAGCGAGGCGCCCACGAGCGCGCCGGGCACCGTGCCCATGCCGCCGAGGATCACCGCGGCCAGCAAGGTGACCGATTCGCTGAAGTCGAAGCTCTCGTAGCCGACCGTGCCGAGCTTGTGCGCGAAGACCGCGCCCGCCAGGCCCGCCAGCGTGGCGCCGACCAGGAAGGCCAGGATCTTGGCCCGGCCGGTGCGCACGCCCATGGCCCTGGCGACGTCCTCGTCCTCCCTGATCGCCAGCCAGGCCCGGCCGGTGCGGCTGTGCTTGAGGTTGGCCAGGACCGCCATCGTGCCGGCGACCAGGAGCACGGTCAGCGCGTAGTAGAGGAAGCCGGCGGGCAGCCCGCCGACCGGCTGGTCGAAGCCCTGCCCGAAGAGGGTGATCGGCGGGATCCCCGGGATGGAGTTGGCGCCGCCGGTCAGCCCGCCGATGTCGTTCTGCGCGGCCCGGAAGAAGATCTCGCCGAACGCGAGCGTCACGATCGCCAGGTAGTCGCCCCGCACGCGCAGGGTGGGCGCGCCCACCACGACGCCGAGCAGGCCCGCCACCACCGCGCCCGCGAGCGCCGCGACCGGGAAGGAGACCACGTGGGCCAGGTTCGCGGCGGTGAAGGCGCCGATGCCGAGGAAGGCCACGTAGCCGAGGTCGAGCAGCCCTGCCAGGCCCACGACGATGTTGAGCCCGATCGCGGTGGCCGCGTAGATGCCGATGGTGGAGGCCACCGTCATCCAGTAGCCGGTTCCGGCCTCGGTGAGCGGCAGGAGCATGGCGCAGGCCAGCAGGACGGTGAGGCTGAAGGCCCGGTGCCGTTCGGCCAGGGCCGAGAGCCAGGAGAGCACCCCGTACGCGGACAGGATGCCGAACAGGCCGACGGCGAATCCGAGGAACGACAGGAACTCGGCCCCTCCGTGCGGGTTGGTCGCCCGGCTCTGCCCGCCCGCCGTCAGCATCGCCGACACCGCCCACAGCAGGGCGGCGAAGGCCGCCACCAGGATCGGCCAGGCCAGCGCGCGGGACGGAAGCTTCCACTCGGGGGCCGGTTCTCTCCGGCCCAGCCAGATCAGCAGGGCGCCGCCGGCCAGCGTCACCGGACCGCCGAACGACAGGACGCCGAGCGCGGCCAGGAACGCGATGTGGACGAGCGCGATGACGGCCGCGCCCGCGCCCGCGGCCCGGCTCGCGCGGGGCAGCAACGCGGCCAGCCCCAGGAGCAGCAGGTGCAGGCGGAAGCCGGTGACCAGGTACGGGGCGTCGAAGAACTGCAGCGTGGCCAGGCCGGGATAGGCGCCGCCGGGGATGACGGCCGACGCCCACGGCGACAGCGCCCCGAGCAGCACCAGCGCGGCGCCCGGCGCGGAACGCCAGGCGGGGCGCGGCTCGCGCCGGGACGGCGCTTCGGTGACCGGGCGGTCCCGGACGAAGGAGGACGTCATGCCCGCACCCTCTCCGGCCGGCCGAGGAAGCCCTGCGGGCGGAACATCAGGACCAGGATCAGCAGTGCGAAGACCCACACGTAGTCGTACTGGGCGCCGCCCCAGGCGTACTGGCCGGCCAGTGACTTCACCAGGCCGATGGAGAGCGCGCCGAGCATGGCCCCGCGGATGCTGCCGATGCCGCCGAGCACGGCCGCGGTGAAGGCGAAGATGCCGTTCTGGAAGCCGATGGCGGTGTCGATCTGCGTGTAGTGGATGCCGTACAGGACGGCGCCCACCCCCGCGAGCGCCGCGCCGAGGACGAACGTCGCCAGGATCACCCGGTCCGGGTCGATCCCCATGAGCCGGGCGGTCTCGGGGTCCTGGGCCGTGGCGCGCATGGCGCGTCCCAGGCGGGAGCGCTCCACGTACAGGTGCAGCGCGGCGGCCAGAAGGGGGGCGACGGCGAGGGCCAGCACGCCGGTCCACAGGACCGTCACCGGCCCGAGCACCAGGTGCCCGTCGGGGAAGGCGCGCGGGAAGGCCAGCGGCGCGGTGGCGCCGGGGTAGAAGACCCGCACCACCTCCTGCAGCAGGATGGACACCCCGAGCGCGGTGATCAGCGGCGCCAGCTTGTGCGCGCCGCGCAGCGGCCGGTACGCCAGCCTCTCCACCGCGACCGCGACCGCCACGGAGACGGCCACCGCCGTCACGCACATGACCGGCAGCGCCGTGTACCAGGGCGTGTCCGCGGGCAGCAGACGCAGGGAGACGAAGTGCGCGCCGAACGCGCCCACCATGAACACCTCGCCGTGAGCGAAGTTGATCAACTGGACGATGCCGTAGAGCATCGTGTAGCCGAGCGCGATCAAGCCGATCAGCGCACCCAGCACCAGACCGTTGACGATCTGCTGCGCCAGAGTGGACACGGCTTACTTCGCCTCGAACTGGTCACTCAGCACGTCCTTCCACGCACCGGACGTGACCTTGTACACGGTGAACATCTTGTTGACGCTGTCGCCGTACTGGTCGAATCCGATCGTGCCGTTGGCGCCCGAGTCGGTCCGGTACTCCTGGACCTGCCTGATCAGCTCGGCGCGCTGTTCGAGCCCGCCGCTCCAGCCGCCGCTCGCGGTCACCTTGCCGGCCGAGGCGACGATGACGTTGGCCGCGTCGAAGGCGAAGGCCCCGAAACCGCCGTACCCGTCGGAGAAGCCCTTCTTCTTGTACGCGTCCACGAACGCCTTGCCGCTGTCCAGCTTGTCGATCGGCGCGCCGACAGAGGTGGCGACGTCGCCGTCCTTGCCGCCGAGCGCGATGAACTGGGGGTCGAACAGGCCGTCGGTGCCCGACACGGGCACGTTCAGCCCCAGGTCCCTGGCCTGCTTGCTGAGCGGGCCGGCCACGTGATACTCCGAACCGACGAAGATCGCCTCCGGGTTCAGCGTCTTGACCTTGGTCAGCACGCTGGAGAAGTCGCTGTCGTTCTCGTTGACCTTCTCGCGGATGACGATCTGGGCGCCGAGGCGTTCGGCCTCCTTGGCGAACTCCGTCGCGCTGCTCTCACCCACGGCCTTGCCGTCGGTGATGATCGCCAGCTTCTTCTTCCCCTCCTTCTGCACCATGTAGCGGGCGTTGAAGGGGCCCTGGAGGTCGTCGGTGCCGACGACGCGGAAGTAGTTGCCGTACTGCCGTTTCGGCGCGGTGGCGAAGTCGGCTCCCCTGGACAGCACCGGGTCGGTGTTGCCCGGCGAGATGAGCAGCAGCTTGGCGGCGGCGATCTTCGGCTGGATCGCCCGCGCCACGCCCGAGTTGTACGAGCCGACGACTCCCACGACGTTGGGGTCGTCGGCGAAACGCTGGGCCGCCGCGGCGCCCTTGTCCGGGTTTGCCTCGTCGTCCTGCGCATCCATCGCGAGCTGGTATCCCTTGACCGCGCACGCCGCGTTGGCCTGGTCGACGGCGAGCTGGACCGAGTTGCGGATGCCGAGCCCGATCGCCGACAGCTTGCCCGACATCGGCGCGATCACGCCCACGACGAGCGTGCCCTTGCTCGTGTCGCACCCCCCGGCGCTCCCGGCCGTCTCGGTCTTGCCCGCCGCGCACGCGCTGGTTCCCGTGGCCGTGACGACGGCCAGCAGCGCGGACAGCACGCCGGTGGTCTTGCTCTTCAACGCAGACTCCCTCGTTCCCCTGCATCCCGACACCCCGTCGGACCGGAGGGACGCTAGAGTCCTCGGCTGTCCACGCGACAGACCCATTCACTGCCCGAAAACTGTCCGGTGAGGGACGGCCCCGGCTCAGCCGAGAGCGGACCAGTCGCGGATGGGCCTCGGCCCTGTCAGCACCGAGTCCTCGTAGGCGACGTCGGTGACGCGGATCTTCATGTACCGGGTGCCCGAGAACACCCAGTAGTCGTTCGCCTCGCCCGGCACCGGCAGCATCTCGTCGATGCCCTGCCTGAACGCCGGGACCTTGTGGAACGTGCCGGGCCAGCCGTCGAGCCGCGCCGGGCCGCGGGTGATCTGACCGCCGGGGCCCTCGCCGTCCAGCCTGGTCCGGACGTACCTGTCTCCGGAGAACACCCAGTACTGCTCCGGGTCGTCCGGGGTGCGCACCACCGCGTCGATGCCGTCGTCGGCGAGGTCGCCGAACACGTCCGCCCAGTCGCTGAGGGGTCGCGGCCCCGCCACCAGCGTGTCGTCGTACGCCTGGCCGGGGCCCGCCAGGCGGATGCGGACGTACTCGCGGCCGGAGAAGACCCAGTACTCATCGGAGGAGCCCGGGACCCGCAGCGTCGCGTCGATCCGATCCCGGAACGCGGGCAGGTCCTCGAAGGTGTCGTCCCACGTCCGGAGCGGCGTGGCGGCTCGCAGGATCTCGCCTATCGGGTAACCCCGGGTGGAGAGGCGGGCCCGGACGTAGCGGTCGCCGGAGAACAGCCAATAGCCGCTCGGGGCGTTCAGCTCGGGGTCGTCGGGGACGGGCATCACCGCGTGGACGCGCCGCAGGGGCTCGGCGGCCGTGGCGCTGGGGGTGGCGGGCTGAGTGGCTGGCTGACTGGCCGGCGGGGTGGCGGGGCTCGTCGTCGCCGCCGCGGCGGCGGGGGTGTCGTCCGGGGCGCGGTTCGTGAGCGCGACCGCGGCCACGGCGGCCGTGAGCACGACGGCGGCCGTGATCGCCACCAGGCCGGGCAGCCGGCGACGCGGCACGGCGCGGGATCGTCGTCGCGGATGGGTCGGCAGGTCGGGCACGGTCGGCGTCGTCGAGGCGAAGGGCCGCAGCATCGCGCTCGCCTCCGCGATGGACGGGCGGTGGGCCGGGTCCTTGCGGAGCAGGGCTTCGAGCAGCGGGGTCAGCGGCCCGGCGACGGGCGGGAGGTCCGCCGCCTCCTGGGCGATGGCGTGCAGCACCCCGGCGGGCTCCGGCCGGGCGAACGGGGACCGTCCCGACACCAGCACGCACAGGGTGACGCCGAGCGAGAACAGGTCGCTGGGCGGCCCTCCGGGCTGTCCGCGGAGCCGCTCGGGGGCGATGTACTCGAGCGTCCCCACCACCGCGTCGGTCTCGGTGAGCGAGTCGGTCCCGGTCAGCGCCGCGATGCCGAAGTCGCACAGAACCACCCTGCCGTCGCGGCGCAGCAGGACGTTGGCCGGTTTGACGTCCCGGTGCAGCGCGCCGGCGGCGTGCACGGTCTCCAGCGCGGACAGCAGCTGCAGGCCGATCGTCGCGGCGTCGGCCGGGGTCATCGGGCCGGCGGCGGCGAGGTGGTCCTTCAGCGAGGGGCCGTCCACGTACTCCATCACCAGCCACAACCGCTCGTCGTGGATCAGGAGGTCGTGCACGCCGAGGACGTTCGGGTGCGAGATCCGGGCGATGACCTGGGCTTCCCGGTGGGCCCTGGTGAGCTGGGCGGCGCGCGTCTGGCCGGTCGTCCGGAGGTGCATCTCCTTCACCGCCACCGTACGGCCGAGGAGTTGATCGGTCGCCCGCCACACGGTGCCCGTGCCGCCGCTGCCGAGCTGGTCCAGCAGTACGTACCGTTCAGAAAGCACGCGTGGTCCCCCGAGGTCGAAGATCGCCGTATGCCCCCATCTTCGGCCATTCCCGGGCGTCAGGCGGCTCGGATTGCCCAGGCGAATGGCTGCTGACTGCCACAATTCATAATGAATTCCTGCTGAGGCAACTAGTCCGGATATAGCCTGCTATACCGTTGCATGCCCGCCTGCTCCACCTCCGCGGAGCGTCCGGTCCTCAGTCGTGGGAGTGTGGATGACGGTCGACGATCGCGGGGATCGTCGGCGCCCGGGCGGACGCTGGGACGTGCAGGCCCGTGGCCGTGCCACGGTCGACGCGCTCGAACGCCTCGTCGGCGGCATGGGCACGGGGATCGTCGCCATGATCGCGCTGCTGCTGCTGACCGCCACCGCGCTGCTGTGCCTGGTCGGCGTGGGGCTGCTGCTGGTGCCCGCCGCGCTGCGCGAGCTGCGGGAGGTCGCCGACCGCGAACGACGGCGGCTCTCGCGCTGGGGCCCGGAGCTCACCGGCCCGGGCACGACCCCCTCCCGGCTGCGCGACGCGGCCGCCGACCGCACAGTCCGCCGCGAGCTGGGCTGGCTGGTGATCCACGCCGGGTTCGGGGGGCTCCTGGGACTGCTCGCCCTCACGCTGCCGCTCCAGGCCCTCAAGGTCGCCGCCCTCTCGCTGTGGTGGTTGCTGCTGTCTCCGGAGCAGCCCGCGGTCGAATCCTGGGGATGGTGGACCATCAGGGACGTGCCCAGCGCTCTCGGCGTCGCCCTGCTGATCCCGGTGTGGATCGTCCTCACCATGATCGCCGCGCCCGGCCTGGCACGCTTGCAGGCATGGCCCGGGCGGCGGCTGCTGCGCCACGCCCCGGATTCCGCCACGGATCTGACCTCGCGGGTGGCGGAGCTGACCGCGACGCGCGCCGCGGCCCTCGACGCGCACGCCACCGAGCTGCGCCGGATCGAGCGGTCGCTGCACGACGGGACGCAGAACCGGCTCGTCGCCGTCAACGTGCTGCTCGGGGCGGCCCGTCGCGCGCTGGAACGTGATCCGTCCACGGCCGGAGAGCCCCTCGTGCGGGCCCAGGACGCCGTCAGGCAGTCGCTCGACGAGCTCCGTGGGGTCGTGCGGAGCATCCTGCCGCCCGTCCTGATCGACCAGAGCCTCGCCGACGCGCTGACCGGCCTGGCCGCGACCAGCCCGGTGCCGTGCACCGTGGACGTGGACCTCCCGGCCAAGGCCGCCGCCTCCGTCGAGGCCACCGTGTACTTCCTGGTCGCCGAGGCGCTCACCAACACCGCCAAGCACGGCCGTGCGCGGCACGTCGCCGTCGAGGCCCGCCGCGTGGGCGACCGGCTCCAGATCCGGATCACCGACGACGGCCGAGGCGGGGCGGACGAGCGGCACGGTTCCGGGCTTCGCGGCATCCGCGGCCGGGTCGAGGCGCACGACGGGACGTTCACCCTGGACAGCCCGCCCGGCGGGCCCACCGTGCTGGCCGTGACCCTGCCCTGCGGGCCGTGATCCCCGCCGTTCCGGAGCCGGTACGGCCTGCTGTACCCGCAGGAGGCAGTGCGCGGGATCGCCCGCGCGGACCGGCGGCCCGTACCGTCGGTCCGTAGCGGTTGATCGAGGGGGAGCAAGGCGTATGCGCCTGGCGAGCGATTATGAACCGGAGCAACTGGGGCGACAGGTACACCTCGCGCGGGAGCAGGCCTTCGTCGGCCGGGGCGCGGAGCTGGCGGCCTTCCACGCGGCCCTGCACGGCAGCCACAGTGTCCTGTACCTGCACGGTCCCGGCGGCATCGGAAAGTCCGCGCTGCTGCGGCGGTTCGTCCAGGACGCCGCCGCCGCGAACCGCCCGGTGGTGCACATCGACGGCCGTGGGCTCGTGGCGTCGCCCGAGGCGTTCGAGGCCGAGGCCGCGCCGGTGCTGCGCGACCCGCGCGCGGTCCTGCTGGTCGACGCCTTCGAGCAGCTTCAGGAGCTGGAGGAGTGGCTGCGGGAGGAGTTCCTGTCGAGGGTGCGGATGGGGGCGCTGGTCGTGCTGGCCGGCCGGCACGCCCCGGACGTGCGCTGGCACGCCGACCCCGGGTGGGCCCGGGCCTTGCGGGTCATGCCGCTGCGTGACCTGCCGCCCGCCGAGGCGCGGGCGCTGCTCGACTCCTGCGGGGTGCCCGAGGAGTCGCGCGAGCGGGTGCTGACCTTCGCGGGCGGCCATCCGCTGGCGCTGCTGCTGACCGCGGCGTCGGGGGGCGCGGAACCGGAGCACGAGCTCGTGACCGCGCTGCTGGACCAGCTCGTGGGCGAGGTGCCCTCGGCCGCGCACCGGCAGGCGCTGGAGGTCAGCGCGCACGCGTACGTGACGACCGAGGATCTGCTGCGCGTGGTGCTGCCGCACGACGCCGAGGAGCTGTTCCGGTGGCTGCGCCGGTTGCCGTTCATGGAGTCGGGCGCCTCCGGGCTGTACCCGCACGCCCTGGTGCGCGAGATCCTGGAGGCCGACTTCCGCTGGCGGGACCGGCAGGGACACGCCGCCATGCACGAACGCGTCCGGGCCCACCTGGCCGGAAAGGTCCGGACGGCGGCCGATCCCGACGTGCCCGGCGCCGTGGCGGCCCTGCTCCACCTCCACCGCGGCGACCAGCCGGCGAGCGTACGCGACGCGCACTCGACGGCCGAGTTCCGCGAGGAGCCTCTGAACCCGGCGGACGTCGAGGCCCTGGTCGAGATGGCGGCCGAGATGGAAGGGGAGGAGGCCGCGGGCTGCGCCGCCTTCTGGGCCGGGCGCCGCCCGGAGGCGTTCCGCGTCTACCGCCGGGCCGCCACGGGCGAGCCCGTCGCCTGGTTCGCCTGGCTGCGGCTGCCGGGACCGGACCAGGAGGAACTCGCGGCCGACCCGGTCGTGGCCGCGGCGTGGGCGCACGCGCGGGCCACGGCGCCCCTACGCGCGGGCGAGCACCTGGCCGTCGCCAGGATGTGGCTGCCACGGGGACGGCCGGGCGGCAGGGCGTTGACGGCGATGATGCGCTGGCGGGCCGTCGGGGAGTGCCTGCGGTCGGAGCAGATGGCCTGGTCCTACTGGGCGCTGCCGGAGCACGAGGCGCACGAACACCTGTGGCGCTGCGGCATCGGCAGGATCGACGTCCGGCCTCGCGTCGGGGACGCGGCCTATGACCTGTTCGCCCACGACTGGCGGGCGGTGCCGCCCCAGGCGTGGCTGGAGCGCTTCGGCCGGACGACGGCCCCGGAGGCGGGCGGCGGGGCGGGGCGGCTGGCGGTGCTGTCACGGGCCGAGTTCGGCGAGGCCGTCCGGCAGGCGTTACGCCACTTCTCGCGGCCCGGCGCGCTGGCCGCCTCGCCGCTGACGCGTACCCGGCTGGTCACCGAGCGGGCCGGGCGGGCCGGGCGTGATCCGGCGACGGCCCTGCACGACCTGCTCCGCGAGGCGATCGACGCCCTGCGCGACGACCCGCGCTCGGTCAAGCTGCACCGGGCGCTCGCCGTCACGTACGTGAGCGGCCCGCCCACCCAGCAGCTCGCCGCCACCCGGCTGGGCCTGCCCTTCACCACCTACCGCCGCCATCTGACGGCCGGCGTGGAGCGGATCGGCTCCGACCTCTGGCACGCCGAGCTGTACGGCGTCGCCGGTCCCCGTCACCGGCTGTGAGCCTGACCCTCTCTTATGACAAAAGCCCTGACATGGTGACATGTCGGCTATAACCTGCGTACCTCCGGTGCTGATCAGCGAACGGCCCTGTGCGTGGCCGAGGAGGTACGTTCCCATGACGGTCGCTGAGGGCTGCCGGGCCGCGCGGCTGCCGCGGGCGCGATGGCGGACGCGATGGGCCTGGCGCTGGGACGTGTTCGGCCGGGGCCGTGCCACCCTGGACGCGCTCGAATACCTCGTCGGCGGCATAGGCACGGGAGTCCTGGCGCTGGCCGCGCTCCTCACGGTGATCGTCACCGCCCTGGCCTGCCTGGCCGGCGTCGGGCTGCCGCTGATGCCGGCCGCGCTGCGCGGGTTGCGCGCGGTCGCCGACCGGGAGCGGGCCCGGCTCTCGCGCTGGCACCCGGACGAGATCATCGCCCCGCCCCCGCCCCCGGCCGGGCTGCGCGCCGCCCTCGCCGACCCGCCCGTGCGGCGCGAGCTGGCCTGGGCGGTCGTGCACGCGTCCACCGGCATCCTCGTGGGCGTGCTCGCCCTCACCTTCCCGGTCCACGCGGTCCAGGACGCGACCTTCGCGCTGTGGTGGTGGGTGCTGCCTGCGGGGGACGCCACGGCCGCGACCTACGGGATGTGGGAGGTCAGCGACCTGCCCAGCGCCCTCGCCGTCGCCGTGCTGGCCCCGATCGAGATCGCGCTCACCATGCTCCTAGCGCCCCGCATGTCCCGGCTGCAGGCCTGGTCCGGCCTGCGTCTCCTGCGGCCCGGCCCCGGCGTCGACCTGAGCCTGCGCGTGGCGCAGCTCACCGCGACCCGCGCCGCCGTCCTCGACGCGCACCTCGCCGAACTGCGCCGGATCGAGCGGTCGCTGCACGACGGGACGCAGAGCCGCCTCGTCGCCGTCGACGCGCTGATCGCGGACGCGCTGCGGGCGCTGGAGAGCGACACGGCCGGCGACACAGCCACCGCCATGACCTCGATCGAACGGGCACAGACCACCGCCGAGCAGGCGCTCGCCGAGCTCCGGGGCGTCGTGCGGAGCATCCTGCCGCCCGTCCTGACCGACAAGAGCCTCGCCGACGCGCTCACCGGGCTGGCGGCGGCCTGCCCGGTGCCCTGCGTCGTCGACGCCGGCCCGCCGGTCAGGGCCGCCGCCTCCGTCGAGGCCACCGCCTACTTCGTGGTGGCCGAGGCGCTCGCCAACGTCGCCAGGCACAGCCGGGCCCGGTACGCCGTCGTCAGCGTCCGCCACCGGGACGACCGGCTGTGCCTGCGGGTGGTGGACGACGGACGCGGCGGGGCGGACGAGAGCGGCCCCGGGCTCACCGGCATCCGCCGCCGGGTCGAGGCGCACGACGGGTCGTTCCTGCTGAACAGCCCGGACGGCGGGCCCACCATCCTCAACGTGACCCTGCCAGGACCGCTTCAGCGTTCGTCGCGCGAGCTCGACGCGGCTATGGCGGGCCCACCGCGTACGCCCGGACGACGGTCTGGGTGAGGGCGGCGCCGCCGGCCGCCTCGACCCGGACGCGCAGCGACACGTAGCCCGGTGTGCCCGGGTTGCGGACGGCGGCCTGCCAGGACGGACCCGCGCCGGAGGCGCGCACGGGCCGCCAGGTCGCGCCGTCGTCGGCGGACGTCTCCAGGCGGACGCTCACCGGCCGGACCCCGCCCTCCAGCCGCATCGGCAGCCGGGTCAGCGATCCGGCGGGGGCGCGGTTGACCGCGTCGAGCCCGGCCGGGCCGAAGCGCATCGCCATCACCGGCAGCGGCCGTTCTTCCCCGGTGCGCGCGGAGGGCACCGTCCAGACGGCGTCCACGGCGGTGGACAGCGTCGCGGCCGGCCGGCGCGCGGACGCGCTGATCGTGTACGTGGCGGCTCCGGCCGGCAGCTTCGCCCGCATCTCGCAGGACTCCGGGGAGTCGATCCAGCAGCCGGCCAGGTCGGCGGTGGCGAGCACCTGCCCGTCCCTGGCGACGGTCGCCGTGCCCGTGGCCGCCTCGTCGCTCCCGGCCCGTCCGGCGGCGCCGTCGGCGAACAGGGCCGCCGGGCGGAACACCAGTTGGTCGCCGGTGCGCCGGGCGTGGATCCCGGCGAGCGACGGGCCCGTCACCGCGGCGTTCCACAGCTCTCTGGTGGAGCCTCGGCGTGCGGTCCTCTCCTCGCCCGTGATCAGCGCGGTGCCGATCAGGAGCGCGCCGCTCCAGGAGAGGCCGGGTGTCCGGTACTGGGTCAGCGTGCCGGGCAGGTCCACGTCCTTGGGGGGCGCCAGGGGCATGCCGCTTGCGCTGCCGAGACGCACCGTCGTCAGCGGAGTCGCCGTGCCCGCCGTGCCCGCCGTGCCCGAGGCCCGGTAGGTCGAGGTCACCTTCGCCAGCTCCCGCCGTTCGGCCGCGTAGCCGGGATCGTCCGGGAGCCCGCCGACGTGACGCCGGGCGAGGTCGTAGAGGGAGCCGGTGGCCTCGTTCACCCACTGGTTCCTGATCAGGAACTTCAGGCCGGGCTCGCGGGCCGGGACGACGAACAGCCGGTCCGGGTACCTCGTGAACGAGAGCCAGGCCGTGGCCCATTTCCCGGACTCCAGCTGGAAGTCGAAGCCGTTGTCCTGGACCGCGCCCGGGTCGTCGATCGAGAACAGGAACTGCTTGCCGGCCCGCGCGTCCAGCGTCACCTCCTGGTCGGTCTCGCCCACGGTGACGACGGTGTGGGCGATGGTGGTGCCCTCGCGCTCGGAGGTATCCGACAGCAGGCTCCACCGCCCCCTGGGCAGCCTGATCCCGGCGCGGCCGTCGGCGAAGGACAGCTCGTGCTGTACGCCGGTCTCCGGGTCGAAGGCGTGGACCAGCGGGTCGACGGGCGTGCCGGACCTGCCCAGGGCCGTGACGGTCACCAGGTGGGTCTCCGGTTCCACGTACGCGCCGACCGGCGTCCGGATCACCTGGTCGCCCGACCGGGCGGTGACGACGCCCGGGTGGTCGCCGGTCGGCCTGCCGCTCGCGTCGATCGTCAGCGTGACCGTCGCCTGCCCGTGCGCGGGCACCTCGGCGCGGTCCGCGGAGAGGCGGAGCAGCTCGCCCTCGGCGGTCAGGCCGAGCGTGACCGGGGTGTCGCCGGTGTTGGTGTAGGTGATGGTCCTGGTCGCCCCCCGCTCGGCCGTGCCGAAGGGGAAGAGCGCGTGCAGGCTGCCCGGTTCGGCCACCACGGGCTGGGCGAGCGCGCGGGCCACGTCGACCAGGCCGGCGCCCTGCCGGTACGGCGTCTCGTCCGCCGCGGGCGCCGCGCTGCCCATGAGGGCCGCCTTCAGCCGGGGGCCGGTCCAGCCGGGGTGGCGCTGGGCGAGGATCGCGGCGGCCCCGGCCACGTGCGGCGCGGCCATCGAGGTGCCGTCCATCGCGACGTGGGCGCCGCCCGCCTGCGCCGCCACGATCCCGACGCCCGGCGCCGTGACGTCCGGCTTGATCGCGTGGTCGCCGAGGCGGGGCCCGGCGCTGGAGAAGGGGGCCAGGCGGCCGTCCCGGTCCACGGCGCCGACCGTCAGGGCGGCGTCGGCGCTGCCGGGGCTGCTCACCGGGTTGCGGCCGGAGTTGCCCGCGGCGACCACGAACAGCGCGCCGGTCCGCTCCGACAGCACGTTCACGGCCTGTTCCACGGGGTCCAGCCCGGGTGTGTCGGAACCGCCCAGGCTCATGTTGACGACCTTGGCCCCGACCTCGACGGCGGCCCATTCCATGGCGGCCAGCAGAGCCGATTCGGTGAACGTGCGGCTGCCCAGCTTGGCCACGGCGATCTCCGCGTCCGGGGCCACGCCCCGGTACTTCTCCCCCGCCCCCGCGATGGTCGACGTCACATGGGTGCCGTGGCCAATGTTGTCGCGGATGTCGGGTTCGTCGCTGAAGTTGCGTGACTGCTTGACCGCGTTCTTCAGGTCGGGGTGATCGGGGTCGTACCCGGAGTCGAGCACGGCGACCTTGACGCCCTTGCCGGTGAAGCCCTGGCTCCACGCGGTGGGCGCGCCGATCTGCTCGGCGCTGCGGTCGAGGGTGAAGGCACGGCGGCCGTCCAGCCACAGCTTGGCCGTCCCGGCGGCCAGTGACGGACCGCCCCCGCCCGCGAGGTCCCGCCAGGTCCGGGCGGCGCTCGCCTTGGGCAGTCGCGTCGTGGTCAGGCCGGCGGCCGCGAGGCGCCGGGCCGGCCCGGCGTCCCGCAGCCGG
>NZ_JAHKRO010000074.1 GCF_019396325.1 Nonomuraea ceibae
GGGCCGGGTGGGAGCTGGCCGGTAGGGGACTGGGGGGTCGGGGGGTGGGTGAGGGGGAGGCGGTTGAGGCGGACGCGTTCCCAGGCGCGTTCCCAGGCGGGGATGTGCGGTTCGGGCACCCGGCAGGCTCGCAGGAACGCCACCATCACCGCCTTCTTGGGGAAGCGCCGGCCCGCGAGCATGTCGGCGCAGGTGGCGCGCGGCAGCCGCGCCCCGCCCGCCCGGTCGGCCCGCGCCTGCAGCTCCCGCAGCGACACGTCGGCCCGGGCGAACTGCTCGGCCAGCGCCTTCACCAGGCTCTCGTGGCAGTTCACCCGCTCCAGCGCGGGCCCGGGAGCCTGCGTGAGGTCTTCGCTCATCGCATCCCCTCCTCCTCTTGACGGTCCGTGTGACGTCCAGTGTATGAACCGTGACCGAGAGTGTCCGACGAATGGTCGCCGGCCGTCCGGGTCCGGACGGCTTCGTCCGACGCCCTGTTGGACACCCCGGCGGCCCGGCTTGTCTGGGTGGCGGGGCGCGAACCGGCAGGCGGTGCGCGCATCGGCACGAAGGAGGGACGTCGCATGACGCTCATGAGCGACGAGGACAGGAAGACGGCGCTGCGGGAGCACCCGGCGGTGGCCGAGGTGCTGGCGCAGTTCGGGGACGGCGCGGACGCCGTGCTGGACGAGCTGGCGGCGGGGCTGAACGCCGAGCAGATCCAGGCGATCCCGCAGTCGCCGGCGATGCCGCCGGACGCCTCGGCGGTGGACGGCTTCAGGTGCTGGCGGGCCGGCGCCGTCTATGCCGTCTATCAGCTGTTCGGCATGGCGGTGTGCACGATCGTCGGAGGTTACACGGGCGGGCTGGCCGCCATCGCATGCCGGATGATCAAGGCCGCTGCGGGCAAGGCGATCGACTGGAACAGCCTCTGCTAGATCCTCGTCGGGCCTGCCTCCGGGAGTCTCCGGAGGCCGGCCCGACGGGCGTGGGCGCGGTCAGTAGCCGGTACGGCGTGGGGCGGCGGACTGGCGGCGGGGGAGCGGAGGGCGAGGGGCGGGCTTGAGGTCGCGCGCCGGGTGCCCGTGCCGGTACGGCGTGCGGGCCCGGTCGCCGGTCCGGTCGCCGGTGATGGAGTCGGGAAGGCGGATGTGCATGCGTGCTCCTGTCTAGGCTCGGGTGAGCCAGGTGACCTGGGTGCCGTTGTCGAAGGACTTGCGCTGCGCGGGCGTGAACAGGGTGGGCCGGAACGCGCCGGAGAACATCGGGACGCCCGCGCCCGCCACCACGGGATAGCTCTTGAGGATGATCTCGTCGATCTCCGGGAGCAGGGTGGCGGCGAGCTTGCCGCCTCCGCACAGGTAGACGTCCATGCCGGTGTCCTCGGCCTTGAGCCGCTTGACGAGCTCGACGGGGTCGCCGGTCTCCACCGTCACCGTCGGGTCGTCGATCTTCAGCGTGCTGGAGACCACGTACTGGCGCAGGTGGGAGTAGGGGCTGGTGGTGGGGACCTCCAGCGCGGGCTCGTACGTGCCGCGGCCCATCACGAGCGTGTCGAACACCTGGTTGGGCGCGTTCTCCAGGCCGACGAGCTTGCGGATGTGGGTGGGCAGCGTCTCCGGGTAGCGCTCGTTGATCCAGGCGATCATCTGGTCGGACACGGGATAGAAGTCGAACTCGGCGTTGGGGCCGGCGATGTAGCCGTCAAGGGAGACGCCGATGTAGTAGACAAGCTTTCGCATACCGCTCAACTCCGGATGTAGTACTATGTTTGAAGTGGTTTCACCGTAGTACTACAAGTGGAGTGGTGTCAAGTGCGTACGAATCCCGAACGCCGGCTGGCGCTGATCGACGCGGCCATCGAGGTGCTGGCCAGGGAGGGCGCAAGAGGGCTGACGTTCCGGGCCGTCGACGCCGAGGCCGGGGTGCCCGTCGGCACCGCCTCCAACTACTTCCCCACCCGCGATGATCTGTTCACCCAGGTCGGCGGCCGGATCTACGAGCGCCTGCTGCCCGACGCGGCGACCGTCGCCCGCGCCCAGGAGGGCGTCCAGGACCAGGCCCGCTACGCCGCGCTCATGCACGAGCTGGTGGACCGGATCTCCGCCTTCAACACCGGCTACCTGGCCCTGCTGGAGCTGCGGCTGGAGTCGACCCGGCGTCCCGAGCTGCGCGCCGTGCTGACCGAGCGCATCCGCCAGGACATCGACGCCAACGTCGCCTACCACGCCGCCTCCGGGCTGCCCGGCGACCCGACCTCGGTGCTGCTGCTCTACCTGGCGCTCAACTGGCTCATCGTGGAGAAGCTGACGCTGCCGGACATCTTCACCGACGAGCAGGTCCACGACCTGATCGACGCCGCCGTGCGCAGATCGCTGCACCCCTGAGCCGGAACGGTCCATGTGCGAGCCCCGCCGAACGGTGTGAGCATCGGAGGATGAGCGAGCCCGAGGTCAGGCCGAACGAGACGACCGTGCCGCTGATGCCGTGCGCGTCGATGGAGGACACCCTGGCGTTCTACGAGACGCTGGGGTTCAGGGCGGTCTACAGGCAGAGCAAGCCGTACGTGTACCTGGCGCTGGAGTGGAGCGGGTTCCAGCTGCGCTTCGGACCGGCGCCCCGGGGGCTGGACCCGGCCAGGGAGGAGTCCGCCCACTGCCTGGTCCTGGTCGACGAGGTGGCGCCCTACCACGCGGCGTTCGCGGCGGCGATGCGCCGGGCGTACGGGAAGGTGCTGGACAGCGGACTGCCCAGGATCACCCGCTACCGGCCGGGCGCGTCCCGGTTCACGCTGGTCGACCCGTCCGGCAATGTGATCACCTTCGTCCGGCGTGACGAGCCGGACGAGCTGGAGTACGGCGGCTCGAAGAAGCTGACCGGCCTGGCCAAGGTGATCGACAACGCGCGGATCCTGCGCGAGTTCAAGAACGACGACCTTCAGGCGTACCGGGCGCTCAAGTCCGGGATGCGCAGGCACGGCGCGGTCGCCGGCGCGGCCGAGCGGGCCGTCGCCCTCGGGAACCTCGCCGACCTGGCCACGGCGCTCGGGGAGCCCGCCGAGCCGTGGATCGCCGAGCTGCGCGGCCTGACGCTCACCGAGGACGACCGGCGGCGCGTCGAGGCGGAGCTCGGGCATCTGGCCGCGCTCCCCGCCTGGCTGCCGTGAGCCGCGCGGCTCGTCAGCGGGCCCGCCGGACGAGCAGGCCGATCAGGTAGCAGCCGCCGATCACCGTCGTCACCACGCCCACGGGCAGCGCGACCGGCGCCAGCAGGAGTTGCGCGGCCAGGTCGGCGGCCAGCAGGAGCACCGCCCCGGCCAGCGCCGCCGGGGCGAGCGCCACCCCGGCGGCGCCCGTCAGCAGCCGCCCGATCTGCGGCGCGGCCAGCGCGACGAACACGATCGGCCCCGCCACCGCCGTCACCGTGGCCGTGCAGCCGACGCCCGCCAGGACGAGCAGCAGCCGCAGCAGCGCGACTTCGAGCGCGAGTTCGGCATGCCGTACTCGCGGGTGCGCACCAAGCTGCGGCTCAGCACGTCGCGGGTGCTGCTGGAGACGCAGCCGGTGGCCGAGGTGGCGCGGCGGGTCGGCTACTCCAGCCCGTCGGCGTTCATCAGCGCCTTCACCAAGGAGTACGGCTGCACCCCGGGCCGCTACGCCGCGACGTGACGGCCATCCGGCGTTCACCGGCACGTCACGGGCGCTGCCTACGCTGAGCCCTCATGCGGAAGATGGCCCCGGCCCTGGCCGCGGCAGCGCTGCTGTGCGGATGCGCCACCGGCCTCGACGGCGCTCCGTCGATCCTGGACAAGGACGAGCTGGTCGTCGCCGTGAAGTCGGACCAGCCCGGCCTGGCCGTGCGCACCCCGGGCGGCGCGTTCGAGGGCTTCGACGTCGACGTGGCCGCCTACGTGGCCGCCCGGCTGGGCAAGAAGGTCTCCTTCGTCGAGACCACCTCGGAGGGCCGCGAGGCCAAGCTGCGCGACGGCGTGGCCGACATGGTGGTGGCCACCTACTCCATCAGCTCCGAACGCAAGGCCCAGGTGACGTTCGCCGGGCCGTACTACGTCTCCCACCAGGACATCCTGGTCCGGGCCGGCTACCGGCGGATCCGCGGCGTCCGCGACCTCGAAGGGCGCAGGCTGTGCGAGGCGCAGGGCTCGATCTCCACCTCGCGCATCGTGGACGGCCGCCGGATCGCCGCCGAGCTGGTCCCGGCCAGGACCTACGGCGAGTGCGTCGACCTGCTCAGGGCGGGGGCCGTGGAGGCGGTCTCCACCGGCGACCTGATCCTCGCCGGGTTCGCCGCCCGCGAGCGCGGCGCGTTCGCCATCGTGAACGCGCCCTTCACCGACGAGAGGTACGGCATCGCGCTGCCGCTCGGGGACGTGGCGGCGTGCGAGCAGGTCAACCGCGCGATCACGGACATGTACCAGGACGGCACGGCGGCCCGGCTGCTGGAGAAGTGGTTCGGCGGCAGCGGGCTGCGGCTGACGCCGTACGTGCCGGAGTTCGAGGGCTGCGTGGACTGACCCTGTCACAAAACGCCCCGCTATTCAGTCGTATGTCTGGAACGGTGTCGGGCGGAAGGGAACAGCCATGTACGCGCCAGAGAAGCGGATCGCCACGTCGGTCCTGGTCATCGGCACGGGCGGGGCCGGCCTGCGGGCCGCCATCGAGCTCGCCGAACGCGGGGTCGGCGTCCTGGCCGTCGGCAAGCGGCCCAAGGCGGACGCGCACACCTCGCTCGCGGCCGGCGGCATCAACGCGGCGCTCGCCACGATGGACCCCGACGACACCTGGGAGCAGCACGCCGCCGACACCCTCAAGGAGAGCTACCTGCTCGCCAACCCCGAGACCGTGCGCATCGTCACGGAAGGCGCCGCCCGGGGCATCGAGGACCTGCAGCGTTACGGCATGCCGTTCGCCCGCGAGGCCGACGGCCGCATCTCCCAGCGCTTCTTCGGCGCCCACACCTACCGCCGCACCGCCTACGCCGGCGACTACACCGGCCTGGAGATCCAGCGCACGCTGATCGACCGCGCGGCCCGCCTCGACGTGCCCGTCCTCGACACCGTGTACGTGACCCGCATCCTGGTCCGCGACAACGCGGTCTTCGGCGCGTACGGGTTCGACCTGACCGACGGCAGCCGCTACGTCATCCACGCCGACGCGGTGATCCTGGCGGCCGGCGGCCACACCCGGATCTGGCGGCGCACCTCCTCCAGGCGCGACGAGAACACCGGCGACTCCTTCCGCCTCGCCGTGCTCGCCGGGGGCCGCATCCGCGATCCCGAGCTGGTGCAGTTCCACCCGTCCGGGCTCCTCCACCCGGAGAACGCGGCCGGCACGCTGGTGTCGGAGGCGGCGCGCGGCGAGGGCGGGATGCTGCGCAACGGGCTCGGCGAGCGGTTCATGGCCCGCTACGACGCCGAGCGGATGGAGCTGTCGACCCGCGACCGCGTCGCCCTCGCCGCCTACACCGAGATCAAGCAGGGGCGCGGCACGCCGGACGGCGGCGTCTGGCTCGACGTGTCGCACCTGCCCCGGCAGACGATCATGACGAAGCTGCCGCGCGTCTACCAGACGCTGATGGAGCTGCAGATGCTCGACATCACCAAGCAGCCGATCGAGGTCGCGCCGACCGCGCACTACTCCATGGGCGGCGTCTGGGTACGGCCCGAGGACCACGGCACCGGCGTGGACGGCCTGTACGCGATCGGCGAGGCGGCCAGCGGCCTGCACGGGGCCAACCGCCTCGGCGGCAACTCCCTCATCGAGCTGCTCGTCTTCGGCCGCATCGTCGGGCAGGCGGCGGCCGAGTACTCCGCCGGCCTCGACGCCCAGCGCCGCTCGGCCGACGCGGTCGGCGAGGCGCGGGCCGAGGCCGACGGGCTGCTCTCCGCCGACGGCCCGGAGAACGTCCGCGCGCTGCAACGCGAGCTGCGCGACATCATGACCGAGCACGCCGGCGTCGTGCGTGACGAGGCCGGGCTGCTCAAGGGGCTCGACGCGCTCGCCGCCGTCGAGGCGCGCATCGAGGACGTCGGCGTGCACCCGGACATCGCCGGGTTCCAGGACCTGGCGCACGCCTTCGACCTGAAGTCCGCGGCGCTCGCCGCCCGCGCCACGATGGAGGCCGCGCTGGAGCGGCGCGAGACCCGGGGCTGCCACAACCGCTCCGACCACCCCGGGCTGGACCCCGCCCTCCAGGTCAACCTCGTGTGGTCCGGGCCCGGCTCGATCGAGCGGGAGCCGATCCCGCCGATCCCCGCCGGGATCGCGGCGCTCATGCGCGAGGTCTCCACCGACGGCAAGCTCGTCGAGTAGCCGCCCGGCTTCCGGATGGACGCGTTCTTCCTCGACGCGCCGGCCTCCTGGGACGACCTCAGCGCATCGCCTCGGCGCCCGCCCTGATGGCGTCGCGGATGCGCGGGTAGGTGCCGCACCGGCAGATGTTGCGCAACCCGTCCAGGTCGGCGTCGGTGACGGCACGCCCCTCCTCGGCGACGCGCCGGACCAGCGCGACGGCGGCCATGATCTGGCCCGGCTGGCAGTAGCCGCACTGGGACACGTCGTGGTCGAGCCAGGCGCGCTGCATGGGATGCAGCTCCTGGCCGGACGTGGCCGCCAGCCCCTCGATGGTGGTGACCTCGTCGTCGGGCCGCAGCTCCCCCACGGGGATCGCGCACGGGCTGACGGCCTTGCCGTTGAGGTGGCTGGTGCACGCCTTGCACACGTCGATGCCGCAGCCGTACTTGGGGCCGGTGATGCCGAGCAGGTCGCGCAGCACCCACAGCAGGCGCACGTCCGGCGCCACCTCCACGGTGACCTGCTCGCCGTTGACGCGGAAAGTGTGCTCGGGCACTCGGGTCCTCCTTCAGCGGGCGTGGTCCAGGCCGTCGGCCGGGGACGGCGGGATCGGGGGCACGGTCGGCTTGGGGGTGAAGGACAGCGTCCCGTGGTTGATCGGGAACGTGGTCGGCATGGTGCCGGTCGCGCGCCCGTACGCGCAGGCGACGGCGGCCATCGAGGCGGCGACGCCCAGCTCGCCCGCGCCGCCGGGCCGGTCGGAGGTGCTGGGCATGACGATGATCCGCAGGTCGGGCGGGGTGTTCCACTGCCGGGTGTAGAAGTAGTCGTCCCAGCTCGCCTCCAGGAAGTGGCCGTCGCGCAGGTGCAGGCTGGAGGTGAGGGCCAGCGCGATCCCGTCCATGACGCCGCCCATCATCTGCGCCTCCAGGCCGCGCGGGTTGACGGCGAGCCCGGCGTCCACGGCGAAGACCGCCTTGGTGACGCGGGGACCGGTCACGCCGTCGCGGATCGGCCGCTCGACGGTCTCCGGGCGGCAGTCGATCTCGACGAGGGCGGCGCTGACGGACTTGTACTCGCTGTGGAAGGCGATGCCCTGCGCGGTGCCGGCGGGCATCGGCCTGCCCCATTCGCCCGCTTCGGCGACCGCGGCCAGCACCGCGCGGGAGCGCTCGTCGTGCAGGAAGTCGTGCCGGAACCGGCGCGGGTCCCGGCCCATGCGGGCGGCGAGCCGGTCGACGACGAGCTCGCGGGCGCAGGTGACGTCGGGCGAGTAGACGTTGCGCATGCTGCCGGTGTTGAAGCCCCGGTCCGTCTCGTTGAGCAGCCGGCCGCTGACGCCGAACTGGTAGGGCATCGTCTGACTGAGCTGGAAGAACGTCTGGGCGAAGCTGAGGTCGCCCCCGGGGAGCCGGGCGGCCAGGGCGGTGATGATCTCGCCGAGGCCGTGCCCGAGATCGGTGGAGACGCTGGTGTGCCGCTGCTGGTAGCCGAGCACGGTGCCGCCGAGGTAGGAGACGCGTACCCGTGAGATGGCCATCGGGTGGGTGCGGCCCTGGCGGGAGTCGTCGGCGCGGTGCCACAGGAGCTTGACCGGCTTGCCGACGCGCTGTGACAGCTCGGCGGCCTCCAGGGCGGCGTCGAAGAACAGCTTGCGCCCGAAGGAGCCGCCGCCTTCGGTGACGTGCACGGTGACCCGGCTCTGCGGCAGCCCGAGCCTGGCGGCGATGGCCTGCTGGGCGACGATGGGCGACTTCAGCGACGACCAGATCTCGGCGCGGTCGGCGCGTACGTCGGCAATCGCGCAGTTGGGTTCGAGCGCGCTGTTGCTGCGGAAGTGGAAGGTGAACGAGCCCTCGACGACGGGGGTGGGCGGCCGGAGGCCGAGCGGCGGTTCGGCGGCGCGCAGCTCGCGGAGCACGGACTCGTCGGACTTGCCTTCGGCGGTGCCGGGCTTCCAGGTGACGCGCAGGGCGCGTACGGCGTCGACGCACTGGCCGAACGTGGCGGCGCGGACCGCCACCCCGGTGGAGATCACGACCGCGTCGGTGACGCCCGGCATGGCGCGGACCTCGGCGAGGTTGGCGACCGAGCCGACCTTGCCGTTGATGGTGGGCGGGCGGCACACCATCGCCGGTTTCGCGTCCGGGACGTCCAGGTCCAGGGTGAACTTCTTGCGCCCGGTCACCGCGTCCAGCGCGTCGATCCGGTTGTGCGGGCGGCCGATGACGGTGAAGCTCTCGCGCGCGGCGAGCTCGACCGGCACCCGCAGCGTCCGCGTGGTGGCGGCCCTGCCGGAGAGCTCCCCGATGCCGACGCTGCGGCCCGCGCGGTTGCTGATCACGCCGTCCTTCAGCGTCAGGTCGGCGGGGGCGACGCCGAGCTCGGCGGCGGCGGCCTGCATCAGCCGGCTCCGGGCGACGGCGGCCGCCACCCGGATCGGGACGTACGTCGCGAACGTCGTGTTCGATCCGCCGGTGAGCTGGTTGAACACCAGCTCCGGGCGGGCGTCGGCGAGCGTGACCCGTACCCGCCCGACCGGTACGGACAGCTCCTCGGCGATCAGCATGGCGGTGGAGGTGGTGATGCCCTGGCCCACCTCGGCCCGGGGCAGCGCGAACGACACCGTGCCGTCGGGGCCGACCTCGACCGTGATCAGGTTCGCGGTCGGCAGCGCCGCCGCGGTCATCAGGTCGTTGAGGTCGAGCAGGTCGGTGATCTCCGGCGACGGGAGGCCGGCGTCCAGCCCGGCGGCGGTGACCAGCGTCGGGGCCGCCAGCACGTACCCGAGGAAGCGCCGCCGCCCGATGGCCGTCATGTGCCGGGACGGTTCGTCGTCGGGATTGCGATCCTGGTTTCCCGGCCCTTGGTGAGGAAGAACATGATGTACCGCCGGGCGGCCTCGTCGATCACCCAGGCGATCTCGGGCACCAGCGGCAGCGGCACGAGGCCCTCGCGGAACCGCACCAGCTTCGGCCAGGCGGACCTGACCAGCGGGTCCCACACCGGCTCGCGTTCGATGCCGTCCCAGTCGGCCACCTGGTCGCCGACCAGGTAGCGGGCCAGCGCGTTGCACAGGGGCCGGCTGACGCTGCCGGGGCTGGTCTGCTCGGCGAGCTGGTCCAGCAGGATGTCGGTCAGCGCCACGCCCTCCGGCGTCGGCCCCATGTTGCGCGGCAGCACCTGGTCCGACTGGGCCTCGGCGTCGGCCCAGGTGGCGGGGATGTACTCGTCCCTGATGCCGAGCAGGTGCGCGGTCACCTGCCACACGTGCAGGTACGCCTCCGACTCGGCGGCGCTGATCGGCACCTTCCACTCGCGCATCCTGCGCATCGCGAACGTCGGCAGCGTGTGCCAGGTGACCAGCATGTCCTCCTGGCTGATCGGGATGCCGTAGGGCCAGTGCGGCACCTGCTTGAGCAGATGCCGGACCGCCGCGTGCACCAGCCGGGTCTTGACCGACTCGACCACGCAGGAGCCGTCGGGCCGGTAGGCGTTCAGCGAGCCGACGGCGAACCCGAGGATGCTGGTCTTGGCGACGCGGTCCTCCATGTCGGCGCCGCCCTTGGAGTAGTAGACGGCCCGCGCCTCCTTGGGGATGGCGGTGCTCAGCATGCCGCCGCCGACGCCGTTGAGCAGGTTCAGGTACAGGCCCCTGGCCTTGTTGAACTCGGCGGCGGTGCCGAGCTTGCCGTGGTCGGCCCACGGCGGGAGGCGGCGGGCGCGCTCCATGAAGTCGCGCAGGTCGGCCGGCAGCCCGGCGGGCAGCGGCTGGTCGTTGCGGGTCCAGTCCCATAGCAGGCGGTTGACCTCGGGGACGGCGCCGCGGTCGAGGAGCGAGGCGACCAGCGGGTCGGCCTCCTCGTCCCACACCCAGCGCGGGTCGGCGCCCGCTCCGGAGCCGGCGACCGATCCGGCCGCCGCCCACGTCCACGGGCGGGCCTCGGCGGGGGTGGCCATCCCGAGCGCGCCGAGCGCGCCCAGGGCCCCGCCCGAGATCAACATCCTGCGCCTGCTCAGCTCCGCCATGCCGGGAACTCCTCTCCGAGCCGTGCCCCGGCCGCTCGGGCCGGGGCACGGCGTCTTCTGATCAGGACGGGCGGTTGGTGTCGGGGATCTCGATGCTGATCGGCCGCGCCTCCGACAGGAAGAGCAGGGCGGCCTTGCGGAGGAACTCGTCGAACAGCCAGTACGCCTCGGGCGCGGCAGGGAAGGGCAGCAGGCCCTCCCGTACGGCGATGAACGGCTTCCAGCTCACCCGCAGCAGCGGGTCCCAGACCAGCTCGCGGCGGATCCTGAGCCAGGAGGCGATCTCGTCGCCGAGCATGAAGCGGGTGAACGCGCCGAGGATCGGCTTGCCGAGGATGCCGCCGTCGACGCCGGAGCCGAGGTTGAGCAGGATGTCGGCCAGCTTGACGCCCTCGGGCGTCGGCGCGAGCACCGGGTCGAGGACCTGCGCGGCCTGGGAGTTCGCCTCGGCCCACGAGGCGGGGATGTACTCGTCCCTGATGCCGAGCAGGTGCGCGCACAGCTGCCACGAGTGCAGGAAGGCGTCGGACTCGGCGGCGGGGATCGGCACCTCCCACGCGGTGAGCTTCTGCATGACGGTCGTGGGCAGGCTGTGCCAGGTGACCATCATGTCCCGCTGGCTGATCGGGATCTCCTCGTCGGCGACCTGCGCCCAGTAGGGCGACTGCGGCAGCAGGTGGCGCACCGCGGCGTGCACCAGCCGGGTCTTGACGCAGGTGACGATCATCTCGCCGCGGGGGTCGTAGGCGTCGGCGGACATGATGTCGTAGCCGAGCTTGGCGGTCTTGGAGATGCGGTCCTTCATGTCCGCGCCGCCCTGGGAGTAGTAGACGGCGCGGGCCTCCTTGGGGATGACCGTGCTCATCATGCCGCTGGCCAGCCCGTACAGCAGGCCGAGGTAGAGCCCGCGCTTCTTGTTGAACTCGACGACGGGGGCGAGCCTGCCCCGGTCGGCCCAGGCGGGGAGGCGCCGGGCCCGTTCCATGAAGTCGCGCAGGTCGGCCGGGAGCCCGGCGGGCAGCGGCTGGCCGTTCTTGGTCCAGGTCCGTAACAGCTCGTTGACGCGGGGCACGTCGCCCCGGTCGAGGAGGGAGGCGACCAGCGGGCCGGCCTCCTCGTCCCACACCCAGCGGGGGTCGGCGCCCGCGCCGGCGCCTCCGACGGAGCCCGTGGGCGACCACGTCCACGGCGCCTGCGCCCGCGCGGGGGTGGCGATGCCGAGCGCGCCGAGCGCGCCCAGCGCCCCGCCGGCCTTGAGCACGTAGCGTCTGCTGACCTTGTCCACGCTTGCGTTCTCCTCCCTCGATCGAGGTCGAGAGCACCTCCTGATACGATGAAACAAAATCTGGTTCTGCGTATCATCACAGCACAGTGTCCTGGCCCTCACAAGACCCAGGTGATGGAGGCAGAATCACTCACGGGAGGTGATCGTGGAATCCGCGCTGTCCGTGCTCATGACGCCGACGGACTCCGAGTCGCTGCTGGACCGCGCCTACAGCGACGCCGTCGAACGGGTCGACGCCGTCGACGAGACCCGCGCGCGCATCCTCGACGCGGCCTACGAGCAGTTCTGCCGCATGGGGATCCGCCGCTCGACCATGGAGGACGTGGCCCGCCGCGCCGGGGTCTCGCGCATCACCGTCTACCGCCGCTTCGCCACCAAGGACGCCCTCGTCGAGCACGTCGTACGGCGCGAGTTCCGCCGCTACTTCGACCAGTTCCTCGTCGACATCGAGCACGCCCGCACCGCCGCCGACCGGGTCGTCCTCGGCTTCGTGAGCTCGCTGCGCGCCATCCGCCGCAACCCGCTCATCGGCGGCCTCATCGCCGCCGAGCCCGACCTGGTGGTCCCCTCCATGATCAGCGACGGCGGGCAGACCCTCGCCACCGTCCGGCAGTTCGTCGCGGGCCAGCTCCGCCGCGAGCAGCGCGCCGGCCACGTCTCCGCCGACCTCGACGCCGAGCTCGTGGCCGAGCTGATGGTACGGGTCTCCGCCTCCTTCCTGGCGACGCCGAGCCGGATCGTCGACCTCGACGACGACGACCAGCTCGCGGCCGTGGCCAGGCGTTTCCTCGTGCCCATGCTCACCCCGCGCTGACGTTCGCCCGGCGGCCGACCACTTTCCGGCTCCGGCGGTGTCCATCCCTTCGTCAGGCGTCACCGGGCAGTTCGGCGGGCGCCACCGGAGAGAAGGAGCCACCATGCGAGGGAGTCCGTCGGCGGCCGAGCTGCTGGCGCTGGCGCGCGGCGGCGACGGCGAGGCGTTCCGCGAGCTCGTCGAGCCGTACCGGCGCGAGCTCCAGGTGCACTGCTACCGCATCCTGGGCTCGGTGCAGGACGCCGAGGACCTGGTCCAGGAGACGCTGCTGGCGGCCTGGCGCGGGATGGACGGCTACGAGCAGCGCGCCTCGGTGCGCACCTGGCTCTACCGCATCGCGACCAACCGCTGCCTCAACGCCCTGCGGGCCGGATCGCGGCGTCCGCAGGACCGGCGGGCCTACCGCGTGGAGGTCACGTTGCCCGAGCCGTCGCACCGCCGGGACGAGCCGAGCTGGCTGGAGCCCTATCCTGACGCGCTGCTCGACGAGCTCGCCGACCGGATGCCCGGCCCGGAGGCCCGCTACGAGCTGCGCGAGTCGGTGTCGCTGGCGTTCCTGGCGGCGCTGCAACGGCTGCCGCCCAGGCAGCGGGCCGTGCTCGTGCTGCGCGACGTGCTGGGCTTCCGGGCCGGCGAGGTGGCGGGCATGATCGGCGCCACCGAGAACGCCGTCGCGATGGCGCTGAAGCGGGCCAGGGCCACCCTCGCGGGTGAGCTGCCCGGGCGGGAGAGCGCCCCGCTGCCCGGCTCGGCGCGCGAGCGGCGGCTGGTCGACGCGTTCGCGCGGGCGTTCCAGGCCGGCGACGTGGACGCCGTCGTGGCGCTGCTGACCGACGACGCGTGGCTGACCATGCCGCCGCTGCCGCTGGAGTATCAGGGCCCGGAGGTCATCCGTCATTTCCTGGCCACCGTCGCGATGTGCGGAGGCCGCGAGTACGTGTTGATCCCGACGCGGGCCAACGGGCAGCCGGCGTTCGGCTGCTACCAGCGCGACCCGCGCACGCCGATCCTGCACGCGCACGGCGTGCTCGTGCTGACGCTGACCGGCGACCGGATCGCCGTGGTGACGCGCTTCCTGGACAACGCGCTGCTGGCGTCCTTCGGGCTGCCCCGGTCGCTGCGCGACTGACGGCCACACTTTTACCGACATAGGGGGATACGTGCGTGTCGACGGAGGGCGGATGACGCCCGGACAGGCATGGGTGCTGGGCCTGGCCTCGCTGGCGTCGTTCATGATGGCCCTGGACAGCCTGGTCGTGACCACCGCGCTGGGCACGATCCGGCAGGATCTGGCGGCCTCGATCGAGTCGCTCGAATGGACCGTCAACGCCTACAGCCTGACGTTCGCCGTCCTGCTGCTGACGGGGGCGGCGCTGGGGGACCGGTTCGGGCGGCGGCGGGTGTTCGTCACCGGGCTGGCCGTGTTCACGGCGGCGTCGGCGGCGTGCGCGCTGTCGCCGGACATCGGCACGCTGATCGCGGCGCGGGCGCTCCAGGGGGCGGGCGGCGCGATGGTGCTGCCGCTGTCGCTCACGCTGATCACCGTGGCGTTCCCGCCGGAGCGGCGGGGCCGGGCGATGGGGCTGTACCTCGGCCTCACCGGCCTGGCCACGTTCAGCGGGCCGTTCGTCGGCGGGGTCGTCGCCGAAGGGCTCGCCTGGCAGTGGATCTTCTGGCTGAACCTGCCGATCGGGCTGGCCGCGATCGCGCTCACCGTCCGCCGCGTCGAGGAGAGCGCGGGCCCGCGCAACCGGCTCGACCTGGGCGGCGTCGCGCTGGTGACGCTCGGCGCGCTCGGCGTCGTGTGGGGGCTGGTGCGCGGGAACGCGGCGGGCTGGGGGAGCACCGAGGTGCTGGGCACGCTGCTGCTCGGCGTCGCGCTGCTGATCGCCTTCGTGGCCTGGGAACGGCGTGCGGAGGCGCCGATGCTGCCCATGCGGTTCTTCCGGCTGCGCGCGTTCGCCACCGCCGCCTCGGCCAACTTCCTGGTCTTCGCCTCGCTCTACGGCACGATGTTCTTCCTCGCCCAGTACTTCCAGATCGTGCACGGCGACGGGCCGCTCGGCGCGGGGCTGCGGCTCATGCCGTGGACGGCGACGCTCATGGTGTGCGCGCCGATCGCCGGGCGGCTGGCCGACAGGGTGGGCGAGCGGACGTTCGTGGCCGGCGGGCTGCTGCTGCAGAGCGTGAGCATGGGCTGGATCGCCCTCGCCGCCGGGCCCGGCGCAGGCTATCTCGAACTGCTGCCCGCGCTGATCACCAGCGGGGCCGGGCTGACCATGGCCATGCCCGCCGCGCAGAAGGCGGCGGTCGGCGCGGTCCTGCCGCACGAGATCGGCCAGGCGTCCGGCGCGTTCATGACATTGCGGATCTTTGGCGGGGTGCTCGGCGTCGCCGTCTCGGTCGCGGTCTTCGCCGCGACCGGCGGCTACGCCTCGCCCGCGGAGTTCGGCGCCGGGTTCGCGGCGGCGATGGGCGCGGTCACCGCGCTCGCCCTCGCCGGGCTGCTCACCGCCCTCGGCATGCCGCGCGGGCGGACCGTCCTGACCTCCGTGTCCAGGCCGGAGACCGTTCGATGACGACCCCGGAGGAACCCCGTGAACCGTGACGCTTCGACACTCCGCGCGCTGCACGTGCCCGGCGCGCCGCTGGTGCTGCCCAATGCCTGGGACGCGGCCTCGGCCCGGCTGGCGGTGGCGGCCGGGTTCCCGGCCGTGGCCACCAGCAGCGCCGCCACCGCCGCGGTGCTCGGCTACGACGACGGCGAGGCGGCCCCCGTCGGCGAGGTGCTGGCCGCCGCCGCGCGGATCGTCCGGGCGGTGGACGCGCCGGTGACCGTCGACTTCGAGCGCGGCTACGGGCTCGACCCCGCCGAGCTGGCCGAGCGGTTCGCCGCAACCGGCGCGGCCGGGCTGAACCTGGAGGACTCCGACCCCGCCACCGGCGAGCTCGCCGACGCCGCCGAGCAGGCCCGCTTCCTGGCCGCGGTCCGCCAGGCGGCGGCGTCGATCGGCGCGGACCTGGTCGTCAACGCGCGCATCGACGTGTTCCTGCGCCGGTCCGGGCCGCCGGAGGCGCAGCTCGCCGCCGCGCTCGACCGGGCCGCCCGCTACCTGGAGGCCGGGGCCGACTGCGTCTACCCGATCGGCGCCGGCGACCCCGAGGTGATCCGGGCGCTGACGAAGGGCATCCCCGGGCCGGTGAACGTCGCCTACGGGGGCGGCGCGCTTTCACCGGCGGAGCTGGCCGGGCTCGGCGTCGCGCGGGTGACGTTCGGCCCGGCCCTGCAACGGCACCTGTACGACACGTACGGGAGCGCGCTGTTCGCGGCTGTCGCGTCGGGCGGGAACCCGTTCGCCCGCTGACCGGGGGCCCCGGCGGCGGGCGCGGGGCGGTGATCCGGCAGGATCGGCAGCCGATGAACCTCTTCCGCAACCGCAACTTCAACATCTTCCTGGCGGTCCAGGCGCTGTCGGTGGCCGGCGACTCGTTCTCGACGGTGGCCATCCCGCTGCTGGTCCTGCACGCGACCGGCTCCGTCGTGCAGATGGGCCTGCTGACCGGGCTGTCCGGCGCGGCCTCACTGGTGACGGGGGTGTTCGCCGGCCACCTGGTCGACCGGGTGGACCGCCGCCGCCTGCTGATCGGCTGCGACCTGGCCCGCGCCGCCCTCTACGCCGCCATCCCGCTCGTGTGGATGGCCGGCCCGCAGATCTGGCTCCTGTACGTGATCGTCCCGCTCGGGGCGGCGCTGGGCATGGTCTTCCAGGTCGCCTACGTGGCCGTGGTGCCCAGCCTGGTCGAACCCGACCAGATCACCCAGGCCAACGGCCGCCTGTACGCCATCTACGCGGTGGGTGGCATCGGCGGCCCGGCGCTGGTCGGGGTGATCTCCCAGGCGTTCGGGCCGGTGGTCGCGATCGGCATGGACGCCGTGACGTTCGTGGTGTCCGCGCTCGGCCTCATGCTGATCCGGCTGCGCCCGGCGGCGGCGGCGCCGGCGGACCGGGGCGGCCTGCTCGAAGGCGCCAGGTTCCTGTGGCGGCACCCGGTGATGCGCTCGCTGACGATCCTGCTGACGTTCTTCATCTTCCTGACGGCGGGCGTGGACGACGTGCTCATCTACCACCTCAAGCACGACCTCGGCCAGAACGACGACGCCGTCGGCCTGGTCCTGGCCTGCGCGGCCGTCGGCGCCATCGTGGGCGCGCCGCTCATCGGCCGCATCCGCAAGGCGATCGGGTTCGGCAACACCTGGGTGAGCGCCACCACGCTGTCCGGGCTGGCGATGGGCGGCGTCGGGCTGGCCACGGGCGTGCCCGCGGTGGCGGTGCTGATGGCGCTGTTCGTGCTCGGCACGGCCGTGGCCGGGATCTGCTCGCAGTCGTTCCGCCAGGAGGTGACGCCCAGCCACCTGCTGGGCCGGGTCACCGCAGCCTTCTGGACGGTCCACTACGTGCTGGGCCCGGCCGGCGCCGCGCTCCTCACGCTCGGCGCGGCGGAGTACGGCGTCGCCACCGTGACCGTGGTCGCCGGCGCGGGCTGCGTGCTGGTGTCGCTGTCGGGCCTGCTCACGCCGATGCGCCGCCCGCTCCCGCCCTCCTGAGCCCGGGGCGGGCGGCCCGCCTGGCGATCACGTCGGCCGCTATCAGCAGCCCGGCGGGAACGACCGCCGTCAGGAAGCCGCTCGGCCCGAGCAGCGCGACGGCGAACGCCCCCCAGGCCAGGACGGCCCAGCCGACGTACGCGGGCACAGTGTGCCCCTGCCGCCCGGCCCGCGCCACCAGGAGCCCCAGCAGCACGAGCACCACGACGAAGCCGCCGGGCAGCGCCCAGAACGTGACCAGGGACTCGCTCCCGGCGGAACGGTCGCGCAGCTCCCCGGCGAACCAGCTCGACCAGGGGGCGAGCGGGGCGAACATCAGAGTGTGCGCGGCGGCGATCAGGATCATCGCCCGGCCGGCCCACACGGTGAGCCGGGCGGGCGCGGACGGGCGGGACGCGGATGTGAGGCTCATGGCAGCCATCGTGTCCGCGCCGCCCCCGGCCCGCCTCCCCCCGTGAGAGGAGGCGGCTCCCCCGTGGAGGTGAGGGTGGCCTTCAGCGCCGCCATCCGCTCCGCACCCACCAGCCCGGGAGCGGCGCGGACGTCCAGATGGACGCGGTTCTTGAGGTCGACAGCGCCTTCGGGTCGTGGGCGTCGAAGGTGACCTGGAAGTGGCGGCTCATCGTGGCGCTCCGTTCGTCTCGCTCACCGCTCACTGTGCCACCCCGGGTTCGGGGCGCGGCTCACTCGGTCATCACCCGCCACAGGGCAGCCCGATCGAGGGTGTCGACCTGCCAGGTGCGGGAGTCCAGCGTGCCCCGGTGGCGGTAGTCGCGCATGATCCGCACGTGCTCCGGGACCCGGACGAATGCCCGGAGATCCTCCTCGCTGCGCCACACCGACAGGGAGCCGACACGGCGGCTGGGCACGTCGGCCCAGAGCCACATGCCGACCGCGCCCGTCAGGCCCGGCCACAGGCGGCTCAGCGACCGGGCGCGGCGGGCGATGCCGGGCAGGTCGAGCAGCCGCTGCGCCCGGTAGTCGGTCAGGGCCGCCACCAGCGGCCCGGTGCTGCCGCTCGCCGGGCCGGTGATCCAGCGGGACCTGAAGTGCGGCGCCCGCCTGTCGTCGTTCGTCATGCGGCTCAAACTATATTAACGACCGATCGGTTGCGTAGTTGGCCACTTGACTCCGGGCATGGCTCTGCAAGTTAATGTGAACATGAAGTCGAGTGAGTGGATGCAGATCGGGGAGCTGGCCGAGCGGTTCGACCTCGCTCCCCACGTCCTGCGGCACTGGGAGGCGATGGGGCTGATCGCGCCCGCCGCCCGGGTCAACGGGCGGCGCCGCTACACCCAGGACCACCTGATCCACGTGATGACGATCATCCGGGCGAAGGCGGCGGGCATGAGCCTGGAGCAGATCCGGGAAATCCTCGGCGTCACCGGCCAGGCGGAACGCCACGCCCTCCTCCAGCGGCACCACGCCGAGCTCGAACGGCGGCTCCAGGAGATCTCGGCGTCCAAGGCGCTGATCGAGCACCTGATGCGGTGCACGGCCGACGACTTCACCCAGTGCCCGACTTATCGGCGGATAGCGGAGAGTGCGGTCGTGCTTCCGGATCCGCACCACGACGGCTGCGTGGTCTGAGGGCGCGTCAGCCGGCCTCCTGCCGGAAGACGATCGTCGTGCCCAGGACGGGCACGGCCGCCTGCCTGCCGGTCCGGGTGAACGCGACGCCGTTGCCGCCCAGGTGCCGCACGGTGGCGTCGAGGTCGCGTACGGACACCGTGAAGCCGGCGAACCCCGGCAGGGCGGGCGGCGCCCCGCCGGACTCCGGCGCCGACGTGACGGTGACGCCCGCGCGGTCCGGCGCGGCGGCCTGAGCGCTGTCCGGCGCGGTGGCCTGTGTGGCGGGGCCGAAGTAGGTGGCGTAGCGGCGGCGGACCTCGGCCAGGTCCGGGGCGGCGACGTGCAGGAGACACCCGGTCAGGGCGGTCGCGCCGTTGGCGTGCTCGGGGTGCCGCTCGTCGTCGACCGGCGCGTTCTGGGCGAAGCCGACCCGGCCTTCCGGCACGCGGCCCGCGGGCAGGCCGGGGTGGCACAGCTCCAGGTAGCGGGCGGGCTCCATCCGGGTCCCCGTGGCGGTCTCGACGGGCCGCTGGACGGCGTGCACGCCGCCGTGGCCGACCCCGGCCGCCGTCAGCCGCGCGGCGACGGCGTCGATGTCCGGCGTGTCGGCGATCACGATGTGCAGGCCCTGGAAGCGCCGGAGGAAGGCGGCGATGTTCGCGGCCGTCGCGCGGACGGCGGCCGTCAGGCCCGGCAGCTTGTCGTCGGGCACCCGCAGCGGGATCGGTCGCGCCCCGGCGGGCACGCGACCGGCGGACACCAGCTCGACGAAGCCGCCCGGGAAGTACACGTGGGTGTTGACCACGCCGACCGGCTCGGCCATGCCCGGCAGTTCGGGGTAGGCGGGCTCGGCCACCGTGAAGCCCAGCCGCCGGTAGCGCTCCATCGCCTCGTCCATGTCACGCACGATGTGCCCCACGTGGTGCAGGCCGTTGACGTCGCCCATGTCGGGCCTCCAGATTCCGATAGTTCACTCTTGTTTGAGAGGATGCTATCATTTGGGGGCGCGGTAAAGTCGGACGCATGACTGACGGCGGGCTCCGCGAGCGCAAGAAGGCCAAGACCAGGGAGGCGATCCTGCGCGAGGCGTTCCGGCTGTTCCGCGAGCGCGGCTACGGCGCCACCACCGTCGAGCAGATCGCAGACGCCGCCGAGATCTCGCCCGCGACCTTCTTCCGCTACTTCCCGACGAAGGAGCACCTGGTCACGCTCGACCGGTTCCCGCCGCTCGTCGAGGCCCTGGCCGCGCAGCCGCCTGGCCCGCCGCTCACCGTGCTGCGCGGCGCGTTCCGCGAGGCGTTCGCCGAGCTGACCGCCGAGGAGCTCGCCGCCGGGCACGCGCGGGAGGTGTTCGCCGCCACCGTGCCCGAGCTGCTGGTGGCCAACCTGCGCAGGAGCCCCGGCCTGGTCGGCGAGGTCCGCGACCTGGTGGCCGCCAAGGCCGGCTGCGACGCCGGCGACCCGCGCGTCCGCGACGCCGTCGGCGCGGTGTTCGGCGTCGTGGCGCTGATCTGGCTGGAGTGGGCCCACGACGCCGGCATGGACGCCCCCGCCGAGGTCGACCGCGCCCTGGCCCGCCTGGAGTCCGGCCTCACCGCGTAGACGTACGCCCCGCTCGGCGGCGTCGTGCTCACGTGCGCAGCGCGAGCGCGTAGCGGACCTCGGTGAGCGGGAAGCCCCGCAGGTCGTCGGGCTTGACCGTCCCGTCGCCGCGCCAGCCGAGCGCCTCGTAGAAGCGCCTGGCACGCGCGTTGGTGTCGAGCACCCAGAGGGTGGCCAGCCCGTAGCCGGCCCCGGTCAGCGCGTCCACGGCCGTGCCCAGGAGCGCGCCGCCGATCCCGCGTCCCCACGCCTCGGGCGCCAGATAGAGGGTGGTGATCTCGGCCACGGACGCCGGGTCCTGATCCGGGTCGCGGGCCGGCCCGAAGCCGGTGAAGCCCGTGACGCCGCCGTCGTCCTCGGCCACCAGGATCCCGCTCCTCGGCCAGGCGGTCTCGCCCAGCAGGCGCCGCCACCTCGGGAGGCGGGCGGCGGGGTCCAGGCCGTCCAGGTGGTCCTGCGGCATCAGGCCCCGGTAGGCCGCCTGCCAGGAGCGTACGTGGATGCCGGCGATCGCCTCGGCGTCGGCGGGGGTGGCCTGTCGTACGGTCATGTGATCGTCATAGCATCACCGCCCGGTGTGAGCCAGGACACGCCTGGCCTGAGTCACAGACGCAGACGGGCGGTCGTCTCCCCTAACGGCACACATTCCTGACGCCGAGGAGCATCGATGCGCACTCCGCTGCTGTTCGTTCACGGTTTCTGGCACGGCACCTGGTGCTGGAGCGAGGTCCTGGCCCGCGTGGCCGAGACGGGCCGCCCGGCCCTGGCGGTCGACCTGCCGGGGCACGGGCTGCGCGCCCGGCGGCCCCGGTCGGTGACCGGCCGCCCGTTCGACCCCGCCCATCTGGCGACGGAGCCGTCGCCGGTGGCGGGGGTGACCCTGGACGAGGCGGGCGACCACCTGGTCGCGCAGCTCAAGCGGCTGGGGCGCGGCGGCCCGGTGACGGTCGTGGCGCACAGCATGGGCGGCACGGTGCTCACCAGGGCCGCCGAGCAGGCCCCCGAGCTGGTGGCGCACGCGGTGTACCTGGCCGCGTTCATGCCCGCCTCCGGGGTGCCCGCGTTCGACTACGCCCTGATGCCGGAGAACGAGGGCGAGCTCATCGGGCCGTCGGTGCGGGCCGACCCGGCGGCGGTCGGGGCGCTGCGGCTGGACGTGGCCTCCTCCGACGACGCCTACCGGCAGCAGCTCCGCGAGACGTTCTACGGCGACATCGACCCGGAGGCCGCCGACGCGGCGATCGCGCTGATGACGCCCGACGCCCCGGCCGGGATCGCGCTCGGCACCACGACGCTGACCCGGCAGGGCTGGGGCTCGGTGCCGCGCACGTACGTCGGCTGCGCGCGCGACATGACGATCAGGCCGCCGTTGCAGCACAAGTTCGTGGCGGAGGCGGACACCGCGTTCCCGGACAACCCGACCGCCACGGTGTGGCTCGACGCCTCGCACTCGCCGTTCCTGTCGCAGCCGGGCCGGGTCGCCGAGATCGTCGGCGGGATCGGCTGAGCCGGGGGCTCAGCCGCCGTCGCCCAGGCGCGCGATCAGCCGGTCGGCGAGCGGGGTCTCGCCGAGCGCGTCGCGCACCCACTTGCGGGTGACGAAGGAGTAGGCCGCGCGGGGCGCCTGGTCCCAGTCCAGCGTGCCTTGCGGCGGCTCCGGGTCGTACTCGATGGCGAACTGCACGGCCCGCGCCGTCTCCGGGCCGGCCAGCTCGCCGGCCAGGTGCAGCGCCATGTCGATGCCGGCCGAGACGCCGGCGGCCGTGAGCACGGGCCCGTCGGCCACCCACCGCTCGCGGGTCGGCACGGCGCCGAACTCCGCCAGCGCGTCCACCATCGACCAGTGCGAGGTGGCCCGCCGCCCGTCGAGCAGCCCGGCCGCGCCGAGGATGAACGAGCCGGTGCACACCGAGACCACCGGCCGGGCGGTCGCGGCGGCGGCGCGCACGTAGGCGAGCAGGGTCTCGTCGGCGGTGGCGCGCATAGTCGCCTCCTCGCCGCCGGGCAGCACGAGCACGTCCGGCGCGGGCACCTGCTCGAACGTGTGCCCGGCGCGTACCTGGAGCGGGGTGTCGGTCTCGACGGTGTCCAGCCGTTCGGCGACCACGACCACCCGGAACTCCGGGCGGATCGCCGCGAGCGTGGAGAGCACCTGGAGCGGGCCCACCAGGTCGAGGATGGTGCAGCCGGGGTAGAGCACGAACGCGATCGTCTTCTCGGTAGCCATACCCGCATCCTGACCCCCGGCGCGCCGTCCGTCGCCGTCCCTGGCCGGATTTCCGCGATACGCGTCCCGTCAGCGCCCGGCGGCCTGCCGCCCGCGCGCGGGGCTGGTCCCGTACCGGTCGCGGAAGGCCTCGCGCAGCGTCTCGGTCGAGCCGAACCCGCAGCGCCGGGCGATCGTGTCCAGCGGCAGGTCGCTGGAGGCCAGCAACTGCGCGACCGCCTCGGTGCGCGCCGCGCGCACGTACCGGCCGGGCGTGGTGCCGAGCTGCCCGGTGAACAGCCTGCGCAGGTGCCGCACGCTGATCCCGGCGCGGGCGGCGAGCGTCGCCGCCGACAGGTCGGCGTCCAGGTTCCCGGTGATGTACGCGACCAGGTCCCGCACCACCCGGTTGCCGGGCGGCGAGGTGGACAGGAACATGCTGATCTGCGCCTGGTCGCCCGGCCGGTGCAGGTACGTGACCAGCGTCTGGGCGACCTTCCTGGCCAGCGTCGGGCCGTGGTCGTCGGCGATGAGGCTGAGGCTGAGGTCGAGCCCGCTGGTCACCCCGGCCGAGGTGTGCAGCCGGCCGTCGGAGATGTACAGCGGCACCGGGTCGAAGGTGACGGCCGGGAAGCGCGCGGCGATCTCGGCGGCGTGCCGCCAGTGGGTGGCCACCCGCCTGCCGTCGAGGAGCCCGGCGGCGGCGAGCACCGAGACGCCGGTGCAGATCGACACGACGCGCCTGCTGCCGCGCGCGATCCTGCGGACCTCGTCCACCAGGCGCGGGTCCTCGCGGGCGGCCACGTGCCCGTGCCCGCCGGCGACGATCAGCGTGTCGACCGGGCCGGTGACCCGCTCCAGCTCCCGCTGCGCGACCAGCGTGATCCCGCACGAGCTGCGGATGGTGGCCGCCGCGACGGTGGCGAGCTCGACCGTGTACGGGGGCCGCGCGCCCGCCCGGTTGGCCGAGGCGAACGCGTCGCCGGGCGAGGCCACGTCGAGCAGTTCGACGTCGGGATAGCCGACGATGACGACACGGCGGTTCACGCTTCTCCTCTGCCCGGCGTCCCTTTACCGGACCTAACGCCCAGGATTGAGGACATATGCCGCCATCGCCGGGCGGTGGCGCGCCCAGAATGTGCCGCATGTCAGGGGCAGAGACACCACGGGCCGGATACCCGCTGCTGGCGGCGCTCTACACCACGCAGTTCCTCGGCACCGCCTTCTTCGGCACCGCCCTCGCCTCGATCCTGCGCGAGCGCGGCGCCGGCCTGGAGGCGCTGGGGCTGCTGCAGGCCGTGTGGATGCTGACCGCGCTGCGGATGCTGTGGGCGCCGCTGGTGGACCGGTTCGGCTCCGCCCGCCGGGGGCACTACCGGTCCTGGCTGCTGGTGCTCCAGCCGGCGCTGGCCTTGACCCTGCTGACGCTGGTCGCCCTCGACCCGGTCGACGACCTCGGCCTCGTCCTGTTCGCCGCCGCTGCCGCCGGGGTGCTCTCGGCCACCCAGGACATCGCCGTCGACGCGCTGGTGGTCCGGCTGCTGCGCCCCGGGCAGCGCGGGATCGCGAACGGCATCCAGGTCGCCGGCGGCTACGTCGGCAGCCTCGTCGGCGGCGGCGTCTCCCTGCTCGTCTACGCCGAGTTCGGCTGGGCCTGGGCGCTGCTCACGCTGGCGGCGCTGACCGTGCTGCCGGCCGTGCAGATCCTGCGGCTGACCGAGGGGCCGCCGCCCGCCGCGGGCCCCGGCCTGCGGGAACGGTACGCGGCTCTGCTCGGCGTGTTCGCCGACCGCCGCAGGGCGCGGTGGACGCTGCTCGTGCAGCCGTGCTTCCTGGCCGGGATCTTCGCCGCGTACG
The DNA here is from genome assembly GCF_019396325.1 of Nonomuraea ceibae. GTDB lineage: Bacteria > Actinomycetota > Actinomycetes > Streptosporangiales > Streptosporangiaceae > Nonomuraea > Nonomuraea ceibae. The sequence goes on from NZ_JAHKRO010000074.1 coordinate 24,262, forward strand.
CCCTGGTCAGCCCCATGCTGGTGGACGCGGGCTGGTCGCTGTCGTCGATCGGCCTGGTCACGAGCCTGCTCGGCGACACGGTGGCGATCGCGGGCGCGCTGCTGGCCGGAAGCCTGGTCGCGCGGTTCGGCACGCGCGCCTGCCTGGCCGGGTCGGGTGCGGCCCTGCTGGTGAGCGTGGTGGCGCTGCTGCCGGTGGCTCGCGGGGCGGGCTGGCCGGTGCTGACCGGGGGCGCGATCCTGCTGTTCAAGGTGGCCTACGCGGCGGCGGCCACGGTGGTCTCGGCCGAGACGATGCGGCTGTCCCGCCCGGCGACGGCGGGCGCGGACTACAGCGCCATGTCGAGCGCGGGGTCCGTGGTGGCGTTCGGCGTGGGGGCGGTGACGCTGACGGTGGCCGCCGCCGTGGGCTACCCGGCCACGCTGGCGGGGGCCGCGGTGCTCGTCGGCGCAGGCATGGTCGCCTGTATAGTCACCAATCTTGACTATCAGAAAGAGTGACTATATGGTCCTCTTCGTACCGGTCGAATCCAGGAGGACACCCCCATGAGCATCACCGTCGAACTCACCCGTTTCAAGGTGTCGTCCGACCGGGAGGAGGAGATGCTGGCCGCGCGGCCCGCGATGCTGGCCGACTTCCGCGCCGACCGGGACGGCTTCCTCGGCGCCCGCCTGATCCGCCTGCCCGGCGGCGAATGGCTGGACGTCGTCGACTGGCGCTCCCCCGAGGACCACGCCGCCTCCCGCACCAAGGGCGCCAACCTGCCGGGCATCGCGGCGTTCTTCGCCACCATCGCCGAGCTGGTCAGCGCCGAGGAGGGCACCGTGGCGTAGCCGCGTTGTTCACCTGGGCGCTGCGCCGCGAGCGCCCGGCGTTCGGTCCCGGGTCACGGGCGGGCCGTTGACTGCCCGGGCACCATCTTGTTCCGGACCGAGGACGTACATGCACCGCAACACTCTCTCCGCCGTGGCCGCCGCCGCGATCATGCTGACCGCGAGCGCGCCCGCCCTGGCGGACACCCGGCCCGACTCCTTCTTCGGCGGACGGCTCCCGCTGAGCGCGCAGCCGGTGACCACCACCGTGGCGCCCGGCGTGACGCTCACGTCGATGTCGCTCGGGGCCAAGGACGAGGACGACTTCTGGACCGTGCACGTCTACTTGCCGCACACCGCCGACGGGCCGCTCGACAAGGCGGCCACCGCCCTGGGTCCGCGCGAGATCGCCGACCGGGTCGCCGCCGCCGTGCGCGGCAAGGGGTACGAGCCGCGCGTCGAGGAGGTCGTCACGCCCGCGTACGCCGACCGCCCCGCGGGCACGCTCGGCTGGACCGTCCGCGTCGGCCGCCACGCCACGAGCGCGGAGGCGGCGGCGGAGCTCGCCCGGCTCCGCGCGGCCGGGTTCGCCGGCGGCACCCGCTACACCGCGCAGGACGGCGCCGACCCCGGCGCGCCGCAGAAGGTGCACGTGCTCCGCGTCGACTTCCGCGCCTTCGGCGGCACGGTCGGCACCGACTTCGGCCCGTCGCTGAACGGCACCGAGAAGCTGACCGACCTCGCCGCCGCCGCGGGCGCGGTGGCAGGGATCAACGCGCAGTGGTTCTACAACAGCGCGCCCGGCGGCATGTACGTCAAGGACGGCAAGCTCATCGGCTCCGCCACCCAGGGCCGGGGCGGCATCAAGATCACCCGGGGCGGCCGCTCGGTCGACGTGGACGCCTACACGGCCCGCGTCACCCTGCGCGCCGGACGTACGAGTGCCGAGATCGACGGCGTCAACCGAGTGCCGGGCGAGATCTGGAACTGCGGCGGCGTGGGCGGCGACCAGCCGACCGAGAAGCCGCAGCACGACCTGAAGTGCACTGACGACAGCGAACTGGTCCTGTTCACGCCCGAATGGGGCGCCCCGCCCACCGGCGCCGGCGCCGAGGCCGTCCTCGACGCGCGCGGCACCGTCACCGCCGTCAACGCCTCCCGAGGCGCTGCCGTCCCCGCCGGCGGATCCACCGTCCAGGCCATCGGCGACAGCGCCGCCTGGCTGCTCGCCCACGTCAAGCCGGGCGAGCGGCTGCGGGTGAGCGAGCGGGTCGAGGACAGCCGGGGCCGTCGGGTCCCGCTCACCCGCGACACCACGATCCTCCAGGTCGGCCCCACGCTCGTCCGCGACGGCCGCGTCTCCGTGAACGCCGCCGCCGACGGCCTCGTCCGCGAGGGCGCCGACCAGACCTTCACCTACAACTGGACCGTACGCGCCAACCCCCGATCCATGATCGGCATGGACGATCGGGGCCGGCTCATGCTCGTGGTCGTCGACGGACGCCAGGAGGGCTACAGCGAAGGACTCGGGATCGCGCAGACGGCCGAGCTGATGAAGCTGCTCGGCGCCCGCGAGGCGATGAACCTCGACGGGGGCGGCTCCAGCGTCATGGTCACCCCCGGCGGCATCGTCAACCGGCCCTCCGACGCAGCCGGCCAGCGCTCCCTCGGCAACGTCCTACTGGTCCGCCCGTAACCGACCGGCCGACACCCCGAGCAGGGCGAGGAGGTGCGGCCAGGCGCGGGCGCCCAGGGCGGCGTCCGCTTCGGGGGTTCCGCCGTAGGCGTAGGCGGGTGAGGCGGGGGCGGGGGGCTCGCCGGGGAACCTGGGCCGGTGCCCCGCGTCCGGGTGGGTGATCACCACGGCCGGTCGCCGGGCGGCCAGCTCGCGGGCGAAGCGGAGGGACGGCCACATCCGGTCGTCGCCGCCCGCCACCAGCAGCAGCCGCGCCCTGGCCTCCTCCACCCTGATGGCCGCCTCCGCGTAGCCCTCGCGGCTGCCGCCGTAGAGGCCGGCGAACGCCACCGGCTCCGCGGGCTCGGGCCAGAGGCTGGCGTCGTAGGTCACGTACGGCACCGGCTCGCCCTTCCAGGTCCACGAGGACCGGTACGGCTCCGTGACGCCGTCCGGCCCCGGCCCGACGTTCGCCCACGCGACCGAGGTCGGAGAGACGGCGATCACGGCGTCGAGCCGGGGTTCGACGACGGACAGCAGCAGCGCCGCCTCCGCCCCCTTGGAGACGCCCAGGACGCCGATCCGCCGCGTCCCCGCCTCCGCGAGCAGGTCGACGGCGGCCGTGAAGGTCTCCAGCGGTATCTCGCAGATGCCGGGCGGCTGCCCCGGCCCGCCGAACCATCGGACGGACAGCGCCCTGAGGCCGTGCGCGGCGAGCAGCCGGCACCGCTCGGTCTCCACGCGCCCGCTGGACCCGGCCAGCACCAGGACCCCGGCGGTCGCGCCCGGCGCGGGTTCGGCCAGGAAGCCGGTCCAGGGCGCGGTGAGCTCGCGCTCGACGATCTCCACGGCACCACGTTCTCACGCCTGCTGCTCTGGTGTGGATCTTGGGGAAGCGGTTGCCTTGGCCGGGGATCGACACGAGAATCTCGGACTCATGATTTCCATCCGGATCACGGGCGCCGTCGCGGTGCTCTGTCTTGCGCTCTCGTCGGGCTGCGGGGTGCTGCCCGGATCGCCGAAGGAGTCCGGCCCGGCCGAGGGGCCGCGCCGGGTGACGGTCGAGGCTCCGGCCGGCGCCGATGACGGGGGAGGGGGCGCCTCGCACCACTGGGTGGGGCTGAACCCGGTGTGGAAGGTCGAGCAGATCGACGAGACGCCCCAGCATCACGGCCTGGTGTCCGACGGGACGCGCGTGGTGGCGCTGCGCAAGGAGATCAAGGGCGGCGCGGCGGGCGAGCTGACCGGCTACGACGGCGCGTCGGGCAAGCGGTTGTGGCGGCGGGAGCTGGGCTGGAGCGGTGCGAGCGCGCCGGTGGCCGAGGACGGCACGGTGGTGGTCCCGCTGGGCGCCGAGGTGGACAACCGGGTGGAGCGGCCGGGGCAGTTCGTGGCGCTGGACACCGCGACGGGGGAGGAGCGGTGGCGGGTCAGGGTGCGGCAGCGGGCGTTCATGACGTCGCACCTCTACCTGCCGGCCCCGGCGCAGGGGGCGATCCTGGACGGCGTCTTCTACTACGCCGACGGGCCGCACCTGTACGGGCGCGATCTGGTCTCGGGCAAGGTGGTGCACCGGCGGACGAGCAGGTCGCACCTGGCCGTGGCGGGGCCGGTGCGGGCGCGGCAGGGGCTGGTGGTGCTGGTCAGGCCGGACCCGTTCAAGCACGTCGAGGGCGTGGACGGCACCGTTCGCAGCCTGGCGGTGCTGAGCCCGGAGCTCACCCCCGTGCACCAGGCGGACCTGCCGAAGGGCACCGAGGCCACCGAGGTGATCACCGGTGGCGCGATCGCGGTCGTGAGCGAGGGCGGCGGTACGAATCCGCACATGTGGGGCTTCGACACCCGGACGGGCAAGCGGCTGTGGAGCCGGCCGCTGGGGAAGTCGCAGTACGTGGGCCCGCCGGTGCGCGGTGTGGTGCCGGTCCTGGACGGCTCGCGCAACCATGAGCAGCGGTTCGTCGGCCATGACCTGCGCACCGGGGAGCGGCTGTGGACGCTGGAGCCCCGCAAGGCCGAGGTGCGGATCGACCGGGCGCGGACGATGGGCGTGGCGGACGGCACGCTGTTCGGGCTGGGGCACGGGGTGGAGATCGTGGATCCGGCGACCGGGAAGGTCACGTTCGCCCACCAGTTCACGCCGCGCGGCGGTGGCCGGGTGGTGGCGGCGGCGGGGCGCATCGTGATCTACAACCATGACGGCCTGATGGGCTTCGACTGAGCCGCCCCCGAGGCTGAGCCAGGTCGGCCGCCGCTTGTGTGACATTCGTCAGGGGTGGGCGGGAGGCCGGGGTGGATAGTGTGAAACGCATGAAGGGCCGGCTCTGGACCTCCGTCTACCTCGTCGTCCTGGTGTGGCCGCTGCCCGGGTTCCTGGCGGCCTCCCCGCCGGGGCTCACGATCGGGCTGGTGGCCGCCGGGCTGGCGGGCTTCGTGGCGCTCTACCTGCGGGTCGTGTGGACCGCACTGGACCGGCCGCACCGCAACGCCACCCCGTACGCGCTGATCCTCCTCTACGTGGTCGCCGCGGCGATGACCGTGGCGCTGGGCGAGATGTGGGTGTTCGCGGCGTCGTACTTCCTCATCACCGCGGTCGCCGCGGCGCTGCCCGCGCGGGCGCTGCCGGTGGCGGCCGGGGCCACGGTCGCGGCCGTCACGCTCGCCCTGCCGCTGCTGGGCAGGTCGCTGGCCGAATACTGGTGGCTGCCGCTCCAGGCCGTGGTGTTCACCGCCGCCATCCGCGCCTTCCTGCAGCTCAACGCAGCCAACCGGGCGTTGAGCAAGGCCGGGGCCGAGGTCGAGCGGCTGGCCGTGGACAACGAGCGGCTGCGCTTCGCCCGCGACATGCACGACCTCCTCGGCCACAGCCTGGCCGTGATGACGGTGAAGAGCCAGCTCGCGGCCAGGATCGCCACCGCCGACCCGGACCGGGCCAGGACCGAGATGGAGCAGGTCGAGGAGCTGTCCCGGCAGGCGCTGTCGGAGGTGCGCGAGGCGATCGCGGGCTACCGGGAGCTGTCGCTGCCCGGCGAGCTGGACGGCGCGCGCCGGGCGCTCGACACCGCGGGCGTGCGGCTGGAGGTGGCCGCCGATCCGCTGCCGGCCGACGCCGAGCCGGTGCTCGCCTGGGTCGTCCGGGAGGCCACCACGAACGTCGTCCGCCACAGCGGCGCCCGCCGCTGCCGCATCCGCCTCGGCGTGACCGGCGGCGAGGCGTACGCGGAGGTCCGCGACGACGGCCGCGGCCCCGCCGATCACACGGGCACGCACGGCAACGGCCTGCGCGGCCTCGCCGAGCGCGTCCACGTCGCGGGCGGCACCCTGTACGGCGGCGCCGCCGAGGGCGGCGGCTTCCTGGTGAGCGCCCGCGTCCCCGTGGCGGAGCGGGCGTGATCCGCGTCCTGCTGGCCGACGACCAGCATCTCGTACGCGAGGCGCTGGCGGCGCTGCTCGGCCTGGAGCCCGACATCGAGGTCGCCGGGCAGGTGGGCCGGGGCGACGAGGTGGCCGGAGCGGTCGCCCGGCTCGATCCGGACGTCGTGCTGCTCGACATCGAGATGCCCGGCTGCGACGGCCTCACCGCGGCGGCCGGGCTCACCGGCGTGCGCGTGATCATCCTGACGACGTTCGGCCGCCCCGGCTACCTGCGCCGGGCGATGGACGCCGGGGTCGACGGCTACGTGGTCAAGGACGCCAGGGCCGGGGAGCTGGCCGACGCGGTGCGGCGGGTGCACGCGGGGGAGCGGGTGTTCGACCGCAAGCTCTCCGCCGCCAGCCTCTCCGCCGGCGCGAACCCGCTCACCGGCCGCGAACGCGACGTGCTGCGCGCCGCGACCGAGGGCGGCACCATCGCCGACATCGCCCGCCGCCTCCACCTGTCCGACGGCACCGTGCGCAACTACCTGTCGTCGGCCATCGGCAAGCTCGGCGCCCGCAACCGGGCCGAGGCGGCGCGCGCCGCGGAGTCCAAGGGCTGGCTCTGACGAACGTCACTACCGGCCGCACCACGCCTCTCGCGAGGCTGGAGGCATGGTGAAACGCATCGCGCCCGCGCTCGGGCTGTTCTTCCTGTCGCCGCTGATCGGCGAGTTCCTGCTGGGCAACCTGCCGGTGACCATGCTGGTCGCGTTGATCACGCTGGCCCCGCTGTACGGGGGCGGCGCGCTGCTCGTCCGCGAGCTGGCCCGGCGCCGGGGGGCGGGCTGGCCGGGCATCGTCCTGCTCGCCGTCGCCTACGGGCTCGTGGAGGAGGGGCTGGTCACCCGGTCCCTGTTCAACCCCGGTTACGCCGGCATGGACCTCGCCTCGTACGCGTGGATCCCAGGTCTGGAGGTGAGCGCCTGGTGGGTGACGTTCGTGCTGGGCGGCGTGCACGCCGTGGGCAGCATCTGCGTGCCGATCGCGGTGATGGATGCCCTGGTGCCCGCCAGGGCCTCGGAGCCGTGGCTGCGGCTGCCGGGCCTGGCGACGGCGGGGGTGCTGTTCCTGCTGGGGGCGGCGGCCAGCGCGCTGTTCGACCCGGCCCCGTACCAGCCGTCCGTGGCCCGGCTCGCGGGCGTGGTGGCGCTGGCCGGGCTGCTGGTCGTGCTCGGCCTGCGCCGCCGGGGCCCGGCCGCCGCGTCGCCGGGGCGGGCGCCGGGGCCGTGGCCGGTGCTCGGCTTCTCGCTGGTGGCGGGGGCGGTGTTCTGGGGTGCGGCGATGGCCGCCTGGACGGTCGCCGCGTGGCTGCTCGTGGCCGTCAACGTCGCCGTCTACGCCGTGGTCTGCGCCCAGGTGGCGCGCTGGTCCAGGAGGGAGGGCTGGGGCCGCGCCCAGGTGTTCGCGCTGGCCGCGGGCGGTGTGCTCACCTACGCCTGGCACGGCTTCCCGCAGCCGCCGGCCGTGCCCGCCGATCCGGCCGTCGACCTCGCAGGGAACATCGCCTTCGCGCTGGCCGCGCTCGCGCTCCTCGCCGTGGCCGCGGCCCGCCTACGCTCCCGGGAGCCCGCCGACCCGGCCTGATCGGGCCCGGAACCCTCGCCGAAGGGTGCGAAGTGGATGCGTCCGGCCACGCCCCACCCGCTCGCCTCGCTGTTCCAGCCGCTCCGCCTCACGGGCTCCCCGGTACGGCCCCCGCGCCGGGTGAGTCCGATCACAACCGGGTAGCCAGATGGGCAGACTATGGTTAGCCTTGCCTAACTGTTGAATCCCGGCACGAGAATGGAAGCACCACCATGCGCGCATGGCGTCCGATCCTGGCATTCGCCGCTTTAAGCGTCGTGCTCGCAGGTTGCGGTTCCGCGGAGACCGGCGGCAACGCCGCGGGCACCGGCACGGCGGCGGCCTCCGCCGCGCCCGCCGGTCCCTGGCAGTTCACCGACGGGTCCGGCAAGGTCGTCAAGGCCGACAAGACCCCGACGCGGATCATCGCGCACGCCGGCGAGGCGGCCGCGCTGATGTCGTTCGGCCTCAAGCCCGTCGGCATCTACGCCGACGAATCGGTCAAGACCGACGCGAACCTCAAGGACCTCGACCTGACCGGCATCGAGATCCTCGGCGAGGAATGGGGCAAGATCGACGTCGAGAAGGCCGCGGCCCTGCGCCCCGACCTCATCGTCGGCGACTGGTGGCCCGCCGAGAAGGCCTACAGTGGCCTGGAGGAAGGCGCCGACGAGAAGAGCAAGAAGCTCACCGAGCTCGCCCCCATCGTCGGCGTCGCCCAGGGCAAGTCGATCGTCGCCCTGGCCAAGGGCTACGAGGACCTGGCCAAGAGCCTCGGCGCCAAGGTCGACGCCCCGGAGATCGTCGCGCACAAGAAGCGCTTCGAGGAGGCGGTGACCGCCTTCAAGGAGGCCGTCGCCGCCAAGCCCGGCCTCACCGCGGCCGCCATGCTTCCCGCCGACGACAAGCTGTACGTGGCCAACCCCGAGTACGCGCCCGAGCTGCTGGACTTCCAGAACTGGGGCCTGAAGGTGATCAACCCCGACAGCCCCGACCCCGGCTTCCCCTACTGGGAGAACCTGAGCTGGGAGAACGCCGACAAGTACCAGCCCGACCTCGTCCTGTACGACGGCCGCAGCTACAAGCCGACCTCCAACGACGAGTGGGGCAAGAAGCAGCCCACCTGGTTCAAGGTCAAGGCGGCCAAGGCGGGCGCCGTCGTGTCGTGGCCGGCGTACTGGCTGCACACGTACGAGGACTTCGCCACCGAGCTGGAGAGCCTGACCGCGGCCGTGAAGGCCGCGGACGAGAACATCGGCGACTGACCGCCGACGATGAGCAGCTCGACCTCTCTCGGACGACGAGCCTCGGCCCTCGGGCCGGGGCTCGCCCTGCTGTGCGTGCTCCTGGCCCTGATCGCCTTCCTCAGCGTCACGCTCGGCTCACGCTCGATCGGCCTGCCCGAGGTGCTGAGCGCGCTGGGCAGCATGGACGCCGACGCGTCGTTCAACAGCACGGTGACGCTGGAGCTGCGCGTGCCCCGCACGCTGATCGGCATCCTGGCGGGCGCCGCGCTCGGCGTGGCCGGCGCCATCCTCCAGGGCGTCACCCGCAACCCGCTGGCCGACACCGGGATCATGGGCATCAACTCCGGCGCGGCCGTCTGCGTGGTCTTCGCCATCACGGTGCTCGGCGTGCGCGGCGCCGGCGTCTACGTGTGGTTCGCCTTCGCCGGGGCGATCGCCGCCCTCGTGCTCGTGTACGCGATCGCGTCGCTCGGCAGGGAGGGCGCCACCCCGGTCAAGCTCGCCCTGGCCGGGGCCGCCGTCACCGCGGGCCTGGCCTCGGTCACCACCGGGGTCGTGATGACCAACGTGGACGCGCTCAACGAGCTGCGCTTCTGGCAGGTGGGCTCGCTCGCCGGCCGCTACGCGCCGATCCTCGCCGGGGTCGCGCCGTTCCTCATCCTCGGCCTGATCGCGTCGCTGGCGTTCGGGCGCACGCTCAACGGGCTCGCGCTCGGCGAGGACCTGGCCCGCGGCCTCGGCCAGCACGTCACCCGGACCCGGGTGGCGGCGTTCGTCGTGGTCGCCGTGCTGGCCGGAGCCGCCACGGCGGCCTGCGGGCCGATCGTCTTCGTCGGGCTGGTCGTCCCGCACGTCGCCCGGTTCCTGTGCGGCCCTGACTACCGGTGGATCCTGCCGTACTCCATGCTGCTCTCGCCCATCGTGCTGCTGCTGGCCGACGTGCTCGGCCGGGTGGTGGTGGCGCCCGACGAGCTGCAGGTCGGCGTGGTCCTGGGCGTGCTCGGGGCGCCGGCGTTCGTGGCCATCGTCCGCTACGGCCGGATGTCGGAGGCGTGAGCATGACCGCGACCACGACCGTCTCGACCACCGGCGCGTTCCGCGCCATCCGCCGCCGCAGGAACGCCCGCGCTCTCGTGGTGACGTGCGCGCTGACCCTGGCCGTCGGCGCGCTGTTCGTGCTCACGATGATGGTGGGCAGCTTCCAGCTCACCGCGGGCGAGGTCATCGCCTCGGTGCTGCACCTGCGCGAGGACCCGAGCGTCGACTTCGTCGTGCGGGGGCTGCGGCTGCCCACGGCGGCGGCGGCGCTGGCCGTCGGCCTCGCCCTCGGCGCCGCCGGGACGATCTTCCAGCAGTTGCTGCGCAACCCGCTCGCCTCGCCCGACTTCGTCGGCATCAACTCGGGCGCCGGGCTCGCCGCCATCACCGGGATCGTGCTGCTCCAGGCCGGCGGCCTGGCCGTGAGCGCACTCGCGCTCGCCGGCGCGATCGTCGCCGCCCTGCTCATGTACGTGCTCGCCTGGCGCGACGGCGTGGCCGGCTACCGGTTCATCCTCATCGGCATCGGCGCCGCGCTCTTCTTCGACGGGCTGATCGGCTACATGCTGACCCGGGCCCGGCTCAACGACGCCCAGCAGGCGATGCACTGGCTGACCGGCTCCGTGGGCCAGGCCGACGCCGCCGAGCTGCGGCTCCTGCTCGCCGCCGTGGCGGTGCTGCTGCCTGTCGCGCTGCTGCTCCAGCGGCAGTTGCGCGGGCTCGAACTCGGCGACGACGCCGCCCGCGCGCTCGGCGTCCGCACCGAGCTCAGCCGCGCCGGGCTGCTCGCCACCGCGGTGGTGCTGACGGCGCTGGCCGTCGCCGTGGCCGGGCCGATGATCTTCGTCGCGCTCGTCGCCGGGCCGATCGCCAACCGGCTGCTCGGCCCGGCCACCGGCGGGATCGTGCCCGCCGCGCTGGTCGGTGCGACGCTGGTGCTCGTCGCCGACCTCGTCGCCGTCCACCTGTTGCCGACGCCGCTGCCCACCGGCGTGGTGACCGGCGCGGTCGGCGCGCCCTACCTGCTGTGGCTGCTGGCCACCACCAACCGGCAAGGAGCGGGTGGATGACCCGACTGCACGCCGAGGGCGTGACCCTCGGATACGACGACCAGCCGATCGTGACCGGCCTCGACGTCCGGATCCCCGACGGCAAGGTCACCGCGATCGTGGGGGCCAACGCGTGCGGCAAGTCCACGCTGCTGCGCGGCCTGGCCCGGCTGCTCAAGCCCCGGGCGGGCGCCGTCTTCCTCGACGGCAAGGCGATGAGCGAGCTGGGCACGCACGAGGTCGCCAAGACGCTCGGGCTGCTGCCGCAGACGCCCGTCGCCCCCGACGGCATCACCGTCGCCGACCTGGTCTCGCGCGGACGCTACCCGCACCAGGGCTGGTTCCGCCGCTGGACCGACGGCGACGACGACGCGGTCACCCGCGCCCTGGAGGCCACCGGCACCGCCGCCCTGGTCGACCGGCCGATCCGGCAGTTGTCCGGCGGGCAGCGGCAGCGCGTGTGGGTGGCGATGGCGCTCGCCCAGGACACCGACCTGCTGCTCCTCGACGAGCCCACCACCTACCTGGACATCAACCACCAGGTGGAGCTGCTGCGGCTGCTGCGCAAGCTGAACGCCGAGTCCGGCAAGACGATCGTGGTCGTCCTGCACGACCTCAACCTCGCCTGCCGCTTCTGCGACCACGTGATCGCGATGGCCGACGGGTCCGTCGTCGCCGAGGGCGAGCCCACCGCGGTGATCACCGCCGAGCTGGTCGAGAAGGTCTTCGGCCTGTCCTGCGTCGTGGTGCCCGACCCGGTCGCCGGCACGCCGATGGTGGTGCCGTCCTGACCACGACGACGACGGCGGGACCGGCGACCGCCCCCGCGGCCGCGCTGCGCACGGCGACCGGCCGGGAGGCCACCCGCTGGGTCGCCGCGCACTGCCGCCGCTCGCCCTGGCTCGCGGCCGGGGCCGTGCTCAGCACCGTGGCCGGGGCCGGGCTCGCCGTCCTCCCGGTGCTCCTGCTCGGGCAGGTGGTCGACGGCGTCGTCGGGGGAGAGCCGCAGTCGATCCTGGTCACGATCGGCGCGCTCATGGTGGCCGCCGCGTTGCTGGGCGCCGCCGCCACGGCCGCGTCCACGTACCTGATCGGCAGGCTCGGCGCGGACCTGCTGGCCGGGCTGCGGGAGGCCGCCGTACGGGCCGTGCTGGGGATGCCGAGCGCGCGGGTCGAGCAGGTCGGCCGCGGCGACGTGCTGTCCAGGGTCGGCGACGACGTGGCCGTGCTGTCCAAGGGCATCCGCACGGCCGTGCCCACCGTGTTCTCCGCCGGGGTGCTGGTCGTCATCGCCACCGCCGGCATGTTCGGGCTGGACTGGCGGCTCGGCCTCGCCGGCGCGGGCGCGCTGCCCGCCTACGCGCTGGCGCTGCGCTGGTATCTGCCCCGGTCCGCCCCGCTCTACAAGCGGCAGCGCGAAGCCCAGGCCGACCGCGCGCAGGCGCTGATCAGCGGCCTCAACGGCATCGACACCGTACGCGCCTACCGCCTGGAGGAGGCCTTCCGCGAGCAGGTCACGCGTGAGTCGTGGCGGGTGCGCGACCTCGGCATCGAGGTGTTCCGCTTCTTCGGCAGGTTCGTCGGCCGGGAGAACCGCGCCGAGTTCATCGGCCTCACCCTGATCATCGTGGTCGGCTACGCCCTGCTGGAGGCCGACGCCGCCACGCTCGGCGAGGTGTCGGCCGCGCCGCTGCTGTTCCACCGGCTGTTCAACCCGCTGGGCTCCATCATGTTCACCTTCGACGAGGCGCAGAAGTCCGGCGCGAGCCTGACGCGGCTCGTCGGCGTGCTGGGCGAGGCGGCCGAGGACCGGCTCGTGGGCAGCGCCGCCCCCGCATCGGCGGACGTCACCCCGTACCCGGTGACGGTCGAGGGGCTGACGTTCGGCTATCCCGGCGCGAGCGAGCCGGTGCTGCGGGACGTGAGCCTGACGATCCCGGCGGGCGGGTCGCTCGCGCTGGTGGGCGCGACGGGCGCGGGCAAGACCACGCTCGCCGCGCTCGTCGCGGGCATCGGGACCCCGCAGGCCGGGTCGGTGCGCGTCGGTACGGCCGACCTCGCGGACCTGGACGAGGCCGGGGCGCGGGCCCTGGTGAGCATCCTGACGCAGGAGACGCACGTGTTCTCCGGCCCGCTCGCCGAGGACCTGCGGCTGGCCGCGCCCGGCGCGACCGACGAGGAGCTGATGGCCGCGCTGCGGGTCGCCGGCGCCGACGGCTGGGCCGAGGCGCTGCCCGACGGGCTCGCCACCAAGGTCGGCGAGGGCGGCGAGCGTCTGGACGGCACCACGGTCGCCCGGATCGCGCTGGCCCGGCTGGTGCTGGCCCGCTCGCCGGTCGTGGTGCTGGACGAGTCGACCGCGGAGGCGGGCAGCGAAGGCGCGGCCGAGCTGGAGCGGGCCGTGCGGGCCGCCTGCCGGGGCCGCACCACGCTGCTCGTGGCGCACCGGCTGACCCAGGCCATGACCGCTGACCGGATCGCCGTCCTGGACGCCGGGCGCGTGGTCGAGCAGGGCACGCACGAGGAGCTGGTGGCCCTGGGCGGACGCTACGCGCGGCTGTGGCGGGCCTGGCGTGCGGGAAGTTAGGAGCGAGCGCATGTCGTCCCTCACGGGGTCCGTCATCCTGCGGACCGCGCTGCGGCGCAACCTCGGCGCCATGACCGGGGGCACCGTTCTCATGGGCCTCTACCAGGCGGGCGAGACCGCGTTCCCCATCGCGCTCGGCCTGATCGTCGAGCACACCATGCGGGACCGCACGCTCGGCTCGCTCGGCCTGTCGATCGCCGCGCTGCTCGTGATCATCACGACCGTGTCGCTGTCGTGGCGCTTCGGGATGCGCATCCTGCAGAAGGCGAACGTCACCGAGGCGCACCGCTGGCGGGTGGAGGTCGCCGCCTGCGGGCTGCAGCCGGTCGCCAGGGACGCCGACCTCAGGTCCGGCGAGGTGCTGACCATCGCCACCGAGGACGCCGACCAGACCGCCGACATCATCGAGGTGGTGCCGCTGCTGGTCAGCTCCCTTGTTGCGGTGCTGATCAGCGCCGTGGCGCTCGGGCTGGCCAGCGTGTGGCTCGGCCTGCTGGTGATCGTCGGGACCGTCGCGATCCTGACGACCCTCAGCGTCCTGTCGCGCCGGATCGGCGCCGGCACCCGCGAGCAGCAGGCCCGGGTCGCGCGGGCGGGCGCGAAGGTCGCCGACCTGATCACCGGCCTGCGCCCGCTGCACGGCTTCGGCGGCAACGCCGCGGCCTTCCTGTCCTACCGGAAGGTCAGCGGGGAGGCCCGCCACCAGTCGATCGTCGTCGCCCGCGCCAACGGCGCGTACGCGGGCGCCGCGCTGGGGCTCAACGCGATCCTCGCCGCCGTCGTCACCCTCGCCGCCGGCTGGCTCGCCTTCCAGGGGCAGATCACGATCGGGCAGCTCGTCATGGCCGTGGGGCTGGCCCAGTTCATCATCGAACCGCTCAAGCTGTTCTCGGAGATGCCCAAGTACGTGATGGTCGCCCGCGCGTCGGCCGATCGGATGGCGCTCGTCCTGGCCGCGCCGCCGGTCATGACGCCCGGCCGGGACCGCCCCGCGCCGGGTGGGGACCTGGAGGTCGACTGCGTCCGCCACGGGGCGCTGCGCAAGCTGAAGTTCCGGGTGGCGCCCGGCGAGTTCGTCGCGATCGCCGCCTACGAGCCGCGCGCCGCCGCCGACCTGGCCGCGGTGCTCTCCCTCCGCGTCCCGCCCGGCGCGTACGAGGGCGTGGTGCGGATCGGCGGGCGCGCGGTGGCGGACCTGTCGGTCGAGGCGGTCCGCGAGCACCTGCTCGTGAACCCGTACGACGGGGAGATCTTCGCCGGGACCCTGCGCAGCAACATCGACCCGTCGGGACGCGGCCGCCTGGTGCCCGAGGCCGTCGCGGCGTCGATGCTGACCGACGTCGTCGCCCTGCACGCCGAGGGCCTCGACCACGGCGTGCGCGACCGGGGCGCGAACCTGTCGGGCGGGCAGCGCCAGCGGCTCTCGCTGGCCCGCGCCCTGGCCGCCGACACCGACGTGCTCGTCCTGCACGACCCGACGACGGCGGTCGACGCGGTCACCGAGCAGCTCATCGCCCGCGGCATCGCGGACCTGCGGCGGGGCCGCACCACCGTGGTGATCACCAGCAGCCCGGCGTTCCTGGACGCGGCCGACCGGGTGCTCGTCCTCGACGGCGGCATGGTCACCGCCGAGGGCGCCCACCGCGACCTGCTGGCCGCCGACGAGCACTACCGCCAGGCCGTGGCGCGGTGACCCGCGGCCGGGCTACGGCCCCGCAACTCGGCCCGCGTTCACCCGGGGGCCGCGTTACGGCTTGCGGGCCAGGCCGCCGACGATCACCCACGGCAGGGCGGGCAGGCCGTTCAGCGGGGACCGCCAGCTCCGCACGTCGGTGAGACCGGGCTCGACCAGCTCGAAATCGCCGAAGAAGTCGCCGATCCGGGCGCGGCTGCGCGGCGTCAGCGCCGTGCCCGCCATCCGGAAGCCCTGCTTGGCCGTCGCCATGACGTGCTCCGGCGACTCGTCGGCGGTGTGCGAGACGAGCAGGTGGCTGCCGGGCGCCAGCGCCCGCCGGTACTCGGCGACGATGCCGGCCGCGTTCTCCTCGTCGGAGACGAAGTGCAGGATCGCGGCCATGAGCACCGCGACCGGCTGCCCGAAGTCGATCAGCTCACGGGTGAGCGGGTGGCCGAGCACGTCGCCCGGGCTGCGCAGGTCGGCCTCGACCACCGCGACGTCGTCGTCGGTGGCCAGCAGCGCCCTGGCGTGGATCGCCACCGTGGGGTCGGAGTCGACGTAGACGACGCGGGTGCCGGGGGCGCCGGAGCGGGCCACCTCGTGCACGTTCTGCTGGGTGGGCAGGCCGGCGCCGATGTCGACGAACTGGCGGATGCCGGCCTCCTCGACCAGGTAGCGGACCGCGCGGCCGAGGAAGGCCCGGTTGTCGCGGGCGGTCTGCGACGCCTGCGGGTTCTGGGCCAGCATGGCCTCGGCGGCCTGGCGGTCCGCCGCGAAGTTGTCCTTGCCGCCCAGCAGGTAGTCGTAGATGCGCGCCCCGTTGGGGATGCTGGTGTCCACCCCAGGCACAGCCGAGCGTCCGTCTTCTCGCACTGAGTCCCCCAGCCATTTCATGATTCTTCAGGAAATGCTGCCATATATCGGCGTCGCGCGACCGATCAAGCCGCCAAGTGGCGCGACTACGGCAGTCGGAGATCTGCTGGTCCCCGGCGGCCTACCAGAACCTCACCTCGGGATAATCGGCCGACGGCCGGTCCAGCAGGGGCCGGTGCCGCCCCTTGAGGTGCGTGTCGAGGAACGCCGTGACGTACGCCCGGGTGATCGCGATCCCCCGCTCGCCGTCGATCGGGAACTCCGGCAGCCCGAGCTGCGGCAGCAGCACCCCGTAGTCGACGAAGCTCATGTGCTCGGCGCCGGTCACGGTCAGCCAGCGCTTCCAGTCGCTCTTCACGTGCGGCCAGAACTGGTCCCAGGAGCCGTCCCGGCCGCCGGAGTCCGGCTGGTGCCGGGGGTTGCCGATCATCATGAACGGCTTGTCCAGCGGCTCGGCCGGCGTCTTCGGGTTGTAGGTGCCGTCCAGGTTGACCGCCGCCCGGACCCGGCGCGACCCGGACAGCAGGTGCGCGGCGCTCTGGCCGCCGACCGAGTGGCCCACCATCGCGATCCGCTTCTCGTCGATCAGCCGGTTCCAGCGCTTGTCGGCTTCGAGCCGCCGCAGCACGAACTCGGTGTCGGCCGCCCGCACCCGGGCCACCTTCCGGCCGGTCTCCTCCGTCTGACCGGCCTTCCCGGCCTCGAACGTGGTGGTGCGGCCGTCGGGGAACGTGGTCGCCAGCGACTCGTACGTGTGCTCGATCCCCGCCACCAGGTAGCCGCGGCTGGCGAACTCCTCGGCCAGCGAGGTCAGCGTCGCGCGGGGCATCGTCATCCCGGGCGACATCACCACCAGCGGCCAGCCGCCCTTCCGCTTCAGCGCGGGCGCCCCGGTCCGGGAATGGGTGGGGGTTTTGGCCAGCGTGCCGGGCGGCACGTCCTTGAGCCGGGGCTCGCTCCTGATGAGCAGCTCCGACTCCTTCGGCGTCAGGTAGCGGGACGGCTTTCCGCCGCCCGCGCGTGCCGGGTACCACAGCGACACCATCAGCTCCCGCGCCTTCGCGGTCGGCACCCAGGGGTCGGGCCGGGAGGTGTCGACCAGGTGCAGGTCCTGCTTGCCCACCCGGTGGTCGCCGGTCGGCGCGGGCAGCGAGGTCACCGGCGCGGCGGCTGCGGCCGGGGGAGCGATCAGCGGGGTCGTCAGGGAAGCGGAGAGCGCGAGGACGCTCGCGGCGACGGTCTTCTTCATGGGATCAACCGTGCCGCGTGACCGCCCCGGGGCGTCCCCGGCGAAAGTCCTCGCCTGCCCACGACTTTCGTAGGGGGTGCCGTGCCGCGCTCTCTGCCGGTTTCACCCGTTTCCCGCCAGGGCAGACACCTCACGATCCCCCACCGCACGCGAAGGGGGAGCGTCATGACCGGCCGCGACGAGGAACGACGCTGGGAGTCGCTGAGCCCGTTCGAGCTGAAGGACGAGCTCATCGCCCTGGCAGGCGAGAGCCAGCGCGAGAACGCCGTCACGATGCTGAACGCCGGCCGAGGCAACCCCAACTGGATCGCCACCGAGCCGCGCGAGGCGTTCTTCCTGCTGGGCCAGTTCGCCGTCACCGAGTCCAGGCGCACCTGGTCGGAGTTCCCCGGCCTGGGCGGCCTGCCGGGCCGCGAGGGCATCGCCGGCCGGCTCACCGCCTTCCTCGGCGAGCACGCCGACCGGCCGGGCGCGAGCCTGCTGCGCGACAGCGTCGAGTACGGGACCGGGCGGCTCGGCTTCGACGCCGACGCGTTCGTGTGGGAGCTGACCGACGCCGTCACCGGCGACCACTACCCCGAGCCCCCCCGCATGCTGCGGCACGCCGAGCAGGTCGTGCACGCCTACCTGGTCCAGGAGATGTGCGGCGGCCGGACCCCGCGGCGGCCGTACGACCTGTTCGCCGTCGAGGGTGGCACCGCCGCGATGTGCTACGTCTTCGACACCTGCGTCATCAACGGCCTGCTGCGCCCCGAGGACACGATCGCGCTGATGACGCCGATCTTCTCGCCCTACCTGGAGATCCCGCACCTGGAGCGCTACCGGTTCAAGACCGTCGAGATCCAGGCGGCCAAGACCAACCGCGCCGGCCTGCACACCTGGCAGTACGACCGGTCCGAGCTGGACAAGCTCGCCGATCCGTCGGTGAAGGCGCTGTTCCTCGTCAACCCGTCCAACCCGCCCTCGGTGATGCTGGCCGAGGAGTCGCTGGAGCGCATCGCGGAGATCGTCCGTACCTCCAACCCGGAGCTGGCGATCATCACCGACGACGTCTACGGCACGTTCGTGCCCGGGTTCCGGTCGCTGATGTCGGCGGTGCCGCGCAACACGATCGGCGTCTACTCCTTCAGCAAGTACTTCGGCGCCACCGGCTGGAGGCTCGGCGTCATCGCCGTCAACCAGGACAACGTCTTCGACGAACGGCTCGCCCGGCTGCCCCGGCCGGACCTGGACCGGCTGGCCGACCGCTACGGCACCATCAGCCTGCGGCCCGGCGACATCAGGTTCATCGACCGGCTGGTGGCCGACTCCCGCCAGGTGGCGCTCAACCACACCGCCGGCCTGTCCACGCCGCAGCAGACGATGATGACGCTGTTCGCGCTGTCGTCGCTGCTCGACGCCGGCGGCTCGTACCGGGACACCTGCCGCGCGGTCATCGCCCGCCGGCTGGACGCGCTCACCGAGGGGATGGGCGTGCCGATCCCCGACGACCCGCTCGCCGCCCACTACTACGTCGAGCTGGACATCCTCAGCTTCGTCCGGCGCACGTACGGCAACGAGTTCGCCGACTGGCTGCAGCTCACGTACGAGCCGGTCGACCCGGTCTTCCGCCTGGCCGAGAAGGGCTCGGTGGTGCTGCTGAACGGCGGCGGCTTCGACGGCCCGCAGTGGAGCGTCCGGGTGAGCCTGGCCAACCTGGACCACGACGCCTACCTGAAGATCGGCGGCTGGCTCAAGGAGATCGTCGACGGCTACAAGGCCGAGTTCGACGCGTCATGACCTGGCTGAAGGAGCTGCTGCGCGGCACGCCGGAGATGGCGCTGTTCGTGTCGCTGGCGCTCGGGTACGCGATCGGCAAGGTCAGAGTGGGCGGGCTCTCGCTGGGCGGCATCGCCGGCACGCTCATCGTGGCCATCTTCGTCGGCATGTTCAGCGGCGTCACGCTGAGCGACCAGGTGAAGAACATCGCCTTCGCCCTGTTCATCTTCACGCTCGGCTACATGAGCGGCCCGTCGTTCTTCGCCAGCCTCAACCGCCGGAGCCTGCGCTACGGCTGGTTCACGCTGATCGAGGTCGTCGCCGTGCTGACGGTGACGACGCTGGCGATCCTGCTGCTGCGCCTGGACGTCGGCACCGCCGCCGGGCTGATGGCGGGCGGCGCCACCGAGTCGGCCGTGGTCGGCACGGCCACCGACGCGATCTCGCGGCTGCCGCTCCCCGCTGCCGAGATCCGGGCGCTCCAGGCCAACGTCGGCACCGCCTACTCCATCTCCTACATCTGCGGCCTGATCACGATCGTGCTGCTGACCAGCCAGATCGCCCCCGCCGTGCTGCGGTTCAGCCTCATGGACGAGGCGGACAAGCTGTGGCGGCGCATCAGCGGCGGGCAACCAGGCGAGGACGCCACGACGGCGCTGCCCGGCGTCGTCGGCCGCGCCCAGCGGGTGACCGCCGCCGCGGGCAGCACCGTCGCCGAGGTGGAGACCGCGCTCGGCGGCAGCGCCACCGTGGAGCGCGTGCGGCGCGGTGACCGGAGCATCGACCTGCGGCCCGGCACCGTGCTCGCCGGCGGGGACGTGCTCGTGCTGTTCGGGCGGCGCGAGGACCTGGTGCGCGCCGACGACGTGGTCGGCCCGGAGGTGTCCGGCACCGGCACCCTCGACCTGGAGCTCGACCAGGCCGACGTGCTGCTGACGCGCAAGGACTTCGCCGCCGCCCCGCTCGGCGACCTGCGGCGCGAGATCCCGGCCGAGCAGCGGCACGGCGTCTACGTCACCGGCATCACCCGCATGGAGCAGGGGCTGCCGGTGCAGCCGGGCACCACGATCAACCCCGGCGACGTCATCCGCGTCACGGGGGCCGCCAAGGACGTGCGCGCGTTCGCCGGGCGTTTCGGCGTCCGGCTCGACCAGAGCGTCAAGGCCGACTTCATCTTCATCGCGCTCGGCGTCATCCTCGGCATGCTCATCGGGAAGATCACGGTGCCGCTGGGCGGCATCCCGCTGTCGCTCGGCACCGGCGGCGGCTGCCTGCTGTCGGGGCTGCTGTTCGGCTGGATCCGCGCCAGACGGCCCACCATCGGCCAGTTCGACTCCGCCGCCGCCACGGTGATCAAGAACCTGGGGCTGGCCACGTTCATCTGCGCGGTCGGCCTGTCGTCGGGGCCCGCGGCCGTCGCGCTCGTCGGCAAGTACGGCATCTCGCTGCCGATCGCGGGCGTGCTCGTCACGCTCGTCCCGGCGACGGTGTCGCTGCTGGTGGCGTTCAAGGTGATGAAGCTGGCGCCGCCGCTCGCCCTGGGCGCCGTCGCCGGTCAGCAGTGCTCCACCCCGGCGATCACCGCCGTGCAGGCGCAGGCCGGCAACAGCACGCCGCTGATGTCGTACACGATCGTCTACGCGCTGTCGAACGTCGTGCTGCCCCTGCTCGGCCCCATCGTGGTGGCCCTGGCCCACGCCATCACCGGCTAGCGGCCCTGACGACCTGGACGCGGTAGTGGCCGTCGGCGTCGCGGTGGGCGCCGTGGATGTCCGTGGCCAGGGCGGGGAAGGCGCGGTCGAAGTCCTCCAGGGCGCGCAGGTACGTCATCAGCGGGCCGTCGGCGGGGCCGGTCGCCTCGCCGGGCATCAGCATCGGGATGCCCGGCGGCGTCACCACCACCGTGGCCGCCGCGATCCGGCCCGGCAGCTCGGCCAGCGTCACCGCCTCGGTGCGGGACCGGATCATCGCCTGGTAGCAGTCGGCCGGCGTCATCACCTGCTGGGGCAGCCTGGTGAACACCTCGTCCAGCAGCTTGCCCACCCCGGAGTCGCGCAGCTTCTCGTGGACCAGCGTGCAGAACTTCTGCAGCGACACCGTCGCGGGCCCGAGGCCCGGCAGCACCTCCGCCAGCGGCAGGTCGTCGTCGTAGGCGTTCTTGAAGTCGGTGAGCGCGTCGATGAGCGTGCCCCACTTGCCCTTGGTGATCCCCATGGAGAACAGCACCAGCAGCGTGTGGTCGCCGGTCTTCTCCACCACGATGCCGCGCCGCGCCAGGTAGGCGGCGACGATCCGGGCCGGGATGCCCCAGTCGAGCGTGCCGGTGACGGCGTCGGCGCCCGGGCAGGTGATCGTCACCTTGACCGGGTCGAGCAGGCAGTAGCCCGCCGACATGCCGTCGAACCCGTGCCACGCCGCCCCCGCCTCCATCGTCCAGCAGGACGGCTCGGCGCACAGCAGCGCCGGATCGGCGTCGGCGAAGGAGTGCACCTGGCCGGTGCGCGGGTCGGTGACGGCGGAGGGCTGCCAGACGCCGAAGAACCAGTCGGAGCGCTGCCCGTCCTCGCGGATGCGGTCGGCCAGCCGCACCATCGCCTGCCGGAACCGGACCGCCTCGACGATCGCCTCCCCGGTGAGGAACGGCCCCGCCGGGCCGTCCATCATCGCCGCGGCCACGTCCAGCGAGGCGATCAGCGGGTAGAGCGGCGAGGTGGAGGCGTGCATGAGGTACGTCTCGTTGAACGCGTCGTAGTCGACCGGGGCGCGCTCCGACGGGCGCACGTGCACCATCGCCGCCTGCGACAGCGCGGCCAGCAGCTTGTGCGTCGACTGGGTGGCGAACACGGTGGGCCGGCCGGGTCCGGGCAGCGTGCGCTCGTCGATCGCCATGCCGTAGCGGCCGGCGTAGAGCGGGTGGAACCGGGCGTAGGCGAACCACGCCTCGTCGAAGTGCAGCCGGGGCACGCCGGCGCCGAGCAGTTCGCCGACGCGGACCGCGTCGTAGCAGACCCCGTCGTACGTCGAGTTCGTGATCACCGCGTAGGCCGGGTCGCCGTCGGCGAGCGGGTGGGCGGTGATCCGGGCGCGGATCGCGGGCGGCTCCAGCGCGGCGGGCGGGATCGGGCCGGCCAGCCCGAGGCCGTTGCGCTCGGGCACGAGGTAGACCGGGCGGGCGCCGCTGATGGCGAGCGCGTGCTGGACCGACTTGTGGCAGTTGCGGTCGATCAGGACGGTGTCGTCGCGGGCCATCGCGTGGTGGCCGACGACGCGGTTGGCGGTGGAGTTGCCGTTGACCACGAAGAACGTGCGGTCGGCGCCGAAGACGCGGGCGGCGTTGCGCTCCGCCTCGCCGATGGGGCCGGTGTGGTCGAGCGGTGAGCCCAGCTCGCCCACGGAGATCGACAGGTCGGTGCGCAGCAGCCGTTCGCCGTAGAAGTCGAAGAACGCCCGTCCCACGGGCGACTTGAGGAAGGCGACGCCGCCGGCGTGGGCGGGGGTGTGCCAGGAGTAGCGGTGGTGGTCCTCCAGCCGGCGCAGGGCGGCGAAGAACGGCGGCAGGATCTTCTCGGAGTATTCCTCGGCCGCGTGGGCGATGCGCCCGGCGATGAACTGCGGCGTGTCCTCCAGCGGGAACACGTAGCCCTGGATGACCTCGTACACCCACAGGGGGAGCTCCCGCTCGTGCGTCATCAGGAACACTGGCAGGCCGCGGAAGCGCCTGCCCACCGCGCCGAGCAGCTCCTCCGCGCCGGGCGCGTCCCAGGCGGCGAGCACCGCCGTCAGCGACGCGTCCGAGCTGACGACCGCCAGGGCGTCGGCGGCCCGGTGGGTCCAGCGCACCTGGAGGCCCTCCTCGGCCATGGCGGCGCACACGCGGCGCAGCTGCTCGGCGAGCGCCGAGTCGGCGTCGGGGCGTTCGGTGACGGCGGCGAGGACGGTTCGCTCCATGTGGCACTCCCAGGGGGCTCGGACGGCGGGTCCCGGCCGCCGGGCG
>NZ_JAHKRO010000075.1 GCF_019396325.1 Nonomuraea ceibae
CCGTACGGCCTCGGCCGCCGCCCGGTCGGCGCGGCCGGCGGCGTGGTGGACGAGCACCCAGGCCAGCCGGGACAGCGCCGCCGCCGCGGTCGCCCACATGGCCTCCCTGACCAGCGACTCGCCGCCGGCCAGGGCGACGATCAGCGCCGCCCCGCCTCCGGCGGCCACCGCCGCCGCACCGCCGGCGGCGGGCGTGGTGTGCCACTGCCAGGTGACGCAGGCGAAGGTCACCAGCAGCCGCAGCCAGCCGGTGTTGGTGTCCTCGATGGCGCCGGTCCACGGCACGCTCGAATACAGGCCCAGCAGGACGAGCACGTCGAGGGCGACCGGCCAGGACCCCCGCCCGGCGCGCAGCCACCACGAGAAGCCGCACGTCCAGGCCGCCGCGACGGCGACCACGGCGGCGGTGGCGGCGAGCTGTTCGCCCTGGGCGCGGAACAGGGCGATCCCGCAGATCGGCGCCAGCGTGGCCAGGCGCACCGCGGCCGCGTAGCGGCGGCCGAAGCGCACCAGCAGCAGCGCCGCCTCCCCAGCCACCCGTCACCCTCTCCGCCGGCACCCGCGCGATCTCCGTGACGAAGCCTAACGAGGAAGAGCTCTCATGTTCGCGCTATCGCCAAGCTGCCTGCCCGCCTCCGGGTTGCGCGGTTGACTCGTGCGACCGCCCGTGCCTGGAGCGCGGCGGTCGCCTGCGCGGGCGAGCCCCCCGGCCCCGCCCGCGCGCTCGTGGGTCGTCAGGCGACGACGAGGGACTCGGCGGTGAACTCCCGCCCGGCGACGATCTCGGAGACGAAGCCGTCGGGCCCGACGGGACGGTCGCCGATCAGCGTGACCCGGTGCAGGGTCCGCTGGACGTCGAGGTGGTCGAGGTCCGACGGGGCGAGGTGGGCCGTGGCCCGGTTGTCCCAGAACGCCAGGCTGCCCGGCTGCCAGCGCCAGCGGACGGTGTACTCGGGACGGGTGATCTGCTCGTAGAGCAGGTCCAGGACCCGCCTGCTCTCCGGCTCGGACAGGCCGACGATGTGGTCGGTGAAGCCCGGGTTGACGAACAGCGCCCGCTCCCCGGTCTCGGGATGCACCCTGACCACGGGATGCACCGAGACCAGCAGGTTGTCGTTGATCCGCTTGGTGAGCCGGCCGTCCTCCTCGTCCGGCCGGTATCCGGCCAGGAAGCGGTGCTCGGCGCGCAGCCCGTCGACGAACGCCCGCAGCGGCGCGGACAGCCCCTCGTAGGCGGCCACCAGGTTGGTCCAGGTGGTGTCGCCGCCGAACTCCGGCACGGTCTCGGCCCGCAGGATCGAGGCGGCGGGCGGGTTGACCGCGGCGGTGACGTCGGTGTGCCAGCCGGAGGCGTAGGAGTAGCGCTTCTTGCGGTACAGCTCGCGGTAGCCGGGGCCGTAGCGCTCCTCGTAGCGGCGCGGGTCGATGGTGAGGATCTGCGGGAACCGCTCGGGCGGGGCGTCCTCGTGCGGGTGGGCGTGGGTGAGGTCGCCGAACTGGCGGGCGAAGGCGATCTGCCCGGCGTGATCGAGGGTCTGGCCACGGAAGAAGAGCACCTTGTGGGCGAGCAGGGCCTGGCGGATCTCCTGGACGGTGGTGGGGTCCAGCGGGTGGGCGAGGTCGAGGCCGACGATCTCGGCGCCGATGTGCCCGGCCACGCGTTTGACGGTCAGGATGCTGGTCATGGCCTGATCGTGCGCCATATTTCCTACAAAAGCAATAGGCAATTAGGGGAATTCGGGTGGCGGATCTTCCGGCATCCCGGCGGCGAGCCGCTGTTCGCGCGGCGGGCGGGGCGGGCCTGGTGTGGCGCAATCCTTCCGTTATCCCTATTTACCTACCTGCTTGCTAGGTTATAGCCCAGGCCGAACGGGAGGTGTGGAGATGGGACAGGTCGCGCGACGCCGGGCGGACCGGGCCAGACAGGTCGCCGACCTGCTGAGGCGCCAGATCGTGCACGGAGGCTTCCCCCAGGTCAGGCTGCCGCCCGAGGCCGCGCTGGCCCGGGAGTTCGGCGCCTCGCGCAACACCGTGCGCGACGCCCTGCGCCTGCTGCGCGAGGAAGGGCTGGTCGAGCGCTGCCCCGGCGTCGGCACCACGATCGCCGGCGAGAAGTACCCGCACGGCCTGCACCGGCTGCTCGGCCTCGCCGAGACGCTGGACGAGCACGGCCGGGTGACCAACCAGGTCAGGACCATGACGCTGATCGAGCCGCCGCCCGCCGTGCGCGCCCGGCTCGGCCTGCCCCCGGGCGAGCCCGTCGTCTACCTCGAACGGCTGCGCAGCCTCAACGGCCTGCCGCTCTCGCTCGACCTGACCTACCTCGTCCGCGACGCCGGCGAGCCGCTGTTCGACGCCAACCTGACCAACAACGACATCTTCGTGCTGCTGGAGCGGATCACCGGCAGCCCGCTCGGCACCGCCGAGCTCACGCTGGAGGCGGTCAACGCCGACCCGCACACCGCGGCCGTGCTCGCCGTCCCGCGCGGAGCCGCGCTGCTCATGGTCGAGCGGCTCACCCACCTGGCCGACGGCAGGCCCGTCGACCTGGAGTTCATCCGTTTCCGCGGCGACCGGCTGACCATGCGCGGGCAGCTCGACCGCGCCACCCAGGAGGAGGGGCGATGGCCCTGATCGACCAGCGGGTCGAGGTGCCCGTGACCATCGACGAGGCGCTGTGCGTCGAGGGCTGCACGCTGTGCGTCGAGGCGTGCCCGCTCGACTCCCTCGCGATCAGCGACGAGACCGGCAAGGCGTACATGTACGTCGACGAGTGCTGGTACTGCGGCCCGTGCGCCGCCCGGTGCCCGGTCGACGCGGTCACCATCAACATCCCCTACCTGCTGCGATGAGGACGACGATGACGCGCGTGCTTCTGGCGGCCCTCGTCCTGCTCGCCGCCGCCGGCTGCTCGGTCACCGGCGGCGGCGCCGACAGGACGACGGTCGTCGTCGGCTACCAGTCCAAGACCATCAACACCGTCACCGCGGGCACCCTGCTGCGCTCGCTCGGCTACCTGGAGAAGCGGCTCGGCGACCGGTACGCCGTCGAGTGGCAGGACCACGACACCGGCGCCCCGATCACCGCCAAGATGGTCGCCGGGAAGATCGACATCGGCTCGATGGGCGACTACCCCCTGCTCATCAACGCCTCCCGCACCCAGGGCGTCCCCGAGGCGCGCACCGAGCTGATCTCCACCACCGGCTACAACCTGCGCGGCGGCCTCAACATGGTCGTCGTGCCGCCCGGCTCCCCGGCGACGACCCTGGCCGACCTGCGCGGGGCCAAGGTGTCGGCCAGCGTCGGCTCCGCCGGGCACGGCACGCTGGTGCAGGCCCTGGAGAAGGCGGGCGTCTCCGGGGTCGAGGTGGTCAACCACCAGCCCGCCGTCGGCGCCTCGCAACTGGAGGCGGGCGGCGTCCAGGCGTACGCCCAGTTCGTCGCCTGGCCGGGGCTGGTGGTCTTCCAGGGCAAGGGCCGCCTCATCTACGACGGCTCCGCGCTGGACGTGCCGACCTTCCACGGCGTGGTGGTGCGGCAGGCGTACGCGAAGGAGCACCCGGAGGTGGTGGACGCCTTCCTCAAGGCGCAGCTGGACGCCACCCGCTACCTGCACGAGCACCCGCTGGAGGCGGCCGAGACCGTCGCGCGGATCACCGGCCTGCCGCCCGAGGTCGTCTACCTCTACAACGGCCCCGGCGGCATCTCCACCTTCGACGTCACGCTCAAGCCGCAGCTCAAGGCCGCCCACGAGCACGACGTGCCGTTCCTCAAGCGCATCGGCGACGACTTCGCCGGCGTGGACGTCGCCGCCTTCGTCAACGACTCCTACCTGCGCAAGGCGTACGGGCCGGACTACGACCGGGACGTGGCCGCCACCGCGAACCCGGCCGCGATCACCGGGACGGACCCGGTGTGCGGCGGCCCGGTCACCGACCCGGCGACGGCCTCGGAGCTGTGGCTCGACGGCGCCGCCACGACGCGGCCCGCCGCCACGCCCGCCTGCCTGCTGCGCCAGATCGCCGCCGCCCGGGCCGCCGGGACGGCTGTGCGCGCCGCGTACGTGCCCGACACCGTCACCGGCACCCGCTGGTTCGCCGGCCACGCCGTGTGGCTGCGCGCGGGCGCGGACTTCCTGCCCTTCACCACCGCCGAGGGCGCCGCCGCCTACCGCGCGGCGCACCCGGACGCCGAGCCGATCACGTACGAGGACGCGGTGAAGGCGGCAGGGAAGGCGGCGGGCAAGACGGCGGGCAAGACGGCGGGCAAGGCGGGTGACACGTGACCGGCTGGGCCGTCAGAGCGGCCTCCGTGCTGGCGGCGGCCGGGCTGTGGCAGGCGCTCACCGCCGCCGACGCCCGGCTGTGGCTCAGGTTCGACCGGCTGCCCACGCTCGACGAGATCGCGGGGGAGGCCGCCCGGCAGCTCGTCACCCCGGTGTTCGCGCTCGACCTGCTGCAGAGCCTGATCCGCATCCTCACCGGGTTCGGGCTGGCCACGGTTGCGGGCGTGGCCGCGGGCATCGCGCTCGGCAGGTCGCCGCGGACCCGGGACGTGCTGCTGCCGCTGCTGGAGGCGGTCCGGCCGATCCCGGCGATCGCGCTGGTCCCGGTGGCGATCCTGCTGTTCCCCACCGACGAGCAGGGCATCGTGTTCATCACGTTCGTCGCCGCGTTCTTCCCGATCCTGGTCAGCACCCGGCACGCCGTCCGGGCGCTGCCCACCCTGTGGGAGGACGCCGTCAGGACGCTCGGCGGGCGCCGCCTCCACGTGCTGCGGCACGTTGTGCTGCCCGGCATCCTGCCCGGCGTGTCCGGCGGGCTGTCGGTCGGGATGGGCGTGTCGTGGATCTGCGTGATCTCGGCCGAGATGATCTCGGGGGAGTTCGGCGTCGGCTACCGCACCTGGCAGGCGTACACGCTGGTGGACTACCCGGCGGTGATCGTCGGGATGCTCACCATCGGCCTGCTCGGCTGGCTCACCTCGGCCGCCGTGGAGCTGGCCGGGCGGCGGGTCACCCGCTGGCTGCCCCGGGCCGCGCGGGACGGTGTGTCATGACCGCGGTGCTGCCCGCCGTCGGGGCCGCGCCCGCCGGGATCGGGTTCACGCTGGAGGGGCTGGCGCTCGGCTACGGCCACGACCCGGTCGTGCGCGGCGTCGACCTGGACATCGAGCCGGGCGAGGTGCTGGTCGTCGTGGGCGCGTCCGGCTCCGGCAAGTCCACGCTGCTGCGCGCCCTGGCCGGGCTGCTCCCGCCCGCCGCCGGGACGGTCCGCGCCGGCGGCGCCGAGATCACCGGCACCTCGGCCGAACGGGCCATGGTCTTCCAGGACGACGGGCTGCTGCCCTGGCGCAGCGTGCTGCGCAACGTCGAGCTGCCGCTGCGCATCCGCAAGGTCGGCAGGCGGGAGCGGACCGCGGCGGCGCTGGAGTGGATCGACCGGGTGGGGCTGGCAGGGGCCGAGGGCAAGCTGCCGCGCGAGCTGTCCGGCGGCATGCGGCAGCGCGTGCAGCTCGCCCGCGCGCTCGTGGCCGCGCCCCGCGCGGTGCTGATGGACGAGCCGTTCGGCGCGCTCGACGCCCAGACCCGCGCCCAGATGCAACGCCTGCTGCTCGACGTGCTGGCCGGCACCCGCGCAACCGTCGTCTTCGTCACCCACGACGTGGACGAGGCGCTGCTGCTGGCCGACCGGATCGTGGTGCTCGGCGGACCCGGGAACGGGCACGGCATTCGCGCGTCCTTCGCCGTACGCGGCGCCGGCCGGGACGCCGGGCTGCGCGACAGGATTCTGAAGGAGCTGTAGATGGAGATTCCCTCGATCGACGACCGCCTGCACCTGGAGTGCGAGGTGCTCGTCGTCGGCGGCGGCACCGCGGGCACGATGGCCGCGATCACCGCGGCGGAGCGGGGCGCCCGCGTCCTGCTGCTGGAGAAGGCGCACGTCCGTCACAGCGGCGCGCTCGCCATGGGCATGGACGGGGTGAACAACGCCGTCATCCCCGGCAAGGCCACCCCCGAGGACTACGTAGCCGAGATCACCCGGGCCAACGACGGGATCGTCAACCAGCGGACGATCCACCAGACCGCCACCCGGGGCCACGACATGGTCCGCCGCCTGGAGCGCTACGGCGTCAAGTTCGAGAAGGACGAGTACGGCGAGTACGCGGTGCGCCGCGTCCACCGCTCCGGCAGCTACGTGCTGCCCATGCCCGAGGGCAAGGACGTCAAGAAGGTCCTCTACCGGGTGCTGCGCCGCCGCGACATCCGCGAGAAGGTGCGCATCGAGAACCGGGTCATGCCCGTACGGGTGCTCACCTCCGGCGGCCGGGCCGTCGGCGTGGCCGGGTTCGACACCCGGTCCGGGCGGTTCGTCACGGTGAGCGCGGGCGCGGTCATCCTGGCGACCGGCGCCTGCGGCAGGCTCGGCCTGCCCGCCAGCGGCTACCTGTACGGCACGTACGAGAACCCCGCCAACGCCGGCGACGGCCACGCCATGGCCTACCACGCGGGGGCCGAGCTCAGCGGCATCGAGTGCTTCCAGATCAACCCGCTGATCAAGGACTACAACGGCCCGGCCTGCGCCTACGTGGCCAACCCGTTCGGCGGCTACCAGGTCAACAACCGGGGGGAGCGCTTCGTCGACTCCGACTACTGGTCGGGCCAGATGATGGCCGAGGTGGCCGCCGAGATCGCCTCCGCGCGGGGGCCGATCTACCTCAAGCTCACGCACCTGCCGGAGGAGTCCATCGGGGCGCTGGAGAACATCCTGCACACCACCGAACGGCCCACGCGCGGCACCTTCCACGCCGGGCGCGGCCACGACTACCGCACCCACGACGTGGAGATGCACATCTCGGAGATCGGCCTGTGCGGCGGCCACTCGGCCTCCGGGGTGTGGGTGGACGAGCACGGCGCGACGACCGTGCCCGGCCTGTACGCGGCCGGGGACCTGGCCTGCGTGCCGCACAACTACATGATCGGCGCGTTCGTCTTCGGCGACCTGGCCGGCGCGCACGCCGCCGCCCGGGTCGCCGGGTCCGGCGGGTCGCCTGAAACGCTGCCCGCCGATCAGGTCGCCGCCGCCCACGAGCTGGTCTACCGCCCGCTGCGCCACCCGGACGGGCCGCCGCAGCAGCAGGTCGAGTACAAGCTGCGCCGGTTCGTCAACGACTACGTGACGCCGCCCAAGACCGCCGCCAAGCTGGACCTCGCGCTGGAGTCGTTCGAGCGCATGCGCGAGGAGGTCGCCGCGATGGGCGCGCGCACCCCGCACGAGCTCATGCGCTGCGTGGAGGTCGACTTCATCCGCGACTGCGCCGAGATGGCCGCCCGCGCCTCGCTG
This sequence comes from Nonomuraea ceibae, assembly GCF_019396325.1. Classification (GTDB taxonomy): domain Bacteria; phylum Actinomycetota; class Actinomycetes; order Streptosporangiales; family Streptosporangiaceae; genus Nonomuraea; species Nonomuraea ceibae. The sequence continues at coordinate 7,344 of NZ_JAHKRO010000075.1, forward strand.
ACCCGCACCGAGAGCCGCTGGGGCCTCTACCACGAGCGGGCCGACCTGCCCGCCCGCGACGACGCGACCTGGCTGTTCCACCTCAACCTGCGCAAGCGCGACGACGGCGCGATGGAGTTCGTCAAACGCCCGGTCGAGCCCTACCTGGTGCCCGTGCCCGAGTACGCGCCCGTGGCCGCCGAACCGGTCGTGCTCGGCGCGCACACCGCCACCCCCGTACGGCGCGCCGCCGCCGCGCCCACCGGCCGGGCCGCCGTCGGCCGCTCGCCGCGCATCCTGGAGCTGCACCGGCTGGCCGAGGAGCAGCCCACCGCCGACCGGCTCGGCCCGTACCTGTCGGACCCCGACCCCAAGGTCAGGCGGGCCGCCGTCGCCACGCTCACCGAGGTCGTCCCCGAGGGCACCGGCGCCGCGCTGGCCGCCGCGCTCGGCGACGCCCACGGCACCGTGCGGCGCGCCGCCGCCACCGCGCTCAAGGAGCTCGTCGAGGTGCTGCCCGCCACGCCCGAGCTGGGCGCCGCCCTGGCCGGGCAGCTCGGCGGGGCCGACGCGGTGGTGCGGGCGTGCGCGCTCGACGTGCTGCGGGCCCTGCGCCTGGCCGGGGCCGAGACCTTCGCCGCGGGGCTCGCCGACCCCGACCGCCGGGTGCGCGTCGAGGCGATCCGCGGGCTGGTCTCGCTCGACGAGGCCGACCGCGTCGCCGGGGCCGCCGCCGACCCGTCGCGCGAGGTGCGCGTGTGGGTGGCCAAGGGGCTGGGGCTCATCGGCCAGCCGTCCGCCGCGCTCGGGGCCCTCTCCGTGCTCGCCGCCGACGCCGACCCGCTCGTACGCGCCGCCGCGCTGGAGGCGTCGGGGGCGACCGGCGCCCCGCTCACCGCCGAGGCGGCGCGGGCGCTCCGCGACCCCGCCTGGGAGGTGCGGGCCGGCGCGGCCCGCTGCCTGGCCGCCGCCGAGGCGGAGACCGCCTGCGGGCCGCTCGCCGGGGCGCTGTCGGACGCCAACCTGGACGTTCGCAAGGCGGCCGTGCTCGCGCTGTCGCGCTGGGCGGGCAGGCCCGAGGTGGCCGAGGCGTTGCGCGCCGCCCTGTCCGACCCGGACGCCGACGTCCGCGCCCACGCCCGCGCGGCCCTGTCCGGCCTGGATGCCGACGCCCGCGCCGCTCTCCCCTGAGCCGGCCCGTACGCCACCGACGACCACGAGCCCCAGGAGACCCCGGGGCCGGACAGGAAGCCCCGAGGGGTTGCGGAAGGGAACGACTATGCGTGGAGCAGGGAACGTCCAAGGGAGGGTCAGGGTCCGTGAAGCGCAGTGCGTCGTCGCCTAGTGTCGCGCCCATGTCGATCGATGAGAACGCCTTCTTGCCCGACCCGGACCGCTCCGTGGTGGCGGTCGCGCCGCCGTCACCCGGTGAGGGGCACTGGGCGGGCGCGCCGAGCGCCGTCGCGGCGGACGGGCTGATCTACCTCGCCTACCGGCTGCGCCGCCCGGTCGGGCAGGGGCGCGGGTACGCGGTGGTGGTCGCCCGTTCGGCGGACGGCGAGCGGTTCGAGACGCTGACGACGGTCACGCGCGAGCAGATGGACGCCGAATCGCTGGAGCGGCCCGCGCTGGTGCGCCTGCCGGACGGGCGCTGGCGGCTCTACCTGAGCTGCGCCACCGAGGGCACCAAGCACTGGCGGGTGGAGGTGCTGGAGGCCGCGGACCCGGCCGGGTTCGACCCGCGCTCGCGCGTCACCGTCCTGCCCGGCGACCCGAAGACCGGGGTGAAGGACACGGTCGTCGTCCAGCGGGACGGCGTCTGGCACCTGTGGGCCTCCTGCCATCCGCTGGCCGATCCCGACGAGGCCGACCAGATGGTCACCGACTACGCCACCAGCGCCGACGGCCTGGAGTGGACGTGGCACGGCACGGCGCTCAGCGGCAGGCCGGGCCTGTGGGACGCGCGCGGGGTGCGGGTGAGCGCGGTGAGGTTCGCCGGAGACCGGGTGCTGGCCTTCTACGACGGCCGGGCGGACGCCGCGGAGAACTACGAGGAGCGCACCGGCGTCGCCGTCGGCGCGGGCCCGGCCGAGCTGACGCCGGTGGGCGGGGCGCCCGCGGCCGCCTCCCCGCACGGCGGAGGCGGCCTGCGCTACCTGGACATCGTCGACCTGCCCGGCGGCGGCGTACGGCTGTACTACGAGTTCACCCGCGCGGACGGCGCGCACGAGCTGCGCACCGAACTGCGCTGACCGGGCGGCGCGGCGTCAGCTCCGGCGGCCGTTGCGCGCCTGCCGCTGGCCGGGCGGCCGGACGCCGACGAGGCCGCCGGAGCGCGGCCGGTGCCGGAGCCAGTCGCCGTAGTCGTCGCCGGTGAGCTCCTGGAGCAGCCGGATGTCGTCGGCGAAGCAGGGGATGAGCCGCTGCCGCTGCTCCCACTCCAGCGGGCGGCGGGCCTGGCCGCGCCGCTGGAGCAGGCCCGGGGGTGGGCGGTCACGTTCTGCCGGGGCACCTCGGTGAGCAGGCCGGTGCGGACGCAGAGGAAGGCGCAGACCTGGTCCAGGGTGGTGGCGGGCCGGTCGACGACGTCGCGGTAGCGGAAGATCAGCACCTGCTCGCGGGGGAACAGGCTGAACAGGTGGGCGAGCTGCTCGCCGTAACGGCCCAGGCCGGTGTAGTGCCAGAAGTGCCCCCAGCCGTCGGCGATCCGCTTGGGCTCGGCCTCGCAGGCGCGCACCAGGTCGCCGATGGGCTCCAGCCCGGCCGACCACAGGTGTGTCCAGTTGGAGTGCGCCCGTTCGACCGGGTCCCGTAACGTCAGGATGATCTTGACCTCAGGGATCAGGGCGTGGATGCGCCGCTGGGCGGCCGTGTCGTACAGGTAGAAGGGGGTGGACTCGCCGGTGAGCGCGCCCGGGGGAGCGTCGGTGAACAGCGCCTCGTAGTCCGTGCGGCGCCAGACGTGCTCACGGTAGGTGTCGGCGTCGCCCGGGCCGCCCGTGTGCGGGGGCGGGCCGTCGGTGAGGAAGAACTTCGGCTCCTTGACCCGGGACAGGAACAGGTCCGGGTGCCGCCGCAGCGCGGTGTGCAGGGCGGTGGTCCCCGCCTTGGGCACGCCGGCGATCAGGAAATCAGGCAGAGGCACGATCTTTCCCTTCACGAAGGAATAGATGCCTGATTTTCCTACCAATAGTGTGGGTTATTCAAGAGGGGCGGCCGTGCGTCCCGGCTGACGCCGAAAGTTCGGGTCAGCAGCAGCGGCTCTCCGGCGCCGCCTCGCGCAGGTCCGATCGCCGCCGCTCGTACTCGCGCCGCGACATCGGCGTCCCGCCGTGGGCCGCGTGCGCGTCCGCGTACCGCTCGTAGGCCGCCGTCCCCGTCAGCTCGCGCACGTACCAGCGCAGGAAGCGCAGCGCCTTCACGACGACCGCGAGCCCGGGGTGGCGAACAGCCCCGACGGCGCGACGAGGGCCGACTCCACGTACGGGGCCTCCTTGAGCGGCAGCGGCTCGCGGGAGCGGAGCGCGCGCACGCACACCACGGCCGCGTCGGCGATGACGACCAGCACGAGCACGGCGAACAGCGCCGCCAGGACGCCGTCCACGGTGGAGTTGGTGACGACGGTCCGCATCTGGTCGAGGCTCCGCGCCGGGGCCAGCACCCGGCCCGCCGCCAGCGCCTCGGCGTACAGCTCGCGCTGCGCGAAGAAGCCGATCTTCGGGTCGGCGTCGAACACCTTCTGCCAGCTCGCGGTGAGCGTGACCGCGACGTCCCAGGCCAGCGGCAGGCCGGTCACCCACGCCCAGCGGAGCTTGCCCGACTTGATCAGCAGCGTCGTCGCCAGCGTCAGCGCCACCGCCGCCAGGAGCTGGTTGGCGATGCCGAACAGCGGGAAGAGCTGGTTGATCCCGCCGAGCGGGTCGTTGACCCCCGCCCACAGGAAGTAGCCCCACGCCAGCACCACCACGGCGCTGGTCGCCCACAGGCCCGGCTTCCAGCTCACCCGCCCGATCGGCTTCCACACGTTGCCCAGCGTGTCCTGGAGCATGAACCGCCCGACCCTGGTCCCCGCGTCGACCGTCGTGAGGATGAACAGCGCCTCGAACATGATCGCGAAGTGGTACCAGAACGCCTTGAACGCCGCGCCGCCGAACACCGCCGCCATGATCTCGGAGATGCCGACGGCCAGCGTGGGCGCCCCGCCGGTCCGCGCGATGATCGTGCTCTCCTCCACGGCCGCCGCCGCTGCCGTCAGGTCCTCGGGCGAGATCGTGAACCCGAGCCGCGCCACAGCCGCCGACGCGCTCTCGGCGGTGGACCCGAGCAGCCCCGCCGGGGCGTTCATCGCGTAGTAGAGTCCCGGCTCCAGCACGCTGGCCGCGATCAACGCCATGATCGCGACGAACGACTCGGTGAGCATCCCGCCGTAGCCGATCAGCCGGATCTGCGACTCCTTCTGGATCATCTTCGGCGTGGTGCCCGACGAGATGAGCGCGTGGAAGCCCGACAGCGCCCCGCAGGCGATCGTGATGAACACGAACGGGAACAGCGCCCCGGCGAACACCGGCCCGTCCCCGGTCAGCGCGAACTCGGTCACCGCCTCGTTGCGCAGCACCGGGGCCGCGACCACCACGCCCACCGCCAGCAGCCCGATCGTGCCGACCTTCATGAACGTCGACAGGTAGTCGCGCGGCGCCAGCAGCATCCACACCGGCAGCACCGAGGCGAAGAACCCGTACACGACCAGGCAGACGACCAGCGTCTGCGGGCTGAGCGTGAACACCCCGGCCAGCGCGGAGTCCTGCACCCAGCTACCGCCCACGATGGCCAGCAGCAGCAGCGCCACCCCGATGACCGACGTCTCGACCACCCGGCCGGGCCGCAGGACCCGCAGGTAGAAGCCCATGAACAGGGCGATGGGGATGGTCATCGCGATGGAGAAGGCGCCCCACGGCGAGGCGGCCAGCGCGTTGACGACGACCAGCGCCAGCACCGCCAGCAGGATGATCATGATGGCGAAGACCGCGACGAGCGCCGCCGCCCCGCCGATCGGCCCGATCTCCTCGCGCACCATCTGGCCCAGGCTCTTGCCGTCGCGCCGCAGCGAGAAGAACAGCACCACCATGTCCTGGACGGCCCCGGCCAGGATCACCCCCACGATGATCCAGATGGTGCCGGGCAGGTAGCCCATCTGCGCCGCCAGCACCGGCCCCACCAGCGGCCCCGCCCCGGCGATGGCCGCGAAGTGGTGGCCGAACAGCACCCGCCGGTCCGTCGGCTGGAAGTCCACGCCGTTGTCGAGCCGCTCCGCCGGCGTGGCCCTGCGGTCGTCGACGCCGAGCACCGTACGGGCGATGAACCGGGCGTAGAACCGGTACGCGATCGCGTACGAGCCGAGCGCGGCGGCGACCATCCAGACCGCCGACACGCTCTCGCCCCGCGACAGCGCCAGGACGCCCCAGGCGACCGCTCCGGCGATCGCGACCGCCGTCCAGACGACGATCGATCTGACCCTCGACATACGTGATCCTTTCTGACTGCGGGCGGGGGAGCGGCGCTCCTGTCGCAACCTAGAGACAACTGCGCAGCGTAGTCAGCCGATCACCGAATCCGGTCTTCACGCGTCGCGCTCACCCGGCCGTAAAGCGGTGGACAGTCCGGACGCCGCCGGGTCAGGGTGGGGAGCATGCGACAGGAGGAGATCTGGGACGCCGAGACCGCGCGCCGCTACGACACGCCGGGCGCCGGCATGTTCGCGCCCGAGGTGCTCAAGCCCGCGGTCGACCGGCTCGCCGCGCTCGCGGGCGGCGGGCGGGCGCTGGAGTTCGCCATCGGCACCGGCCGGGTCGCGGTGCCGCTGGCCGAGCGGGGGGTGCCCGTCACCGGCATCGAGCTGTCCCAGCCGATGATCGACCAGTTGCGCACCAAGGCGGGCGAGGCGGCGATCCCGGTGGTCGCCGGCGACATGGCGAGCGCGGTCGCCCCGGGCGCGTACTCGCTCGTCTACCTCGTCTACAACACGATCGGCAACCTGCTCACCCAGGCCGAGCAGGTCGCCTGCTTCCGCAACGCGGCCCGGCACCTGTCGCCCGGCGGCCGGTTCGTGATCGAGCTCTGGGTGCCCGAGCTGCGCAGGCTCCCGCCGGGCCAGCAGGCGATGGTCTACCACAGCGAGCCCGGCTACATCGGGCTCGACACCTACGACGTGGTGCGGCAGCTCGTCGTGTCGCACCACTTCACGTTCGGCGACGGGCGGCAGGCGGAGCTGTTCCGCACCCCGCAGCGTTACGTGTGGCCGGCCGAGCTCGACCTGATGGCGCAGCTCGCCGGGTTCGAGCTGGAGTCGCGGCACGCCGACTGGAGCGGGGCGGAGTTCACCGCCGACTCGCGCTCGCACGTGTCGGTCTACCGGCTCCCGCCCGCCTGAGCCGCCTGAGCCGTCTGAGCCGCCCGTCGCGCGTCGGCCACGAGCGCGACGGCGAGGCCGGTGACGGCCAGGGCGAGCGCGGGCACGACGGCCAGCCGGGGCGCGGCCACCAGCAGCGGCGTGGCCTCGCTCACCATGCCGCCCCAGTCGGTGTCGGGCGGCGGCAGCCCGGCCCCCAGGAAGCTCAGCGACGTGACCGCGACCAGCGCCCTGGCGAAGTCGGCCGTGGCGACGGTCAGCAGCGGACCGGCCAGCTCCGGCCCGATCGTGCGCCGCAGCAGGTAGAGGCGTGACGCGCCGATGGCCCGCACCGCCAGCACGTGATCGGAGGCGGCCGCCTGCCGGGTCGCGGTGCGGGCGACGAGCCCGCAGCTCACCCAGCCGAGCGGCACCAGCGCGGCCAGCACCGTGCCGTACCCGGGCCGCAGCACGCCCGCCAGCGCGAGCGCCAGCGTGAGCCCCGGCAGGGCGAGCGCCACGGTGGCGGCGAAGCCCAGCAGCCGGTCCGCCACCCCGCCGGCCAGCCCGGCGGCGGCGCCCGTCACCGCGCCGAGCGCCGTCGTGGCCGCCGTCACCGCCAGCGCCACCAGCAGCGACGTACGGCCCGCGGCCGCCGTCCTGGTGAGCAGGTCGCGGCCGAGCTGGTCGGTGCCCAGCCAGTGCCCGCCACCGGGCGGCAGCATGGCCCGCCCCAGGTCGGGCGCGTGCGGATCGTGTCCCGTCACCAGCGGCGTGACCAGGCAGAACAGCACGACCGCCGCGAGCAGCGCCTGCCTGGCGCGTCCCCTCATCGCCGCCGCACCCTCGGGTCACAGGCCGCCAGGCACAGCTCCACGCACGCCAGCAGCAGCACGATCGCGGCCCCGGTGACGAGCACGTACGCCTGCACCACCGGCACGTCGCGCTGCCGGATCGCCGTCACCGCGAGCTGCCCCAGGCCCGGCCAGGCGAACAGCGTCTCCACCACCACCGCCCCGGCCAGCAACTCGGCGAGCACAACGCCGGCGGCGGTGACGGCGTTCGGCGCGGCCACCCGTACGGCGTGCACCAGGACCGTCCGCCGCGCGCGCAGGCCCTTCGCGGCGGCCAGCCGGACGAACGGCTGCCGCAGCGCGTCGGCGAGGTCGGCGCGCAGCAGCCGCAGCAGCGTCGCCGCGCCCGCCAGCCCGAGCGTGAGCGCGGGCAGCACCACCGCGCCCGGCCCGGTGTCGCCGCCCGTGGGCAGCGCGCGCAGGCCGACCGCGACGACGCTGATCAGCAGGATGCCGACGATGTACGGCGGCACGCCCGTGAGCGCCGCCGTCACCAGAGCGATCGCCCGGCTGAGCGGCGCGCGCGGCCGCAGGGCGAGGCGGACCGAGGCGAGCACCGCGAGCCCCACCGCGACCAGGGCCGACGCCCCGGCCAGCCGCAGCGTCGCCGGGACCCGCGAGAACACCTCGGCGGCCACCGGGGACCGGTCGGCGTAGGACCGGCCGAGGTCGCCGCCCGCCACCCCGCCCAGCCAGCGCAGGTAGCGGGTGAACAGCGGCTGGTCGAGGCCGAGCTCGGCCCGCAGCGCCGCCACGCCGGCCGCCGTCGGCTGCACGCCGCCGCGCCGCAGGATCTCCTCCGCCGGGTCGCCCGGCGCCAGCGACGTCAGCAGGAACACCAGCACCGACACCGCCAGCAGCGCGAGCAGCAGCTCCGCGCCGCGCCGCAGGACGACGGCCGTCACCGTCGCGGGACGAGCGCGCCCAGGTCCACCACGTACGCCACGCTCTGCCGCACGCCGCCGACCCGGCTCGTCGTGACGATCGCGTTGTCCTGGTAGGCCAGCGGGATCATCGGCCGGTCGGCCGCGAGCATCCGCTGGACGCGGTGGTACAGCTCGCGCCGGCCGCCCGGATCGGTCTCGACGGCGGCCTCGTCGACCAGGTCGTCGAAGGCGGCGCTGCGGTAGCCGAGCCGCCGCTCGGTGTTCCACGCCGCGTCGGAGCGCAGGAACCGCCGGAACAGGTAGTCGGGGTCGCCGTTCGGCACGCTGTACGCGCTCAGGAAGACGTCGTAGTCGCCGGCCTCCATCACGGCCTTGGTGGCCTCGGCCACCGTCACCCGGGCGGGCAGCCCCGCCTGCTCCAGCGCGGCCCGCAGCACCTCGGCGATGCCCGTATAGGGGAACTGCCCGGTCTCGGCGGACGAGACGAGGATCGACACCGGCTCGGCCGGCGCTCCGGCGGCGGCGACCAGCTCGCGGGCCCGTCCCGGGTCGTGCGGAGCGCCGGAGCCCGGGGCGGCGAGGTCGCCGAAGACCGGCGACAGGAACGCCCCGCCCGCCGTCGCCGTGCCCCCGAGCAGCGTGCGCGCGACGGCCCGCCGGTCGATCGCCAGCTCGGCCGCCTCCCGTAACCGGGCGTCGGCGAACGGGCCACGCGAGGCGTTGAACGTCAGGTAATGAGTCAGCACCGACGGGCTGCGCACCACCCGGAAGCCGGGATCGGCGGCCACCGCGCCCACCTGCCCCGGCAGCAGCGCGCCCTTGTCGATCAGCCCGTCGATCTCGCCCGCCCGCAGCGCCGCCACGCGCGCGTTCGCGTCGGGGATCACCCGGACCACGATCCGGTCGTAGGCGGGCGCGCCGCCGTGGTGGTGCGGGTTGGCGGCCAGCACCGCCCGCTGCCCCTTCACCCACTCCACGAGCCTGTACGGGCCGGTCCCGACCGGCTGGCCGGTGAAGTCGCCCGAGGCGGCGAACGCCTTCGGCGACTGCACCATGCTGAAGAACCCGGCGATCCTGGCCGGCAGGTCGGCCACCGGTTCGGCCAGCTCGAACGTCACCCTGCCCGCCTCGGCCCGCACGTCGCGGAGCTTGCCGTAGGCCGCCTCCATCCCGGCGTCGAGGCTGAAGAACGCCGACTGGCGGGGCGCGATCCGCAGGAACCGGCGGACGTTGGCGACCACGGCCTCGGCCGTCAGCGGCGACCCGTCGCTGAACCGCACCCCGTCGCGCAGCGTGAACGTCCAGCGCCGCCCCCGCTCGGCCCGCTCCCACGAGACGGCCAGCGCCGGGACCGGCCGCAGCCGGTCGTCCACCGTCACCAGCGGCTCCCACACGCCCAGCGTCTGGTGCGTGTAGTACGGGTCCTGTGGCCCGGCGACGAGGTCGCGCGGGGCCGCCAGCGTGAGCTGCCCGGCGCCTGCCTGCTCCGGCGCGCCGCAGCCCGCCAGGACCGCGCCCAGCAACGCCAGCAGCAGGATCGTGGCTCGTCCTCGCACCCTGATCTCCCGTCCGCGTCCCGGCCGGTCGGCATGCCCGGCACGCAAACGATAACCGTATTCAGTCGGTTTGAGGAGATCTCCGGAGCCATCGCCGCGGCACGAACAGCACGAGCAGCGCCGCCACCACGTGCACGGTGATGAACACGTACACCTCGGTCCTGGTCGCCGGGTGGCCGAGGCGCACGGTGATGTGGTCGGCCCACGCCCACACCTCGGGGATCGTCTCCAGGCTGCGGTTCATCAGGACCGCCACCAGGTCCTCCAGCCCCGACACGTGCAGGATCGACATCGCCAGGCCGGTCCGCAGCACGCCCTCCCGCGACCCGCCGCCCAGCCGGTAGGCCAGCAGCAGCGCCACGATGAGGAACGGCACGAACACCACGACGTGCAGATAGAGCTCCTCGAAGGTGGTCAGGCCCTCCTCGATGTCCATGGCCGCGATGAACGTCCCGGGCACGAAGTAGAGCAGGAAGCCCAGGAACAGCGCGGGCAGGACGACCAGGTGCAGCCGCAGCCTGCGCGCGGTCTCCACGTCCAGCCACGCGATGGCCACGATCGCGGCCAGTTGCGGGGTGAGCTTGACGAGGAAGCCCCACAGCGTGGTGATGTCCTGCTCGTACGGCAGGACGAAGCGGACCAGCCCGGCCAGTGCGACGGCCACGAGGCCGGCGACGAGCGTCACCAGGTTGGCCCTGATCATGGTGATCACGGGGTCACTCCAAGGGTCGGGGTGCCGTGGCCGGGGCAGCGGCCGAGCGCGGCGGCCCCTTCCGGGACCACGTCGACCAGCGTCGGCCTGCGCCTGAGCAGCGCGGTGACCGCGGGCGAGCCGGCCGCGGGCCGGGCGTGGAAGCGCCGCCACAGCAGGTGGATCTCGCCGCACGCGGCGCGCGCGGCGTAGTAGCCGAGGTGCGGGTCGTGGATCAGGTCACCGGCGCCCGCCAGGCCGGTCCGCTCCAGCACGCGCGTCTCGACCCCGGCCAACGCGGGCAGGAACTCCGCCACGGCCTCCCGCTCGCCGACCACGACCGCCCGCCCGGCCGTCTCGGCCAGGCGCAGGGCGGGCTCGTTCAGCTCGCGCCGCCGCCGCTCGTGCACGACGTCGGCGTCCGGATGGAGCAGCACGCCGTAGCGCCGGCCCGGGCCGAGCGCGCGGCGGTCGAGCACGGCCCGGCGCACCTCCAGCACCGGCGCCCGGCCGCCCGCGCCCGCCACGGCCAGCGCGGCCCGCAGGTCACCGGCCGGGCCGATCCACGGGCTCGCCTCCGCGCCCGGATCGTAGGGCCGGGCGAACGGGCACAGGCGGTGGAGCTGACCGGCCAGCTCGGCGCTCGGGGTGGGCACCGGCTCACCGAGCGCCCGCCCGGCCCGTACCCACTGGTCCCGGTAGAAGGGGACGCGGGCGAACGCGGCGCGCACCGCGCGCCGGTAGGCCCGCTCCCACCTCACCGGGGAGAACCGGACCGCCGGGACTCCCGCCGCCGTGACCTCAACGGACATCGACGGTGATCAGCGCGTCGAGGTCGGGCGGCTCGTGGTCGACGACGTAGCCGAGCTTGGCGCGGCACTCGGTGTACGGCGCCACTGGGTCTCCCGGCCTGGCCACCACGACGACCTCGGCGCTGCCGGGCAGCGACTCCAGGCCCCGGATGGCGACCAGGGTGCCGGCCACGGGCGCGCGCAGCACCCGTACCGAGGCCGGCCCGCACCGGGCCGGCGTCAGGTCGGGACGCTCGCCGATCGCCATGCGGACGGTCGCCTCGACGGTGTCCACGCCGTGCATCAGCCCGAGCGCCTCGCCCAGCCCGTTGCCGCCGATCCGCGCGCCCATCTCGATCAGCCGGACCTCGCCGCCGTCGGCGAACAGGTCGGCGTTGAGCGGGCCGTCGGTGTAGCCGATCTCCGCGCAGAGGAGTTCGAGCTGCCGGGCGACCTCCTTGTCGAGGGCTCCGGGGGGCAGCATGTCGTGGCCGACGGCGACCACCCCGGGCGGCTCGGTGACGCGCCTGCTCAGGCCGAGCAGGGCGATCCTGCCGTCCTGCAGCATGGCCTCCGCGCAGAGGTCCTGCCCGGTCAGCAGCTCCTCGATGACGAACCGGCCGCTGGGGGAGACGGCCGCCGCGTGCTCGATCGCCGGGCCCAGCTCGGCCTGCTCGCGGCAGACGGTGATGCCGCGCGAGCTGCCGGAGTCGACGGGCTTGACGATGACCGGCAGCGGCGGCCGGTCCTGCGGCCGGTCGGCGTAACGCGGTCCGGGCAGGCCGATCCGCTCGCACACCCGGCGGAAGTAGATCTTGTCCGTGGAGGCGCGCAGCGTCTCCTCCGGCACCCCGCAGGGCAGGCCGAGCAGGCCGGCCAGCTCGACCAGCGACGGAAGGTTGATGTCGCTGCCCGGAGCCAGGATGCCGGCCAGGTCGGCCCGGCCCCGCAACGCGGCCGCGACGGCGGCCACGTCACGGGTGCTGACGTGCAGGAACTCGTCGGCCTCCACGGCCCCCGGCGCGTCGGCCCGCATGTCGACGCAGATCGTCGCCAGGCCGAGCCGCCGGGCGGCGCGGAAGGCGCTGACCGTGCCGTCCGAGCCGCCGAGGACCACCAGGTGTCTCATGAAGGGCTGTTCCAGTGGGTGCCGCGGTTCTCGATGAACCAGTCGACGGTCTTGGCCATGCCCTCCGACAGCGACACGAGGGTGGCGGGGTCGATGCCGACCGCGCGCAGCGTCTCCGGGTCGGCGGTGACAGCGGTGTCCGGGGTCTCGCCCGGACGCATCGGCAGGTCGACGATCGGGACGCGGTCGTGCCCGCGCTCCACGCACAGGTCGATGATCAGCTCGGCGATCGTGCGGATGCTCGCGGACTCGACGGGGCCGACCTCGACGACGTGGTCCAGGGTGTTGCCCGCGGCGGCGGCCTCGAGCGCCGACACCAGGCCGCGGGCGACGTCGCCGACCCAGACCATGTCGGAGATCTGCGTGCCGCCGCCGTAGAGCTCGACCGGCATGCCGGACAGCGCGCGGCAGATCACCGCCGGGGTGATCTTGCGTACCTTGCCGGGAGCGAAGGGCGGGGCGGCCATCTGGCGGGGGCCGTAGGCGTTGACGACGCGGACCTGGTTGACGCGGGTGCCGCGGTGCGCGTTGAACATGCGCACGAAACGCTCGACGGCGGTCTTGGAGATGGAGTAGCTGTTGTCCATCCAGTGGTTGCCGACGCAGATGTAGACGCCGGGCAGGTCGTACTGGGTGACGGCCTCGAGGAAGTTCAGGCCGCCGGAGAGGTTGGTCTCGGCCGCGGGGCGCGGGTTGTCGATGGTCTCCTGAGTGCCGAGGACGGCGGCGAGGTGGATGATCGCGTCGGTGTGCGCGGCCAGCTCGACCATCGCCGTGGCATCCCTGATGTCGCCGAGCATGAACTCGAAGCTTCCGGCGCCGCGATCGCGGTGGTCGAAGACGACGGGGGTGTGACCGCGGGTGGCTAACTCCTCACAGACGTAGCGGCCGATGAAGCCGTTACCTCCGGTGACGCCAACTTTCATGCTGTTTCCCCTGGTGAAACGCCGTGCACTGGTGATGCTCGGGCAGCAGATTCACGCACCAGGTGTTGATGCGCGTCCATGATCAAAGCAGACATATACTGCGATTCTTAACAGGCCATAAGTCTGATGCAGAGTTGTTATGCCTAATCCGAATAGGGCACATCGTGAAGTTCAGCTTCTTACAGCCAGGGCGAGACCCCGAGCCCGACGGCTGGGAAGACTTCCGCCGCGGCCACGACCTGACGGCCATCTGGTCCTATGACGTGATCCGCGCCTCCTTCGAGCGATCGTGGGCCCGGCCCCTCCTGTGCGTCGTCCACGAGTCGGGGCGCATCGTCGGCGCGGTGGGCGCGATCCGGTTCGGACGCGGGCCGCTCGTGCTCGACGTGCGCCTGCCCGCCCACTCCAACGGCCCCACCTGGTGCCTGCCCGGCGGCGCCGAAGGGCGCGAGCTCATCAGGGGCTTCGAGCGGGCCGCCGCCGCCGAGTTCGGCTGGCGGCTGGCCGGGGTCGTCTACCGGATGGTCACCGAAGCCGCGCTGCCGCTCGTCGCCAGGGCCGGCGCCCTGGTCCGCCAGTCCCCGGGCACCACACAGCTTCCCGTACGCTGGCCCGCCCGCGACGGGTGGATCGCCACGCTCAGCCGCAACCGCCGCTCCACGCTGCGCCGCCAGATCAGGCGGATCGAGGAGGACGGCACGCTGACCGTCGTGGAGGGCAACGGCCGCACCGACCTCGACCCCGCCGAGCTGGCCCGGCTGCACGAGCGCCACGCCGCCCGGCTGACCGCGCCCACGACGCCGCGGGGCTGGGTGGCCGCCGCGCTCGACCGCCGCCTGCCGCTGACCGCCGCCTACTTCGCCGAGCTGATCCGGCGCGACGACGTCCGGACCGTCTCCTACCACGAGGGCGACCGGCTCCTGGCCTTCGCCGTCGTCTACGACCATCCCACCACGCCCATGTACGGGCCCTGGGCGGCCCTGCCCGCCGAGGAGGGCGGCCGGAAAGACCTGTACTTCGACAGCTACGTCCGGATCATCGCCCACGCGACCGCCGGCCGCGCCGAACGGCTGTTCGCCGGCCGCGGGTTCGTCGACGTGAAGCGCTCGCTCGGCTTCGACTACCTGCCCATGCGGCTGGTGGCCGTCCCCCGGTGGGCGATCGGATGAGGGTCGAGCTGCTGGACCCGCGCCACGACCCCGAGCCCGGCGACTGGGAGGAGTTACGCCAGGCCGCCGGCCAGCGGGTGACCTGGCGGTACGACCTGCTGCGCGCCTACGCCTGGAGCGCCCAGGCGCCCCTCGCGCTGGCGGTGGCGCGTCGCGACGGCCGGGCAGTGGGAGCGGTGGCGGCCTCACTGCGGTCACCCCGGCTGCGGCGCGGCGCCTACGCCGACCGGCACGGACCCGCCGGCGTCGTGGACGTGCACGCGCCCGCCAACCGGTCGCAGAAAGGCTGGTGGTGGCGCGGCGACCCCGACCCCGACCTCCTGCCCGCCTGCACGCGCGCGCTGCGCCGCCACCTCGGCCCCGGCTGGCGGGGCACCGTCTGGCGCGAGGTGTCGGACGGCGAGGCCGCCCGGCTGCCCGGCCGGCTCAGGCTCCGCCTGCCGACCGCGCCGCTGGCCACGCTCGCCCTGCCCTGGCCCGACCTGGACCAGTGGTACGCCGTGCTCGACCCGCGCCGCCGCGACTCCCTGCGCAGGCGCGCCCGGACCATCGCCGCCGAACTGTCGGTTCGCGTCGGCCCGGCCGGCGAGCTGGTCAGCGCCGACGAGGCGGCCCGGATGCGCGCCGAGAACGACCTCAAGCACCGCAGCCGGCTCACCCCCGCCCCGCCGCTCCCGCTGCCCTACCTGGAGGCGCTGATCGGCAGCGGCGAATGCGTCGCGCTGACGTACCGGCGGCGCGGGAGGCTGCTCGGCCTGTCGCTCATCCTCGACCACGCCGCCTGGCCCATCTGCCTGAGCTGGGGCGCCGTCCCCGTCGAGCAGGGCGGGCGCAAGCACCTGTACTTCGACGGCTACGTCCGCATGATCGAGTGGGCCATCGGCGCGGGCAGGCGCGGCCTGGTGCTCGGCAAGGGGCAGGCCGAGGTCAAGAGCGACCTGGGCGCCGAACTGGTGACCTCCTCGGCGCTGGCGGTGCCGTGGTGAAGGGAGCCGCCGTGAGGTGCGTCCAGTGCGGGGACCCGCATCCCGTGCCGCTGCCGGGCCGCCTGCCGAACCGGCGGCGGCACGCCTGCCGCGCCTGCGGGGCCGTCTTCCGCGCGGCCCCGGTGGTGCTCCGTTCCGTGGCCGGCGACCCGCTGGAACCGTACCTGCCCGCCCGGATGATCCGCTGGCTGCGTGAGCGCGGCGACGACGGCCCGCCCGACCGGGCCGCGATGAACCGCTGGTACCAGGAGTTCGACGCGTTCGTGGCCAAGGCCAGGACCGACGACGCCGCCGCGGCGCTCCTGGCCGAGGTCAGCGAGATCCCGCTCGCCGACCTGCCCGCCAAGCCGCCCGCCTTCTCCCAGGTGTGCGCCGCCCTGCACGCCACCTGCTACGACCTGCCGCTCGCCGAGGCCCGCCTGGCGCCGGGCGACCCCTGGGCCGCCGAACGGCTCGCCCACGTGCGCGCCTGGTTCGCCGGGCCCGGCCGCCCGGCCACCTGGCCGGCGGCGCCACCGGCGGAGCCGCCGGACCCCGAGCTCGTCGCCGGCCTCCTCCCGCTGCCGGAACGCCTCGAATCCGCCCAGGTCAGAGCGCTGTTCTCGGCGCTGTTCCAGGTGGAGAGAGGACCGTCGCTGGCCGGGGTGCTCGGCCGCTTCGGCGCCGCCGAGATCGAGGACGCGCTGCGCGCCTACCTGCGCGACGGCTCACGCCCGCTCCGCGACCGGGTGCTCGCCGACCTGCCCGCCGACCTGGACGCCGGATGACCGCCGCCGCCCACCGCATCGGGCTGCCCCGGCTCGTGACGCTCCTCGCCGGCCGCGCCGCCTTCCGGGTGATGCTGTACGGCTCGGCGGCCCTGCTGGCGCTGGCCTGGAGCCGGGCCGAGTTCGACGCGTACGGGGCGGTGATGGGGGCGGCCGGCTGGCTGTGCATGGTCGTCCAGTCGGGCGGCGAGAAGGCGGCGCTGAAGCTCATCCCGCGCGCCCGGCGCACCCGGGACGACCTCGCCGGGATGCTGCGCGTCCTGGTCGCCTACGTGCCGCTGCCGCCGCTCGCGGCGGCGCTGGCCGCGCTGGCCCTCGCCCCGGGGGAGCCGGTCACGCTCTACCTGCTGGGCGTCGCCTACTACGTGGCGCTGGGCTGCGGCATGCACGGCGTCGCCCTGCACCGCGCGCTCGGCCGCTACACGCGCGACACCGTCCACTTCGCCGTGCTCGGCCTCGGGATGGGCGCGATGGCGGCGCTCGCCTTCCTCGCCGGGGTCGGCCCGGCCGGCTACCTGGCCGGGCTGCTGGCGCTGGTCACCGCGCTCAACCTGTCCCTGCTGCCCGGGCTGCCGCGCGCATCACGGCCCCGGCCGGGGCTGCGCCGCGTGCTCACCGGCACGGTGCTGCTGATGGGCGCCGCCGACGTGATGAACAACGCGATGATCGGCGTGCTCTTCGTCGAGCTCGCCCTCAGCCCGTACGCGGCCCACAGCGGCGAGCTGTACCTGGTCACGCTCGGCTGGGGGTTCGCGCTGTCGATCCTCTACACGGTGCAGCGCATCTACCAGCCGCAGCTCTCCCTGCGGGTGGCCGGCGGGGGAGCGGCCGGGGCGCGCGTGCTCGGGCGGCGCATGGCCGGGCTCGCCGCGCTGGGCGCCGCCCTCTGGCTGACGGCCGCCGGGTTCGCGCTGGCGGCAGGCGCGCACGGGCCGGTCGCGCTCGCCGCGCTCGCCCTCACGCTGCTGCCGATGCAGGCCCTGGCCAGCGGCGCCACCTTCGTCGTCGAACACACCGACCTACGGGCCAACGCCCGGGCCGTCGTCGTCGCCCTGGCCGCGGTCGCCGCGCTGGGCGCCGTGGCCGTACCCCTGACCGGGGCGGCCGGAGCCGTGTACGCGCTGGGGGCGAACCCGCTCGTCCTCGGCCTGGCGCTGTGGAGGGCGCGATGAGCACCGGGCTGACCGTGCTGGTTCCGTGCTACAACGAGGGCGCGCAGGTGGAGGTCGCCTACCGGGAACTCACCGGGGAGCTGGCGGACCTCGCCGACCTGCAGATCCTGTTCGTCGACGACGGCAGCACCGACGACTCGCTCGCCCGCATCCGGGCGCTGGCCGGGGCCGACCCTAGAGTGGGCTACCTGTCCTTCACCCGCAACTTCGGCATCGACGCCGTCACGGCCGCCGGCTACCGCTACGCCGCGTGGCCGTGGATCGTGCAGTGCGACGCCGACCTGCAGGTGCCGCCGTCGCAGATCTGGAAGCTGCTCGACAGGGCAGCCGAGGGCTACGACGTCGTCTTCGGCCGCCGGGTGCGCCGGCGCGACCCGCTCCTGCGCAAGATCGGCTCGGCCGGGCTGCACTGGGCGGCGCGGGCCGTGTTCCGCATCGACATGCCGCGCGGCGCCTCCACGTTCCGGCTCATGCGCACCAGCGTCGCCCGGACGATCAGCGAGCTGTGCCTGCCCTGGTTCATGCCCGCGGTGCCGCTGGTGGGGGCCCGGCACACCGCGGTCGACGTCAGCCACCGCGAGCGCGACGCCGGGCGCTCCAAGCTGCGGCCCGCCCGGCTGGCCGGGCACGCCTTCGAGCTGTTCTTCGGCTTCTCGTGGCGGCCCCTGAACGCGCTCTACCTGGTGGCGGTGCTGGCGCTGGCGGCGGCGGCACTCGGGCTGGAGGCCGCGCACCTGCTGGTGTCCGCGGCCACGCTCGCCGGGGTGGCGGTGGTCGGCCGCTACGTCCACCGCGTCGCCCCCCGCCCGCCCGCGTTCTACGTCCGCGAGTCGAACCTCCCCGTACGTCCCGAGGACACGCTCACCGGCGGCGCCCCGACCCCGCCCCCGCCCGGCCGCGTCCCCCCGGGCGGCGACTGAGCCCTGCCCCGGCCCCCGTACCCGTCCGGTTCGTCAGTGTGGACGGTGGATGGTGGATGGTGGGGGCCGGGGGTGGCTATGGGGTGGCCTGGAGGTAGGCCAGGACCGCCATGACGCGCCGGTTGTGGTCGTCGGACGGCGGCAGGCCGAGCTTGGCGAAGATGTTCGTGGTGTGCTTGGCGACCGCCTTGTCGGTGACGCGGAAGCGCGCCGCGATCGCCAGGTTGGACAGGCCCTCCGCCATCAGGGCCAGCACCTCCCGCTCGCGCGGCGTCAGCGCGGCCAGCGGCTCGTCCCGGCCGCGCCGGGTGAGGAGCTGCGAGACGACCTCCGGGTCCATCGCGGTGCCCCCGGCCGCCACCTGGCGCACCGCGCCGACGAACCCGTCGACGTCGCCCACCCGGTCCTTCAGCAGGTAACCCACCCCGCCGGACCGGTCCGACAGCAGCTCCCTGGCGTACAGCTGCTCCACGTACTGCGACAGGATCAGCACCGGCAGCCCCGGCACCCGGGCCCGCGCCTCCAGGGCGGCGCGCAGCCCCTCGTCGGCGAAGCCCGGCGGCAGCCGCACGTCGATCACCGACACGTCGGGGCGGTGCCGCAGCAGCGCCTCCAGCAGCATCGGGCCGTTGTCGACCGCCTCCACCACGGTGCAGCCGTACGCCGACAGCAGGCGGACCAGCCCGTCGCGCAGCAGGGCCAGGTCCTCGGCTATGACAACGCGCACGGCACCTCCATGATCAGCTCCGTCGGCCCGCCCGGCGGGCTGTCCACGGTGAGAGTGCCGTCGAAGGCCGACAGCCGGTCCTCGATACCGCGCACGCCGGTGCCGAGGTCGCGGCGCACGCCGCCGTGACCGTCGTCGCCCACCGTCAGCCGCAGCACGCCACCGGTGTGCCGCAGCCGCACCCAGGCCCGCGACGCGCCGCTGTGCTTGGCCACGTTGGCCAGCGCCTCGGCAGCCGCGAAGTACGCCGCCGACTCGACGGGCGGCTGCGGGCGGCCGGGCAGCTCGGCGTCGACGTCGACGGGGATCGGGCAGAGCAGCGCGGACGCCCCGATCGCGCCCGGCAGGCCGCGGTCGGCCAGCACCGGCGGGTGGATGCCGCGCACCAGGTCGCGCAGGTCGGTCAGGGCCTGACCGGCGACCTCCCTGGCCTCGTCGACCGCGCGCAGCACCTCGTCCGGGTCGGCGGCGGCGCGCGCCAGCCCCAGGCTCATGCGGATGGCGATGAGCTTGGCCTGGGCGCCGTCGTGCAGGTCGCGTTCGATGCGGCGCAGCTCGGCGGCGTGCGCGTCGACGACCGCGGCGCGGGAGGCGGTCAGCTCCCGGATGCGCGCGTCCGGCGCGGGCCGCGCGTCGAGCAGCAGCCGCGCCAGCCGCGCCTGCCCGGTGCGGAACAGCGGCACGGCCAGCAGGGCCACGACCGCGATCGCCACGAGGGCCAGGCTGATGGAGTACGTGTTCAGCATGCTCGGGCGGGACGGCTGGAGCCGGAAGAACAGATAGTCGAGGGCCGCCAGCATCGCCCACACCACGGCCACGGGAGCCGGTCCGGACACCGCATGCACGGCCAGCCACAGCACCTCCCGCCGAGCGGCAGCCGGGCCGCCCGCCGAGGCATCCACCGTGCCGCCCGCCGGTGCGTCCGCCGGGTCGCCGTCCCGGGCGAGCACCCGCCGCGCCCACCGGCGCTGATGCCCGGCCAGCCGCCCCACCGCCGCGCGCGCCCACGCGAGCGGCCGCCCGGTGAGCGGCGCCAGCGCGGCGCCCGACGCCAGCAGGGCGAGCAGGACGGGCGCGGCCACCCCGGTGGCGGCGTTCAGCGCCAGCGCCCCCACCCCGGCGACGGCGCCGAGCGCCCGCCGGGCGACGGTCTTCCTCCCCTTCACCCCTGCAGTCTGCCGTGCCCGCGAGCGTGCGGCGGTAGGTCTGCGCCTACCACCGGGGTGGTGAATTCCCACCCCGGAGGTGGACCGGCCCCCCTGGAGACCGGGCCCGCGCACCGCGAGGCTCGTTCCGGCCGACCATGCCGGACGAGGGGGAGACGTGATCGACGTACGGGGACTGACCATGCGCTACGGCCGCACGGTCGCCGTGGACGGGCTGACCTTCAGCGTGAGACCGGGCCTGGTGACCGGATTCCTGGGCCCCAACGGCGCGGGCAAGTCCACCACCATGCGGGCCGTGCTCGGGCTGGAGGTGCCCGCCGGAGGCGAGGCGCTGGTGGACGGGCGGTCGTACGCGTCGCTGCGCCGCCCGATGCGCACGATGGGCGCGCTGCTCGACGCCGGGGCCGTGCACGGCGGCCGGACCGCCCGCGACCACCTGCGCTGCCTGGCCCGCAGCAACGGCATCGGCGCCGGGCGGGTGGACGAGGTGCTCGGCCAGGTGGGGCTGACGGACGTGGCCGGGCGGCGGATCGGCGGCTTCTCCCTGGGCATGAAGCAGCGGCTGGGGATCGCGGCGGCACTGCTGGGCGACCCGGCGGTGCTGATGTTCGACGAGCCGCTGAACGGGCTCGACCCGGAGGGCATCCGCTGGATCCGCGACCTGCTGCGGGCGCTGGCCGCCGAGGGGCGGACCGTCCTGCTGTCCAGCCACCTGATGAACGAGCTGGCGCTCACCGCCGACCACGTCGTCGTCATCGGGCGCGGCAAGCTGATCGCGGACACGGCGATCGGCGAGCTGGCCGGCCGCTTCCGCCGCGACGTGCTCGTCCGGGCCGCGGACCCGGAACGGCTGGCCGGGGTCCTGCGCGCGCACGGCGCCACCGTGACCCCCGAAGAGGCGCCCCCCGGTCCACCCGCACGCGACCCGTCCGTGCGCGGGCTGTCCGTGCGGGGGCTGGATGCCGAGGTGATCGGGGAGCTGGCGCTGGGCGCGGGCGTCGCGCTGCGCGAGCTGACACCGCGCGGCGCATCGCTGGAGGAGGCGTTCATGGAGCTCACCGAGGACAGCGTCGAGTACGGCGCCCATACCGGGACGGAGCAGGGCCGATGACGGACGCGATCGCCGCCGAATGGCACAAGCTCCGCTCGCTGCGCTCCAACGCGTACCTGCTGGCCGTCTCGCTGCTCGCCGTGCTCGCCTGCGCCGGGGTGGCGTACCTGATCGGGCGCGGGTTCGACCGGCAGACGTTCGAGGAGCGGCTGGGCTTCACCGGCGTCGGCGCCGGGCTGGGCACCGGCCTGCCGATCGCCTACGTCGTGTTCGGCACGCTGGGCGCGCTCACGATCACCGCCGAGCACGCCACCGGCCTGATCCGCACCAGCCTGGCGGCCGTGCCGAGGCGGCAGGTGTTCCTGTTCGCCAAGGTGCCGGGCCTGGCCGCCGTCACCCTGGTCGCCGGTCAGGTCCTGGCGTTCGCCATGCACGGGGCCGCGCAGGCGGTCCTCGGCAGCCGCGCGGACCAGCTGCTGCTCGACGGCGGGACGCTGGGGACCTCGCTCGCCGAGCCGGGCGTGCTCGCGTCGGTGGCCGTCTCGGGGCTGTCCATGACGGCGGCGGCCCTCGTCGGGCTGGGGGCGGGCGCGGCGATCCGGTCGACGTCGGGCACCCTGGTCGCGCTCGTGCTGGTCTTCCTGGTGCTGCCCGTGGCCGCGCAGGCGCTGCCGTCGCCGCTGCGGGCCCAGGTGGGCTCGTACCTGCTGGAGAACCTGCCCGCGCAAGTCGCCGGGGTGGGCGGGCTGCTGCCGCCCGTCGCGGCGGCGGCGCTGCTCGCGGGCCACGTCGCCGTCGCGCTGGCGGCGGGCGCGACGGTCACGGCGCTGAAGGGCCGCAGGCTCAGGCCGCTGCTCGCCGGCGCGGCCGCGGTGCTGCTGACGGCGCTGACGGCGGTCCTGCCCACGGTGCTGCCGGCGGCCGGGCTGTCACCAGGGATGCCGGCAGAACCGGCGGTGGCGCCCGCGTCCGGTGACGCGGGCGGCGCGGCGTCCGCCCTGGCCTGGCGGCCGTGCGCGGACAAGGACGCGCCCGGGGACCTGCGGTGCGCCTCCGTCGAGGTGCCGCTCGACTGGCACAAGCCCGCCGGGCGCACGATCACCGTGCCGGTCGCGATGCTGCCCGCCTCCGGGGCGGGCCGCCGGATCGGCGTCCTGTTCTCCGTCCCCGGCGGCCCCGGCGGGTCGGGGATCGACGACCTGAAGCAGCACCACGCGCGGTTCGCCAAGCTGCGCGACCGGTTCGACGTCGTCAGCCTCGCCCCCCGCAACACCGCCGTCCCCGGCGGCCCGCTGCCGTACGCGTGCCTGTCCACCGGCCCGTGGATCACGCTGCCCGGCGACCGCGCCGAGTGGGCCGAGCTGGCGCGGGCGAACCGGGAGCACGCCGAGCGGTGCCGCGCCGCCGACCCGGAGCTGTTCGACCACATGGACTCCGCCTCCGTCGCCCGCGACATCGAGGCCGTCCGCGTGGCGCTCGGCGAGCCGCGGCTGAGCTTCCTGGCCAACTCCTACGGCGGCCACCCCGCCGAGGCGTACGCCCGGCTGTTCCCCGCCCGGGTGCGCGCGATGGTCCTGGACGGCGCCGCCGACCACCAGGAGCCGGTCGCCGCCACCGAGCCCGCCCTGTACGCGCGGCTGGAGCGGCAGCTGGTGCGCTTCGCCGCCTGGTGCCGGGCGGACACCGCCTGCGCGCTGCACGGCAGGGACGTGGCCGGGGTGTGGCGACGGCTGGTCACCGCCGCCGATCGCAAGCCGGTGCCGGTGCGCGGCGACCCGTCGGGGGCCGCCTACAGCGGGTTCGACCTGAAGGTCGCCGCCGGGCCCAGCTTCGTCTCGCCCGGCCGCGAGCCCGAGGTGCCCCGCTGGGTCCAGCTCGCCGCCGCGATCGAGAAGGCGGAGGGCGGCGACGCCTCCGGGTTCGCCGACTACGTCAGGCAGGCCACGGGCAGCGCCAAGGTGCCCTCGGCCGCCGGCCAGAACATGACGCACTGCCTGGACGGCAAGGGGTACGGGAGCTACGCCGCCTTCCGTGAGGCGCTGCGCGAGGCGGAGCGGGTGTCGCCTCACTTCGCCGGGCAGCGCTCGTGGTGGCCGCTGGCCTGCGCGGGCTGGCCCGCGCCGGTCACCAACCCGCCGGCGCCGCTGCCCGCGTGGGGGCTGCCGCCGCTGCTCGGGGTGGGGAGCTGGACGGACCACGACGAGGTGGCCCGCGCTGTCCGCCGGGTGCCAGGCTCGTCCAGCCTCCGGTACGAGGGCCACGGGCACACGCTGTACCTGTCCGGTCCTGGCGGCTGCGTCACCGCGCACGTCAACCGCTACCTGATCAGCCTGCGCCTCCCGCCGCCCGGCGCCACCTGCCCGGGCGCCGGGTGAGGGCCGCCCGCGATCACCAGGCGCGATCACCAGGCGCGATCATCCGGCGAGGGCGCGGCCGGTGGGGGTCGAGCGGTCGGTGCAGCCGGCGACGGGGCCCTCGTACAGCACGCTCCCGCCGTGCCGGCCCGGCCCCGGCCCGAGGTCCACGAGCCAGTCGGCCTGCCGGACGACGTCCAGGTTGTGCTCGATGACGACCACGGTGTGCCCCTGCGCGACGAGGTCGCCGAGGACGCGCAGGAGCGTGCCGACGTCGCTCGGGTGCAGGCCGGTCGTCGGCTCGTCGAGCACGTACACGGTGGGCCGCGCCGACTCCCGGAGCTCCTTGGCGATCTTGACGCGCTGGCACTCCCCGCCTGACAGCGTGCTCAGCGACTGCCCCAGGCGCAGGTAGCCGAGGCCGACGGCGGAGAGCTGGCGCAGCGCGTCCGCGATGGCCCGGTCGGGCAGCCGGTCGACGGCCTCGGCGATGGTGAGGTCGTCGACGTCGGCGATCGACAGCCCGTCCACGGTGTGGGCCAGGACCTCCGGGGTGAACCGGCGGCCCTCGCAGGTCTCGCACCGGACCTCCTGGCCGTCCATGAACGCCAGGTCGGTGTAGATCACGCCGAGCCCCTTGCACGCCGGGCAGGCGCCCTCGGAGTTGGCGCTGAACAGCGCGGCCGGGACGCCGTTGCGCCGGGCGAACAGCCTGCGGATCGCCGGGGCGATCCCGGTGTAGGTGATCGGGGTCGAGCGGCGGTTCGCGCTGACCGGCCGCTGGTCGATCACCGTGGCGTCGTGCTGGGCGACCAGCTCGTGGGCCAGGCTGGACTTGCCCGACCCGGCGACCCCGGTGAACACAGTCAGCACGCCTGTGGGGATCCGTACGGTGAGGTCGCGCAGGTTGTTGCGGGAGGCGCCCGCCACCGTGAGGTGGCCCGTCGCCTGCCTAGGGGCGGTGTTGACGGGCAGCCGCCGGGCCAGGGCGCGGCCGGTTGGCGTGTCCGCCTCCCGCAACCGGTCGAACGGCCCCTGGAAGACGAGCCGCCCGCCGCCCGCGCCGGCGCCGGGCCCGATCTCGACGACCTGGTCGGCGTGCGCCATGACGGCGGGGTCGTGCTCGACGACGAGCACGGTGTTGCCCGTGTCGCGCAGCCGCTCCAGCAGCTCGATCATGGACTCCACGTCGGTCGGGTGCAGGCCCACGGTCGGCTCGTCGACCACGTACGTCATCTCGGCGAGGCTGGAGCCCAGGTGCTTGACCATCTTGATCCGCTGCGACTCGCCGCCGGACAGCGTCGTGGTCGCCCGGCCGAGCGTGAGGTAGCCGAGCCCGATCGTGACCATCGCCTCCAGCCGTTCCACCAGGGCGGCGACGACGGGCGCGACGCCGGGGGAGTCGATGGTGCGGACCAGGGCGGCGAGCTCGGTGATCTCCATGCGGGACAGCTCGCCGATCGTGCGGCCGAGCACGGTGGCCGTCCTGGCGGCCTTGGCGAGCCGGTCGCCGCCGCACTCGGGGCAGGTCCCGGCGCGGGTGAAGCGCCGGATGGCCTCCTGCTTGCGCTCGGACAGGTTGTCGGAGGTGTGCAGGTAGATGCGTTCGAACCGCTCGACGACGCCCTCGTAGTCCCGGGGCGGCCTGCTGCCGAGCGAGGCCGCGGCCTCGCCGCCGTACAGCAGCGCCTCGCGTTCGGCCGGGGTCCAGTCGCGGAGCGGGGTGTGGGCGTCGAAGGCGCCGATGTCGGCGTACCGGGAGTACCAGTAGCCGCCGTTGCCGAAGCCGGGCAGCAGGATCGCGCCCTCGGCCAGGGACTTGTCCAGGTCGAGGAAGCGGTCGACCGCGCTGACCACCACCTCGCCGAGCCCGGAGCAGGTGGGGCACATGCCGGCGGGCTCGTTGAAGGAGAACCGGTTCGACTCGCCCACGTACGGGCTGCTGAGGCGGGAGAACAGAAGCCGCAGGTACGTCCACGCGTCCGTGATCGTGCCGACCGTCGAGCGGGCGTTGCCGCCGATGCGCCGCTGGTCGATGACGACCACGGGGGTCAGGCCGCCGATGTGCTCGACGTCAGGGCGCGTCCACTTCGGCAGCCGGTTGCGGGCGAACGGCGGGAACGTCTCGTTGAGCTGGTGGCCCGCCTCGGCGGCGATCGTGTCGAACACCAGCGACGACTTGCCCGAGCCGGACACGCCCGCGAACACGACCAGCCGGTTGCGCGGGATGTCGACGTCCAGACCGGCCAGGTTGTTCGTCCGGGCTCCACGAAGGGTGATGGTGCGCGCTGTCATGCCGTCACGCTACGAGCAGATGTGGCCGGATTCTGACCGCGTCCGATGGCAGGATCGAGGCATGGCGGACGTCACCGAGCGCATGCTGGCCCTGCTGTCGACGCTGCAGACCGGGCGGCCGTTCGGCGGGGAGGAGCTGGCCCGGCGGCTCGGCGTCAGCCCGCGCACGCTGCGCCGCGACGTCGACCGGCTGCGCGGCTACGGCTACCCCGTCGAGACCCAGCCAGGGCCCGGCGGCTACTACCGGCTCGCGGCCGGGCGCACGATGCCGCCGCTCGTCCTCGACGACGACGAGGCGGTGGCCACGCTGCTGGCGCTCGCCTCGCTCGCCGCCGTCGGGGCGGCGGCCGAGGGCGGGATCGACGACGCCGCGACCCGCGCGTACGGCAAGCTGGACCAGTTCCTGCCCGCCCGGCTGCGCCCGCGCGTCGCGGCGGTGCGGGCCAGCCTGGAGACGAGCCCGCAACGCGCGCCGAGCGTGCCCGCCCAGCAGCTCGCGCTGGTCGCCGACGCGATCGCGCGCCGCGAGGTCCTGTCGTTCGCCTACACGGACGCGCGCGGCGGCCGGAGCGAGCGGCGGGTGGAGCCGTACCGGCAGATCCACCACCTGCTGCGCTGGTACGTGCTCGGCTGGGATCTCGGGCGCGGCGACTGGCGGGTGTTCCGCCTCGACCGGGTCACCGGCGCGACCGGCACCGGCGACCGCTACGAGCCGCGCCCGCTGCCCGCCGAGTCGGCCACCGACTACCTGCGGCAGGGGATCAACCGGGACAAGCAGGACGTCAGCGTCCTGGTGGACGCCCCGGCCGCCGCGGTGCTCGACGCGCTGAAGTTCCAGGACGCCGAGGTCCGCGCGCTGGACGACGGGCGGACCGGCGTCAGCCTCGCGCTGGACTCCTGGCAGTGGCTGATCCTCAACCTCGCCTTCCTGGACGCCGACTTCCGGATCACCGCGGGCCCGGAGTTCACCGCGGGCTGCCGTGCCTTCGCCGCTCGGCTCCTGGCCGCGACCGAGCCGGACTGACCGATCACACCAGCCCGGCGGCCAGCAGGAAGATCGCGATCCCGTGGGCGAGCGCGGCGGTGGTGACCCCGTGGCGCACGCGCAGGAACGCGCAGATCAGCCCTTCGTACAGGGTGAAGGCCAGCAGCGGCCAGCCGGCGTCGGTGACCGTCGAGGCGAGGAAGGCGTGGCAGGCGGCGAACAGCAGCGCCGACAGCAGGGCGGCGCGGGTGGCGTCCAGGCGCTGTTCGAGCCGTCCCTGGAGGAAGCCGCGGAACAGCACCTCCTCGGCGAGGTTGCCCGACAGGCTGAACAGCAGCAGCACTGGCAGCAGCGCGACCGCGACCGCGCCGCCGCGCCCGTCCAGGGGTGTGGTCAGCGACAGCAGCAGCACCGGCGCGGCGGCCAGCGCGCCGCCGCCCGCGCCCCACACGACCGTGCCGGGGCCGAAGCGCCCCCAGCGCACCAGCGACCGCAGCCCGGCGTCCAGCCGCAGCACCGCGACCGTCGCCGCCACCGTGCCCAGCCCGAACACCACCAGGACGCCCGCCTGGTCGGTGAAGCGCAGCCACGGGACCGCCCCCGCCGTGCCGATCCGCCAGAACCCGAGCGGGGTCATCGCGTCCCTGATCAAGATGAAGGCGAGCACGAGCGCCATGACGCGCGCGAGCGGGTCGCGCTCACCGCGCGCCAGCGCGTAACAGCCGCCGATCAGGAGCAGGCCGGGCAGCACCCGGGCGCCGTAGGCGAGGAGTTCGGGCAGCACAGAGGGCTCCGTTCACGAGGGGAGAGCGAAACGCCTTCAATAATGCGAGCTATTCTCAGTTTTCGGTACTCGCATTGGAGGGTCGTGCTCACACCCCGTAAACAGCCACGCCAGCAGCGCTCCAGGCAGACGGTCGCGGCGATCCTGGAGGCGGCGGCTCAGCTTTTCCAGAGGCACGGCTACGCCGGCGCCACCACGAACAAGATCGCCGAACGCGCCGGGGTGTCCATCGGGTCGCTGTACCAGTACTTCCCGAACAAGGACGCGCTGCTGGTGGCGCTGGCCGAGCACTACCTCGCCGAGAGCGCCGACCGGGTCGCGCAGGTCTTCGCCGGCGCGGCCGGGCGGCGGCCGTCCCTGTCGGCCCTGCTCACCGACCTGGTGGAGGGCGTGGCCGCGCTGCACACCGACCGGCCGGATTTGCACCGGCTGCTGTACGACCACGTCCCCCGCACCCCCGGCCTGGTCGCCCGCTTCCGGGACGCCGAGCGCCGGATCGCCCGCGCGCTGGCGGCCGAGCTGCGCCGCCTCGGAGCCGGTGGCCCCGATCCCGAGCTGAACGCGCTGCTGGCCGTCCAGGGCATCGAGGCCCAGTTGCACGGCGCGCTGCTCGACCCGCCGGACGGCCCCGGCCACGTCAGGGCGGTGGTGATGCTGTGGGAGCGCGCGCTCTCGGTACCCCCAGAGGGTATAGGATCTGGGCATGACTCCTGAGCGAAGGCTGCACGAGCATCTGACCCGGTGGCTCGGAGCCTGGCCGCCCGGCGGGCCGCTGGACGTCGTCGCCCATCCCGGGCGCGCGCTGCCCGCGTGGGACGGCGCGATCCATCCCGTGCTCGGGGTCGGCGGTCCCGGCGGGGGCGTGCTCTCGGTGCTGCCCGAGCACGCCGAGGAGGTCGCGAAGCTGCACGCCGACGACCCCGGCGGCTTCGGGCCGCGGGTCCCCGCGCTGCTCGGGCCGCCCGCCCGCGCCTGGTTCACCGCCGTCTACCGCTGGACG
The DNA here is from genome assembly GCF_019396325.1 of Nonomuraea ceibae. Lineage (GTDB taxonomy): Bacteria > Actinomycetota > Actinomycetes > Streptosporangiales > Streptosporangiaceae > Nonomuraea > Nonomuraea ceibae. Next base: position 35,918 of record NZ_JAHKRO010000075.1, read on the forward strand.
GCCCGGCCCGCGCCGCTGCCCGACGCCGGGGTGTGGGTGCCCGCCACCGATCCGGAGGTGCCCGAGTGGCTGCGGCCCTTCGGCGGCGAGGTGCTGGTGGCGCGCGACCCGCGCACGGGCGCGCACCTGGCCGGCGTGGGCGTCAAACGGCACGACCACCACGGGCGCGAGCTGGCCGTGGTGACCGAGCCCCGGGCGCAGGGGCGCGGGCTCGCCCGGCGGCTCGTCGCCCAGGCGGCGCGCCGGGTGCTCGACGAGGGGGCCGTGCCCACGTACATGCACGCGCCCGGCAACCTGGCCTCCGCGGCGGTCGCCGCCGCGGCCGGGTTCCCCGACCTGGGCTGGACGGCCTTCGGCGTCAGCGCCGCCCGGTAGAGACGGCGACAGCCCCCCGTCCCGGAGGACGAGGGGCTGTCTTCACGCTCTGCGGATCAGAGAACGGTCACGCCGACGGCCTGGGGGCCCTTGGCGCCCTGGTTGATGTCGAACTCGACGCGCTGGTTCTCCTCCAGGCTGCGGAAGCCGCCCGACTGGATCTCGGAGAAGTGGACGAACACGTCCGCGCCGCCGCCGTCGACGGCGATGAAGCCGAAGCCCTTGTCAGCGTTGAACCACTTCACAGTGCCCTGTGCCATTGCGTTGTCTCCTCGTCAGAGATGGGTGACCCGCGGGATCGCGGATCGCCGGCCGGGGTTGTCTTTGCTGCGACCGCACCATCTCTCAAGAAGAAACAGCCGCCCGCCCGAAGGCGTGCGGGGCAAACCACATACACGGAACTGACCCGGCTGTTCTGTACAACGGCGGCGGCTCGCCGGTCATTCCCGGACCGCGTCCGATCAGGTGGACGGGGGGAGGGCCACGGTGACGCGGAGGCCGCCGTCCGGGTTCGGGACGGCCTCCACGCGCCCGCCGTGGGCGGCGGTGATGGCGGCGACGATCGACAGCCCGAGCCCCGCGCCGCCCGCCGAGCCGGTCCGGTCCGGGTCGAGCCTGCGGAACGGCTCGAACAGCTCGCCGGCCCTGCCCGGCGGGACGAGCGGGCCGGTGTTGCCGACGATCAGCCCGGCGGCCGGGGACAGCTCGACCAGGACGCGCCCGCCCCGATGGTTGTGCCGGACGGCGTTCTCCACCAGGTTGGCCACCAGCCGGGTGAGCATCACCTCGTCGCCCGCCACGACGACCGGGCCACCGGTGACGGAGACGGCGACCGTGACGTCCTTGTCCCGCGCCGCCGGCGACTGCTCCGCGACGACCTGCTCGACCACGGCCGCCAGGTCCACCGGCGCGGGCGCGTCGAGGCCGCGCTCGCCCTGGGCCAGCACGAGCAGGCCGTCGATGAGCCGCTCGGACCGCTCGGTGTTGCGCAGCAGTTCGGCCCGGATCCAGGCCAGCCGTTCCGGCGAGGGGTCGGCCAGGCCGACCTCGACGGCGGTGCGCTGGATGGCGAGCGGCGTGCGCAGCTCGTGCGAGGCGTTGGCGACGAACCGGCGCTGACCGGCCACCGCGCGCTCCAGCCGGTCGAGCATGGCGTCGAAGGTGTCGGCCAGCTCCTTGAGCTCGTCCTGCGGCCCGGTCAGCGCGATGCGCTCGTGCAGCGTCGACAGCGACAGCCTGCGGGCGGTGGCGGTGATGCGGTGCAGCGGGCGCAGCAGCCGCCCGGTGAGCCACCAGCACACCGCGAACGCCAGCAGCGCGATCGCGACGAACGTGACGAGCGTGATGACCCGCTGTGAGTCCACCAGCTCCTGTTCGAGCTCGTCCGCCCGGACGAACGTCTCCACCCCGGGCGGGGGCAGGCAGGGGGAGCCCGGCTCGCACGGCCCGTCGGCCTTCCGCCGGACCGCCACGTCCTGGAGGTTCCTGCCGACGGCGTCCCCCTGGAGCCGCTGCGCCACCACCAGCGCCCCCAGCGTGATGACCGTGAAGATCCCGCCGTACAGCAGCGTCATCCGGGCCCGCACCGAGAGGCGGCCCAGCGGCCGGATCCGCCGCGGTCTCACAAGCGGTACCCGGCGCCCGGCACGGTGACGATGACCGGTGGCAGGCCCAGCTTGGCGCGCAGCTTGCTCACCGTCACCTTCACGACCGTGGTGAACGGGTCCGTCTGCTCGTCCCAGGCGCGTTCCAGCAGCTCCTCGGCGCTGACGGCGGTGCCGCGCGCCCGCATCAGCACCTCCAGCACCCCGTACTCCTTGCGCGACAGCGCCAGCGGGCGGCCGTCGCGGAACGCCTCGCGGGCGCCGGTGTCCAGGGTGATGCCGGCGTGCTCCAGCACCGGCGGCAGCGGCGGCCCGGACCGCCGGGCGAGCGCGCCGACCCGGGCCGCCAGCTCGTCGAAGGCGAACGGCTTGGGCAGGTAGTCGTCGGCGCCCAGGTTCAGGCCGGCGACGCGGTCGTGCACCGTGCCCGAGGCGGTCAGCATGAGGATGCGCACCGGGTCGCCGCGCTGGGCCAGCTCCTGGCAGATGTCGTCACCGTGCCGCCGGGGCAGGTCGCGGTCCAGGACCAGCACGTCGTAGGCGCCGGCCGCGAGCCGCTCCAGCGCGTCCGCGCCGTCGTAGGCGACGTCGACCGTCATCGCCCGCCCGCGCAGCCCCTCGGCCACGAGATCCGCCAGGACCCGCTCGTCCTCGGCCACCAGAATTCGCATGGTGGCATTCCCGCAGATCGGTGGTAAGAGCGCGGTTAACGCTCAGGCGAGCTGGCGGGCCTCCGTGCGCCCCGCCATCCGCCGCTCGAACCAGATCGAGGTGAACGGGGGCACCGCGCACGCCAGGCCGAGCACGATCGTGCCCCGGCTCCAGCCCGCCTCCCGCGCCGACAGGATCACACCGAGCCCGTACAGCACGAACAGCGCGCCGTGGATCGGCCCGAACACCTTCACGCCGAGCTCGCCGGTCTCGGTCACGTACTTGAAGAACATCCCGACGAGCAGCCCGGCCCACGAGCACGCCTCGGCCACCGCCACGATCCGGAACCAGCGCAGCACGCCCCCACCACTTTCATCCGATTTTCGCGCTCACTCTACAGCCTGTAGAGGACGGCGGGCGCAGTCACTCCGCCGCGGGGACCTCGCCGTACGGGGGCGTCACCGCCCGGGAGCGCCGTCAGGGCCCGGGACGAAGGCCGGCGGTCTGGATGGCGCGGCTGATGTCGGTCGGCGTGAGCAGGCCGATCAGCCGGCCCGACGGGTCCAGCACCACGGCCCGCCCGTCGGCGCAGCCGTCCATCCGCGACAGCAGGCCGGTCAGCGGCTCGTCCGGGCGGGCACTCGGCACGTCCCCGGCGGGACAGGCGATGTCGCTCAGCCGGGTCGTCTCCCGCGCGGCGGGCGGCACGTCCCGGATGCGGTTGAGCGTCACCAGGCCGAGGAAGGCGCCGCGCTCGTCGGTGAGCGGGTACGTGGACAGGCGGCTCGTCATGACCAGGCGCTCGATCAGCCCCGCGACGGTCTCGTCAGGACGGGCGACCACGGGCGGCCCGGTCATCACGTCGCCGACGCGGACGCCGCCCAGCGCCGAGGACACCTGGGTCTGCCGCTCCTCCGCGCCGGCGGCGTTGACCAGGAACAGGCCGATCAGCGCCAGCCACAGCCCCTGGAAGCCGAGGCCGGTGACGACCTGGAAGAGCCCGAGCGCGACGAGCGCGTACCCGAACACCCGGCCCGCGCGGGCGGCGGTGACCGCGGCGCGCGTCCGGTCGCCCGAGCGCGCCCACAGCGCGGCGCGCAGCACCCGGCCGCCGTCCAGCGGCGCGGCCGGGATCAGGTTGAACACGGCCAGGAGGACGTTCAGCCCGGCCAGGTAGAGGAAGACGCCCGCCGCCAGGGGCGCGCCGGACAGCAGCATCGCCACCGCGCCGCACACGATCCCGCAGGCCAGGCTGGTCAGCGGCCCCACCACGGCGATCTTCAGGTCGGCGCCCGGAGTGCGGGGCTCGCCGCGCAGCTCGGCCACGCCGCCGAGCAGCCACAGCGTGATCCTCGGCACCTCGATGCCGTGACGCTGGGCCACCAGCGCGTGCGCGAGCTCGTGCGCCAGCAGCGACGCCAGGAACAGCACCGCCGCCGCCAGCGCCGCCAGCAGGTAGAGCGCCGTGGCCCGGCCCGGGAACAGCGCGGGGAAGCTCCCGAAGGCCAGGCCCACGACCAGGATCGCGACGATGAACAGCACGCTGGCGTTCAGCCCGACGGCGACGCCGCCGACGCGGCCCAGCGAGATCGACGAGCGCATCCGGCCTCCCAGGTCCTCACCCGTCCGGTACCCCGGTGGACGGGCGGAAACCTCAGGTCAGCCGGTGTGCGCGAGATCCAGGAACAGGGCGGCCGACCAGCCGAAGCCGCTGGTCGCCCGGCCCGCGCGGCGGCCGGTGCGCGGGTTCCAGTACTCGTACAGCCCGCCGCCGTCGCGGACCATCGCCAGCGTCCGCTCCCGCAGCTCGGCGGCCGTGTCCGGGTAGCAGGAGCGGCGCAGCCCCTCGACGAGCAGGTAGTTGACGTTCAGCCACACCGGGCCGCGCCACATCGCGTCCGGGTCGAACTGCGGGTCGTCGAACGCCACGGTCGGCACCGGCCGCTCGCCCCAGAACGACGGCGACGTCAGGTCCGCCACCAGCCGGTCCGCGACCTGCCGGGGGAGCCTGCCGGTGAGCAGCGGCATGAACTCCAGCGGCGTGCGCACGTCCACCTCGCCCCCGCCCACCCGGGTGACGAAGCGGCGGCCGTTCCACCGGCGCGCGACCATGCGGTCCACCAGCGCCTGCGCCCTCTCCCGCCACGGGCCCGGGTCACGGCCGAGCACGGCGGCGATGTCGCCGAGCCGGTCGTACTGGAGCGCCAGGTAGGAGTTCAGGTCCGGCGGCTCGGCGCGCGGGCCGTGGTCCCAGATCGGGCTGTCGTCGAGGCCGGAGGAGTACGGGTGCAGGTACTCGGCCAGGCCGTCGCCGTCGGGGTCCGAACGGGTGAACCACCACTCCTGGGAGCGGGCGAGCGGCTCGAACACCTCTGCCAGGAAGGCGGGGTCGGGGTCGGCCTCGTGGATCTTCCACACGGCCCAGGCGGTGAGCGGCGGCTTGGTGACCGGGACGACCGTGGGGTCCGGCGGGCCGCCGACGTGCTGGGCGAGCCTGGCCAGGTCGGAGCGGGGCAGGTCGGTGGTCTCGGCCAGCACGCCGTGGTCGTGCACCACGTCGGGGATCAGGCCGTCGGGGCGCTGGTTGTCGAGCAGGATGCGGATCTGCTCCCTGGCCAGGGCGGGGTCGGCGTGGCGGAGGGCGATGGCGTGGAAGTACGCATCCCAGTTCCATAAGCCGACATATCCGTACTTGGAGGGGATGAGGGATTCCCGGCCCCGGATCGGCACCAGGTTCACCGCCAGCGTCCACCACGCCTGCTCGGCCCGTTCCCTCAGGCCGGGCGGCACGGCGGGCATCCGGTCGAACCACGCCCGCCACCGCGCCCCGGCCGCCGCCACCACCGCCCCGCCATCCAACCCCGGCCCTCCGGGCGAGGAACCGCCCGGGGTGGGGCCTCCGGTGGAAGGGCCGTCCGGGGTGGTGAGGGGGAGGACTCCGTCGATGGGGGCCTCGCCGCCGTCCCACACGGCGCGGGCGTCGCGGCCGGTGAGGACGAGCGTGTCCGGCCCGGCGAACGCCATCGTCACCCCGCCCGCGAACTCCACCCGGTCCGGCAGCGCACGCCGTACCGGAAGCTCCCGATCGCCCGACAGGACCCGCAGCCCCGTCAGGACGGTCGCGTCGGCGAGCCGCGTCTCGTACAGCGCCCTGGCGATCCACAGGGAGCCGTCGTCGGCCGCCATCACGAGCAGCCGGGAGCCCCGGTCGGTGAACGGGCGCTCGCGCAGATCCAGCATCAGCGGCCTCCCAGCCCGGACGCGGCCATCGAATTGATGATCCTGCGCTGCCCGAACAGGAAGGCGATCAGCGTGGGCACCACCGCGATCGCGGAGGCGGCCAGGATCAGCCCGTAGTCCACGGCCATGCGCTGGCCGGAGAACTGGCTCAGCAGCAGCGGCACCGTGGCCAGCTCGGGGGAGTTCAGGAAGATCAGGGGGAAGAAGAACGAGTTCCAGGATGCCAGGAAGGCGATGATGCCGAGGGCGCCCAGGCCGGGCCGGATGTTCGGCAGCACCACGTTCCAGAAGCACCGCCAGCGCCCGGCGCCGTCGATCCTGGCGGCCTCCTCCAGCTCCACCGGGACGGCCCGGATGAACTGGCGCAGCAGGAAGACCGCGAACGGGTTCGCGACGGTGGGCACGATGAGCGACAGGTGGGAGTCGATCCACCCCAGCTCGGCCAGCATCAGGTAGAGGGGCACGACCGTCACCTGCGAGGGCACCATCTGGGTGGCCAGGAACACCACGAACAGCACCTCGGACCCGCGGAAGCGGATCCGGGCGAAGGCGTAGGCGGCCATGGCGGAGGTGAGCAGCGTCAGCGTGACGTTGATCGCGGCGATGTAGAAGCTGTTCCAGTACGCGAGGCCGAACGGCATGGCGCCGAGCGCGTCGGGATAGTTGGCCCAGCGCCACGGGTCGGGCAGCCAGGCCAGCGGGTCGTTCAGCATCTGGCGGACGCCCTTGAACGACGTCAGCAGCATCCAGACGAACGGGAACAGCATCACCAGGCCGCCGACGGCGAGCGCGGCGTGCAGGGCTATCTGCCGGGGTCGCATGCGGGCCCCCTCACGAGTCGTAGTGGACGAGGCGCTTCTGCGCCGCGAACTGGACGAGGGTCACGAGCAGCGTCAGCACCAGCAGGATCAGCGCGGCGGCACTGCTCAGCCCGAACTGGAAGTCGCGGAAGCCCAGCTCGTACACCTGGTAGACGATGGTCCGCGCGCCGTCGTTGTCCTGGGGGTTGACCAGCACGTAGATCTGGTCGAACGCCTGGAACGAGCTGATGACGGCGACCACGGTGGAGAAGAAGATCGTCGGCGAGAGCAGCGGCAGCGTGACGGAGCGGAAGATCCGCACGGGGCCGGCGCCGTCCATGCGGGCGGCCTCGACGATCTGCGGCGGGATGGTCTGCAGCCCGGCCAGGAAGATCACCACGTTGAGGCCGAGCGACGACCAGATCGTCACCGCCGCGATGGCGACGATCACCCAGTCCGGGTCGCCCAGCCAGTCGGGGGCGGTGATGCCGAACCACTGCTCCAGGCTCGTGTTGAGCACGCCGAACTCGTCGCCCGCGAGGATGATCTGCCACATCAGCGCGACGGCGACCGAGCTGGTGACCACCGGCAGGAAGTACAGCACCCGGTAGAAGCCGCTGCCCCGGACGTTGTTGAGCGCGACGGCGATCAGCAGCGCCAGGCCGAGCCCGGCGGGCACGGTGAGCACCGCGAGCTTGACGGTGTTCCACACCGCGCGCCCGAACTGCGGGTCGGTGAGCACGGCGGCGAAGTTGGCCAGCCCCGCCCACTCCTTCTGACCGAGCCCGTCCCAGTGCATGAACGCCAGGACCACGGCGAAGCACAGCGGCCCGACCAGGAACACGACCAGCGCGCTGACCTGCGGCGCCAGGAAGAACGCGGCCCACCAGCCGTCACGGTGGCGCACCCGGCCGGCGCGAGCCCCAGGACGGGCGCTCCCGGTGCGGGGCCCGGTCCGGGCCCCGGTGTCGAGCGCCACGGCTAGCCCAGCTTGCTCTCGACGAGCGAGCCCAGCTCGGTCATGCCCTGGTCGAAGGGCACCTTGCCGGTCCACACCTTCATCAGGTGCTCGTTGATCGCGGCGGTGAGACCGGGCACGGCCACCTCCTCGGGGTAGTTCGCGAACCCGGTGTCACGCACGTCGAGGAACGTCTGCGCGTGCGCCGGGTAGCCGTCGGCCAGCACGATCTGCTCGGCGCCCTTGATCGACGGCACCGCGCCGCCGCTCTTGAGCCGGATGAGCTGGCCCTCCTTGCTGACGAACTCCGTCAGGAACATGAACGCCTCCTCCGGCAGCTTCGTCTCCTTGTTGATCGACAGGTAGGAGGCGGCGACGGCGCCCGGCATCGGCTTTCCGTCGGGCGAGGGGAACGGCACGATGTCGTAGTCGGCCAGCTCGCCGCCCTTCTTCAGCGAGTCGATCATCCACCGGCCGCCGGCGTAGAAGCCCACCTTGTGCTTGAGGAACTGCGTGCTCGCGCCGTTGCTGGCGGGCAGCAGGTCGGCGCTGAGGAACGTCTTGTCCTGGTAGCCCTTGGCCAGCGTGCGCAGCGCCTCCACGGACTTGGCGTCGGTGGCGGCGACGAACTTGCCGCCGTCCCACACCTTCCCGCCGAAGCCGTTGATCATCGAGTACGTGGAGCCGTACCAGTTCCAGAAGATGGACCCGGCCTTCCCCGCGGCCTTGAGCTTGGCGTTCATGGCCAGGTACGTGTCCATCGTCCACTGGCCGGCCTCGTGCAGGGCGGCGGGGTCCTCGGCGATGCCGGCGTCCTTGAGCGCCTTCTTGTCGTACCAGAGCACCTCGGGGTTGGTGTCGTTGGGGACGCCGTAGATCTGGCCGTCCTTCTTCGCGCCGCCGTACACGCCTTCGAAGAAGTCGTCCGGGCGGCTCTTGGAGGAGGGCCCGGCGAGCTTGTCGTTGAGCGGGGAGAGCACGCCCGCGGCGACGAACTTGCCGACGTTGTCGTCGCCGACGAAGAACACGTCGGGCGCGGTCTTGCTGGTGAGCTGGGTGAGCAGCTTGGGGTGGTAGTCCTCGTACTTGGCGACCGACTCCAGCTTGAGCCGGATGTTCGGGTGGCGCTTCTGGAAGTCCTGGGTGAACGCCTCGTACAGCTTCAGGTCCTCGGCCGATCCCCAGGTGGACCAGCGGACGGTGACAGGGCCGTCGCCGGTGCCGGGGACGTTCCCGCCGCCGCTGCCGCTGCACGCGGTGGTCGCGAGGGCGAGCACGCCCAGGATTGCGAGGGCACGCCTCATGGTGGACTCCTTCGGGGGGTTGTGCGTGGGGGGTGTGGGGGAGGTCAGGCGAGCCCGCCGCCGTCGACGACGAGGGCGGACCCGGTGACGTAGCTGGCGGCGTCGCTCGCCAGGAAGAGCACGGCCTGGGCGATCTCGTCGGGGCTGCCGGCGCGGCCCATCGGCCGGTCGGCGGCGTCGGCGTGGAAGGCCGTCCAGTCCTCGCCGAGCTGGCGCGCCTCGTCGCGCAGCATCGGCGTGTCGGTGTCGCCCGGGTTGACGGAGTTGACGCGGATGCCGGCCGCGGCGTGGTCGATGGCCAGGGCGCGGGTCATGTTGACCACGGCGGCCTTGGAGGCGCAGTAGGAGATGGCGTTGCCGCCGCCCTTGAGCCCCCACCCGGAGCCGGTGTTCACGATGGAGCCGCCGCCGGTCATCGCCGGGACGGCGTGCTTGCACATGAGGAAGACGGACCGGACGTTGACCGCCATGACCCGGTCCCACTCCTCCACGTCGAGGTCGAGCGCCGTGGTGCGGCGGATGATCCCGGCGTTGTTGAACAGCACGTGCAGGGCACCGAACGTGTCGACGGCCGTGCGGACGACCTCGCGGCAGTCGTCCGAGGCCGACACGTCGGCGCGCACCGCCACGGCGGCGCCGCCCGCCTCCTCGATCGCCGCCGCCGTCGCCTGCGCGCCGGGGCCGTCGATGTCGGCCACCACCACGCGGGCGCCCTCGCGGGCGAACAGCAGGGCCGTGGCGCGGCCGATGCCGGACGCGCCGCCCGTGACGATCGCGACCTTGCCGTCGAGCGTGTTCATCCGTCGTACTCCTCACTTGCCGCGCTGAGGCGGTAGATCGTGCTCTCGCGGTGCCCGGTGATCACCCGGACGTGCCCGCTCAGTGTTCTGTCGAGGTCCTCGTCGCCGCTGTCGGCGAGCAGGGGGCGGCCGTTCAGCGCGGCGAGCTTGGGCTGAGTGGCCAGGACGAGCAGCGTGGCCCCGGAGGCCCTGAGCACCCGGGGCGAGATCTGCTGGTTGCCCCGGCCCAGGACGAATCCCTGCCCGCCGATCACCGACAGCACCACCACCGTCTTCCCCCGGCTGACCAGGCCGAACAGCTCGGCCTCCGGCACGTCGGCGGCGATCAGCCGGCCGTCGCCGACCACGTCCACGCCGAGCAGCGTCGTGGCCAGCCCCAGCTCGTCGCCGACCGCCCGGGTGGTGGCGCCGGGGCCGAGGACGTACCGGACGCCGGGTCGCATCCGGGACACGACCTCGCGGGCGATCGCGCCGACCGTGGCCGGGGGAGTGCCGGAGGAGCCGGTCTTGCGGCCGGAGAAGGCGGTGCGGGCCCGCGGGACGCGGACGGTCCCGTACAGGCGGTGGCCGACCAGGCCGCGCCGGTAGCCGTCCTCGTCCAGGTCGACGACCTCGGCCTCGGCGGTGGGGCCGGGCCGGAACCCGGCCGCCACCAGGCCCGCCGTGGCGGGGCTGACGGCGAAGCATCCCGAGTAGACCTTGACCCCGGCGGGCACGCCGAGCACGGGCGGCGCCTGGTCGCCCAGCTCGCGCAGCGCGTCCAGCACGTCCCTGGCGGTGCCGTCGCCGCCCGCGAACAGCAGCAGGTCCACCCCGGCCAGCGCCGCCACGGCCCGCCGCGTGTCCTCCGCCGTGGTCACGGCCAGGGCGTCCGCGCCGCCGGGCCGGACGAGGGCGCAGGCGCCGCCGGCGGCGCGGACGGCGTGCTCGCCCATCGGGCCCGGCACGGTGACCAGGCGGGCCCCCGGGCGGCGGGCCAGCAGGGCGCGCACGGCCCGCGCCGCCCGCTCGGCCGCCCTGGGCACCGCGCC
>NZ_JAHKRO010000076.1 GCF_019396325.1 Nonomuraea ceibae
GTCGGGCGCTGGCTGCTGCGCCGGGCCGAGGCCGCCGCCGACGCGGACTGCCGCCGCGTCGTGCTGTCCACCGGCGCCGGGAGCCGCCACAACCTCGCCCTCTACCACGCCGAGGGTTACCGCACGGAGTCGTCCGACGGCGCGACGGCCTCGCTCGTCAAGCCGGCGCCCGCGAACGACGCCGTGGGGGAGCCGGCGGGCGTGGCGTGAAGGGCGGGCCGCTACGAGGCCGCCTCCAAGGGCAGGTCGCTGCCGCGCCAGGTGGCCGCCAGCTCCTCGACCGGCAGGCCGAGCGCCTCGCCGAGGCAGACGATCGTGCCGAAGCCGGGGGACGGGAGCCGTCCGGTCTCGATCTTGCGCAGGGTCTCCGGCGAGATGCCGGCCGCCTGCGCGACCTCGGCCAGGTCGCGTCCCGCTCGCGCGTGGCGCAGCAGGGCGCCGAGACGCCGGCCGGCTTCGATCTGCTCGCGTGTGAGCGGTTGGCGGACCATGCGCCCCAGGATAGTGCCGGTATAACTATACCGGCAAGCGCCCGGATGGCGGTATAGTTATACCGACACTCTAGGACGCGAGGTAACCGTGATCGAACTGAAGACGCCTGCGGAGATCGAACGCATGCACGTGGCCGGGCGGTTCGTCGCCGAAGTGCTCTCCGAGGTCGGCCGGCTCGCCGACGTGGGCGTCAACCTCCTGGACCTTGAGCACCACGTACGCGGCATGATCAAACGACGTGGCGCGGACTCGTGCTACTGGGACTACGCGCCCTCCTTCGGGGACGGCCCGTTCCGCAACGTCATCTGCCTGTCGGTCAACGACGCCGTCCTGCACGGACTGCCCCACGACTACACCCTGCGTGACGGCGACGTGCTCAAGGCCGACCTCGCGGTCGGCATCGACGGCTGGGTGGCCGACTCGGCCCGTACGGTCATCGTCGGGACTCCCGCCGATGAGGACCTGCGGATCGTCCGCGCCACCGAGGAGGCGCTGGAGGCGGCGATCGAGGCGGCCCGGCCGGGCAACCGCCTGGGCGACATCTCGGCGGCCATCTGGGCGGTGGCCAGCGACTACGGCTACCCGGTCAACACCGAGTTCGGCGGGCACGGCATCGGGCGCACCATGCACGAGGGGCCGCACGTGTCGAACAAGGGCAAGGCGGGGCGCGGCCTCGCGCTCCGGCCCGGCCTGACGCTGGCGATCGAGCCCTGGTTCGCCCGGACGACCGACCGGATCGTCTACGACCCCGACGGCTGGACCATCCGGTCGGCCGACGGCTCGCGTACGGCCCACTCCGAGCACACGGTGGCCATCACCGAGGACGCCGCCCTGGTGCTCACCCGGCGCGAACCGGATAAAACGGCCTGAGATTTCGCGGTCACGAGCGGCCGGTCAGCGCCGCCAGCGTCTGGGCCTCGGGCCGGGGCGAGGCGGTCCGGTTCCACGGGAGCAGTGACAGCGCCCTGGCCATCGCGCAGGTGTCGGTGAGCGCGGAGAAGGTCAGGCCCGCGCCGATCGCCCCGGCCACCCACGTCAGCGGCCGCCAGGCCATGCCGCCGACGACCCCGGCGAGCACGAGGGTGCCCGCCACCATGCGGACCTGGCGTTCCATCGCCCAGGCGCCGCGCCCGTGGTTCAGCGGGGCGCCCTCGCTCTGCCAGGCGGTCAGGCCGCCGTCGAGCACGCTCACGGCCGGCAGGCCCGCCGCGGCGGCGATCGCGTGGGCGTCGCGGGCGCGCACGCCGGAGCGGCAGACCAGGACGACGTGGTCGTCGTGCCGGGCGGCGAGGCCGGCGGCGTGCTTGCGGATGAGGTCGAGGGGGACGTTGGCCGAGCCGGGGATGTGGCTCGCCGCGAACTCCCCGGGGCTGCGGACGTCGATGAGCCGGACGCCCGCGCCGCTGTCGAGCAGGGCGCGGACCTGTGCGGTGGTGAGGGTGGTCATGTGCTGGCCTTTCTGGTCGGTACGTTCTCGGCGCGCGGCGGGTCAGGCGGCCATGGCGAGCCCGGCGGAGGCGGCGCGGTCGAAGGCGTCGTTCACCAGCACGACCTCGCGTCCCGTCCTGGCGAGCAGTGAGGCGGCGGCGGTGGCGCGGTAGCCGCTGCCGCAGTGCACCCAGACGGTCCCGGCGGGGATCTCGCCGGCGCGACCGGCGAGCTCGGGCAGCGGCACGTGCACGGCGCCGTCGAGGTGGGCGGCGTCCCACTCGTTGCCGAGCCGCACGTCGAGGATCACGTCGGGGGCGGGCAGCCCGGCCGGCACGTCACCCGCCAGCGCGGCCGCCAGCCCGGCGAACGTGGCCGTGCGCAGCTCCCGCACCTGGGCGGGGTCGTCGGCGAGCCGCCGGGGCGTGCCGGTGGCCGCGGCGGCGATCCGGTCGACGCCGATGCGCACGAGCTCCCGCTGCGCGTCGGCGACCTGCTCGGGCGTCTCGCCGATGAGGGTGAGCGGCGCGCCCCGGTCGATCAGCCAGCCGAGCCAGGTGGCCATCGGGCCGTCCAGGCCGAGGCTGACGGTGCCGGTCAGGTGGGCCTCGGCGTAGGCCGTGCGGTGGCGCAGGTCGACCACCCATTCGCCGGCCTCCAGCCGCGCGCGCAGCTCGCCGGGGGTGATGCCGGGCGGGCGGCGCAGGTCCACCGGATCGGGGCCGTGCAGGTTGATGACGCCCATGTGCGCGTAGTAGGCGGGGTAGGCGTCGAGCCCGGCCAGCGTCCGGGTGACGAACTCGTCCTCGGCCAGGCGCAGCGCCGGGTTGACCCGCCGCTCGCGTTCGATGGTGGAGTCGTCGCCGGACGCCTGGGTGGCCGAGCAGAAGCTGCCGAAGCCGTGGGTCGGCCAGACGGCGGCGCCGCCGGGCAGCAGGTCGGACAGCTTGCGCACCGAGGCGTGCTGCTCGCGGGCGAGCGTGTCGGCGTGCTCGGCGCCCAGCAGGTCGGTGCGGCCCGTGGTGCCGAACAGCAGCGAGCCGCCGGTGAACACGCCCCGCACGCCGTCGGCGCCCTCCAGCACGTAGGACAGGTGGTGGAAGGTGTGGCCGGGCGTGGCCAGGACGCGCAGGCGCAGCTCGGGCGAGACCTCGACGACGTCGCCGTCGGCCAGCGGCAGGTGCGGGAACGGCGGCCGGTCGGCGGCGGCGAAACCGTACTGGGCGCCGGTCAGCCTGGCCAGCTCCAGCCCGCCGGAGACGTAGTCGTTGTGCACGTGCGTCTCGACGACGTGGGTGATGCGCGCGCCGACGCGGCCGGCCAGGGCGAGCACCCGGTCGACGTCGCGCTGCGGGTCGACCACGACCGCGACCTGCCCGTCGGTGGCCAGATAGCTGTGGTCGCCCAGCGACGAGGTCGCGATGACGTGGACGTCGATGCTCATCATTCCTCCTACACCCCCGGGGGTATCCGGGTCAGACATTGCGCTCATCGCCTTCCCGCGTCGCGGGACTTCAGGCCAGCGCCAGGAAGAGCTTCTCCAGCTCCTGCTCGGTCATGGGCGGCTCGTCGCCGCGCTCGCGGGCGGCCTGGCAGTGCCGCAGCCCGGCGGCCACGATCTTGAATCCGGCCCGGTCAAGCGCCCGCGAGACGGCGGCGAGCTGGGTGAGCACGTCGGCGCACTCCTCGCCGTCCTCGATCATCGAGATCACGCCGGCCAACTGCCCGTGCGCCCGGCGCAACCGGGTCAACGCGTCGCCCACGAGGGCGGGGGTCATCTCCATGACACCGAGCATACCCCCGCCCGTATAGTAGGCTAGCTCACGGCCTTGTCCAGCAGGGCGGCCACCTCAGCGGGCCTGAAGACGAACCCCGCGTGCGACGTGTCCAGGGTGTGCACGTCGTACGGGTTGCCGGGCGTGAGCGCGTCGGCCTCGGCGATCAGCCTGTCCTGCATGGCCACCGGCAGCGACCGGTCGCCGGTGAGCCGGACGTAGGAGCGGGCGATCGTGCCCCAGGTCGCGGCGTCGACGCGGGCGTCGGCCGTCATCACCGCGATCGACTCGTCCGGCTGCAGGATGTTGAGGAAGGCGCGGAACCGCTCGTCGCTGACGTCCGCCAGGGTGGCGGCCTTCAGCGCGTCGAGCAGCTCCACGTCGGCGGTGCGGTAGTTGGCCCGGCCGACGCCGAGCCGTGCGGGATCTCCGACGTTGAAGGCCGCCAGGGGAGCCATCAGGTTGTCCGCGAACTCGGGCTCCTGCATGTACGCGATCGGGTTGGGGAGCCGTACGCACGACCAGGCGGAGATGTAGACGAGCCGGCTCACCAGCTCGGGGATCGCGTTGCCGACGCCGGAGATGGTGACGCCGCCGAGGCTGGCCGCCACGAGCACCACCGGCCCGTGCTCCGCCAGCCGCCGGACCACGCCGGTGACCGCGTCGACGTTGTCCCGCAGGGTGACCCCGGCCAGCGTCGACGGCTCGGCCGCCCACGCGTCGAGGTCCTGCGGAGCCTGGTAGGAGATCGGGTACTGCGCGTCGAGGCCGTGGCCCGGCAGGTCGACGGCGTAGCTGCGGTGACCGAGCAGGGCCAGCTCACGCTGGACCGAAGCCCACATGAAAGAGCTGCTGCCGGAGCCGTGCACCAGCACGAACGTGGGCGACGACGAAGAAGAGTGGTTGGATCGCATGAAGAACAGTCCGTTCGCTGAAAAGGCATGACGAAGACGCGTGCGCTGGTCGCTCGGCGACCGGCGGGCGCAGGCCGCTTCAGCTGCAGCGCGAACGGATGAACTTCTGGATCATGCCGACACCCTACCATTCGGTGACCTTGTTCTATGATCACGGGCTCATGAGCCAATCGCCCACGCTGTCCGTCAAGGAAATCCGCACGGACCGACTCCTGCTCCGCAGGGCGGTATACGCATCCGACCGTGACGGGCTCATCGAGCTCTCGACCGATCCCGAGGTCCAGGCGCATCTCGGCGGCCCCCGGCCGCTGGACGAGGTCGAGCGGCATCTCGGCACGGTCATGGCCGCCGGCGAGACCTCTGCGCCCGGCAGCTTCATCGCCGCGGACACCACGACGGACCAGGTCGTCGGCTCGCTGATGCTGTCCCGGCGACCGGCCGACCGCCCCGGCCACGTCACCGAGGAGGGCGGCGAGCTGGAGCTGGGCTACCTGCTGCGCCGCCACGCCTGGGGGGCCGGGTACGCGTTCGAGGCCACGTCCGCCGCCTTGCGCGCCGCGGCGGCCGAGCTTCCCGACCAGCCGGTCCTGATCGTGACGCAGTCCGCGAACGCGCGATCCCTGCGGCTCGCCGCCCGCCTCGGCTTCCGGCCGGTCAGCACCTTCCACGAGTACGACGCCGAGCAGACCCTCTGCACCGCCCCCTTGGCCGCCTTCCGCGCCTGATCCGCGCAGGCGCCTCCTGAGTGGCGTCATCTTTGGTTGACGCACGGAGGATCGTCAACCTAGGATGACGGCACTGCGGTGACGGCCCGTCGGGCGCGCCGCATCCGGGCCGCGGCGAGGAGGACGACATGGCAGCGCCATCAGTGACACGAGAGGCCCTCGCGGTCGCCGTGACAGCCAATCTGCCGGTCATCCTCTGGGGTGCGCCGGGCACCGGCAAGACGTCCGCGGTGACCGCGCTCGGCGCGGCCGTCGGCCTGCCGGTCGAGGTGGTGGTCGGCTCGATCCGCGAGCCCAGCGACTTCTCCGGGCTGCCGGTGCTGCGTGAGGGCGGCACCTGGTTCGCACCGCCTCGCTGGGCCGAGCGGCTCGCCGCCGAGGGAGGCGGCCTGCTGTTCCTCGACGAGCTGACCACCGCGCCGCCGGCCGTGCAGGCCGCCATGCTGCGGGTGGTGCTGGAGCGCACGGTCGGCGACCTGGTGCTGCCGGACGAGGTGCGGATCGTGGCCGCCGCCAACCCGCCGGACCAGGCCGCCGACGGCTGGGACCTGTCCGCGCCGCTGGCCAACCGGCTCATTCACCTGACGTGGCAGGTGTCGGCCGAGGACATCGCCGAGGGCTTCACCGGCGGCTTCCCCGTACCGGAGTTCAACGTGAAGGACACGGCCGGGCCCGCCGAGACGGCCAGGGCCCGGGCGCTGGTCGGGGCGTTCCTCCGGGTGCGGCCGGAACTCGTGCTGGCGGTGCCCGACAGCCCGGATCGGGCCGGACGTGGCTGGCCCAGCCCGCGCAGCTGGGAGATGGCCGCGGGGGCGGTCGCCGCGTGCGAGCACCTGAGCGCGGACGAGCCGGTCCTGGCCGAGCTGGTGCTCGGCGCGGTCGGCGAGGCGGCCGGGTTCGAGCTGCTGTCCTGGCGGCGCAACCTCGACCTGCCCGACCCGCAGACCCTGCTGGACGATCCGCGGGCCCCGCTGCCCGAACGGCTCGACCGGCTGCACGCCCTGCTCGGCGCCGTGGTGGCGTACGTGCGCTCGGACGCCACGGCCGGCACGTGGGAGCGGGCCTGGGCGGTGGTGGCCCGGGTCGCGCGCACGGCCCCCGACGTGGCGGCGACCGCGGCCCGGTCGCTGGCCCGCTGCCGGCCCGAGGGCGCGACCCTGCCCAGGACGATGCTCGAACTCGCGCCGGTGCTGCGCTCGGCGGGGCTCATGCCATGACCCCCGACCGCCCGCGCGCCACCGATGAAGCGGTGCGCGCCCGCATCGCCGCCGCGCGGCTGTGGGCGGCGCACCAGGCGCCCTACCTCGCCTCGGCCGTCTTCGCCCTCAACCCGGTCATGCTGGAACCGGCCCTGGACGAGGACACCGGCGCTCCCGTCCCCGACCCCGGCTTCCGCGCCTTCCCCGCCGACACCCGCTGGAACCTGTACGTGGAACCGGGCACCACGCTGGCCACCCCCGTCGAGGAGATCGGCTGGTGGATGCTGCACCAGGTCGGTCACCTGGTGCGCGGCCACGCGGCCCGCTCGCCGGTGCGGCCGGAGCCGGGCCCCGAGCCGGGCCCCAAGGTGAGCCCCGAGGTGAGCCCCGAGGTCAGCCACGCCGCCGGCCCGGTCCGCGACGAGGAGGCCCACCGCTGGAACCAGGCCGCTGACGCCGAGATCAACGACGACCTGGAGGCCGCCGACCTGCGCGGCCCGGCCGGCGTGGTGTCGCCCGCCGAGCTGGGGCTCCCGGTCAACCGCACCGCCGAGGAGTACGTGCCGATGCTCGACGTGCTGGCCCAGGCGATGGGCCGGGGCGGGCGGGCGCTGGCCGAGGCGATCGACTGCGGCAGCGCGGTGGACGGGCAGGATCGCGCGTACGAGGACAGCGGCTCCGGCGAAGGACTCACCGAGCTCGACCGGGACCTGCTCGAACGCTCCATCGCGGCCGGCATCCAGGACCGGATCAGCGCGCGCAGCGAGGTGCCGTCGGGGTGGCGCCGCTGGGCCGAGGAGCGCCTGCGCCCTTCGGTGAACTGGCGGGCCCGCCTGGGCGCGATGATCCGGCGCGGGCTGAGCACGGTGGCCGGGCAGGTCGATTTCAGCTATCGCCGCCCGTCGCGCCGCGCCGGCGCGTACGCCGACATCGTCCCGCCGTCGATGGCGCGCGCGGTCCCGGACACGGTGCTGCTGATCGACACCTCCGGCAGCGTCACCGACGACGTACTGAAGCGGCTGCTGGCCGAGGTGACCGGGATCATCGACGGCGTGGCCGGTCCCCACCGGCGGCTGCGGGCGTTCTGCTGCGACGTCCGCCCGCACCCCGTCCAGGTGGTGCGCCGGGCGAGCGACATCGAACTGACCGGCGGCGGCGGCACCGACATGCGGGCCGGCCTCGATGCGGCGATGGCCCTGCGGCCCCGGCCCGACCTGGTCGTCGTGCTGACCGACGGCGAGACGCCGTGGCCCGGGCGGCGCCCCGGAGCGCAGGTGGTGGTCTGCCTGATCGGCGACGGCGGGCACGCGCCCGACTGGGCGTCCGTGGCCCGCGTGCCGCCGGACGTGCCGGCGAAAGGAGACTCATGACCACGGACCACGCCGACGAGCCGCGCCCCGAGCCGCTGCACGAATGGCGGCGGCGCGGGTTCACCATCGCCGAGGCCCGGCAGTGGATCGAGGACGGCTTCCCGATCCACACCGCCGAGCGGTGGCGCGGGTCCGGCGTCTACACCGCCGCCGACGCTCGGTCGTGGCGCACCGCCGGAGCCACCCCGTTCACCGTGGATCTGTGGCTGCGGGCCGGCATGACCCCACGGGACGCGGTGCAGTGGCGCGAGCTGGGCTATTCGCCCGAGGAAGCGGCCGACCGGCACCTGGCCGGGGAACGCCCGCACCCGCGCGGCTGGCTGGGGCGGCTGCTGCACCGGGGCGAGCGGCCGGGCGGCGCGTTCGCCGACGAGGAACGCTCCCACAGCATGCGGGAGCTGCTGCGCACCGGCATCCCGGCAGGCCGGGCCCGCCCTTATGTGGAGGCGGGGTGGACGGGCGCCGATGCGGTGGAGTGGGCGAAACGCGGCATCGAGGCGGGACAGGCGCGGGTCTTCGAAGCGCTCGGCCTGTCCGCCCGCGAGGCCGAACGGGTGCTCTCCTCCGGCCAGGACGCCATCTCCCTGATGACCGAGTTCTGGCGGGCCGGGGTGCCGATCGAGGAGGTGGCGGCCTGGCGCGGGGCGGGGTTCACCGGCGAGGAGGCGGCCCGGATGCGGGCCGAGGGCGTCGGCGTCGAGCAGGCCGAGGTGCTGCGGGCCCTGACCGAGGGCGACGAGCCCGGCCGCGAGGCGTGAGACAGGTGGCGTGCCTCGTGCCGTCAGCGTCCGGCTACGCGCTGCGGGCCCGCTGGTCGATCATGGACACCAGGGTCGAGACCAGCTCCTCAGCCGTGATGTCCCACTTGTCCGCGGACAGGTGGCCGCTGACCTCCAGGTCCGTGATCCCGTGCGCGCTGGTCAGGAGCAGCGCGGCGAACTGACGGGCCTGCCCCGCCCCGATCAGATCGCCGACGACGGCCAGGAACTCGTCCATGGCGCGGTCGGCCGCCCGGGTCGCCGCCTGGATCGCGGCCGGGTCGCCCGCCGGAGTGGTGAACATCAGCCGGTACAGGTGCGGTCGGCGACGGCCGATCGTCATCAGCGCCGACAGGGCGTGCCGCAGCCGGTCGGCCGGGGGCTGCCGTGGATCGGCGCGTACGGCCCGCACCTGCTCCGCGAGCCGGTCCAGGGCCTCGGCCGCCACGGTGGTCAGCAGGCTGTCCTTGTCGGGAAAGTGCCGGTACGGCGCGCCGCGGCTGACCCCCGCCCGCGCCCCGACCTCGCGCAACGTCACCGCGTCCGGGCCGCCGCCGTCCAGCAGGTCCGCGGCCGCGTCCAGCAGGGCGCGGCGCGTCGCGGCGGCGGACTCCACGCGGCTGATCACGCCGATCATTCTACCGTTGACACTGTCAGCTGAAGATGCGACCTTGTTCAGGTGACAATGTCATCTGAAAATCGGGAGTGCGTCGTCGTGACCGGAGCCTCGACCGGGATCGGCGCGGCCTCCGCCCGCGAGCTGGCCCGCCGGGGATTCCACGTCCTGGCCGGCGTGCGCCGCGACCAGGACGCCGACGCGCTCCGCGCCCCCGGCATCGAGCCGGTCATGCTCGACATCACCCGGCCCGGCCACGTCGCCGCCCTGGCCGCCCGCGTCGGCTCGCGGGCAGGCGCCCTGCGGGCGCTGGTGAACAACGCGGCCGTCTCCGTCAACGCCCCGGTCGAGGCCCTGCCGCTCGAGGAGTGGCGCCGGCTGTTCGAGGTCAACCTGTTCGGGCACGTGGCCGTCACGCAGGCGCTGCTGCCCGCCCTGCTGCGTCACTCCGGCCGCGTGGTCAACGTCAGCTCGGTCGGCGGGAAGGTCGCCATGGCCACGTTCGGCCCCTACGCGGGCACCAAGTTCGCCCTGGAGGCGGTCAGCGACGCGCTGCGCCGCGAACTGGCTCCGCAGGGCGTGCAGGTGGTGGTCGTCGAGCCCGGCGGGATCCGTACGGAGATGGGCGAACGGGGCATCGCCGCCACGAGCCGGCTGGCCGAGGCCATGTCACCGGAGCTGCGTGAGCGTTACGGGCCGCTGGTCCAGGCGGTCATCGCGCTGACCGCCGCGGGCGCCGCGGGCGGCACCTCCGCCGAGGGCGCCGCCCGGGTGATCGCCAAGGCCGTGACAGCCGGCAAGCCGCGCACGCGCTACACCATCGGCCGCGACGCCGCCCTGCTCACCCGCCTGTCGCGGATCCTGCCGGACCGGCTGCTCGACCGCGTCGCCGCGGCCGTCCTCCGCCCGCACTACCCGAAGACCACCCCCGCGTGAAGCCGGGAAACGCAGGGGGGCGGCCAAGGGAAGCCGGAAGACGAAGGGAGGCGGCCAAGGGAAGCCGGAATCGGACAGGGTGGTCTACGGAAGCCGGTCCGGGTCGGCGAGGTGGAGCAGGCCCGGCGGCAGCTCGGGCAACGGCAGGCCGCGCAGCCGGGCGACCTCCCGCACGTGGCGGATCTTCTCGGCCAGGTCGGCGGCCTGGGCGGCGTGGACGCGGGCCGCCTCGGCCCACGCCTGCGGGCGCGGCTCCCGCTCGTCCTCCGCCCTGGCGGCGGCCGCCGCCGCGGCGCGGTCACGCCTGGTCCACTCGGTGAGCAGTTCCTGCAGCTCGCGCAGGGTGCGCAGCTCGGCGCGGGCGGCGTCGCCGTGGTCGGGCGGGTCGTCGGGCAGCGGCGCGGTGCCGTCCAGCCACCAGACGGCGTCCTGCGGCGCCGCCTCCACGCCGGGCAGGATCTCCACCGCCTCGCCGGTGCGGCCGATCGGGGCGAGCAGCAGCAGCGGCGGCGTGGCCAGGGCGTGGGCGATGACGAGCAGCTCCGGCACCGTGATGGAGGCGCGGTGGCCGGACTCCAGCTTGGCGAGGTTGCCGCGCTCCAGCGGGTAGCCGTGAGCGGTGCACCGGTCGGCCAGGCCCTGCACCGACAGGCCCTGGCGCCGGCGGTGGTGGCGGATGTTCGCGGCGACCTGGCGGGTGTAGGCGGCGGTCCAGGAGGTGGCGCTGCTTCCAGGCACGATCCCCACGTTAGCGATCTTGGACGCGGGACACAACAGAAGTTGACTCCTCAGGTCACCTTCGCGGGGAATCGCGGGGGGTCGCCGCGGAGGCTCTAGCCGCGTCCGAGGACGCAGAACTCGTTGCCCTCCGGGTCGGCCAGCACCTTCCACGACACCTCGCCCTGCCCGACGTCGGCGGCCGTGGCGCCCAGCGCGCGCAGCCGTGCCACCTCCGCCTCCTGCTCCTCGACGGGGTGCGGCAGCAGGTCGATGTGGATGCGGTTCCACACGGCGGGCGGGCCGGGAACACGGAGGAACTCCAGGTACGGGCCGGTGCCCTCGGCGGAGCGCAGCCGGGCGTGGTCGTCGCTCACCTCGTGCACGGTCCAGCCCGTGGCCTCGCCCCAGAAGCGGGCCTGGGCCCGGGGGTCCTCGCAGTCGACCACCATCGTGGCGATCGGCCCGGTGTCCCGGTAGACCTCCCGGGGCTCCAGCACGCAGAACACGTTGCCTTCGGGGTCGGCCAGCACCGTCCACGGCACGTCGCCCTGGCCCACGTCGGCAGGCGTCGCCCCCAGCTCCGTCAGCCGCGCGACCAGCTCAGCCTGGTGTTCGGCGGAGGTGGTGGCGAGGTCGAGGTGCACGCGGTACTTCACGGTCTCGGGGTCCGGGACGGCGACGAAGTCGATGTAGAAGCCGTCGGGGTCAGGCCAGTCGAAGCCGTGCGGTTCCAGGTTGGTCACGCCGGGCCCCTCGCTGGAGAGCCGCCAGCCCAGCGCCTCCGCCCAGAACCTGCCGAGCGCCGAGTCGTCCCGGGCCTTGAAGTTCACCTGAACAAGTCGCAGCGTCATGCCGCCCCACCCTATGCCCGGCGGCCCGCCGCCAGGGCGGCCAGGGCGGCGGCCTCCGGGGTGCCCTCCCCGCCGCTGAACACGTGCACCACCAGGCCCGTCTCGCCCGGTCCCGCCGGTACGTGCAGCGTCTCGTAGTCCAGATCCAGCAGCCCGGCCGCCGGATGCCGGAGCCGTTTGCGCCCCGCCGTGCACATCACGATCTCGCCGGAGGCCCAGATGCGGCGGAACTCGGCGCTGCGTTCCGACAGGTCCTTGATCAGGTTGACCAGCTCGGCGTCGCCGGGATACTGCCCGGCGGCGACCCGCAACTGGCCCACGGCCTCGGCCGCCCGGTCCGCCCACTCGGGGTGCACGTCGCGGGAGGCGGGGTCGAGGAACAGGTAGCGGGCCTGGTTCGGGTCGCGGCGGGAGGGGCCGGTGAGGCCGCCGATCAGCTCGGAGCCGAGGGCGTTCCAGGCGACCACGTCGAGGCGGCGGTCGGTGGCGAAGGCCGGGAGGCCGGTCAGGGCGTCCAGCATGCGCCGCAGCGTGGGGCCGACCCGGGCGGCGGGCGCGGGGCCGGACTCGCCGCCCACCAGCGTGGTGAGGTGCCGCCGCTCGGCGGCGTCGAGGCCGAGCGCCCTGGCCAGCGCGTCGAGCACTTCGGGGGACGGCTGGGTGGCTCGTCCCTGTTCGAGGCGTACGTAATAGTCCACGCTGATCCCGGCGAGCTGGGCCAGCTCCTCCCGGCGCAGTCCCGGCACGCGGCGGCGGCGCCCAGCCGTGAGCCCGGCCTGCTCGGGCGCGACGCGCTCGCGGCGGGCGCGCAGGAACGCGCCGAGTGCCCGCCGGGCGTCACCGATCCCGCCGTCCGCGTGGTCGATGGTGTACGTGCCGTCCATGGTGTCCAGTATGGGGTTGTCCGGCATGGGTGGCCCTCGCGGTACCAGGACTGCGGGACCACCGGCTCGGCCGGGTTCTGGCTACCTCGGCGCGCCCAGGCGAACGTGGGTGACATGTCCGAAACGCTGAAGAAGATCCTGGTCGTCACCGCCCACCCCGAGCCTCGCTCGCTCAACGCCGCCCTGGGCCGCTTCGCCGTCGAGCGGCTGCGCGCGGCGGGTCACGAGGTGCGGGTGACCGACCTGTACGCGGCGAAGTGGAAGGCGGCGGTGGACGCCGACGACTTCCCCGAGCATGTGGGGGACCGGCGGCTGGACGTGCTCGCCGTGTCGGGGGAGGCCACGCTGGCGGGCCGGCTGTCCGCGGACATCGCCGCCGAGCAGGAGAAGCTGCGCTGGTCGGAGGCGGTGATCCTGCAGTTCCCGCTGTGGTGGTTCTCGGTGCCGGCGATCCTGAAGGGCTGGATCGACCGGGTGTTCACGTTCGAGTTCGCCCACGGGCCGTCCGTCCCGCCGCCCTACAGCGAGGGCGCGCTGGCCGGGCGGCGGGCGCTGGCCTCGGTGACGATCGGCGCCCGCGAGTCGGCGTTCTCCGGCCGGGGCGTCCACGGGCGGCTGGCGGACGTGCTCTTCCCGCTCCAGCACGGGCTGTTCTGGTTCACCGGCATGACGCCGCTGGAGCCGTTCGCGGTGTACGACTCGGTCGACGTGCCGCGCGAGCGGTTCGCCCAGGTGACGCAGGAGTACGGGCGGCGGCTCGACGGGCTGTTCACCGACGAGCCCGTCCCGTACCGGACGCTCACCGGCGGCGACTACGGCCGCGACATGCGCCTGCTGCCGGGCGTCGAGGCGCCGGGGACGGCCGGGCTGGACATCCACGTCCGCCCGCGCGGCTAGAGCTCGTCGTCCTGGGCGGCGCTCCGCCCGGCCAGCCGCTCGTAGCGCTGCCGGGCGGCCTGCGGGGTGCCGAGCCCCAGGCCGAACGCGATCTCCTGCCACGTCATGCCGCGCCCCCTGGCCATCCGGAGCAGCCCGGACTCCAGGTCGTCGGCCTCGGCGCGGGCCTGCGCGACCAGGCTCAGGGCGGCGACGATGTCGGCCCGGTCCACCTCCGGCTCGCCGTCGTCGAGCGACACCGCGCCGCTCAGCAGGAACGCCACGATCCGGACGGCCTCGTGCGGCGACAGCTCCGAGGCGTGCGCCTGACGCCGCCGCTGTGCGTCGGTGGCGGCGTGGCGCTCGGCGATGCGCAGGAGCGCGGCGTATTCGCGGTGCGCCCGCGCCTGCCCCGGATGCGGCGGCGTGAAGGGATCGGCGTGCTGCTCAGGAGTCGTCGGCATGCACTCCACCCTGGACGATCCACCATCCGTTGTCAACATGACGTGTTGAACGGAACGTTTAAGTGCACTTGCCGGCGAGCCAGGCGCGGTAGTCGCGGGTGTAGTTCGTCATCACGCTCGGCGGCGCCTGGCTCAGGACCGACTGCCAGCGGCTGATGTTGCCGGTCCAGGCGGGGGGCGGCTCCTCCCAGCCGACGCCGTCGGTCCAGCGGGCCTGAGAGCCCTTGAGCAGGCCGGGGTGGCGGCGGGCCAGCTCGCCCTGGATCCAGGAGTCCGTGGAGTAGACGAGGATGCGCTGCGCGGCCTGGCGTTCCTTGATCGGGTCGGAGATCTCCTTCCACGCGGCCGTCGCGTACGCCGGGTCGGACAGCGCCGTCCTGGCCTCGGGCTTGACCTCCAGCAGGGCGATAAGGCCGCGCGAGCGCACGTGGTCGAGCCACTGGCGCAGCGTGTAGACCTGCTCTCCCTGGTACGGGCCGCGCGCGATGCGGCGGTCGCGCAGGTTGTCGGCTCCGGCCGCCCACCACAGGGCGGTGATGTTCGTCCGGGTGCCGGTCAGCCCGTTGGTGGTGGTGTTGTGCCACATGACGGCCTTGGTGCCGTTCCTGGTGAGCTGGACGTCGCCTTCGACGCCGTCGGCGCCCCAGGTCTTCTGGTCGTTCACGGCGCGGACGTTGTTGGGCTGGCGGATCTGGTCGCGTTCCCAGGGGTTCGCGCCGGAGGGGTAGCCGCCGTGGCCGAACACGGCGGGACAGGCGACGGCGGACCCGGCGTGAGCGGCCTGAGCGGCGGGCGGGACGGCGGTGAGGGAGATCGCGGCCAGTGATGCGGCGAGCGCCGCCTTCGTCCTGATCGTCATGGGGGTCGGGACTCCGTCCATGAGGGGTGACCGGCACCGGCAGCGTATGCGCCGCACCTCAGGTGATCAAGAGCGGCGGGAGGGACCGGAAGTCCCCGCGTAACGAGGACTTTGGTCGGTGCCCCTCGCCGGGCTTCCGCACTGGGATGGACACGCGGCGCACCCGCGCCCGCCGATCCAGCACGACACCTTGGGGACACGATGACGACGACCGGAACCGATGGGAAGGAACAGGCGGCCCACGGGGCCAGGCCGATGCTCATGCTCGGCCTGGCGACGCTCGGCTTCGCGCTGAACTTCTGGGCGTGGGCGCTGCTCAGCCCGCTCGGGCCCCGCTACAAGGACCTGCTCGGACTGTCGGCCTCGCAGCAGGCGCTACTGGTCGCGGTGCCGGTGATCGTGGGCTCGCTGGGCCGCGTCCCGGTGGGCGCGCTCACCGACCGGCTCGGCGGGCGGGTGATGTTCCCGCTGATCTCCGCGGCCACCATCGTGCCCGTGCTGTTCATCGGCGTGGCCGGGCAGAGCTCGCTGCCGGCGCTGCTGGCCGGGGGCTTCTTCCTGGGCGTCGGCGGGACGGTCTTCGCGGTCGGCGTGCCGTTCGTGAACGCCTGGTTCCCGCCCCGGCGGCGCGGCCTGGCGATCGGCGTGTTCGGGGTGGGCATGGGCGGCACCGCGATCAGCGCCCTGACGACGGTCAAGCTGGTCGAGGCCGGGAACGCGACCACGCCGTTCCTGATCACCGCGGTCGTCCTCGCGGTGTACGCCGCCGTCGCGTGGCTGGTGATGCGGGACGCACCAGGCCGGACGGTGTCGCCGCAGCCGCTTCTCGGGAGGCTCGCGGCCACGGCCAGGCTGCCGATCACCTGGCAGGCGTGCGCGCTGTACGCGGTCGCGTTCGGCGGCTACGTCGCCTTCTCCGTCTACCTGCCCGCCTACCTGCAGACCGGCTACGGGCTGGAGCAGGCCGACGCCGCCAACCGCATGGCCGGGTTCGTGGTCCTCGCGGTCCTGATGCGGCCGGTGGGCGGCTGGCTGTCGGACCGGATCGGCTCGATCCCCGTGCTGACGGGGGTGTTCGTGGTGGTGTGCGGCGCGGCGGCGGTCCAGGCGCTGACGCCCGGCCTCATGCCGGTGGGCACGATCGCGTTCCTGACGATGGCGGCCGCGCTCGGCGCCGCCAGCGGTGCCACGTTCGCGCTGGTCGCGCAGGTCACCCCAGCCGACCAGGTCGGCGCGGTCACCGGCCTGGTGGGTGCCGCGGGCGGGCTGGGCGGGTTCGTGCCGCCGCTGCTGATGGGCTTCCTGTACGGCGAACTCGGCTCGTACGGGGTGGGCCTGGGGCTGCTGGCGGCCACGGCGGCGCTGACCGTGCTGCTGACGGTGACCGTGGTGCGCCGGGCTACGGTGCGGGAACCAGCTCGAATCCTGTGACGATCTCCGGCTGGATGCTGATCACCTGATCCATCTCGCCGGTCACCCAGGGGTGGAGCAGGGCCTTCAGCCGCTCGGTCTCCGCCGGGTCGGTCAGCAGCCGCGCCACCCCGGTGACGATCACGCTCCAGCCGAGCCGCGCGTGCCCGTCGAGGTCGTCGGCTTCGAACGCCACCACGGCCTCCGGCACCGCCACGTGGGAGCTGAGGATCGTCCCGGGGCTGGACCGGATGACCACCCGCCCGTCCACGACCAGGTGGTTCACCGGCCGGACCGCGGGCAGCGCCTGGCGGGTGAAGACGATCCGGCCGAACGGCACCCCGGCCAGCAGGCGCAGCGCCTCGGCCTCGGGCAGTTCCCGCAGACGCCGGGCTCCCGTCCCGTCCGGCGCCCGGTCGTGGTGGCATGTCACGACAACAGCCTGCCGCCCACCCGGCGCCGTAAACAGGGACCAAAGTCCTTTCTCACCCCCGGCCAGGACGAACCGGCCGCCTTCGCCAGGGATGGCGGCCGGGATGGCTACCGCGCTCAGCCGGCGTGCCACACGCGGTCGAGGAACCCGGCGACGAGCGGGGCGATCTGGTGCAGGTGGTCCTCCAGGGCGAAGTGTCCGGTGTCGAGGACGTACAGCTCGGCGTCGGGCAGGTCGCGCAGGTAGGCGCGGGCGCCGGGCTCGGGGAAGAACGGGTCGTTCGCGCCCCAGGTGATGAGCGTGGGCGGGGTGTGCGTGCGCAGCCACTCCTGCCAGGCGCCGTAGCGCTCGACGTTCGAGTGGTAGTCGAAGGCGAGCGCGACCTGGGCGTCCTTGCGGCCGGGCAGGTCAAGGAAGTGCTGGTCGAGGGTCCATCCGTCGGGGGCGACGAGGCCGGGGACGGCGACGCCGGTCTCGTACTGGCCGCGGGTGCCCGGCAGGGTGAACAGGGCGCGGACGGTTTCCTCGGCGCCGGGCCGGTCGGGGCGCAGCGCGATGAAGTCGCGGGCGCCGTCGGACAGGCCCTCCTCGTAGGCGTTGCCGTTCTGCACGACCAGGCCGGCGATCCACTCGGGGTGCCGTTCGGCGAGCCGGAACCCGACGGGCGCGCCGAAGTCGAACACGTACGCCACGAACCGGGTGAGGCCGAGCTTCCGCACGAAGCCCTCGGTGATGTCGGCGAGCCGGTCGAAGGAGTAGGTGAACCCGGCCGGGGCCTCGGTGTGGCCGAAGCCGGGGTAGTCGGGCGCGATCAGCCGGTAGCGGGTCCCGAGCACGTCGATCAGCCTGCGGTACTGGTGCGAGGCCGACGGGAACCCGTGCAGGAGCAGCAGGACGGGCGCGTCGGCCCGCTCGGGCAGCGACTCCCGGAAGAAGACCCGGACGCCGTCGACGTCGAGGTGCCGATGGACGGTACGGGCGAGCACGGGAATCGTCATGTCTAATGCCTTCCAACGCCAATGATGCGTTAGTTATAGCGGGCAGCGCTCTAACGCGTCAACACGGCGACAAGGCATTAGAACGTGCGGAGGGACGCGAGCCCCTCCGCACGGGGAAGTGCTACGTCAGCGGCACCGCCCGGTCGAGGGCGGGCGGGGTCAGCGGCCCCTGCCGCAGGTAGGCCCGCATGGCATCGTAGTCACGGTTGCCGCGCACCGCGTCGGTGTACCCGGCGAAGGCGCTGTAACCGTCGGCGCCCAGCAGCGTGTACGCCAGCGCGGCGAGCCGGTAGGTCCTGCCGGTGTCGAGCGGCTGCCCGTCGATGAGCACGTCGGCGGGGTTGATCCGGTCCCCGACCGGCCTGCCCGGCGAGTACGAGAAGCGGACGTTCTTCGACACGGCCAGCGGCGCGAACCTCACGGTGCCGTCGGCCTGCGTCTGCCACTGCTGTTCCAGGACCTGCTCCAGCTGCGAGCCCTTGACCGAGACGGTGAGCACCGGGTTGGCGTAACCCCATGCCGCCCACGACTCGCCCAGGAGCACCTGGCCGTCGCTGTCGGCGGGGTTCGGCCCCTTGGCGAACCTCAGGTCGCCGCGCAACGAGTTCGAGCCCTTGACCGGGGCCACAGCGACCATGGCCAGATCGGCCTTGCCGCCCTCGGTCTGCTGGGAGTCGAAGTAGGCCACGTCGGCCACGGTGTTGCCGAGCGTGCTCTGCCCCGTGGCGTCGCGGGTCCTGGTGATGTCGCCGGTGATGGTCCCGTACGGCTTGGCGTAGGTCTCCTTCTGCTTGGCGTTCCAGTGGTCGACCAGCTTCGTCATGACGGGGTCGGGGGTGACGTCACGGGTCACCGGGTGGTTGACCGCGGTGGTCGCGGACCTGATGACGTCGCGGGTGCGGCGGTCGATCTTCAGGTTGATCTCGTTGATGAGGCGGCCGTGGTTGGCGGCCTCGACGACCGGGCGGGGGTTGCCCGCGGGGTCGGGGACCGAGCAGGTGAAGTACGCGTGCCAGTGGCCGGTGACGATGACGTCGATGTCGGGCGAGGCATTCTTGGCGAAGTCCCAGATCGGCCCGTTCATCGGGTCGGCGCAGCCGTTGAAGTCGGCGCCGGCCGCGCCGCCCTCGTGCACGTTGGCGACGATGGCCCGCACGCCGCGCCGCTTGAGGATGGCGGCGTACTTGTCGGCCGTCTCCACCAGCGGCAGGTTGTCCAGCGACGGCTGGTAGGAGGTGGACCCGTCCACCGTGGTGGGCGTGGTCAGGTTGATGAACCCGACGGGGATGCCCCGGAACTTCTTGATCACGTACGGTTCGAGCACCGGGCGGGTGTCGCCCTTCTCGGTGATGTTGGCCGTGGAGAAGGCGAAGTCGGCGCCGTGGAAGCGGCGGCCGTCGGAGTCGGTGAAGCAACTGTCGACGTCGGCCTCGCCGAAGCACTCGCCCGCGCCCATGTGGTCGCGCAGGAACTCCAGGGACCGGTCCAGCTCGTGGTTGCCGACCGCGGTGAAGTCCAGCCCGATCTTGTTCAGGAACTCGATCGTGGGCTCGTCGGCGTGGAAGGACACCTCGGTGGGCCAGCCGCTGAAGTTGTCGCCGTTGGAGAACGTGACCGTGTTCGCGTGCCCGTCCCTCAGTTTGCTGAGGTGGGTCGCCAGGTACGGCGCGCCGCCCACCACCAGGGTGTTCCCCTGCGCGTCCTTGATCGTGCCGTCGGCGGCGTTGTTCTGCGGGGTGATGTAGCCGTGGAAGTCGGCGATCGACAGCAGTTGCACGTCCACGGGCTTGGGCGCGGCCAGTGCCGGTGAGGCGGACGAGGCCAGAGTGACACCTAAGGCGACAACGATCCACTTACGGAGGGAATGCACGCATACTCCTAGATAGGGGGATGTAACGGGAGGAAAGGCTGGTAGATCGGCCTGTCCGGTCGGTGAACACGACCCCGGCGATCGGCTGCCGCCGCATGACAGCGAGGAGAATGATCCGGGGGCGAGGAGCCTGCGGCCGGACCCCCGCTCGCATTTATGATGGAGTCCACCATTAAGGTCCGTCAAGAAGGGTGATCAGTGACGCTCCCGGTGACCGGCGGCGACCTCCAGCGGCTGCGGCGCCACAACGCGCTCGCCGCACTCTCCGCCTTGCGCTCCGCCGGGCCGCTGACGCTGACCCAGCTCGCCGAGCGCGCCGACCTGGCCAGAGCCACCGTCAAGGCGGCGGTCGACGACCTGACGGGGCTGGGCTGGGTCGCCGAGCTGGACCCCAGCGGCGGGGAGAAGGGCAGGCCCGCGCGCCGCTACCGCTTCCGCGCGGAGGCGGGCCGGGTGCTCGGGCTCGACATCGGGGCGCACAAGGTGCTCGCGGTCGTGGCCGACCTCGACGGCGCCGTCCTGCACATCACGCGCGAACCGGTCACCCCCGAGCAGCCGCGCGCCGAGCGGCTGGCCGCCGTGGACCGCGTCGTCGACGCCTGCCTGGCCGGCTCGGGCACCGCCGCCTGCGACGTCCGGATCGCGGTCGCGGGCAGCACGGGCCACGTCGACCTGGAGGGACGCGTCGTCGCGTCGCGGGCCATCCGCGACTGGCCGGGCGTGCCGCTGGCCGAGCACCTGGGCGCGCGGCTGCGCTGCCCGGTCCTGGTCGACAACGACAGCCGGCTCGCCGCCCTGGCCGAGTGCCGCAGGGGCGTCGCCCGCGACGCGGGGAACCTGGTGTTCCTGCACATCGGCCGCCGGGCCGGGGCCGCGATCGTGCTCGACGGGGTCCCGCTGCGCGGCGCCGGCGGCGCGGCGGGGGAGATCGGCCTGCACCCGCTGTTCAACCTCGGCCACGTGGGCGACCTGCTGCACGCCTTCCCCGCCGTGGAGCCGGGCACGCCGCCCGACGCGGTCGCGGCGGCGGTGTTCGAGGCCGCCCGGGGCGGTGACGCCGCGGCGCGCGGCGCCGTGCTGCGGTACGTCAAGGTGCTCGCGCTGGCCACCGCCGCGATGGCTCTCACCGTCGACCCCGAGCTGGTGGTGCTCGGCGGCGGCTTCTCCCGCTCGGCCGACGTGCTGCTGGAGCCGCTGAGAGGCGAGCTGGAGACCATGTGCCTGCGCACCCCGCAGGTGCGGGCCTCCGTGCTCGGCGACGAGTGCGTGGCCGTGGGCGCGGTGTGCCAGGGAGTCGAGCACCTGTCCGCGATGCTGTTCGGCCCCGAGCGCGGCGGCCCGCTGCCGGCCGCGTCACCCGTCCAATAATGACGCACTCCACCGTATATCCGCTCACTAGACTGCCGCCGTGAACGACGACACCCTGCGGATCCGGCCGGGCGGGCCCGCCGACACCCCGGCCATGCTCGCCATGATGGACGCGGCCGTGATCTGGATGAACGCGCGCGGCAACACCGAGCAGTGGGGCACCCAGCCCTACTCCCAGCGGCCCGGCGGGGCGGCGCGGATCGAGCAGCTCATGGCCGGCGGCGCTCCCCACATCGCCGAGCTCGGCGGCGAGCCCGTCGGCGCGATGGTGCTGGACTCCGGGCCGAGCGCCGAGATGCCCATCGCCCCGGCCGACGAGCCCGAGCTGTACGTCCGGCTGCTCGTCTCCGACCGGCGGCACGCGGGCCGGGGCATCGGCGCGACCCTGCTGGCCCTCGCCGTCGAGGAGACCCGGCGGGCCGGGGCGGAGCTGCTGCGCGTCGACTGCTGGGCGGGCGGCGGCGGTCAGCTGGTGGGCTACTACGTGCGCAACGGCTTCACGCCTGCCGAGCCCTTCCGGTACGAGGCGTGGCCGGGACAGGTGCTGGCCATGCGGGTGCCGCGCGCGAACCCGGGCGAGCCTGCGGTCACCTGATCGCCCGGCCGGAGATCTGCTCGGCCCTGACCAGGATGAAGTGGTCGCGCTCGCCCGGCGCCCACGGCGTCAGCGGCAGCCTGGCCAGGTGCGCCACCTCCGACGCGTCGCGGGCGGCGCGAGCGTGCCCCACCGCGGTCACCGACCAGCCGGTCCGCAGGTCCGGGTCGAAGGCGTCGGCCTCGAAGGCGACCACCGAGTGCCGGGTGGCCGCCGCGAGCTTGGAGCCCGGCCCGGTGCGGATCACGATGCGCTCGCCGTCCAGGCAGAACGTGACCGGCTGCACGGCCGGCAGCGCCCGGTCGGTGAAGACGATCCGCCCGATCGGGGCGGAGCCCAGCAGGCGCAGGCATTCGGCGCGGGAGAGCACCCGCAGGCCGGATGAGTCGAGTCGCATGCCCCCAGCCTGGCCGGTGCGGCCGGGCGTCCGGCAGGGGCGAAAGTCCCGTCAATCCCGCCGATCAGCCCGCAGCCGGGCGGCCAGCACGGCGGCCTGGGTGCGGCGCTGCATGTTCAGCTTGGCCAGCAGGTTCGACACGTAGTTCTTGACCGTCTTCTCCGCCAGGAACAGGCGCTCGCCGATCTGCCGGTTCGTCAGGCCCTCGCCGATCAGTTCGAGGATGTGCCGTTCCTGCTCGGTTAGCGCGGCCAGTGGGTCACGCCGGGCGGCCTGGTCGCGCAGCCGCTGGAGCATGGCGGCGGTGGTCTGCGGGTCCAGCAGCGACTGCCCGGAGGCGACGGTGCGCACCGCGCCGACCAGGTCGGAGCCGTGGATCTGCTTGAGCACGTAGCCGGCGGCCCCGGCCATGACGGCGTCGAACAGGGCGTCGTCGTCGGCGAACGAGGTCAGCATCAGGCAGGCCAGCCCGGGGAGCTTGGAGCGGACCTCGCGGCAGACGTCCACGCCGCTGCCGTCGGGCAGCCGCACGTCGAGCACCGCCACGTCGGGCTTGAGCGCCGGGATGCGGGCCACGGCCGACCCCGCCGTGCCGGCCTCGCCGATCACCTCGATGTCGTCCTCGCCGTCGAGCAGGGCGGCGACTCCGCGCCGTACCACTTCATGGTCGTCGACAAGGAACACGCGAATCATGCCTTGACGCTATCCGCACTCGGCTTTCCCGCAAAAGGGACCAAGGTCCTGAACGCGGCATCGCCGGGTGCCGGTGCGACACTGAGCGGTATGTCCGAAAGTGAGCACAGCCCGTTGCTGCCCCAGATGCGGCTGGACGAGTTGCTGGCCGAGCTGCAGACCCGGCTGAACGCCGTGCTGGCCACCCGGGACCGGGTGCACGCGCTGCTCGAGGCCGTGGTGTCCGTGGGCAGCGACCTGGACCTGGAGACGGTGCTGCGGCGGATCGTGGAGACCGCCACCAAGCTGGTGGACGCCGCTTACGGGGCGCTGGGCGTGGTCGGCGACGACAGCACGCTGGTGCAGTTCATCCCGGTCGGGCTGAGCGAGGAGGAGATCGCCAGGATCGAGCACTGGCCGCACGGGCTCGGCCTGCTCGGGCTGCTGATCAAGGACGCGCGGCCGGTCCGGCTGGGGCGTATCTCCGACCATCCCGAGTCGTACGGGTTCCCGCCCGGCCATCCGCCGATGGGCACCTTCCTCGGGGTGCCGATCCGGGTGCGCGACGAGGTGTTCGGCAACCTCTACCTGACGGAGAAGCGCGGCGGCGGCGAGTTCGACGAGGAGGACGAGGCCGTCGTGATCGCGCTGGCCACGGCGGCGGGCGTCGCGGTGGAGAACGCCCGGCTGTACGAGGAGTCGCGGCGGCGCGAGACCTGGCTGCAGGCGTCGGCCGAGGTGACCACGAGCCTGCTGTCCGGCGCCGAGCCCCGGCAGGTGCTCACCACGGTGGCGGCGCGGGCCCGCGAGATGTGCGACGCCGACCTGGTCGAGGTGCTGCTGCCGGAGCCGTCGGGCGAGTCGCTGAGCGTGGCGGTCGCCGAGGGGGAGGGCGCGGCCGACGTGCGGGGCACCGCCTTCCCGGTGCCGGGCACGTCCGTGGGCGAGGTGTTCACCCGGGGCGAGCCGATGACCGACCAGGACCTGCACGGCGCGCCCGGCACCGGCTCGCCGTTGCGGCGGCTCGGCCTCGGGCCCGGCCTCATGGTGCCGCTGGGCACCGCGCCGAAGGTGCACGGCGTGCTCACGCTGGCCAAGCGGAGCGGGCGGCTGCCGTTCAGCGACGCCGACCGGCAGATGCTGCAGTCGTTCGCCGGGCAGGCGGCGATCGCGCTGGAGCTGGCCGAGGCCCGCCGCGACGCCGAACGGCTCGGCCTGCTGGAGGACCGTGACCGGATCGCCAAGGACCTGCACGACCTGGTCATCCAGCGGCTGTTCGCGACCGCCATGACGTTGATGAGCACGGTCCGGCTGGTCGAGCGGCCGGAGGCGGGCAAGCGGCTGCAGCACGCCATCGACGAGCTGGACGAGACCATCCGGCAGATCCGCTCGTCCATCTTCGCCCTCCAGGGCCCGCGCGAGGAGGCGGCGCCGAGCCTGCGCGGGCAGATCGTCGACCTGGTCGAGGGCGCGGGCGGGCATCTCGGCTTCATGCCGGGCCTCCGGATGGAGGGCCAGTTGGACACGCTCGTCCCCGACGCGGTCGCCGAGCACCTGCTGGCGGTGCTGCGCGAGGCGCTGTCGAACGTGGTGCGCCACTCCCGGGCCACCCGCGCGGACGTGCTGGTCGAGGTCGCCGGCTCGGCGCTCACGCTCGTGGTGAGCGACGACGGCGTCGGCGTGGGGGAGCGGGCCCGGCACAGCGGCCTGCGCAACATCGGCGAACGGGCGGCGCTGCTGGGCGGCGAGGCGGACGTGGAGTCGCCCGAGGGCGGCGGCACGCGGCTGCTCTGGCACGTGCCCCTCTGACGCGGTCCGCGCGGGCCCATCGGGCCCGCACCTAGGGACTTTGGTCCCTGCCGGGACAGGCGCCGACAGCACGAGGCTGAACTCATCCGACGGTGAGGAAGACCTGTGACTGATATCGACGCCATCCCCGGCATGGGGCCGCTGCTCGCCGCCCGCGCCTTCTTCACCAGGTCGGAGGTGTCGGCGGACGGCCGCACCCTGCACCAGGTGGACCCGAGCGCCTGGGACCGCTTCTACCGGGACCGGTGGTCGCACGACAAGGTGGTGCGCTCGACCCACGGCGTGAACTGCACCGGCTCGTGCTCCTGGCAGGTGTTCGTCAAGGACGGCCTGATCACATGGGAGCACCAGGCGACCGACTACCCGTCGGTGGGGCCGGAGTCGCCCGAGTACGAGCCGCGCGGCTGCCCCCGTGGCGCGTCCTTCTCCTGGTACACCTACTCGCCGTCGCGGGTGCGCTACCCGTACGTGCGCGGGGTGCTGCTGGAGATGTGGCGCGAGGCCCGTGCCCGGCTGGGTGACCCGGTGCTGGCGTGGGCGGAGCTGACCGGCGACCCGGAGCGGGCGCGGGCCTACAAGCGGGCGCGCGGCAAGGGCGGCATGGTCCGGGCGAGCTGGGACGAGGCCGTCGAGCTGATGGCCGCCGCGCACGTCCACACGATCAAGGAGTACGGGCCGGACCGGGTGGTGGGGTTCTCGCCGATCCCGGCGATGTCGATGGCCTCGTTCGCCGCGGGCACCCGGTTCCTGTCGATGATCGGCGGCACGCTGCTGTCCTTCTACGACTGGTACGCCGACCTGCCGATCGCCTCCCCGCAGGTGTGGGGCGACCAGACGGACGTGCCGGAGGCGGCGGACTGGTGGAACTCCCGCTACCTGATCATGTGGGGCTCCAACATCCCGGTCACCCGCACGCCCGACGCCCACTTCATGACCGAGGCGCGTTATCAGGGCACCAAGGTCGTCGCGGTCAGCCCCGACTACGCCGACAACGTCAAGTTCGCCGACGACTGGCTGGCCCCGCACCCGGGCACGGACGGGGCGCTGGCCATGGCGATGGGGCACGTGACGCTGACGGAGTTCTTCCGCGACCGCACGGTCCCGTACTTCACCGACTACGTCAGGAAATACACCGATCTGCCGTTCCTGGTGACGCTGGAGCCGCGCGGGGACGCGTACGTGCCCGGGGGGTTCCTGACCGCCGCCGACCTCGGCGAGGAGAGCGAGAACGCGCGGTTCAAGACCGTCCTGCTGGACGAGCCGACCGGCCGCCCGGTCGTGCCGAACGGCTCGCTCGGCTTCCGCTGGGGGCAGGAGGGCGAGGGCCGCTGGAACCTCGGCCTGGACGGCGTCACGCCGAAGCTGACGCTGCTCGGCGCGCCGGACGCGGTCGCCGTCGACCTGCCGCGCTTCGACACCGGCGACACCGAGGGCGGCGCGGCGATGCGGCGCGGCGTCCCGGCCACCGAGGTCGGCGGCAGGCTCGTCACCACCGTGTTCGACCTGCTCATGGCCCAGTACGGGGTGGCCCGCGACCTGCCGGGCGAGTGGCCGGCGTCGTACGACGACGCCGCCCAGCCGTACACGCCCGCCTGGGCGGAGGAGATCACCTCCGTGCCCGCGGCGACGATCACCCGGATCGCGCGGGAGTTCGCCCGCAACGCCGAGCGCACCCGCGGCCGGTCGATGATCGCAATGGGGGCGGGCACCAACCACTGGTTCCACTCCGACCAGATCTACCGCTCCTTCCTCACGCTGGTGCTGCTGACCGGCTGCCAGGGCGTCAACGGCGGCGGCTGGGCGCACTACGTCGGCCAGGAGAAGGTCCGGCCGGTGACCGGCTTCCAGCATCTGGCGTTCGCCTTCGACTGGCAGCGGCCGACCCGGCACATGGCCGGCACCGCGTTCTGGTACCTGGCCACCGACCAGTGGCGCTACGAGCGGATCGGCGCGGACGAGCTCGCCAGCCCGCTCGGCCCCGGCAGGTTCGCGGGCAGGTCGTTCGCCGACTGCAACGCCCAGGCCGCGCGGCTCGGCTGGCTGCCCTCGCACCCGACGTTCGACCGCAACCCGCTCACCCTCGCCGACGAGGCCGCCGCCAAGGGCGTCCCGGCGGCCGAGCACGTCGTGGCCGAGCTGAAGTCCGGGCGGCTGCGCTTCGCCGCCGAGGACCCCGGCGACCCGGCCAACTTCCCGCGCGTGCTGACCGTGTGGCGGGCCAACCTGCTCGGCTCCTCGGGCAAGGGCAACGAGTACTTCCTGCGCCACCTGCTCGGCGCCGACGCCGAGACCCGCAATGAGGAGGGACTGCGGCCCGCTGAGGTGACCTGGCGCGAGGAGGCCGCCGAGGGCAAGCTCGACCTGCTGACCACGATCGACTTCCGGATGACGTCCACGGCGCTGTTCGCCGACGTGGTGCTGCCCGCCGCGACCTGGTACGAGAAGCACGACCTGTCCTCAACCGACATGCACCCGTTCGTGCACGCGTTCAACCCGGCCATCGCGCCGCCGTGGCAGGCCCGCAGCGACTACGACGCCTTCCTCACGCTGGCCGACCGCTTCTCCGAGCTGGCCGCCGCCCACCTCGGGCGGCGCACCGACGTGCTGGCCGTGCCGCTCGCCCACGACACCCCGGACGAGCTGGCCCAGCCCGGCGGCCGGGTCCTGGACTGGAAGCACGGCGAGTGCGAGCCCGTCCCCGGCCGGACCATGCCGAAGATCGTGACGATCGAGCGCGACTACGCCGCCGTCGGCGAGCGGATGCGCGCCGTCGGCCCGCTCTTCGAGGAGCTGGGCCTGACGACCAAGGCCGTCACGTACGAGGTCGGCCCCGAGCTCGACCACCTGCGCGCCAAGAACGGCCTCACCCCCGGCGGCCGGATCTCCCTGGAGAGCGCCGACCGGATGTGCGAGGCGATCCTGGCGCTGTCCGGCACCACCAACGGCAGGCTGGCCACGCAGGGCTTCGAGACGCTGGAACGGCGCACCGGCACCCGGCTGGCCGACCTGGCCGCCGAGCACGAGGGCAAGCGGATCACGTTCGCCGACACCCGGACCCGGCCGCAGCCCGTCATCACCTCACCCGAGTGGTCGGGCTCGGAGACCGGCGGGCGCCGCTACTCCGCCTTCGTCATCAACGTCGAACGCGACAAACCGTGGCACACGCTGACCGGCCGCCAGCACTTCTTCCTCGACCACGAGTGGATCGCCGAGCTGGGCGAGCAGCTTCCCGCCTACCGGCCGCCGCTCAACATGCGCCGCCACTTCGGCGAGCAGGGCGACGGGGACGCGGCCGAGGTCACGGTCCGCTATCTGACCCCGCACTCCAAGTGGTCGATCCACTCCGAGTATCAGGACAACGCCTACATGCTGGCGCTGTCACGCGGCGGGCCGACGATCTGGATGAGCGACGCCGACGCGGCGAAGATCGGGGTCGCCGACAACGACTGGATCGAGGCGTACAACCGCAACGGCGTCGTGGTCGCCCGCGCGGTCGTCTCGCACCGGATGCCGGCCGGGACCGTGTACATGTACCACGCCAAGGACCGCAACGTGAACGTGCCGCTGACGGAGAAGTCCGGCAGGCGCGGCGGCGTGCACAACTCGCTCACCCGCCTGCTGCTCAAGCCCAGCCACCTCATCGGCGGCTACGCCCAGTTCACCTACGGCTTCAACTACTACGGCCCGACCGGCAACCAGCGTGACGAGATCACGGTGATCCGCCGGCGCGGCCAGGAGGTGACGTACTGATGCGCGTGCTCGCCCAGGTCGCCATGGTGATGAACCTGGACAAGTGCATCGGCTGCCACACCTGCTCGGTCACCTGCAAGCAGACCTGGACCAACCGGGACGGCGTCGAGTACGTGTGGT
Source organism: Nonomuraea ceibae (assembly GCF_019396325.1). GTDB lineage: Bacteria > Actinomycetota > Actinomycetes > Streptosporangiales > Streptosporangiaceae > Nonomuraea > Nonomuraea ceibae. The sequence goes on from NZ_JAHKRO010000076.1 coordinate 28,290, forward strand.
TCAACAACGTCGAGACCAAGCCCGGCGTCGGCTACCCCAAGCGCTACGAGGACCAGGAACGCTGGCGCGGCGGCTGGCAGCTCGACCGGCGCGGCCGACTCAAGCTCCGGGCCGGCGGCCGGGCCAGGCGGCTGCTCAACCTGTTCGCCAACCCCGACCTGCCGCAGCTCGACGACTACTACGAGCCGGCGACCTACGACTACGACACGCTGATCAACGCGCCCGCCGGCCCGCACACCCCGGTCATCCGCCCCAAGTCGGCCATCACCGGCGACGACATGGCCATCACCTGGGGCGCGAACTGGGAGGACGACCTCGGCGGCGCCCCCGAGCACGCCCACGGCGACCCCAATCTGGCCGCGATGGCGGAGAAGGTGCGCCTGGAGTTCGACCGGACGTTCATGTTCCACCTGCCGCGCATCTGCGAGCACTGCCTCAACCCCGCCTGCGTCGCCGCCTGCCCGTCGGGCGCCATGTACAAGCGCGAGGAGGACGGCATCGTCCTGGTCGACCAGGACCGCTGCCGAGGCTGGCGCATGTGCGTCTCGTCGTGCCCGTACAAGAAGGTGTACGTCAACCACCGGACCGGCAAGGCCGAGAAGTGCACGTTCTGCTTCCCGAGGATCGAGGCCGGGCAGCCGACCGTGTGCGCCGAGACGTGCGTGGGCCGGCTTCGCTACATCGGCCTCGTCCTGTACGACGCCGACGCGGTCCTGGACGCGGCCCGGGTCGCCGACCCGCGCGACCTGCTGGAGGCGCAGCGGAAGGTGTTCCTGGACCCGGACGACCCCGCCGTGGCCGAGGCCGCCCGCGCCTCCGGCATCAGCGACGACTGGATCGAGGCGGCGCGGCGGTCGCCGATCTACCGGCTGGCCATGCGCTACCGGGTGGCGCTGCCGCTGCACCCGGAGTACCGGACGCTGCCCATGGTCTGGTACATCCCGCCGCTGTCGCCGGTGCTCGACGCGGTCACCGGGGCGGGCGCCGACGCCGACGACCCCGACAACGTCTTCCACGCCATCACCGACCTGCGCATCCCGCTGGACTACCTGGCGAGCCTGTTCTCCGCCGGCGACACCGAGGTGGTAGCCGGGGTGCTGATGAAGCTGTCGGCGATGCGCGCCCACATGCGGGCCCGGACCCTCGACGGCGCCGTCTCCGGCGACCTGCTGGAGTCCGTCGGCATGCCGGCGGCCGACCTGGAGGAGATGTACCGGCTGCTGGCCATCGCCAAGTACGAGGAGCGCTACGTCGTGCCCGCCGCGCACCGCGAGGACGCCGCCGCGCTGTCCGCCCAGGCCGGCGGATGCAGCCTGGACGGCGACGGCGGGCCCGGCATGAGCGAGTTCCACCCCGCCGCGCTCACCGGCCGCCGCACCGACGGCCGGACGGGCCTGAAGCTCTTCGTGGGCAAGGGAGGCACGCCGTGAAGCTCCTGACCAGGCGCACCCCGCGCGCCGAGGACGCGCCCGGCCGGGCGACCCTGTTCCGGCTGGTCTCCCTGCTGCTGCAGTATCCCGACGCCGGGCTGCTCGCCGCCCGCCCCGGGCTCGGCCGCGCCGCCGCGACGCTGCCCGCCTCGCCCGCCCGCGACGCGCTGGAGCGGTTCCTGCGCTGGTTCGCCGACGCCGAGCCGATGCCGCTGGCCCGCGCCTACGTCGAGACGTTCGACCTGCGCCGCCGCTCCAGCCTCTACCTCACCTACTACCTGCACGGCGACACCCGCCGCCGCGGCATGGCCCTGCTCACGCTGAAGCAGCGCTACCGGGTGGCCGGGCTCACCCCGCCCGACGGCGAGCTGCCCGACTTCCTGCCCGTGGTGTGCGAGTTCGCCGCCCTGGCCGGGCCCGCCGCCGGCGAGGCGCCGCTGCGCCAGCACCGCAAGGGCCTGGAGCTCATCCGCACCGCCCTGCACGACAGCGGCTCCCCGTACGCGCTCGTCCTCGACGCGCTCTGCGCGGAGCTGCCCGGACTGTCGGCGGCCGAGCAGGCCGCCGTCGCCGACCTCGCGCTCGCCGGGCCGCCCGCCGAGGAGGTCGGGCTCGCGCCGTTCGGGCCGGCCGTGAACGAAATGGAGGCGCGGCCATGAGCGTCGCCCTGTGGGTCGTCGTCCCGTACATCGCCCTGACGGTCTTCGTCGTCGGGCACGTGTGGCGCTGGCGCGTCGACCAGTTCGGCTGGACCACCCGCACCACCCAGGTGCTGGAGAGCCGGCTGCTGCGGCTCGGCTCGCCGCTGTTCCACCTCGGCGTGCTCGCCGCGATCGGCGGGCACGCCCTGGGCCTGCTGGTGCCCAAGGGCTGGACCGAGGCCGTCGGCGTGTCCGAGCACGCCTACCACCTGGTGTCGGTGACCGCCGGGACCGTCGCCGGGGTGATGGTGGTGGCCGGGCTGGCGCTGCTGCTGGCCCGCCGCCTCACCAGCCCGCGCGTCCGCCGCACCACCACCCGCACGGACAAGGCGCTGTTCGCCGTCATGGCGGTGGTGATCCTGCTCGGCATGGCCGGGACCGTGGGCGAGAACCTGATCGGCGGCGGCTACGACTACCGGGCGACGATCGCCGTCTGGTTCCGCGGCGTGCTGACCCTGCGCCCCGACCCGTCGCTGATGACGGGCGTGCCGCTGATCTTCCAGCTGCACGCGCTGTCGGCGTGGGTGTTCCTGGCGATGTGGCCGTTCACCCGGCTCGTCCACGTGTGGTCGGCGCCGGTCGCCTACCTGTGGCGGCCCTACGTCGTCTACCGCCGCCGCACCGCGCGCCCCGGGAGCACCCGGTGACCGGCCGCCGGTTCGCCACCCCCGGCGGCACGGACGCGCTCGTCGGCGCCGCCGCCCCGGCGGTCCCGCTCCTGATCCAGGGCGGCATGGGCGTGGGGGTGTCCGGGTGGCGGCTGGCCCGCGCCGTGGCCGCCACCGGGCAGCTCGGCGTCGTGTCCGGCACCGCGCTGGACGCCACCCTGGCGCGGCGGCTGCAGCGCGGCGACCCCGGCGGGCACCTGCGCCGGGCGCTGGCCCGCTTCCCGGCGCCCGAGGTCGCCGAGCGGGTGCTCGCCCGCTACTTCGTGCCCGGCGGGGCCGATCCCGGGCTGCCGTACCGGCCGGTGCCCCGGCTCGGGCTGCGGCCCAGCCGCGCCCGCGACGAGCTGGCCGTGGTCGCGAACTTCGCCGAGGTGTTCCTCGCCAAGGAGGGCCATGACGGCCCGGTCGGGATCAACTACCTGGAGAAGATCCAGATGGCCACGCCCGCCGCCGTCTACGGGGCGATGCTGGCCGGCGTCGACTACGTGCTCGTGGGCGCCGGCATCCCGGCGGAGATCCCGAGGCTGCTCGACGACCTGGCCGCGCACCGGCCCGCCCGCGTCACCGTCACCGTGGCGGGCGGCGACGACACCGGCCACCACGCCGAGCTGGACCCGGGCGCGCTCCTCGGCCTCACCCGGCCGCTCGCCCGGCCCCGGCTGCTGGCCATCGTGTCCTCGCACGTCCTGGCCCTCTACCTGGCGCGCACCCCGGCCACCCGGCCGGACGGCTTCGTCCTGGAGACGCCCGTCGCCGGCGGCCACAGCGCGCCGCCGCGCGGCCGGATGCGGCTCGACGCCGACGGCCAGCCCGTCTACGGGCCGCGCGACGAGGCCGACCCCGCCAAGATGGCGGCGCTCGGGCTGCCGTTCTGGCTGGCCGGAGGCTACGGCACGCCCGGCGGCCTGGCGCGGGCGCGGGCGGCCGGGGCCGCCGGCATCCAGGTCGGCTCGGCGTTCGCGCTGTGCCGCGAGTCCGGCCTCGACCCCGGGCTGCGGCGGCGGCTGCTGCGGCAGGCCGCCGACGGCACGCTGGAGGTCCGCAACGACCCGCGCGCCTCGCCGACCGGCTTCCCGTTCAAGATCGCCGACGTGCCGGGCACGCTGTCGGACGCCACCGTGTACGCCGACCGGCCCCGCCTGTGCGACCTGGGCTACCTGCGCACCCCGTACGTGCGACCGGGCGGCGGGATCGGCTACCGCTGCGCGGCCGAACCGGTCGACGCCTACGTGCGCAAGGGCAGGCCCGCCGAGGAGGCCGACGGCCGCCGGTGCCTGTGCAACGCGCTGCTCGCCGCCGTCGGCCTCGGCCAGCACCGGGCCGACGGCTACCGCGAGCCCGCCCTGCTCACGCTCGGCCAGGACACCGGCTTCCTCACCGGGCTCCCCGAGGACCACTCGGCCGCCGACGTCGTGGACCGCATCCTGCGCGAGGTGACCCGGTGACCAGGCAGGAGATCCCCGTCGGGGTGCGCCTCCGGCCGGGCCCTGCGCGTCCGCGCGCGTCGTGGCACCTGCGGGCGAACGCCATCGTCGTCGGCTGGCTCGGACTGACCCTCGCCACGGCGCTCGCGGGCGACGCGCTGCCCGCGCCGCGCTGGCTGCTCGTCCACGTGTTCCTGCTCGGCGCGGTCTCGACCGCGATCCTCATCTGGAGCGAGCACTTCGCCGTCGCGCTGCTGCGCGCCCGCGCGCCCGCCCGGCACGGCAGCCTGGCGCGGCTGGCCCTGCTCAACGCCGCGACGGCGGCGATCCTGTACGGGGTCGCCGCCGGCCCGTGGCAGCCCGCCGTCGCCGGGGCGGCCGTGGTGGTGGCGGTCGTGCTGTGGCACGCGTACGTGCTGGTCACGCTGCTGCGCCGGGCGCTGCCTGGCAGGTTCGGGCACGTCATCGGCTGGTACGTGAGCGCGGCCGTGGCGCTGGCGGCCGGCGGCGCGCTGGGCGGGCTGCTGGCCGCCCAGCCCGGCGGCGGTGTGACGCACGAGCGGCTGCAGGCGGCGCACGCCGAGGCGAACGTGCTCGGCTGGGTGGGCCTGACCGTGCTGGGCACGCTGTTCACGCTGTGGCCGACCGTGCTGCGCACCCGCATGCCGGACGGCACCCGCCGCGCCTCCCGGATCGGGCTGTGGCTGGCCGCGCCGGGTCTGGCCGCCGCCGTCGGCGCGCTCGCGGCGGGCTGGCGGTGGGCGGCCGCCGCGGGACTGGTCCTGTACGCGGCCGGGGCGCTGACGGCGCTGGCCCCGCTCGTCCCGGCGGTACGCGCCCGGCGCCCGCACACCGGGGCGGCCTGGACGCTGGGGGCCGGTGTGGTGTGGTTCGAGGTGGCGCTGGCGGCGAACCTGGTCGTCGTGGCCACCCGGCCGGCCGGGCAGGTGGCCGCCGCGCTGGAGCCGCTGCTGCCGCTGGTGCTCGCCGGGTTCGTCGCCCAGGTGCTGCTCGGCTCGCTGCTGCACCTGCTGCCCGCCGTGCTCGGCGGCGGCCCGGTCCGGTTCAAGGAGAACGCCGCCCTGCTGGAGCGCGGCTGGAAGGCGCGGCTGGCGGCGCTCAACCTGGGCGTGCCGCTGCTCGCGCTCCCGGTGCCCGAGCCGCTGCGGCTGCTGGGCTGGACGCTGGTGCTGGCCGCCGTCGCCGCGTTCGTGCTGCTGGCCGTGCTCGCGCTGGTCCGGTCCCGCACCGGGGCGGACGCGGACGGGACGCGGGCCGGGCGCGCGTCCGCGTGGCCCGCGGTGGCCGGGGTGGCGGCCGGATGCCTGCTGACGGCGGGCGCGGTCGTCGTGTCGATGACCGGCACGGGCGGCCCGCCGGTGACCGTCACCGCCACCGGGGCCCGCACCGTGGAGGTGACGCTGTCCGGCATGAAGGTCCGGCCCGCCGTGATCGAGGCCCCCGCAGGCACCGTGCTGACCCTGCGCGTCACCAACGCCGACGCCCAGCGGCACGACCTGCGGCTGGCCACCGGCGAGCGCACCCCGCTGCTGGGAGCGGGGGAACGCGCCACGCTGACGCTGGCCCCGCTCGCCGCGCCGGTGGACGGCTGGTGCACGGTCGCCGGGCACCGCGCCGCCGGCATGACCATGCGCATCGTCCCCTCGGACGCCCGGTCCGAGGCCCGGTCCGAGGCCCGGTCCGACGTCCAGGCCGATGCCCGGTCCGACGCCGGGGCCGCCACCGGGCACGGCGGGCACGCCACGGCGGGCGGCCTCGACCTGGCCGCCCCCATGTCGCCGGGCTGGAGCCCGTACGACGCGGCGCTCGACCCCGCGCCGGGCGGCACCGAGCACGCCGTCGAGATCCGCGTGGACGACACCGTCGTGTGGGAGGTCGCGCCCGGCGTGCGGCAGCGGGTGTGGACGTTCGACGGCACCGTGCCCGGCCCGGTGCTGCGCGGCAAGGTCGGCGACGTCTTCACCGTCACGTTCGTCAACGGCGGCACCACCGGCCACGGCATCGACTTCCACGCCGGGGCCAACGCGCCCGACGGCGTCATGCGCACCATCGAGCCGGGGGAGCGGCTCACGTACCGCTTCCGGGCCGGGTTCGCCGGGGCCTGGCTCTACCACTGCTCCACCATGCCGATGAGCCAGCACATCGCCAACGGCATGTTCGGCGCGGTGATCATCGACCCTCCCGGCCTGCCCACCGTGGACCGGGAGTACCTTCTGGTACAGAGCGAGCTCCACCTCGGCGAGCCGGGCGGCGACGCGCAGGTGGCCAAGATCCGCGAGGGCCGGCCGGACGGCTGGATGTTCAACGGCACCGCCGCCGGCTACGACCACGCGCCGCTGACCGCCAGGGCCGGCGAGCGGGTGCGGATCTGGGTTGTGGCCGCCGGTCCCAGCTCGGGCACGGCCCTGCACGTGGTCGGGGCGCCGTTCGACACGGTCTACAAGGAAGGGGCGTATCAGGTGCGCACGGACGATCCGGGCGGCGCCCAGGTGCTGGACCTGGCCCCCGCCCAGGGCGGCTTCGCCGAGCTGGTCTTCCCCGAGCCGGGCACGTATCCGGTGGTCGACCACACGATGCGGCACGCCGAGGCGGGCGCGCACGGCCTGTTCCGGGTGGGCGCCCGATGACGTGGTGGGCGGTGGTGCGGTTCCTGCACGTGCTGGCGGCGGCGCTGTGGGTCGGCGGGCAGCTCACGGTCTCGCTGGTGGTGCTGCCGCTGGCCCGGCGGCAGCTCGACGACCGGCTGCGGGCCCAGATGCTGACCGCGGTCGGCCGCCGGTTCGGGGTGATCACCGCCGCGGTGTTCCTGCCCGTGCAGCTCGCCACGGGTGTGGCGATCGCCTTGCACAAGGGCGTCACCTGGGACTCGCTGGCCGAGCCCGGCTACGGGCGGATCCTGGCGGCCAAGCTGCTGCTCTTCTGCGCGGTCATGGTGGCCGCCGCGCTGCACGGCTGGGCCAGCGGCGCCGGCCGCCGCGCCCTGGCCCGGGCGCTGGCGATCTCGTCGCTGATCGGGTCGATCGGCGTCATCCTGCTGGCCACCGCCCTGCCCGTGACCTGAGCCGGCGCGGGCCCGGGCGGCGTCAGTGCGCCCCGGCCCCGCGCAGCAGGGCGGCCACCTCGGTCTGCTGCTTGGCGACGGCGTGGGCGAGCGGGGTGACGCCGTCGCGGTCGGCCAGGTCGACGTCGGCGCCGGCCGCGATGAGCAGGCGGACGATCTCCTGGTGGGCGGGGCCGCCGTCGCCCAGGATGACGGCCTCCAGGAGGCCAGTCCAGCCGAGGTCGTTGACGTGGTCGACGTCGATGCCGGTCTTGAGCACCTCGCGCACGTAGTCGACGTGGCCGCGCTCGCAGGCCGGGATGAGGGAGACGCCGCCGTAGCGGTTGCGGATCGTCAGGTCGGGGCCGGCCGGGAGGAGCGCCCGCAGCATCTCGACGCTCCCGGTCACGCCGGTGACCAGCCACGAGGTGTCCTGCCTGGCGTCCTGCGCGTCGGGGTCGGCCCCGGCGGCGACGAGCACCTTGGCGGCCTCGACGTGGTCGGCCGCGGCGGCCAGCAGCAGCGCGGTGCGGCGCTGCCCGTCACGGGACTCGACGTCGGCTCCGGACGCCAGCGCGTCGCGCACCGCTGCGGCGTCACCGCGCGCGGCGGCGGCCCGTAGTTCCTCGTTGAGCACGTTGTCTCCTTTCACACCGTCTCGCGTCCGGGAACCGCAGGCCGCGAGCAGCAGCCCGATCCCGCAGGCCAGAATCGTCCGGCGCCTCATCCCATCATCCTGCACGTCGGAGGGCGGTTCAGCCGAGCTGCCCGGCGACCGCCTTGGCGCCGGCGAGGGCGATGGCCTCGTCGATCTCGCCGCTGGGGGCGCCGCCGACGCCGATGCCCGCGACGGGGGCGCCGCCGGAGGCCAGGGGGACGCCGCCGCCCAGGAACAGGGTGCCCGGGATGTCGGCGATGTTCGGGCCGGAGCCGGTCAGGCCCTTGGCGAGCTCGCTGGTCGCCCGGCCGAAGGACACGGCGGTGAACGCCTTGCGCCGGGCCGACTCCTCGGTCTGCGGGCCCGCGCCGTCGCCCTTGAGCACCAGCCGGGTCGCGCCGGACCGGTCCACGATCACCACCGTGACGCGCTGCTTCAGCTTGGCGGCCTCCTTCAGCGCGGCGTCGGCGACCTTGAGCGCGGCGCCGGCCGACAGCGTACCCGTCTGGACGACGGCGGGGGCGGGCGCGGCGGCCTGGACGGGGGAGGGGGCGGCGGTCAGGAGCGCGAGCCCCGTGACGGCGCCGGCGATCAGGCGGGTGCGGAACGATCCGGTCATCAGGTCTCCCAAGGTCAGCGGGTGAAGCTTGCGGTCCCAGCCTGCCGCCGGGCGGGCCTGCCGCCATCGCGAGGACGGACGATCCCCGCGCGCCGATCGGCCGGGCCGCCGGTCAACCGATCGGTTGATCCGCCCTCCGACCACAGGGGATAACGTCGGAAGATGAGCGGACGGGGAGGGGTGATGAGGGAGCGCACGTGGCTCAACTGGGCCATGCACGTGGGGTTCTACCTGCTGCTCGTGGCCTCCGCGCTGCGGCTGGTGTCGCGGCACGGGCTGGTCGCGCAGACCGTCGCCGCCCTGGTCGTCTGCGCCGTCCTCGCGGTGGCGTACGCGGTGGGGATCGTGTTCTGGGGCCGGCTCGGGCGCGGCCGGCTGGTGTGGCTCGGCTGCGTGGCCGTGATCTGGCTGGCGCTGGTGGTGCTCGCGCCGTCGTTCAGCTGGTGCGCGGTCCCGCTGCTGTTCGTGTGCCTGCGGCTGCTGAGCGCGCGGGGGTTCGCCGTGGCCGCCGCGACGCTCACGCTGATCGTCATCGCGGCCCAGCTCAAGATCGCCCGGGAGATCGACCCCAGCCTCATCCTCGCGCCGATCGGCATCGCCACCATGACCGCGGTGATCTTCTGGGAGCTCCAGCGGGAGAGCGCCGCCCGGCAACTCCTCATCGACGACCTGATCCGCACGCGCGGCACGCTGGCCGACTCGCGGCACCGCACCGGTGTCCTGGAGGAGCGAGAGCGCCTGGCCAGGGAGATCCACGACACGCTCGCCCAGGGGCTGACCAGCATGGGCCTGCTGCTGCAGGCGGCCGACCGGATGTGGACGGCCGACCCCGACCGGGCCCGCGCCCACGTCCGGCGGGCCGCCGCGGCGGCCGAGCAGAACCTCGACGAGGCCCGCCGGTTCGTCCGCGACCTCCAGCCGCCGGGCCTGGTCGACGTGACGCTGCCCGAGGCGCTGGCCCGCCTCGGCGAGAGCGAGGCGGGCGCGGCCCGGGTCCGCTTCCGGCTGGAGGGCGAGCCGTACCCGCTGGAGCCCGACGTGCAGGCGGCGCTGCTGCGGGTCGCCCAGGGCGCGCTCGCCAACGTCCGCGACCACTCCGGCGCCCGCACCGCCACCGTGACCCTGTCCTACCTCGACGGCGAGGTGACGCTGGACGTCTTCGACGACGGGACCGGGTTCGCCGAGCCGGTCCCGGCCCCCGGCCGGGGCTTCGGGCTGCGGGCGATGCGCGACCGGCTGGCGGAGGTGGGCGGCGTGCTGACCGTCGAGAGCGCGCCCGGCGAGGGGACGGCGGTCGCCGCCCGGGTGCCCGGCAGGATCGGGGAGCGATGAGGCTGTTCCTGGTGGACGACCATCCCGTGGTGCGGGCGGGGCTGGTGGCGTTGCTGTCCGGCGAGGACGACATGGAGATCGTCGGCGAGGCCGAGGGCGGGGCCGAGGCGCTGCGCGGCATCGCCGCCGCGCGGCCGGACGTCGTGCTCATGGACCTGCAGCTCGGCGACGGCATCGACGGCGTCGAGGTCACCCGGCGGGTCCGCGAGCTGTCCCCGCCGCCGCAGGTCCTGGTCCTGACCACGTACGAGACCGACGCCGACCTCATGCGGGCCGTCGACGCCGGGGCCACCGGCTACCTGCTCAAGGCCTGCCCGCCGGAGGAGCTGTTCCAGGGCATCCGGGCCGCGGCGCGCGGCGAGACGGTGCTGTCGGCCAAGGTGGCGACGCGGATGCTGCGGCGGATGCGCGAGCCCGCGCCCGCGCTCAGCGGCCGTGAGGTGGAGATCCTGGAGCTGCTGGCCAGCGGGGCGGGCAACCGGGAGATCGCCAGGCGGCTGTTCATCACCGAGGCGACGGTCAAGACCCACCTGGTGCACATCTACGGCAAGCTCGGCGTCGACACGCGCACGGCCGCCGTCACCGCCGCCGTCGAGCGGCGTCTCATCCGACTCCCGTGACGGCCAGGCCCGCGCCGTGGAAGGGCGGGTAGCTGTCGGCGCTCGTGCGCTCGGCCGCGACGATGTAGCGGGCCAGGGCGTCGCGCGACTGGGCGAGGCGGTCCATCTGGTCCTCCAGCCGCCGCATCCGCGCCCGCATGGCGTCCAGCAGCTCGGGACAGCCCAGCAGCTCAGGCTCCTCGCCGGCCGCGCACGGCAGCAGGTAGGCGATGTCCTCCGACGACAGCCCGGCCCCGAGCAGGTGGCGGATCTGTTTCACCCGCAGCACGGCGTCCTCGTCGTACTCGCGGTAGCCGTTGGACCCGCGCTCGGCCTCCAGCAGGCCCTGGGCCTCGTAGTAGCGCAGCTGGTGGGCGTTGACGCCCGTCCGGCGACTCAGTTCCCCGATCCGCATCGCACCCTCACTTGACCTTCATACCGGTATCAACGTTGACGATGCTGGCATGAACAACGAAACCACCTCTTCCGTTACCGTTCTCGGGCTCGGGCTGATGGGCCGGGCGCTGGCCGGGGCGTTCCTCAGGGCCGGGCACCCCACCACCGTGTGGAACCGCACGGCGGCCAAGGCCGGCGAGCTGGTCGCCGAGGGGGCGCGACTGGCCCCCACTGCCGCCGACGCGATCAAGGCGAGCCCGCTGACGATCATCTGTCTCACCGACTACCAGGCCGTGCGCGAGCTGCTGGCCACGGCCGACCTGGACGGCGCCACGCTGGTCAACCTGACGTCGGGCGACTCGGCCCAGGCCAGGGAGACCGCCCGGTGGGCCGGGGAGCGCGGCGCCCGCTACCTCGACGGCGCCGTCATGGCCATCCCGCCGTCCATCGGGACCGCCGGGGCGGTGATCCTGCACAGCGGGCCGCACCAGGACTTCGAGACGCACCGGCCGGTCCTCGAAGCGCTCGGCACCCTCACCTACCTGGGCGAGGACCACGGGCTGGCCTCGCTGTACGACGTGGCCGGGCTGGCCATGATGTGGAGCGTGCTGAACGGCTGGCTCCAGGGCGTGGCGCTGCTCAGGACGGCCGGCGTGGACGCCGCGACGTTCACGCCGTTCACGCGGATGATCGCCGAGGAGGTGGCCGGCTGGCTGCCCGGATATGCCGAGCAGGTCGACGCGGGCTCCTACCCGGCCGACGTGTCGGCCCTGGAGACCGACGTGCGGGCGATGGCGCACCTGGTCGAGGAGAGCGAGGCGGTCGGCATCAACGCCGAGCTGCCCAAGCTCATCAAGGCGCTGGCCGACCGCGCGATCGCCGCCGGACGCGGCGGGGAGCAGTATCCGGTGCTGATCGAGGAGTTCGTCAAGCCCGGCGCCTGACCGGGGGCGTCAGCGGCGGGCGTGGCGGACCCGGCGGCCGCGGCGATCTCGGCCGTGGTGCCCGGGTCCTCCTCCGGGAGCGTGGCCAGCGCCGCCCGGAGCTCGCCGCGCGTCCCGGTCCTCCTCGGTGACCACGATCTCCTCCATGAGGCGTTCAGCGTCCTTTGCGCGCGTAGGCGCGCAGCGACAGCGGGACGAAGATCACCAGCAGCGCGGCCGACCAGAGCAGGACGGCGGCCACCGGATGCGCGAGCGGCCAGGCCGCGTCCCCGGGCAGGGCTCCCGGGCTGCCGGAGAGCCGTCGGATGGCGGCGGTGAGCGCGCTCACCGGGTTCCACTCGGCGACGAACCGCAGCCAGGCGGGCATGCCGTCCGTCGGGACGAACGCATTCGACAGCATCGTGAACGGCAGGCCCAGCGGCACCATCGCCTCGGCGACCTGCTCGTCCTTCACCGCCAGGCCCAGGTAGACGCCCACCCAGCCCAGCGCGTAGCGCAGCAGCACGATCAGCGCGAACGCCTCGGCGGCGGGGAGCAGGCCCTGCTGCGGCCGCCAGCCCACCAGCAGGCCCGTGACCACCATGACGCCCAGCAGCGGCACGCCGATCAGGGAGTCGGCTCCGCTGTGGCCGAACGGCACCGCCGACCGGGCCATCGGCATGGAGCGGAAGCGGTCCATCACGCCCCGGGAGGCGTCGGCGGCCATCCGCCCCATGACCCCCTGCACGGCGGTGAAGGTCACCATCGCGAACAGGCCCGGCATGAGGTACGCGCGGTAGTCGCCGCCGCCCGGCACCTGGATGGCGCTGCCGAAGACGTAGCCGAACAGCACCACCATGACGACCGGGAAGAGCAGCGCGGCGACGATCTGCCCGGGTTCCTGCCGTAACCGGCTCAGCTCGCGGCCGGCGAGGGTGAGGCCGTCGGTGAGCGTCCAGCGCAGGCGGTCCAGCGGCACGGGGATCGCGGTCATCGGACGGGCTCCTTGCGGTCGGTGAGGCGCAGGAACACCTCGTCGAGGGTGGGACGGCGCAGGCTCACGTCGGCGACGGCGACCCCGGCGCGGTCGAGGTCGCGCACGATGTCGGCGAGCCGGAGGCCGGTGGCGGGCAGGGCGACGCTGAGCCGGTCGGCGCCGGCCGTCGCGGGCCCGGCGCCGGCCAGGGCGTTCAGGACGGCGGCCGCCGCGGGCCGCGTGGCGGGGTCTTCGAGGACGACGTCGAGGCGGTCCCCGATCGTGGCCTTCAGCTCGTCCGGGGTGCCGGTGGCGATCACTTTCCCGTGGTCGATGACGGCGACGTCGTCGGCCAGCCGGTCGGCCTCGTCCAGGTACTGGGTGGTGAGCAGCACCGTGGTGCCGTCGGCCACCAGCTCGCGGACGCTGTCCCAGATCTCGCCGCGGCTGCGCGGGTCCAGGCCGGTGGTCGGCTCGTCCAGGAAGAGCACCTCGGGGCGGAGGATGAGGCAGGTGATCAGGTCGAGCCGGCGCCGCATGCCGCCGGAGTAGCCGCCGACCGGCCGGTCTGCGGCCTCCGTCAGGCCGAAGCGCTCCAGCAGCTCGTCGGCCCGGCGGTGCGCCTGGCGCCGTGGCAGGTGGTAGAGCCGCCCGAACATGCGCAGGTTGCCCCGGCCCGTGAGCTTCTCGTCCACGGCGGCGTACTGGCCCGCGAGCCCGATCCGCTCGCGCACCTGGGCGGCCTCGCGGACGACGTCGTGGCCGGCGATGCGGGCGTGCCCGGCGTCGGGGGCGGACAGGGTCGCCAGGATGCGCACCGCCGTGGTCTTCCCGGCGCCGTTGGGCCCCAGCAGGCCGCAGACCGTTCCTCTCGGGACGCTCAGGTCCAGGCCCCGCAGGGCGTGGGTGTCGCCGAAGGACTTGCGCAGCCCTTCGGCGACCACGATGGGATCAGACACGGACACCTCCACTGGGTACGTTGTACGCGGTTATGTCGGCCAGGCTAAGCCACTGGGTACTATGTACGCAACAAGGAGGTACGACGGTGGCGGACGCCGAGTACGTGAACATCTGGATGCGGCCCGAGCGCCCCGCCCGGGGGCCGAAGCCGGCCTACAGCCGCGCCCAGATCACCGAGGCGGCCGTCCGCATCGCCGACGCCGAAGGGCTGGAGGCCGCCACCATGCGGCGGATCGCCGCCGAGATCGGCGCCGGGGCGATGTCCCTCTACCGCTACGTCCCGAGCCGCGACAACCTGATCGAGCTCATGGCCGACCGGCTGATGGGCGAGATCGACGTCACCGGCCTGCCCTCCGGCGACTGGCGGGCCGACCTCACCCGCTACGCCGGCGAGCTGCGGGCCATGTGGCTGCGCCACCCGTGGATCGCCGCCGTGCAGCGGTCGCTGCCCAGCTTCGGGCCCAACCAGCTGCTCCTGATCGAACGGCTGATGGGGGTGCTCGACCCCTTCGTCCCCATCGACGAGAACCTCAGCCTCGTGGGCCTGCTGAACAGCTACGTCGAGGGCACCGTCCGGGAGGAGATCAGCTCGGCCAGGGAGTTCCGCCTCAGCGGGCTCACCGAGTCGGAGTGGATGGCGCGCAGCTACCCGTACATCGACCAGCTCGTGAAGAGCGGACAGTACCCGATCTTCACGAAGATCGTGACGGAGGCGCGCCAGCCGCACCTGAGCCGCGACGAGCAGTTCCGCTACGGGCTCAGGCGGGTCCTCGACTGCATCGCCACGGCCGTCCCGTCTACGCCGGCCGGCGATCCCCGGCCAGGAACCCGGTGATGGACGCGGCCTGGCCGAAGATCGCGTGACCGACGCCGGGAAGCAGCTTTACGCTCGCCCGAGGGACGCACCGGCGGATCCGCCGGGCGGTCCCCCGGGAGTCGAACATCGCGTCACGGTCCCCGGCGATCACGAGGACCGGCATGGCGAGGCCGCGCAGCGCCTCGTCGGGGAACACCGGCAGCCGCTCCCTGCGCGGGTTGAAGTGCGTGAACGTCAGGACGACGGAGTCGAGCGCCTCCCGGTGCCGCTCCGCGTCCAGCCCGGCGACCGCCATCGCCGACTCGCGCACCCCGCCGCGCCGCGACAGGCCGGACAGCACGGCCCTGACGACCCAGCCGACCTTCTGCCGCCCCACGCCGCCGGGGCACAGCAGGGCCAGGCGCGTCACCCGCTCCGGACGGCGGACGGCGTAGTCCAGGGCCGTCCACCCGCCGAGTGACGTGCCCGCGAACGCGGCGCCGGTGAGCCCGAGCCCGTCCAGCACGTCGTCCAGCCAGGCGGCCACGGCTCCGGAGCCCAGCGCGGGACGTGACGGCGCGCTCAGCCCCGGCTCGCCGACGAGGTCGACGGCGTACGTGCGGAAGTGCCGGGACCAGGTGGCGACGTCCCCGCGCCACATCGACGCGTTCGCGCCCGAGCCGTGCAACAGCACCAGCGGCGGCGCGTCCCGGGGGCCGGACACCAGCACGAACGTCTCACCCTCGCGCGTCGGCACCCGTACGTGCTCGGCGGGCACCGGCCACGCCGCCAGCTCCCGCAGGTAGCGCTCCCGGAGCTCGCGCCCGCCCGCCTCGGACTTGTAGATCGCGGTCATGCCGCCCAGCGAAGCCCTTGTCACCGTGTCAAGGTCAACCGGGGGCTCCGCGGTTCGCCCCCGCTGTGGTGCAATGGCGGGACCAGCGGGGAGAGGCAGGGCTGATGTCCGGCACGCAGTTGTACGACACCATCGGAGCCGCCTACACCGCGACTCGGCGCACCGACCCCCGCGTCGCCGAGCGCATCCTGGCAGCGCTCGGCGACGCCAGGACCGTGCTCAACGTCGGGGCGGGCACCGGCTCGTACGAGCCCCGTGACCGCCGGGTCGTCTCGGTGGAGCCGTCGGCGCTCATGCGGTCGCAGCGCGCCCCCGACGCGGCGCCGTGCCTGGCCGGGTCGGCGGAGAGCCTGCCGTTCGGCGACCGGTCCTTCGACGCCGCGATGACCGTCTCCTCCGTCCACCACTGGCGGGACCCGATCGCCGGGCTGCGCGAGATGCGGCGGGTGGCCCGGCGCGTGGTCGTGTTCACGCACGACACCAGCGAGGGCGGATGGCTGCGGCGGTTCTGGCTCACGCGCGACTACCTGCCGGAGGTCGCCGGCCTGCTCACCGGCCGCCCGGCGATCACCGAGCTGGCGGCCGCGATCGGCGCCCGCACGGAGCCGGTGCCGATCCCGTGGGACTGCGCCGACGGCTTCTTCGAGGCCTACTGGCGGCGGCCGGAGGCGTACCTGGACGAGCGGGTCCGTCGCGGGATGTCGGTCTGGTCCAGGGTCGGGCCGGAGGCCGAGCGGCGCACGGTGCGCGCCCTGCGCGACGACCTCGCCTCCGGCCGCTGGGCCGAACGCAACCGGGAGCTCCTCGGCCTCGACGCGGCCGAGCTCGGCCTGCGCCTCCTGATCGCCTGAACGCGCGGGCCGCTAGGCGCCGGGGCGCTCGTCGTAGTTGAAGCCGAAGGCGCGCACGCCGGTCTCGGTGCGGGGCCGGTGGCTGGTGCGCGGCCCGAAGGCGACGTACGTGCCGGGGCCGTGGGTGCGCTCGCCCTCGATCAGCTCGCCGCTGACGACGAAGTACGCCTCGCCGTACGTCTCGTGGACGTCCACGTCAGGCCATTCGGCCCCCGGGGCGAGGTCGATCACCCACGTCCGGATGCCCGGCATGCCGGGGAGCGTCCGCACGACCACGCCGGGAGCCAGCTCGTACGGCGGGACCGTCTCGACGTCCACGGGGAGCACCTGCCCGGGTTGTACCTCCATGAGGTCCACGATCTCACAGGTCCAGATCTTTCAGCTCGCCGCGGGAGACGATGCCGAGCTTCGGGTAGGCCTTGTACAGGTGGTAGCCGACCGTCCGGTGGCTGAGGAAGAGCTGGGCGGCGATGTCGCGGTTCGACAGGCCCCGCGCGGCCAGCCGGGCGATCTGCAGTTCCTGCGGGGTGAGCGCGGAGGCGGCGCCTTCGGCCTGCTCGGCGGCCTGGGCGCCGGTGGCGGTCAGCTCGGCGCGGGCGCGGGCGGCCCACGGCCGCATGCCGAGCCGGTCGAAGACCTCCAGGGCGTCGCTCAGCGAGCCGCGCGCCTCGGCCTTCCTCTTGGCCCGGCGCAGCCACTCGCCGTGGAGCAGCGCGGTCCTGGCGTACTCCAGCGCGCGGCCGTCCTGGTCGTGGCGTTCGAGTGCCGCCGTGTAGAGCGACTCGGCCCGGTCGTCGTCGGCGAGCAGCGCGCGGCAGCGCAGGACGAGCGCGTCGGCCCACGGCTGGCGGACCGTCTCGGCCCACCGTTCGAAGCGGGCCAGCGGCTCGGCGGCGCGTTCGGGCGCGCCCACCCGTACGGCGGACTCCACGAGGTCGGGGGTGGAGCGGGTGGCGCAGATGTGGTGGCGCATCGGCTCGCGGGTCAGGCGCTCGAAGCGGGCCAGCGCCGCCTCGGCGCGGCCCAGACCCAGGTCGAGCAGGCCGAGCGACCAGTGCGCCCAGGGCGCGCCGGGGGAGACGGCCCCGGCTGTGGCGCCGGCCAGCCCCGCCTCGGCGTGGCTCCGGCAGGCCGCCTCGTCGCCCTCGGCGGCGGCGAGGTAGGCGAGCACGCTGCTGAACTGGCTGACCCACTGCTGCTGGCCGGTGTCGCGGGCGAGCCGGAGGGCCTCGGCGGCCGTGGCGAGCGCGTCGCGGTGCCGCCCGGTGAACACCTCGCCCTCGGCCACGAAGAACAGCACCGTGGGCAGCCGCCCGGCGCCGCCCCGGTCCCGCTGCTCGGCGGCGAGGGCGGTGGCCAGCTCGTAGGCGTCGGCGTCCTGGCCCAGCACGAGCGCCGCGCCGCAGAGGATCATCAGCACCTGGCCGGGGACCTCGCCCCGGCGCTGGATCGCGGCGAGCGTGCCGGCCAGCGGCGGCGGCCCGTCGGCCCGGCCCCGGTCGAGCCGGCCCAGCGGGTCAAGATGGACCAGGTACGGGCCCACGGGGGCGAGCGGGTCCGCGTCGTCCAGCGGCAGCGCGGCCAGCCGGTCCAGCGTGCCGGCGAGCTGCTGTTCGCCCAGGTACCAGGCGGTGTGCACGGCCTGGACGAGCAGCGTGGCGGCCTGGCCGGGGTCGGTGTCGCGGACGAGGCCGGCGCCGTCGAGCAGCAGCCGGTGGGCGGCCGGGTAGGCGCCCTGCCAGAAGTCGGCGAGCGCGCGCACCTGCGCCATCCGCGCCCGTACCGCCGGGGGCCTGTCCGGCCCGGTCGCGCGGTCGCCGAAGGCGCGGGCGCGGTCCATGTCGCCGGCCTCCAGCGCCGCCTCCGCGGCCAGGGCCTCGCGGCGGGCCTTGGCGGAGGGGTCGGCGCTCAGCCGGGCGGCCCGCTCGTACGCGGCGGCGGCCGCCTCGTGGCCGCCGCGCTCGCGGGCGCGGGCGGCGGTGCGTTCGAGGGCGGCGGCGGCCTCCTCGTCGGCGCCGGTGGCGGCGGCCGCCAGGTGCCAGGCGCGGCGGTCGGCGGGCTCGGGCGAGCCGAGC
>NZ_JAHKRO010000077.1 GCF_019396325.1 Nonomuraea ceibae
GAGCAGGCGGAGGGCGGCGAGCGGGGCGTCCACCAGGAACACCGCCCCCCACCCGGCCAGCCCCACGAGCAGGCCGCCGAGGAGCGGCCCGGCGGCGAGGGCGGTGCCGGTGGCGGCGGCCCACACGCCGGTGGCGCGCGCCCGCGCGGCCGGCGCCGGGTACAGCTCGGCGAGCAGGCCGAGCGAGCCGCCCACGCAGAGCGCGCCCGCCACGCCGAGCGCCGCCCGCGCGCCGACGAGCACGCCGAGCGCGGGCGCGGCGGCGCACGCCAGGGAGAGCAGCCCGAACGCGGCCACGCCCGCCCTGAACACCCGGGCGGCCCCGTAGCGGTCGGCGACGGCCCCGCCGGTGAGGAGGGTGGCCGCGAAGGCGACGGTGTAGGCGTTGACGGCCCACTGCTGCCCGGCGACCGATCCGCCGAGGGAGGCGCGCAGGTCGGGCAGGGCGATGGTGAGCACGGTGGTGTCCAGCAGGACGAGGAAGTAGGCGAGGCAGACCCCGAGGAGCTTCATGCGGGCCAGCCTGCGGGCGGGCCGGGGGCGCGTTCAACAGCCGGGACCGTGGGGCGCGTTCGGGCGGACCGTATGCTCGGCATCGTGGATCTGCGTCATTTGCGATGCTTCGTAGCGGTGGCCGGGGCGGGCACGGTCACCGGGGCCGCGCACGGGCTCGGGCTGGCTCCGGCGTCGGTGTCGGAGCAGGTGCGCAGGCTGGAGGCGGGGCTCGGGGTGTCGTTGTTCGAGCGGACGCCGCGCGGGATGCGCCTGACCGGCCACGGCACGGAGCTGCTCGGCCGGGCGCAGGCGCTGCTCGACCATGCCGAGGAGGTGCGGCGCGCGGTCACGGGCGCGCGGCGGCGGGTCACGGTGGGGGCGCTGGAGATGCTGGCGGCCACCCGGCTGCCCGCCGTGGTGCGCCGCCTGGCGGAGCGCCGGCCCGACCTGGACGTGGAGGTGCGGTCGCTGCCCCGGCAGGCGCTGCTGGCCGAGCTGGCGGGCGGCGGCGTGGACGCGGCGCTGCTGCTCGACGCGGGCCCGGCCGTGGGCACGCTGGGCTTCGACGCGCCGCCGGACCTGGACTTCGCCGACGTGGGCGAGGTCGAGCTGCTGCTGGTCGCGGCCCCGGACGGCGACCGCGACCCGCTGCTCGTCTCCGCGCCCGGCTGCTCGATCCGGCAGGCCGCCGACCGGCTGCCGGAGGTGACGGGCCCGCGCCGGGAGCTGACCAGCGTCGCCACGGCCCGCGAGTGGGCCAGGCGGGGCTTCGGCAGGGCGCTGCTGCCGGACTTCGCCGTCGAGGACGACCTGGCGTCGGGCGCGCTGGTGGCGCTCGCGCCAGGGGCGCACCGGCCTGCGCACCGGCTGGCACTGCGGCTGGTCTGGCCGCGCGGCCGGGAGGAGGCGCTGCGCGACGTGCTCTACGCGATGAGCGAGCCGCGCCCGAGCCGGTAGAGGACGTGCGGGCGCAACGGGCTGCCCTCGGGGACGCTCGGGTGCTCGAAGTCGCAGGAGTGGTCGCGGGTCATGCCGAGCCGCCGCATCACCGCCTGGGAACGGGTGTTGGTCAGGGCCGTCATGGAGATGATCTCCGTCAGCCCGGCCTCTCCGAAGGCGTGGGCGGCGGCCCGGCGGGCGGCCTCGATGGCATAACCGTGGCCCCACGCCTTCCTGGCCAGCCGCCAGCCGATCTCCACCGCGGGCAGGAACGGCGCGTCGAACGTCTGCAGCGCCAGCCCGGTGAACCCGATGAACTCGCCGCTCTCCCGCACCTCCAGCGCCCACAGCCCGTAGCCGTGCTCGTCGAAGCGCTGCTCGATCTTGTCGGCGAAGGCGTCGCTCTCGGCCCGGCTCAGCGTGGCCGGGAAGTGCTCCATGACCTCGGGGTCGGCGTTGAGCGCCGCGAACGGCTCACGGTCGGCCTCGCGCCACCTGCGCATGATCAGACGTTCGGTCTCCACGTCCGGCATGCTAACGCCGCGACCGGATGCCGGTGATCCGCCGCAGGACGTCCCACCAGAACGGCGCCCCGAACAGCAGCGCCACGTACGTCAGCAGGAAGCCGGGCCAGTGGCTCGGTGTGGTGAGCCGGTCCCACCACAGGCCGCCGTTCCAGTGCACCGACGGATCGCCCTCGGCCGGGATCGACACGCTGACGATCGCGTGGTCGAACAGCTTGACCAGCGCCGGCTCGCTGAGCGTGTCGGTGATGCAGCCCACCGGGTCGGCCTGCTCGCAGCGGGCCTTGAGCTCCTCGTACGCCTCGGGCCCGGACACGGCGGTCACCGAGGCGCGGAAGGCGTTGTCGCGCAGCAGCGTCTTGCCGTACTCCAGGCCGTCCATGGTGAACAGCAGCGTCACCAGCAGCCCCAGCGCGGTCACCACCCACTTGACGTAGCGCTTGTAGAGCATCGACAGCCGCTGCATCTCGCTGTCGAACCAGCTCTCCACGCCCTGCCGGAACCGGTCGAGGTCACGCTGGGCGCTCTCCCACACGCCGTTGAGGTGGCCGTACAGCGGGCTGCCCATGGCCTTGAGCTTCTCCAGCAGCCCTTCGACGCCGCCGGGCTCGCGGGCGGCCATCTCCATGACCGCCACGGAGAAGCGGCCGGGCGGCAGGTTGGAGATGCTGGTGCGGCCCCGCTTGGGGTGGTCGATCTCGCGGACGCGCTCGTACAGCAGGCTCGTCAGGGCGCCGCCGCCGTCGCTCGCCGGCACCTCGGCCGACTCGGCGGGCGCCGGCTTCGGGTCGTGCGCGGGCCTGGGGTCGCGGGCGAACGGCAGCGCCGCGAACACGTCGCGCACCCGGCCCGGCAGCCACGACCTGCCGCGCGCGTCGGCGCCGTCGAGAGTGTCGCGCAGGTAGGCCCACAGGAACTTGCTGCGGATCGACAGGACCCGGACGACCGCCTCGTTCAGCCCGCTGACCAGCAGCGACAGCAGCAGGAACGACAGCACGAGGCCGAGGGCGAGATCAACGTAGGCGGATAACACCTCTGATACTTACACCCTGGGCCTCGGGGGGTGTCAACCTTCGTAGAAGACGCGCTCGACGACCTGGCGGGCGCGGCGGGTGACGCGGCGGTAGTCGTCGAGGAAGTCCTCCGAGCCGTCGGGCGGGTAGCCGAGCGCCTGGGCGAGCAGGCGGCGTTCGCGCGCGTCGGCGGGCACGCTGTCGCCGGGCCGCCCCTTGACCAGCATGATCGCGTCGCGGACGCGGGAGGCGCACCGCCACGCCTCACCGAGCACGGCCTCGTCGGCGGCGTCGAGCAGCCCCGCGGCGACGGCCGCGCGCAGCGCCTCCAGGGTACGGGTGGTGCGCAACGACGGCGTGTCACCGGCGTGCCGGAGCTGCAGGAGCTGCGCCACCCACTCGACGTCCGACAGCCCGCCGGGGCCGAGCTTGGTGTGCAGCGCGGGGTCGGCGCCGCGCGGCAGCCGTTCGGCCTCCATGCGCGCCTTGAGCCGCCTGATGTGGCGTACGGCCTCGCCGGTGAGCCCGCCGGCGGGGTAGCGCAGCTCGTCCACCATCGCGGTGAAGGCGGCGCCGACCTCGGCGTCGCCGGCCGAGAAGCGGGCGCGCAGCAGCGCCTGCGCCTCCCACGGCGCCGACCAGCGCGCGTAGTAGGCGCCGTAGGAGGCGAGTGTGCGCACGAGCGGGCCCTGCCTGCCCTCGGGGCGCAGGTCGGGGTCGATGTGCAGGGGCGGGTCGGGGGCGGGCAGCGACAGCAGCCGGCGCAGCTCGTTGGCGACGGCGTGGGCGGCATCGGTGGCCTCGCGCTCGCCGGCGCCGGGCAGCGGCAGGTGCACGAACATCACGTCGGCGTCGCTGGCGTAGGACGACTCCATGCCGCCGAGCCGGCCCATCGCGATGACCGCGAACCGGGTGGGGAGCGGGCTGCGGCGCTCGGCCTCGACCTTGCCGAGCGCGGCGCCGAGCGCGGCCCGGATCGTCACGTCGTTGAGCGCCGACAGCGCGGCCCCGACCTGCTCGATGTCGGCCAGCCCCGACACGTCGGCGACGGCGGTGCGGAACAGCTCGCGGCGGCGCAGCGCCCGCACCGCGGCCACGGCCGTCTCGGCGTCGTCGCCGTAGCGGGAGACGGCCGCCGACGCCTCGCCGAGCAGCGACTCCGGCGGCCTGGGGGCCAGGTCGTCGTCGCTGCCGAGCAGCGCGACCGCGTCGGGGGCGTGCATGAGCAGCCCGGCGGCGTAGCGGCTGGTGCCCAGCACCCGCGCCATCCGGGCGGCCACGGCCGTCTCGTCGCGCAGCAGCCGCAGGTACCACGGCGTGGTGCCGAGCTTGTCGCTCACCTGCCGGAAGCCGAGCAGCCCGGCGTCGGGGTCGGGCGTGTCGGCGAACCAGCCGAGCATGACCGGCAGCAGCGTCCGCTGGATCGCCGCCCGCCGGGACACCCCGGCGGTCAGCGCGGCGATGTGGCGCAGCGCGCCCTCCGGGTCGACGAACCCGAGCGCCGACAGGCGGGCCGCCGCCGCCGACGGCGACAGCCTGGCCTCCGACTCCGGCAGCCGGGCCACCGCCTGGAGCAGCGGCCGGTAGAACAGCTTCTCGTGCAGCCGCCGCGCCTCCCGGGCGTGGCGCCGCCAGCGCTGGGTGAACTCCCCCACCGGGTCGGCCTGCATGCCGAGCGCCCGGCCGAGCCGGCGCAGGTCGGCCGGGTCCTCCGGCAGCACGTGGGTGCGCCGCAGCCGGTGAAGCTGCAGCAGGTGCTCGACCTGGCGCAGGAACGTGTACGCCTCGGCCAGCCCGCGCGAGTCGTCGCGCCCCACGTAGCCGCCCCGCGAGAGCGCGGCCAGCGCCGGC
The DNA here is from genome assembly GCF_019396325.1 of Nonomuraea ceibae. GTDB lineage: Bacteria > Actinomycetota > Actinomycetes > Streptosporangiales > Streptosporangiaceae > Nonomuraea > Nonomuraea ceibae. Next base: position 4,823 of record NZ_JAHKRO010000077.1, read on the forward strand.
AGCGTCGCCCGGCGGCGCAGCAGCGGGTCGAGCCGGCCGTGCACGAGCTGGAGGAGCTGCACCGCGAACTCGATGTCGCGCAGCCCGCCCGGCCCGAGCTTGATCTGGCGCTCGCCCTCCGTCTTGACGTGCGCCTCCACGCGGCGGCGCATCGCCTGGACGTCCTCGACGAAGTTCTCCCGGGTGGCGGCCGACCAGACGAGCTCGTTGACCGCCTCCACGTACGCGGCGCCCAGCTCCAGGTCGCCCGCCACCGGCCGGGCCTTCAGCAGGGCCTGGAACTCCCATGTCTTGGCCCAGCGCCGGTAGTAGGCCAGGTGGCTGGCCAGGGTCCGCACCAGCGGGCCTGACCTGCCCTCGGGCCGCAGCCCGGCGTCCACCTCCCACAGCGCGCCCTCGGGGGTGGCGGTCGAGCAGGCGCGCATCATGGCCTGCGCGAGCCGGGTGGCGGTGCGCAGCGCCTTGGTCTCGTCGGCGCCCTCGCGCGGCTCCGCCACGAAGATCACGTCGACGTCGCTGATGTAGTTGAGCTCCCGGGCGCCGCACTTGCCCATCCCGATCACGGCCAGGCGCACGTCACCCTCGCCGCCCTCGCCGATCTCAGCGACCTCACCGCCCTCGCCGACCTCGGCGCGTGCCACGGCCAGCGCCGCCTCCAGCGCGGCCCCGGCCAGGTCGGACAGCTCCGCGGTCACCTCGGCCTGGGACGCCTCCCTGGTCAGGTCGCGGGCGGCCAGGTGCGCCAGCCGTCCCCGGTAGGCGACGCGCAACGCGACCAGGGCGTCGTCCCGTCCGGCCACGGGCCGCTGGAGGTCGGCGCGGGCGCCCACGGCGTCGAGCAGCGCTGTGCGGGGATCGTCCGGGCGGGGTGTGGCCAGCAGGTCGAGGTGGGCGGGGTGGCGTACGAGGTGATCGCCCAGGGCGGCGCTGACGCCGAGGACGGCGAGGACGCGCTCGCGGAGCCGGGCGTCGGCGCGGAGCCGGTCGAGGGCGCCCGGGTCGCTCTCGGCGAGCCGGGCGAGCGAGGCCAGCGCCAGGTCGGGGTCGGCGACCCCGACGAGCGCGTCGAGCAGGTCGGTGAGGTCGGCGGGGGCCTGCTGGACGAGCCGCGCCGCCGTGGCTCCGTCGGCGAATCCGAGCTTGGCGAGGCGCGCGGCGGTGGACTCGATCCTGGGCACCCCTCCATCTTGACAGGCCCGGACCGGCGCGGCCTAGACTGAAACGCAACGTTGCGTTGTGTCACGTAGAAAGGGGGCGGACGTGGAGAGGGTGCCGGCGACGGTGACGTGGGGGCTGCTCGCGGCCTGGATGGTGCACGACGCGGAGGAGCTGGCCACCATGGCCGGCTGGGCGCGGGCGGCCAGGCCCCGGCTGGAGAAGCGGTTCCCGGGCGTGCCGTGGGAGCGCCTGGAGGTGTCGCAGCGGCACGTCAACGTGGCCATCGGGCTCATGGGCGGCGTGATGGCCGGCGCGTCGGCGCTGGGGGCGCGCACCGGCGGGCGCAGCGCCACCTTCCAGACGGTGCTGCTGGGCTTCGGCGCGCACGGGGTGGTGCACCTCGCCCAGGCCGCCGCCACGCGCGGCTACACGCCGGGCGTGGTGACGTCGCCGCTGGTGGTGATCCCGTTCTCGGTGTGGGCGTGGCGCCGGCTCAAGGCGTCCGGCGTGCCCGTCGCGGGCGGGCGAAGAGCTGGGCGGGGCTGGCGGCGTTCCCGCTGCTGCTGGGGGGCGTCCACGCGGTCGCCCACGCCGTCGCCGCCCGCCGCCCCGCTGATGGCCCCGGCAACGGTCCCGGCGACGGCCCCGGCGACGGCCCCGCTCCCGGGGCGCGGGTGCGGCGGCGGTTCAGCCGCGATCGCTGGTTCTGAGGTCGCCCGCGCGCTGCCGGGCGGCGGCGCGGATCGTCGCGGTGAACGCCTCGGCCAGCGGGCGCCAGGCCCACTCCAGGGCGGGGGCGGCGGCGCGGACCTGCTCGTCGAGGCGGCCGGCCGATTCCAGGCCGGTGGCGGCCGTCCAGGAGGCGAAGATGTCCGGCGTCGCCTCGGGGTGGAACTGCACCGCCCAGGCCGCCGGGCCGAGCCGGTACGCCTGGTTGGGGTACTGGGCGCCGGTCATCAGCGGCACCGCGCCGTCGGGCAGGCGCGTCATCGCGTCGCCGTGGTACTGGACGGCCGGCACCGGGCCGGGCCGCGCGGCGATCCCGGCGAAGAGGGGGTCGGAGGCGGCCTGCGGCAGGGCGGTCAGCTCGGACACGCCGGCCTCCAGCCCGTTGCCGCCGCGCTCGACCGTGCCGCCGCAGGCCAGGGTGAGGAGCTGGGCGCCCAGGCAGACGGCCAGCGTGGGGGTCGCGTCGGCGACCGAGCGGCGCAGCAGCTCGCGGGTGGCGGGCAGCCAGGGCCAGCGCTCGTCCTCCCAGGCGGCGGCCTCGCCACCGAGCACGACGAGCCCGTCCGCTGCGGCTTCGGGCACGGGCTCTCCCCGGTACGGCCGGACGACGTCACAGGGGAGCTCCAGCCAGCGGCCCAGGTAGCCGAGCCCGGCGTCGGCCTCGTGCTCGATCACGGTGATGCGCATATTTCAGGATTGTGCCGGACAATCTTGCGCTCGACACCAGCGCGCGACCTCGGCTGACCCGGCCGGCATCCGGCGGTCTCGTTCCGGTCCGCCCCCGGCCGACAGGGGCGGACCGGACGGGCGTGCTAGCGGGGCGTGATCCAGGTGGCCTGGGCGGCGGCGACGAGCGTGCCGTCCACCTCGTACACGGCGCTCTCGCCGAACAGCTTGCGGCCCTCGCGGCCGGTGGCGCGGCCGACGACCGAGTAGGCGCCGCCGGGGATGACGTCGCGGTGGAACTGGACGGCCAGGCGGCCGAGCAGGGCGGACTCGCCGGGCTGGAAGTGGGCCCAGCCGGTGACGCAGTCGAGGGCGGCGGCGACGATCGAGGCGGGGACGCCGTCCTCGTCCGCGACCGTGAACGGCACCCGCCAGCCGGCCGCGACGAGGCCGTCGCCGTCCACCGGGCCGGGGAAGATGCGCAGGCCGTCGCCCGGCTCGCGCAGGCCGCAGGCGAAGCACTCGGGGAAGGCGTGGCCGCGGTGCCCGGCGAAGCCGGCCTCGGCGCGGGCGGCCTCGGTGAAGGCGACGAACGGCGGCGCGGCCACGTCCTCGGCCACGGGGATGGCCTCGACGAGCAGCTTGTCCCCGTCGTAGAGGGAGACGGTGTTGGCGACGTGCTCCAGGCGCAGCTCGCTGTCGAGGGGCGTGGGGGCGTGCAGCGTGACCTCGACCGCCGATCGTTTGCCGTTGAGCGCGTCGGCGAGGGTTCCGGCCAGCCAGCCGCCGTTGGCGACACCCGCGGGGCCCCGGAAGCGCTCGGGAACGGTCAGCACGGTCTGCAGGGCAGCCGTCGTCATGCCACACCCTCCAATATCGCCACTAAGGGCGTTAAGTCCAGAAATATCATTTAGAACAGGCCGATTTTACTGGAAGCGTTGATCTACCAGCACCCGGGGCCTGCGCTACGACATAACGCAACAAACCCACACGAACTTCCCCACTCCCCCGCGTGGAACGGTTCAGGTGATCGCTAAAAGATACGGCGGGCCCGGCGTTCCCACGTGACTTCCGGGCCGAAGTGACAATGGTCACGTTCTGTACCGCGCCCGGCACCCGGCAGACTGGCCCGCATGGACCGGCTGACCCTCTGGGAACGACGCACCGGACCGGCGCTCCTGGCCATCGGCGTCTGCTTCCTGGCGAGCTGGGCGCTGCCCGTCGTCGTGCCGGCCCTGCCTCCCGGGGCCGACCGCGTCCTGTGGTATGTCCAGGTCGCCGCGTGGGCGCTGTTCGCGCTGGACTACGCGGTGCGGCTGACGCTCGCGCCGCGCCGGCTGCGGTTCGTGGTGCGCAACGTGCCCGCCCTGGTGGTGGTGCTGCTGCCGATGCTGCGCCCGCTCTGGCTGCTGCGGGCGCTGCTGCTGCTCCAGGTGGTCGCGGCCCGGGTCAGGCTGCCGCTGCGCGTGCGCGCGGTCGTGTACGTGAGCGGCACGGCGCTGTTCCTGGCGCTGGTGGGCAGCGTCGCCGTGCTCGACATCGAGCGCTCGCACGCCGACGGCAACATCAAGACGATCGGCGACGCGCTGTGGTGGGCGCTGACGACGATGACCACCGTCGGCTACGGCGACCGCTTCCCCGTCACCCCGGAGGGCAGGCTGGTGGCGGCGGGCCTGATGACGGCGGGCATCGCGCTGCTGGGCGTCGTGACCGCGGCCATCGCCTCCTGGTTCGTGGAGCGCTTCCAGGCGAGCGCGGCGGCGGAGCGGCGCAGCGAGGCCGAGCTGAAGCAGGCGCTGGAGGAGCTGGCCGGGATGCGGCGTGAGCTCGGCGAGCTGCGGCAGGCGGTCGGCGAGCTGGGCCGGCTGCGCGAGGAGCTGGCGGCCCTCACCGAGCGCCTCGACGGCCGCTGACCGGCCCGCCCGCGTCTACAGGACCGGCAGGTAGCGGCCCAGCTCGAACTCGGTGACGTGGCGCCGGTATTCGCGCCACTCGCTGCGCTTGTTGCGCAGGAAGAAGTCGAAGACGTGCTCGCCGAGCGTCTCGGCGACCAGCTCGCTCTGCTCCATGACGGCGATGGCGTCGTCGAGCGACTGCGGCAGCGGCCGGATGCCGAGCGCGCGCCGCTCGGCGCTGGTCAGGGTCCAGACGTTGTCCTCGGCGGCCGGCGGCAGCTCGTAGCCGTGCTCGATGCCCTTGAGCCCGGCGGCCAGGATGAGCGCGAAGGCCAGGTAGGGGTTGCAGGCGGAGTCGAGCGAGCGGAACTCGATGCGCGACGAGCCGCCCTTGTGCGGCTTGTACATGGGCACCCGGACGAGCGCGGAGCGGTTGTTGTGGCCCCAGCACACGTAGGAGGGCGCCTCGCCGCCCTGCCCGGCGATGGCCTCGGCGCCGCCCCACAGCCGCTTGTAGGAGTTGACCCACTGGTTGGTGATGGCGGTGATCTCGGCGGCGTGCTTGAGCAGCCCGGCGATGAACGAGCGGCCGATCTTGGACAGCTGGTAGTCGGCGCCGGCCTCGTAGAAGGCGTTGCGGTCGCCCTCGAACAGCGACATGTGGGTGTGCATGCCGGAGCCGGGGTGCTCGGTGAACGGCTTGGGCATGAACGAGGCCCAGATGCCCTGCTCCAGCGCGACCTCCTTCATGACCAGGCGGAAGGTCATGATGTTGTCGGCGGTGGTGAGGGCGTCGGCGTAGCGCAGGTCGATCTCCTGCTGGCCGGGCGCGCCCTCGTGGTGGCTGAACTCGACCGAGATGCCCATCGACTCCAGCATCATGATCGCCTGGCGGCGGAAGTCGTGGCCGGAGCTGTGGGGGGTGTGGTCGAAGTAGCCGCCGGAGTCGATGGGCTCGGGCCGCACGCCGGGCTCGGGCCGGTTCTTCAGCAGGAAGAACTCGATCTCCGGGTGGGTGTAGAAGGTGAAGCCCATGTCGGCGCACTTGGCGAGCGTGCGCTTGAGCACCCAGCGGGGGTCGGCGTGGGAGGGCGAGCCGTCGGGCATGAGGATGTCGCAGAAGATGCGGCCGGCGCCGGGCGTCTCGCTGCGCCAGGGCAGGATCTGGAACGTCGACGGGTCGGGCTTGGCCAGCATGTCGGCCTCGTAGACGCGGGCGAAGCCCTCGATGGCCGAGCCGTCGAAGCCGATGCCCTCGGCGAAGGCGCCTTCCAGCTCGGCGGGGGCGATCGCGACGGACTTGAGGAAGCCGAGCACGTCGGTGAACCAGAGCCGGATGAACCGGATGTCGCGTTCCTCAAGGGTGCGGAGCACGAACTCCTGCTGGCGGTCCACGGCGTCCCCTCGTCAGTGGCAGTACAGGTCTCATATCAGCATGCCGTGTCCGTGTTTCGCACAGGTTACGCGGGCCGCCGGTGCGAGCCTCGCTGACAAAGGGCCCGGCCGGACTTACTGTGATCACGCAGTCAGTCTCGGGGGAGGCATTGGTGGCTATCGACCTGCTCAATCACAAGCTCGATCGGGCCTTCGACCACATCGACGCCGGGGGCGCGGGCGTCGTGGCGCGTGAGGACCTGCTGGGGCTGGGCGCCCGCCTGCTGGTGGGTTTCGGGGAGTCCCCCACCTCGGTCACCGGCAGCAGCCTCGTCGACAGCTTCGACGGGATCTGGACGGCGCTGTCGGAGGCGCTCGGCCGCGACCGCGATCTGGGCCTGACGCGGGAGGACTTCCGCGTGGGCATGACTGCCGCGTTCGTCACCGGCGGCGGCTACGACGAGGTGTTCCGGCCGGCGGCGGTGGCGGTCGCGGAGCTGTGCGACATCGACGGCGACGGGCACGTGGGCCCGAAGGAGTTCCGCACGATGCTGGCCGCGTTCGGCACCGCCTACGACGACGTGGACGAGGCGTTCGAGCGGCTGGACCGCTCCGGCAGAGGGGCGCTCACCGTGGAGGAGCTGGTCCTGGCGGCTCGCGAGTACTACGTGAGCGAAGATCCGAACGCCGCGGGCAACTGGCTCTACGGACCGCTGTGAACGCCACCAGGGACACGACGGCGAACACGACGGCGAACACGACGGCCAACACGGCGGCGAACACGACCGTGCTGGCGTCGGTGCGGTCCGCGCTGCGGTCGGTGCTGCACTGGAAGCCGCTGCTGCCGTTGCCCCGCAGGGGCGGCTCGGCGGCGGTGGCGCTGCTGGCGCTGACCGAGCGGGTGCCGGCGATGGCGGCGCCGTGCCGCATGCATCCGGCGGTCTACGCGATCGAGGCGGCCGTCATCGACTGGGCGCGGCGCACCGGGCTGCACGCCGATCCGGGGGTGGGCTTCCACCGGATGGCGGGGCGGGCGTTCGCCGAGTTCGACGCGGCGGCGGCGGCGCTGTTCGCGCAGTGGCTGACGTGGCTGTTCCACCTGGACGACGAGCTGGACGAGGGGCAGTGCCGGCTGGAGGTGTTCCAGGGCATGCTGGAGGGCTCGACCGGGCATCCGCTGGAGGCCGCGTTCGCCGATCTGTGGCGGGTGACGAGCTCGCGGATGAGCGACCAGTGGCGGCGGCGGTTCGCGGTCAACCTGCAGCGCCAGCACTACGCCTGCCGGACGGAGGCGGCCAACCGGGCGTCGGGCGCGGCGCCGTCGCTGGCCGACTACCCGGCGCTGCGCCGGGGCACGGTCGGCCCCTACCTGTACGACCTGGTGGAGCCGTGCCTGCGGGTGGAGGTGCCGGCGTGGGTGCACCGGTCGGAGCCGTGGCAGGAGCTGGTGAACGCCTGCAGCGACGTCACCGCCTGGTGCAACGACGTGGCGTCGCGGCCCAAGGAGCGCGGCGACGCGCACAACCTGGTGGTGATCGCGGGGCGGGAGCTGGGCCTGGGCGAGCGTGAGGCGGTGGCCTGGGTGGTGGACCGGATCGCCGAGCGCTGCCGCGACATGCAGGAGGCGGCCAGGCGGCTGCCGCTGGACGACCTCGGACCGCGTACGGCCAGGGACGTGAGCAAGGTGGCGTGCGCCTATCTGGCGGCGCCGCGCGCGCACCTGGACTGGCTGATGGAGTCCACCCGCTACAGCTGAGCGCCGGTGGCGGCCAGCGCGTCGCCGGTGGGGGTGCGGCGGTAGACGACCTGCTTGCCGACGCGCATGCCGACGGCCAGGCCGCTGCCGCTGAGCACGCCGAGGTGCTGGCTGACGGCGCCGGGGGTGAGCGCCATCCGCCCGGCGAGCGCGGAAGTGGTGCTGGGCTCGTCCAGCGCGAGCAGGATCGCGGCCCGGCTGCGGCCGATGAGCGCGGCGAGCGCGCCGGGCGCGGGCGGCGGCCCGCTCTCCCACAGCGTGCCGACGCCGAGGACCGGGTAGACGAGCATCGACTGGTAGGGCGCGGACATGACGGCCACCGACGGCCAGTAGAAGGCGGTCGGCACCAGCACCAGGCCGTCGCCGTGCAGCCCGCCCGTGGCGCACCAGGGCCGGTCGACGAGCAGCCGCTCCCCCGTCCAGGTCACGGCCGGGCCGAGGCCGGCGAACAGCTCTCGGGCGCCGCCCTGGGCGAGCTGCCGCGAGCGGCGCAGCACGTCGCGTTCCAGCAGGCCGTAGACGCGCGGCCAGAACTCGGCGAAGCACGTCTCCCAGTACGCCTCCAGCGCGGCGGCGACGCGTTCGACCCCGGCCGCCGGGTCGGCCAGGAACCGGTCGAGCACCGCCCGGTCGGTGCCCTGGACGCGGGCGGCCTCGGCGGCCGCGCGTTCGGGGCGGGTGGCGCGTACGCGGGCGAGCTCGGCGGCGAAGTCGGGCAGCGGCGTGTCGGGCGGCGGGGTGAGGAAGTCGGCGAGGTAGCCGGAGGCGGGCACGAGCGCGAACAGCTCGGCCAGGTCGAGGCCCGCCAGGCGGGGCCGCACGCACTTGATCCACGGCAGGTGGATGGACTGGCGGGCGGGGTCCTGGAGCGTGCGCAGGCTGGCCACGAGCTCCCACATCGGGGAGAACGCGAACCGGATGCGCGCCATGTCCTCGGGCTTGAGAGTCCAGGTCACCGACATGCCTTTTAGTGTGCGCTAAATCGTTCGCCCCACCAAATCCCCCAATATCACTCTTAGCGGGTGAATAGCACGACTGTCGAGAAGCCGTCCTTCCTGCGTTCGCAGCTCGGCGGGCTGCCCCGCCCGTTCTGGGCCCTGTGGGGCGGCACTCTGGTGAACCGCCTCGGCACCATGGTGATGCCGTTCACCGGCGTCTACCTGACCCAGGCGCGCGGCCTGTCGCTGGCCGCCGCCGGGATGGTGATGGCGGTGTTCGGCGCCGGGTCGCTGGTGTCGCAGCTCCTGGCGGGGGTGCTCGCCGACCGGATCGGCCGCCGGGCGACGCTGGCGGGCGGCATGCTGGCCACCGCCGTGATGATGTTGTCGCTCGGCTACAGCACGACGCTGCCCGCGATCCTGGCCTCGATGTTCGTGCTCGGCCTGGTCGTCGACGCCTACCGGCCGGCCTCCAACGCGCTGGTCGCCGACCTGGTCTCGCCGGTCGAGCGGCCGCGCGCGTACGGGCTGCTGTTCTGGGCGATCAACCTGGGCTACTCGGTCGGGATGACGGCGGGCGGGTGGCTGGCGCAGCTCGGGTTCCACTGGCTGTTCTGGGTGGACGCGGTGGGCTGCGTGGCGTTCGCGGTGCTGGTCTGGCGGGCGATCCCGGAGACCCGGCCGGCCGAGCGGGAGTCGTCGGGCGGGTTCGGGATGGTGCTGCGCGACCGGCTGATGGTCGCGTTCACGCTGGTGACGCTCGGCAACGCGCTGGTCTACGCGCAGACGTACACCACGCTGCCGATGGCCATGACCGAGCTGACCGGGCTCACCACCGGGCAGTTCGGGCTGGCCATGGCGCTCAACGGGGTGCTCATCGTGATCGTGCAGCCACTGGTGTCGGGCTGGCTGGGCCGGCTCGACCCGGCCAGGACGCTGGCGCTGGGGCTGGCGGTGATGGGCGTCGGGTTCGCGCTGACGGCGTTCGTCACGACCACCTTCTGGCTGGCGGTGACGATCGTGGTGTGGACGGCGGGCGAGATCGTGACGGCGGGCATCGCGGGCGCGATCGTGGCCCGGCTGGCCCCCGCCCATCTGCGCGGGCGCTACTCGGGGCTGTTCGGGTTCGCCTGGTCGGCTGCGGCCGTGCTGGCGCCGCTGCTGGGGAGCTGGCTGCTGGAGGCCGGCGGGCAGGCGGCGCTGTGGTTCACGGTCGGCGGCATCGGCCTGGTCTCGGCCGTCGCGATGCTGGCGCTCGGGCCCGCGATCCGCCGCCGCTGACCGCTGTACCGGGGCCGCCGGTGGCCCTACGCTTGCGCCTACCATGCTGACCTTCACCGCCTTGGGGCCGTTCCGGGCCTGGATCGGTCCCGACCCCCTCGACCTGGGCGGGCAGCGGCAGCGGGCGGTGCTCGCGCGCCTGCTCGTCGCCGGCGGCCGCGCCGTGCCCGTGAGCACGCTCATCGACGAGCTGTGGCCCGCCGGGCCGCCCGCGCAGGCGCTGTCGACCATCCAGGGCTACGTCTCCCGCCTGCGCCGCGCGCTCGAACCCGGCCGGGCTCCCCGGGAGGAGGCCGCCGTGCTGGTGTCGGCGCCGCCCGGCTACGCCCTGCGCGCCGGGCAGGACCAGGTCGACGCGTGGCGGTTCGAGGCGCTGGCCAGGACCGAGGGCACCGCCGCCGAGGTGTGGGCGGCCCTCGACACGGCGCTGGCGCTGTGGCGCGGACCGGCGCTGGCCGAGTTCGGCGAGCTGCTGTGGGCGGTGACGGAGGCGGCCCGCCTGGAGGAGCTGCGGCTGACCGCCGTGGAGCGGCGCGCCGCCGCCGGGCTGGCGCTCGGCCGCGCCACCGCGCTGGTGCCCGACCTGGAGGCGCACGCCGCCGCCTGCCCGCTGCGCGAGGAGCCGTGGCGGCTGCTCGCGCTGGCCCTCTACCGCACCGGCCGCCAGGGCGACGCGCTGGCAGCGCTGCGCCGCGCCCGCGCGCTGTGGCGCGACGAGCTGGGCCTCGACCTCACGGCCGGGCTCAAGCGCCTGGAGGGCGACATCCTCGCCCAGCGCCTCGACGCCCCCGCCCCGCAGCCCGCCGCCTTCACGCCCCCCGCCGCCGCCTTACCCTCCGGGAGCGCCGGCCGGCCGTTGCGGGTGCTGGTGGCCGACGACCAGGCCCTCGTACGGACGGGCCTGCGGGTGATGCTGTCCGCCGAGCCCGGGCTGGAGTTCGCCGGCGAGGCCACCGACGGCGAGCGGGCGATCGCCGCGGTCCGCGAGGCCGCCCCGGACGTGGTGCTGCTCGACATCCAGATGCCGCACCTCGACGGCCTGGCCGCGGCCCGCCGCATCCTCGCCGACCCGGACCCGCCCAAGGTCATCATGATGACCACGTTCGGCAGCGACGAGAACCTCTACGCCGCGCTGCGCGCCGGGGTGAGCGGCTTCGTCCTGAAGACCTCGCCGCCCGAGCAGCTCGTGGCGGCGATCCGCGCCGCGTCGGCGGGCGACGCGCTCATCGACCCGGCGGTCACGACGCGGCTCATCGCGGGCTTCGCCGGCCGCGCCGACCCGGGCTCGCCGCCCGCGCTGGCTGGGCTGTCCGACTCCCGGCTCGACGTGCTGCGACTGGTGGCGCGCGGCCTGACGAACGCGCAGATCGCCCAGACGCTCGCGCTGCCCGAGGAGGAGGCCGCGGCGTCGGTGCGGGCGCTGCTGGCGCATCTGGGGCTGTCGCAGCGGGCGCAGCTCGTGGTGGCCGCCTACGAGTCGGGCCTGGTGACTCCCGGCACGACCGTCCCGCGATGACCGACTTCTCGTCGCTTGGACGATAAAAACGGGGCCGTACTAGGCTGGTGCCCGTGGCACAACTGCGCATTGCCTTGGCACAGACCAACCCGACCGTCGGCGATCTGGCGGGCAACGCCGACAAGCTCGTCGCGTGGACCCGCGACGCCGCCGACCGCGGTGCTCACCTGGCCGTGTTCACCGAGATGTTCCTCACCGGCTATCCCGCCGAGGACCTGGTGCTGCGGACGTCCTTCGTGGACGCGAGCATCGCCGCCCTCGAAGCGGTGGCGGTCAGGCTGGCCGAGGAGGGGCTGGGCGAGCTGCCGGTAGTCGTCGGCTACGTCGACCGCGCCGGCCTGGAGCCCCGGCTCGGCCGCCCGAAGGGCGCCCCGCTCGACGCGGCCGCCCTGCTCCACCGGGGCCGCGTCGTCACCCGCACGGCCAAGCACCACCTGCCCAACTACGGCGTGTTCGACGAATACCGCTACTTCGTGCGCGGCGACCGGCTGCCGATCTTCCGGCTGCACGGGGTCGACGTGGCGATCGCGGTGTGCGAGGACCTGTGGCAGGAGGGCGGCCCGGTCGCCGTCGTGGGCGAAGCGGGCGCGGGCCTGCTCGTCGTGCCCAACGCCTCGCCGTACGAGAAGGAGAAGGACGACGTACGCCTGGAGCTGTGCGCCCGCAGGGCGCGCGAGGCCGGATGCGCGCTCGTCTACGTCAACCAGGTCGGCGGCCAGGACGAGCTGGTCTTCGACGGCGACTCGCTGGTGGTCGGCGACGCGGGCGAGCTGGTGGCGCGGGCTGCCCAGTTCCGCGAGGAGCTGCTGATCGCCGACCTCGACCTGCCGGTCTCCTCGGCCGAGCCCGGCACGTTCCCGTACGACGCGGGCGACGGCACGGCGATCACCGTGGAGCGGCTGGTGCTCTCCCAGGACCCGGTCGAGCCGTACGAGCCCGAGCCCCCGTCGATCGCCGAGCCGCTCGGCACGCACGCCGAGGTCTATTCGGCGCTGGTGCTCGCGGTGCGCGACTACGTGGCCAAGAACGGCTTCCGTTCGGTCATCCTGGGCCTGTCCGGCGGCATCGACTCGGCGCTGACCGCGACGATCGCCGCCGACGCGATCGGCCCCGACCGGGTCAACGTGGTGCTCATGCCCTCGCGCTACTCCTCCGAGCACTCGCTGGCCGACGCCGAGGAGCTGGTGCGGCGGCAGGGGCTGCGCTCGCAGGTGGTGCCCATCGCCGAGATCGTCAACTCCTTCGAGAAGGAGATCGACCTGTCCGGCCTGGCCGCCGAGAACCTCCAGGCCAGGGTGCGCGGCATGATCCTCATGGGCCTGTCGAACGAGCACGGCCACCTGGTGCTGACCACCGGCAACAAGAGCGAGCTGGCGACCGGCTACTCGACCCTCTACGGCGATTCGGCCGGCGGGTTCGCGCCGATCAAGGACGTGCCGAAGCTGATGGTGTGGGAGCTGGCCCGCTGGCGCAACGAGCACACCGACCCGGGCTTCCTGCTGGAGGCGGAACGGCCCGTCCCGGAGAACTCCATCACCAAGGAGCCCAGCGCCGAGCTGCGGCCCGACCAGCGTGACACCGACTCGCTGCCGCCCTACGAGGTGCTGGACCGGCTGCTGGACGACTACGTGGAGAAGGACCTGGGCTCGCGCGAGCTCATCGCCGCCGGGCACGACCCGGCGCTGGTGGAGCGGGTGATCCGGCTGGTGGACCTGGCCGAGTACAAGCGGCGGCAGTATCCGCCCGGCCCCAAGATCACGCCGAAGAACTTCGGCCGCGACCGCAGGCTGCCCATCACCAACCGGTGGCGCGAGGCCGCGCCCTGACGGGCCGGCCCCGGCCGCCGCGAGGGCTCAGGGCCGGGGCAGCAGGCCGGTGAGGACCCGGTCGACGACCCGCTCGGCCAGGTCGGCCGGGAGGTCGCCGGCGGGGCCCCACTTGGTGTACCAGACCATGGCGCCCGACAGCAGCGCCATGCCGACCTCCACGTCGAGGTCCGGGTCCAGCTCGCCGGTGGCGACGCCGCGCGCCAGCACGTCCTCCATGGCCCGCCGGCGCGGCTCGACCGCCCGCTTGAAGAAGCGCTCGGTCAGGCGCGGGTGCCGGTCGGCCTCGCCCATCACGACGTTCATGATGCAGCGGGAGCGCGTCGAGCGGCCGCCCTCCAGCCGGATCACGTCGACCAGCGCGATCAGGTCGTCGCGCACCGACAGACCGGCCAGCGGCGGCAGCGGCGCCTTCAGCGTGGCGAGGGCGTCGACGACCAGGTCCTCCTTGTTGGACCACCGCCGGTAGATCGTCGTCTTGCCGACACCTGCCCGCGCGGCGATCGCCTCGATGGACAGCTCGGAGATCCCCATGCCGTCGGCTATCAGGTCGAGGGTCGCCTCGACGATCGCCTTCTCGGCCTTCTCGCTGCGTGGGCGGCCCGCTGGGCGGGTCGTCACCGGTTCCCGGATGGTCATCGAGGCCTCACACTACCGCTGGTTCCTTCTGCTCCGCCTGCTGCGCCGGCCGGGGCTTTCCCGGCATCCAGCGTGCCACGACGGCGATGCCCACCAGGCCGATGGCCGCCGACACCCACGCCGTGGTGTGCATGCCGTGGACGAAGGCGTCGAAAGCGGGCTGCAGCAGGGCCTGGCCGCGCTCGCCGAGCGACCGGGCGACCTCGACGGTCGCCATGACCGACTCGCCACCGGCGTGCTGGACGTCGGCGGGCAGCCCGGCCAGCGCGGGCGCGATCTCGCCCCGGTAGCTGGAGGACAGGACGGAGCCGAGCACGGCCACGCCGAGCGCGCCCGCGACCTGCCGGACGGTGTTGCTCATGGCCGAGCCGACGCCGGCCTTCTCCCGGGGCAGCGACTCCATGATCGCGGTGGTGGCGGGCGGCATGACGTTGGCCATCGCCGCGCCCTGCACGAAGAACACCGCCTCGATGAGCACGATCGGCGTGTTCTGGTCGAAGAAGGCGTAGGAGGCCAGCGCCAGCGTGACCACGGTCAGGCTGACCGTCGCCGAGAGCTTGGCCCCGAACCGCTGGGTGATCCGCTGGCTGAGCGGCGCGAAGATGAGCTGCGCCGCGGCGAACGGGATCATCAGCGCCCCCGCCTGCACCGGGCTGTAGTCCAGCACGATCTGCAGGTAGAAGGTCAGGAAGAACATCCCGCCCATCATCGCGAAGAAGACGATGCCCATCATGCCGATGGCCGAGCTGAACCGGACGTTGCCGAAGCTGCGCACGTCGAAGACCGGGTTGTCGATGCGCCGCTCCCACCAGACGAACACGGCGAGCACCGCCAGGCCGGCCAGGGTGGGCACGAGGACCTCGGCCGAGGCGATCGTGGCCAGCTCGCCGCCCCGGATGATGCCGTAGACGACGGCCACCAGGCCGACGATCGACAGCAGCACGCCGACCGGGTCGAGCCTGGACGGCTTGGGGTCACGCGACTCGGGCACGACGGTGGCGATGAGCACGAGGCTGATGAGCACGATCGGCACGTTGATCAGGAAGACCGAGCCCCACCAGAAGTGCTCGATGAGCAGCCCGCCGGTGATGGGGCCGACCGCCACGGCGAGGCCGACGCCGCCGGCCCAGAAGCCGATGGCCTTGCCGCGCTCGCCGGGCGGGAAGACGTTGGAGATGATGGCCAGCGTGGCGGGCATGATGGCCGCGCCGCCGATGCCCATCGCCGCCCTGGCCATGATGAGCTGCGTGGGGTCCTGGGCGTAGGCGCTGGCCAGTGACGACAGGCCGAACAGCACCATGCCGACGAACAGCATGCGCTTGCGCCCGGTGCGGTCACCGATCACGCCGAAGGTGAACAGGAGCCCGGCGAACACCAGCGTGTAGGAGTTGATCGCCCATTCCAGCTCGCTCTGCGTCGCCCCCAGCCCCGCCACCGGGTCGGCGATGGTCTTCATCGCCACGTTGAGGATCGTGTTGTCGATCACGACCGCCAGCAGGCTGAACACCAGCACGCCGAGGATGGCCCAGCGGCGTGGGTGTCCTGTGTTCTCGTCCATCAAAGGGAAGCCTTAATTTCGATACGGCAATGTTTCGCTACGCCACCGTATCGCAAGGCATTCCGATACGCAACGGTATCGTTTCGTTAGCTCAGGCGGGCAGCTCGTCCGGCACCGTCTCCGAGGCCTCGTCCGGGCGCTCCGCCGCGGTGCCGCCCTTGCCGCCGCCCTCGTCGCCCCGGCTCGCGCCGCCTCGCCAGAACGGCAGCGCCACCAGCACCATCAGCACCGCGGCCAGCCCCGCCACCGCGAACGCCCAGGCCGAGCCGTGCGCGTCGATGACCGCGCCCGCGATGGGCGCAGACGCCGCGCCGCCGATGAGCAGGGCGGTGCCGTGCAGCCCCATCGCCTCACCCCTGGCCGCCGCCGGCACCCAGCGGGTCATGGTCTCGACCGTGGACGACAGCGATGGCGCGCACAGCAGACCGGCGGGCAGCAGCGCCAGCACCAGCCACCACCAGCCGCCCGAGACCAGCCCCACCGGGACGGTCAGCAGCCCCATGCCGCCGATGAGCACCAGCGGCGAGAACCCGCGCGACAGCCCGCCGTAGACGAACCCGCCGATCAGCGAGTAGAGGCACCAGATGCCGACCGCCAGCCCGATCCACTCGGTCTGGCCCGCGCCCTCGATGCTGCCGACCAGGGCCAGCTCGCTGGCGGTGAGCACGAACGTGGCGGCGGCCGTGGTGCCGAGCAGCGCGGCCAGCCGGGGCGTGAGCCACTGGCGGCGCGGCACCTTGACGACCGCCTCCGCCAGCTCCGCCTCCGACCTGACCGGCGGGTTGAGCACGATCAGCGCCAGCCCCGAGCCCGTCAGGCCCACGGCGATGACGGCCAGCGTCGGCCCGCTGCCGAAGGCGGTCATGCCGAACACCGCCAGCGCGGGCCCGGCCATGTAGGACAGCTCGACGAACATCGAGTCGAGCGAGAAGGCCACCCGGCGCTGGTCCAGCGGCACCATGGCGGCCATGCACTGCCGGATCACGCTGAACACCGGCAGCCCCAGCAGCCCGGCCAGGGCCGCCGCGGGGATCAGCGCCGGATAGGGCAGCGAGGGCGCCGCCGCCCAGAACGCGGCCTGCGCGGCCGTGGTGACGATCAGCACGGGACGGAGCCCGTACTTGTCGACGAACCTTCCCGACAGCGGCGAGCCGAGGGCCATGCCCACGGTGCTCGCCATCGTGACCACGCCGGCCTGGGTGTAGCCGAGCCCGAGGCCCTTGACGACATGCAGCGTCAGGGCCATGCCCGTCGCCGTCGAGGGCACCCTGGCCAGCAGGCCGACCAGGAGCAGAACGCCCACACCGGGCAGCCGGAACAGGCGCCGGTAAGGTTCGATAGCCATGGTGATTGCTTACCTCCCGAGCCATTGTGTCAAGGAGCACCGACACTTTCGCCACCGGTTTGTTCCGCGTGACATCATCGGGAGGAGTCCGGGGACGCCACCGGGGCGCCTCGAGACGTTTCTGGAGGCTGACCCATGTCTTCACCGTCCCTCTACGGCGGCGTCACCGGCCGCCGTGTCACCGTCCGCGACCTCGCCGCGGCCAAGCAGCGCGGAGAGCGGTGGCCCATGGTCACCGCCTACGACGCGATGACCGCCCGCGTGTTCGACCGCGCGGGCATCCCCGTCCTGCTCGTGGGCGACTCGGCCGCGATGGTCGTGTACGGGCACGACTCGACCCTGCCGGTCACCGTCGACGAGCTGCTGCCGCTGACCGCGGCCGTGGTGCGCGGCTCGTCCCGCGCGCTCGTCGTGGCCGACCTGCCGTTCGGCTCCTACCAGTCCTCGCCCGCGCAGGCGCTGGAGACGGCGGCCCGCTTCATGAAGGAGGCGGGCGCGCACGCCGTCAAGCTGGAGGGCGGCCGCCGCGTGCTGCCCCAGGTCGAGGCGCTGACCGGGGCCGGCGTGCCGGTCATGGCGCACCTCGGGCTGACGCCGCAGTCGGTCGGCACGCTCGGCGGCTACCGGGTCCAGGGGCGCGGCCAGGCCGGCGACGAGCTGATGGCCGACGCCAAGGACCTGGCCAGGGCCGGGGCGTTCGCGCTCGTGCTGGAGTGCGTGCCCGCCGACCTGGCCGAACGGGTGACCACGTCGCTGGCGATCCCCGTGATCGGCATCGGCGCGGGCCCCGCCACGGACGCCCAGGTGCTCGTCTGGCAGGACCTCATGGGGCTGACGCCCGAGCCGGCGCGGTTCGTCAAGCGCTACGCCGACCTGGACGCCGACCTGGAACGGGCGGTGCGGGAGTTCGCCGGCGACGTCGCCTCCGGCGCCTTCCCCGCCGCCGAGCACACCTACCGCTAGCGCCCCTACCCGGCCATCGTCCCGGGAGGGACGCGCGCGTTCGCACGGCGCCGCCGCCGGGACGGGGTCACGCCCGTCCCGGCCCGCTCAGAGGGTGGCCGGGTCGGTGTTGGAGCCGCACACCAGCACCGCGACCCGCTCGCCCGGCGCGGGCTCGTACGCGCCCGACAGCAGGGCGGCGTACGCGGTGGCGCCCGCGTGCTCGGCGACCACGCGGTGCTCGGCCCACAGCGTGTGGCGGGCCGCCACGATGGCCTCGTCGCTGACGAGCACGCTCCGCGCGCCCGCCCCGGCCAGGATGCCGTAGGCGAGCTCGCCCAGGCGGCTGGCGCCCAGCGCGTCGGCCGCCACCCCGCTCACCTCGACCGGGACCGGCCGCCCGGCCGCCAGCGCGGCATGGAAGGTGGGGATGCGCTCGGGCTCCACGGCCACGATCCGCGGCCCCTCACCACCCGCCGCGCCGGCGCCGACGGTTATGCCGGCGGCGAAGCCGCCGCCGCCCACCGCCACCAGGACGGTGTCGACGCCGCCGGTCTGGGCCATGAGCTCCAGCCCGGCGGTGCCCTGCCCGGCGACGACCTCGGGCTGGTCGTAGGCGTGCACGGACAGCGCGCCCGTCTCGGCGGCGCGCTTGGCGGCGGCCTCGGCCGCCTCCGCGTAGATGGCGCCGGTCTGCGTGATCTCCGCGCCGAGCGCGCGCAGCCCGGCGACCTTGACCGCGCTCGTCACCTCCGGCACGAAGATCTCCGCCCGGACGCCGAGCGCGCGGGCGGCGTGGGCGACGGCGAGCCCGTGGTTGCCGCCGCTGGCCGCGATCACCCCGCTGTCCGGCACCTCCCCGGCCGACAGCAGCCGGTTGAACGCGCCCCGCACCTTGAACGACCCGGAGTGCTGGAGCAGCTCCAGCTTGAGGATCAGGCCGGGCGACACCTCGAGGACCGGGGTGCGCAGCACATGCCCGCCGATGCGCCCGGCGGCGGCCACCACGTCCTCGTACGACACCGGCATCACAGTTCCTCCACGATCGTCCGTTTGAGCTGCGCCATCCGCTCCTCGTCGCGCCGGTAGAACACCCACTGCCCGATGCGCCTGCCGCGGATGAGCCCGGCACGCTCCAGGATCTTCAGGTGCCCGGTGGCGCTCGGCTGGGTCATGTCCAGCTTGTTCGCGATGAACTGCGCGCACACCCCGTCGTCCACGAGGTCGCCGTGGACCTGGGGCGGGAAGTGTGCGACCGGGTCCTTGAGCCAGCTCAGGATGAGCAGCCTCGGTTCGCTGGCGAGCGCGCGCAGATCGGACAGCACTTAGGCATTTTCCTAAATGCCTAAGCGCTATGTCAAAGCCTGCTCGATGTCGGCCCAGAGGTCCTCCGGGTGCTCGATGCCGACGGCGATCCGTACCGTGCCCTCGCCGATCCCGTGGCGTGCCAGCTCCTCGGCGGGCAGCGCGCGGTGGGAGGTGGTGGCCGGGTGCAGGACGAGCGTCTCGACGCCGCCCAGCGACGGGGCCAGCAGCGCGAGCCGTACCGAGCGCATGAACCGCTCCCCCGCGGCCCGCCCGCCGGTCAGGTCGAAGGCCAGCACGCCGCCGAAGTCGGGCAGCAGCTTGCCCGCCAGCTCGTACGACGGGTGCGAGGGCAGGCCGGGCCAGTGCACGGCGGCCACGGCGGGGTGCTCGGCGAGCCGGGTCGCCAGCAGCCGGGTGTTGGCGCAGTGCCGTTCCATGCGCAGGGCGAGCGTCTGCAGGCCGCGCAGCGTCAGCCAGGCCGCGAACGGGTCGGCCGACGCGCCGAGCTCGATGGCGAAGTGCCACGTCTTCCGGTGCAGGGCGTCGTCGGCGAACACCGCGAGGCCGCCGACGACGTCGGTGTGCCCGGACAGGTACTTGGTCGTGGAGTGCAGGACGATGTCGGCGCCGTGCTCGATCGGGCGGCACAGCATGGGCGTGGCGAAGGTGTTGTCCAC
This sequence comes from Nonomuraea ceibae, assembly GCF_019396325.1. Classification (GTDB taxonomy): domain Bacteria; phylum Actinomycetota; class Actinomycetes; order Streptosporangiales; family Streptosporangiaceae; genus Nonomuraea; species Nonomuraea ceibae. The sequence continues at coordinate 24,431 of NZ_JAHKRO010000077.1, forward strand.
GGCGACCGGGACGCCGAGCTCGCGGGCCGCCGCGCACATGCCGGGCAGGTCGGCGACGCGGCCCATCGGGTTGGCGATCGTCTCCAGGTAGACGAGCCTGGTCTCGGGCCGCACCGCCGCGCGCAGGGCGTCGGGGTCGTTCTCGGGGACGAAGCCGACCTCGATCCCGAACCTGGCCGCCAGCTCGTTGATCATCGCCGCGGTGCCGCCGTACAGGGCCTGCTGGGCGATCAGGTGGTCGCCGGGCTTGAGCAGGCCGAGCAGGACGGTGCTGATCGCGCCCATGCCGGAGCCGGTGGCGATCGCGGCGGCGCCGCCCTCCAGGTCGGCGACCGCCTCCTCCAGGGAGCGGACGGTCGGGTTGCCGTAGCGGCCGTAGACGAACGAGCCGTCGGGGCGGCTCATCGCGTCGGCCATGACCGCGGGGTCGTCGAAGACGAATCCGGACGTCTGGTACAGGGGGACGGCGATCGGGCGGCTGCCCTCGACCGGGGGCTGGGGCAGGTGGACCGCTCGGGTTTCGGGGCGGTATGCGCTCATGACGGTAAGCGTCTCCGGAAATGCCGTGGTAAGTCAGGGCCAATCTGACAAAATTGGTTCATGAATGGGGCCAATCTCGATGATCTCGTCGACCTGCTGGGCCGGTGGGCGTCCGGGCGCGGGCCGCTCTACCTGCTCCTGGCCGCCCGGCTGCGGGCCCTCGTCGACGACGGCGTGCTGGCCCCGGGCGAGACGCTGCCGCCCGACCGGGCGCTGGCCGCGCGGCTCGCGGTCGGCCGGGGCACCGTGGTGGCCGCCTACGACCTGCTCCAGCAGGAGGGCCGGGTGGTGCGCCGGCAGGGCAGCGGCACCCGGGTCGCCCCGATGGACCTGTCCGCCGCCCGCTCGCTGGACGGCGTGCCCGCCAACCCGCTGCTCATGCACATCCTGCATCCGCCGGACGGCGTGGCGCTGCTGACCTGCGCCGCCCCCGACGAGCCGCCGCCCGAGCTGGCCGAGGCGTACGCGGAGGCCGCCGCCGCCCTGTCCGGCGTGCGCGACCTGGGCTACCAGCCCGCCGGGAACGCGACGCTGCGCCAGGCCGTGGCCGACTACTACACCGGCCGGGGGCTGCCCACCACCCCGCACGAGATCGTCGTGACGAACGGCGCGCAGCAGGCGCTCACCCTGCTCGCGGGGCTGCTGCTGACGCCGGGCGACACGGTCCTGACGGGCTCGCCGACGTACCCGGGCGCGCTGGAGGTCTTCCGCCACGCCGCCGCCGTCGTCCGCCCGGCCCGCCTCGATCCCGCCCTCGATCCCGCCCGCCCGGATCCTGGCGCGGCCTCCGTGCCGGACGTGGCCGCCGCGATGAGGGACCGGCCCGCCCTGGTGTACGCGGTGCCGACGGCGAGCAACCCGACCGGTTCGGTGATGCCCGCCGGAGCGCGGCGGCGGCTGGCCGAGCTGGCCGCCCGGCACGATGTGCCGCTGATCGACGACGAGGTGTGCGCGGAGCTCTGCTTCACCGGCGAGACCCCGCCGCCCCTCGCCGCGTACTCCCCGGGCTCCCCCGGCTCGCGCGGCTTCCCCGGCTCGCGCGGCGAGCAGGTGATCACGATCGCGTCGCTGTCGAAGGTGGTGTGGGGCGGGCTGCGGATCGGCTGGATCCGCGCCCCCGCCGCGCTGGCGTCGCGGCTGTCGCGGCTGCGCGCCGTGCACGACCTCGGCGGCGAGGTGATGGGCCAGCTCGCCGCCGCCGCGCTGCTGCGCCGCCTCGACGGCATCCGGCGGGCGCGCGTGGCGGAGCTGCGCGCCCGCCACGACCACCTCCGCGCCGAGCTGCGCGCCCTGTTGCCGTCGTGGTCGTTCGAGCCCGCCGCGGGCGGCCAGACGATCTGGGTACGGCTGCCGCGCGGCGACGCCGACTCCTTCGCCCAGGTCGCGCTCAGGCACGGGGTCGCGGTGCCGCCGGGCCGCTCCTTCGACCCGCTCGGCGGCCACCCCCGTCACCTGCGGCTGCACTTCCTCTTCCCGGAGGAGGAGCTGTCCCGGGCGGTGCGCGCGCTGGCCGCCGCCTGGGACGCCTACGACGGCACGGCCAGGCCCGCCGCCCGGCAGCCGCTCGTCGTCTGATCGCCGGTAGCTGACACGCCGCCGCCGGGCGGGCCGGGTGCGGCAAGGTGAGCACATGACGTTCGTGCTCGTACACAGCCCCAGCGTGGGACCGTCCACCTGGGCCCCCGTGGCGGCGGCGCTGGAGCGCCGGGGCCACACCGCCGTCGTGCCCGACCTGACCGGGGTGACGGCCGGCCCCGCGCCCTACTGGCCGCGCGTCGTCGCCGCCGTGCGCGACGCGGTCCAGGAGGCCGCGCCCGGCGGCGGGCCGCTCGTGCTGGCCGCGCACAGCAACGCCGGCCTGTTCGTGCCGGTGATCAAGGAGGGGCTGGGCGAGCGGGTGGTGGCGTGCGTGTTCGCCGACGCCCACCTGCCGCCGCCGCGCGGCCTGGTGCGCCCCGGGCAGGACGACTTCCTGCCGTTCCTGCGCGAGCTGGCCGGCGACGACGGGCTGCTGCCGCGCTGGACCGACTGGTGGGGCGAGCAGGACGTCGCCCCCATGTTCCCGCCCGACGCGGCGGCGCGGGCCCGGGTGGAGGCCGAGCAGCCGCGCCTCCCGCTCGCCTTCTACACCGACCCCGTCCCGGTGCCCGCCGGGTGGGACGCCGTCCGCTGCTCCTGCCTCTGGTACGGGCCGCCGTACGACACCGTGGCCGACGACGCGCGCCGGCGCGGCTGGCCGGTGCTGCACGCGCCCGGCCTGCACCTGCACCAGCTCGTCGACCCCGAGGGGGTGACCGCCGCCCTGCTGAAGCTCTCGCGCAGGTCGTGAATTCCTCACTGCCGCCGCGGCGCCGGCTCCGGAAGAGTCGTCCGCATGACAGCGATTCAGGTGCGGGGGCTCGGCAAGAGCTACGGCGGCTTCCCGGCCGTGCGTGACGTCTCGTTCGAGGTGTCCCAGGGAGAGATCTTCGCGCTGCTCGGCAGGAACGGCTCCGGCAAGACCACGACCGTCGAGCTGCTGACCGGGCTGCGCCGGCCCGACGCCGGGACGGTGCGGGTGCACGGCCTCGACCCGGTGGCCGACCGGGCGGCCGTGCGGCAGCGCACGGGCGTCATGCTCCAGGAGGCGGGGTTCTTCCCCGACCTGACGGTGGCGCAGACCGTCGACACGTGGGGCGGCTTCACCGCCGCGCCCCGGCCCGGCGGGGAGGCGCTGGAGCTGGCGGGGCTGTCGGCCAAGGCGGGCACCCGGGTGCGGCAGCTGTCCGGCGGCGAGAAGCGGCGGCTCGACCTGGCGCTCGCCCTGCTCGGCCGCCCCGACGTGCTCTTCCTCGACGAGCCGACCACCGGCATGGACCCCGAGGGCCGCCGCGACACCTGGCAGGTGATCCGCGAGCTCGCCGGGCGCGGCACCACCGTCCTGCTGACCACCCACTACCTGGAGGAGGCGCAGCGGCTCGCCTCGTCCCTGGCCGTCATGGACGCGGGCCGGATCGTCGCCTCGGGCGGCATGGCCGAGACGCTGGCCGCGCGGGGCGGCCGGGTCGCGTTCCGGCTGCCCGACGGGGTGGACCCGGAGAGCCTGCCGCTGCCCGTCACCCGCGAAGGCGACCTGGCCGTGTGCCGCGCCGACGACCCTGACCTGGCGGCGCAGACGCTGCTGACCTGGGCCGCCGGGCGCGGCCTGCGGCTGGCTGGCCTGGAGGTCCGCGCCGCCACCCTCGAAGACCTCTTCCTCGACCTGCCCGGGAGCGTTCGATGACCCTCGCCGCCGCCTACAACCTCGGCACCCGGCTGTTCTGGCGGGACAAGGCCATGCTCTTCGCCTCCGTCGTCACGCCCGTCGGGCTGGCCGTCGGCATGCCGGTGCTCATGCGCAACGTGACCTCCGAGGGCGTGACCGCCGCCACCGAGATCTTCCAGGGCACGCTGGCGATCCTGCTGTCGATCACCACGTTCATGAACATCGCCGTCGCCCTTACCGGCCGGCGCGACCAGCTCGTGCTCAAGCGGCTGCGCACCAGCAGGCTGACCGACGCGCAGATCCTGGCCGGGCAGATCGCCAGCACGGTCACGCAGACCGTGGCGCTCGTCGCGCTGTCCACGGTCGCGGTGCGGGTGCTGGCCGACGTGCCGTTCCCGCCCGACCCGGTGCTGTACGCGGCCGCCGTGGTGCTCGGGTCGGCCGTGATGGCCGTGCTCGGCGCCGCCTACACCGCCGCGATCCCCCGTGCCGAGCTGGCCGCCGCGTACACCATGCCGGTGTTCCTGCTCGCCGCGGTGGGCGCGGGCGCGATGCCGATCCCGCTGCCGGGCTGGGCCGGCACGCTGCTCGGGCTGCTGCCGACGAGCGCCGTGGTCGACGCCGTCGCCCGGGGGGACGTGCTGGCGCCCGCGCTCAACCTGGCCGCCTGGGGGGCCGCCGGGCTGGTCGCGCTGCGGTGGTTCAGGTGGGAGCCTCGGCGATAATCGTGGCCGTGACGTCCTCCCCGGCCTCCTCCGCCGTCTCCTCCGCGTCCTCCGCGTCCTCCGCACGACGGCTGGCGAGCGGCCTGCTGATCGCCGTGTCCGTGGCCTACTCGATCATCGGGCTGCTCTACTTCCTCACCGGCACGCTGGCGAACGGGCTCGTGGCCAGCGCCGCGATGGCGGGCGTCGTCGGGCTGAACCACGTCAACATGCGGGCCGCCCTGCGCGGCGCGCGGCCGCCGCTGTTCCCGCTCACCGTGCTGCTGCAGGCGGTGGTCACCTACGTGCCCGACTACCTGCTGCCCGCGGGCTACTCTGCGGTGGCCGCGCCGATGCTCGCCGGCGCCGCGCTGGTGTTCCTGCCCCTGGGCTGGGGCGCCGCGACGGTCGGCCTCATGATGGCCTACATGTGGGCCGGGCTCTTCCAGGTTCTTCCGCCCGTCGTCATGCTCTTCTACCTGATGACCGTCCCCATCACCGGCGCGCTCAGCTACGCCCTCGTCCGGTTCGTCCGGGTGTCGGCCGACCTGGAGGAGGCCAGGGCCGAGCTGGCCGAGGCGGCCGTGCTCAAGGAACGGCTGCGCATCTCCCGCGACCTGCACGACGGGCTGGGCCACAGCCTCACCGCGATCGCGCTCAAGGGCGACCTGGCCGCGCGCCTGATCCCCCGCGACCCCTCCGCCGCCCACGGCGAGGTCACCGCGCTCGTCAAGGTGGCCAGGGAGGCGGCCCAGGACGTCCGCCAGGTGGCGCGCGGCTACCGCAGGCTGTCGCTCACCGGCGAGGTCGACCGCGCCGTGGCGCTGCTGGAGTCGTCCGGCGTGAGCTGCCAGGCGCACCTGGCCGACGCGCCGCTGCCCCGGCACGCCGACGAGGCGCTCGCCTGGGCCGTCCGCGAGGCCGCCACGAACGTCCTGCGCCACACCCGCGCCACCACCTGCACGATCACCACCTCCGCCCACGCCGGCCGGCTCCGCCTGGAAGTGGCCAACGACGGCGTCACCCCGCCCGCCACCATGTCCGCCACCCTGCCCGCCGCCATGTCCGGCGGGTACGCGCATCCGGTCCCCGGAGACGCGGCCGTCACGGAGCCGCCCGCCGGGGGCGGGCTCGTCGGGCTGGCGGAGCGGGTGGAGCAGGCGGGCGGCACGTTGCACGCGGCGCGGTCGGGCCCCGACGGGTTCCTGCTGGCGCTGGAGGTGCCGGCGTGATCCGGGTGCTGCTGGCCGAGGACATGCACATGATCCGCGCCGCCCTCACGGCGCTGCTGCGGCTGGAGCCGGACCTCGAGGTGGCCGCCGAGGTCACGCGCGGCGACGAGATCGTGCCCGCCGCCCTGCGGACGCGCCCCGACGTGGCGATCGTCGACATCGACCTGCCGGGCGTCGACGGCATCACCGCCGCCGCCGAGCTGCGCGAACGCCTCCCGTCGTGCCGGATCCTGGTGCTGACCGCGCTGGGCCAGCCGGGCCAGGTGCGGCGCGCGCTGGCCGCCGGCATCGAGGCGTTCCTGGTCAAGGACGCGCCCGGCGACCGGCTGGCCGACGCCGTCAGGCGCACCGCCGCCGGGCTGCGCGTGCTGGACGCGGAGCTGGTGTCGTCGGCGATGGAGTACGGCGAGAGCCCGCTCACACCGCGCGAGGCGACGGTGCTGAAGGAGGCGGCCAGGGGCGCCCCCGCCGAGGAGATCGCCGCCCGCCTGCACCTGTCGCCGGGCACCGTGCGCAACTACCTGACGGGCGCGATCACGAAGACCGGCGCCCGCAACAAGATCGACGCCATCCGCATCGCCGAGGACGCCGGCTGGCTGTGACCGCCGTCAGATGTCGGTGATCCGCACGCCGGCGTGCGCCTTGTAGCGGCGGTTCACCGAGATGAGGTTGGCGGTCAGCGCCTCGACCTGGTGGGCGTTGCGCAGCCGCCCGCCGTAGACGCCGCGCACCCCCGGGATGACCCCGGCCAGGGCCTGCACGGTGTCGGTGGCCTCCCGGTCGTCGCCGAGCACCAGCACGTCGAGGTCCACCTCGTCCACCGCCGGGTCCAGGAGCACGACGGCCGACACGTGGTGGAACGCGGCCACCACCCGGCTGCCGGGCAGCACCGCCGCCGCCTGCTGCGCCGCGCTGCCCTCGGCCACGGGCAGTGCGTAGGCGCCCTGCTTGTCGAACCCGAGCGGGTTCACGCAGTCCACGACGATCTTCCCGGCCAGCTCGGCGGTCAGCGATTCGAGCAGCGCCTTGTGCCCGTCGTACGGGACGGCCACGATCACGATGTCGGCGCCGGCGGCCACGTCGGCGTTGGCGCCGCCGGTCGCGCCGGAGCCGATGGACTCGGCCGCCTCCCGCGCCCGTTCGGCGCTGCGCGACCCGATCGCCACCTGGAGCCCCGCCAGCGCGAACCGGCGCGCCAGCCCCTTCCCCTGGTCACCGGTGCCGCCGAGAATGCCGATGGAAAGCCCGCTCACGTCAGTCATAGGCTCGATCATGCCAGCCCGGCAGGTCAGCGCGTCCCTCCGGGGCCGCCGCTGCCCACCGGGCCCGGGGATGGCGGGCCCGGTGGGGTGGCGGTCAGCAGTTGCCCGACGCGGGCAGCCCGTACAGGCGCAGGGCCAGCCACTCGATCGCGAGCGGCCCGCCCTGGACGGCGCCGAGCACGTGGCTGGAGGCCGACAGCGACGCCCAGCGGACGTTCGCGCCGGCGGCGCAGTACTCGTCGCGCAGGGTCGCGCCGACCGCGTGCGGGATCGTCTCGTCGCCGCGCGCGTGATAGAGGAACAGCGGCACCCTCGGCGTGGCCGAGCCGAGCCGGTTCTCGGCGAGGCGGGCCAGCCACTTGGGCTGGTTCAGCAGGTCGACGGGGCTCAGGTCGGCGAAGCTCAGCCCGGCGAGCTCGTCCAGGTCGCCCACGCAGTCGTCGGCGGCGTCGGCCAGCAGCGCGCGGCCCCGCTCGTTGAGGTCGGCCTCCAGGTCGAGCTCCGGGTAGGCGGCGTCGAGCCCGACGCCGGCCGCCGCGGCCAGGCCGAAGTCGGCGGTGCCGTCGAGGTGGTCGGCCACAGCGTGCAGGTCGGCGGGCACGCCGCCCGCGGCGACGCCCTTGAGCCGCAGCTCCGGCGCGTACGAGGCGTGCAGCTCGGCGGCCCAGCCGGCCGTGGCGCCGCCCTGCGAGTAGCCCATGACCGCCACCGGCGCGCGGTCGGACAGCCCCGCGCCGGGCACGCGCGTCGCGGCCCTGATCGCGTCGAGCACGGCGTGGCCCTGGGAGACGCCCGCCATGTACGTGTGCTGGCCCGGCGTGCCGAGCCCCTCGTAGTCGGTCACCGCGACCGCGAAGCCCTTGAGCAGGAGCAGGCTGACGAACGCCAGCTCGGCCTCGGTGCCCTGCCGCATGGCGGCCGACGGCGCGCACTGGTCGCCCAGCCCGTGGGTGCCGGGCGCGTAGCCGACGATGGGCCGCCTGCCCAGCGGGTAGCCGGCCTTGGGCACCAGGAGCGTGCCGGAGACGGCGTTGGGCTGGCCGGTCGCGGAGGTGGAGCGGTAGACGACGTGCCAGGCGTTCACCGGCACCTTCAGCAGTTCGCCGGGCAGCAGGTAGACGGTCGTCGGCTCGGCGGAGACGACGTCCCCCGCCGACTCCGCCCGAGCCGGGGCGGCGACGAGGGACATGATCAGTAACAGGGCGATGGACATGCTGACGCGGACACGTAATCTCATGTGCCGCCCCTCCTCAGGGTGGGATCGCTCACGGGACGGCGGCGCCGCGAGCCGATCGTTACCCGGGAGTAACCACCTGTCAAGGCCCGAAATGACACCATCTGTCAGAAGATTTGCGACGCCCGAACGGCACATCCGGGAGAACGGTCACCGAAACGGCACCAGTCATGCACCATGGGTGGATGGACTCAGGATCGGTCAGCCTCCTGCGCGAGCTCCTCGCCGATACCGGCTGGGTGGAACGCACCCGCGAGCTGGGCCGCGCCCTCCGGACCACCCGCACCCCCGGCGGCCTGCTGCTCGTCGGCACCCCCGACGACGAACCCTGGCACCTGACCGCCCACCTCGCCGACGAAGCCCGCCTGTCCGACCTGCCCCAGCTCACCCCCACGCTGGTGCGCTGGTCCCCGCCCCCCGGCGCCCCGCCCCACCTCAGCGTCACCCTCGACCGCATCCAGCAGGCGGCCCGGGGCGAGACGCTGTTCGTCGTCGCCGGGCAGCAGGCGCCCGTCCCGCTCCTCGAACGCGTCGACGACGCCCGCCGCACCGGGGCCACCATCCTCGCCCTGGAGTCCGGCGACCCCGAACTGTCGAGCCTCGCCCACGACTCGCTCGCCGTCCCCGCCCGCGGGCCCGTCACCTTCGACGGCGCCCAGCACCTCGTCAGCACCGCCGCCGGCGAGATCCCCCAACGCCCCGGCCTCCGCGATCGCCTCGCCCGCCTCCTCACCCGAGTAAGCGGCCCCCACATCCCCGACTAGGGGTGTTCAGGCCCCTCCGACCGCCCGCCCCTTCGGTGGCGGCCGGGCCATTGGAGTGGCCAGACCCTCCAGTGGCGGCCGTCCCTTCGGGGGCGCCGGGCCCTCCGGCGGTGGCCGTTGCTTCAGGGCCCTGACCCTTCGGGGTGCCGGGCCTTTCGGGGTGCCGGGCCCTCCAGCGGTGGCCGTCCCTTCAAGGTCCTGACCTTCGGGGTGCCGGGCCCTTCGGAGGTGGCCGCCCCGGAGGCAGTCGGCGGCCCGGCTGAGGCGCGCGTACGCGCTGGGACCGCCCCCTTCCCGGCGCCGGGTCGGCGAGGGGGTGGACGGCGGAGACCGGCGCCCGCGTACGGCGACCAGCATGTACGGGGCAGACCAGCCCAGGACGCGGCCGGTCCGCCGTGCGCGGGCCGTCGCAGGCGGGCCGTGGGGGCCGGTCCGCCGTGCGCGGGCCGTCGCAGGAGGGCCGTCGCAGGCGGGCCGTCTCGGGCGGGCCGTGGGGGGCGGGCTGTGGGGGCCTGGACCTTCAAGGGGCCTGGGCCCTCAGCGGCCAGGCAGCGGGCGAGGGCCGGCGGACGCGCCTTCCGGGTCACCTGAGCGCCTCAGGGGGCCGGGGCCGACGGGCAACAGCGCAGGCGGGTCAGGGGTTCTGCGGTTGGGGGAGGTGGGTGCGGAGGGTGGGGTCGAGGGCGGCGGTGGCGGTGGCGATGGCGGAGATGACGACGGCCTGGACGGGGTCGGGTTCGCCGGAGCGGGTGCGGCTGACGCGGGTGACGGCGTCGATGCGGCGGGAGCCGACGTCGCGGATGTCGGTCACCCGTACCTGGCCTTCGGGGACGTCGAGGAGGGCGAGGGTGGGGACGATGGCGACGCCGTGCCCGGCGGCGACGAGGGCGAGGGCGGGGCCGAACTCGGTGATGACGTGGAGCTTGCGCGGTTCGAAGCCGTGCAGGCCGGCGAGGCGGTCGAGGGCCTGGCCGCTGGCCTGGCCGGGTTCGCCGGTGATCCAGGGGACGTCGGCGAGGTCGGCGACGTCGCGGGGCGGGTCGGTCCAGGAGGCGGGGACGACGATGCGGTATTCGTCGACGTAGAGGGCGCGGGTGGACAGGGACGGCTGGGCAAGCACGGGCAGGCTCATGTCCTGCTCGGTGATGAGGACGTCGACGACGCCGTGCCTGAGTTCCTGGAGGGCGGGCTGGCCGTACACCTCGTGGATGGAGGGGACGATGCGGGGGTGGCGGTCGGCGAGGTCGCGCAGGGCGGGGACCAGCACGTGCGTGATCACGGTGGGGAAGGCGGCGATGCGGACGGGTCCGGCGAGGCGGTCGGTGAAGCGGGTGAGCTCGCGCCGGGCCTCGGCGAGCTCGTCCTCGACGCGTTCGGCGTATCCGGCGAGGACGCGCCCGGCGGGGGTGAGGGAGACGCGGCGCTGGGAGCGGTCGATGAGGGGGAGGCCGACTTCGCGTTCGAGCTGGGCGAGTTGCTGGGAGATCGCCGAGGGGGTGAGGTACAGCGCCTCGGCGGCCCGCATGACGCCGCCCCGGCGGGCGACCTCGTGGAGAATCCGCAGCCGTCGGGGGTCGATCTCCATAAAGGACAGCTTACGACATCATTTAGGATCTTTTATTTGCGCTTTAACCCTATAAATCCGGACAATGGCGCGCATGGATCTGCTCCTCGACGTCGTGGGCTGGATCGGCGCGGCGCTGCTGCTGACCGGCTACTACCTGGTCTCCTCGTCCCGCCTGAACGGGGACGCGGTCCCGTACCAGCTCATCAACCTGGCCGGATCCATCGGCCTGATGGTCAACAGCGCCTACTACGCCGCCTGGCCGTCGGCGGGGCTCAACCTCGTGTGGGCGGCCATCGGCATCGTCGCCCTCGTCAAGCTGGCCCGCCTCGCCGCCGCCAGAACCCCGTCGGAAGCCCAGGAGCAAGGATGATCGTCGAACTGAGCCACCGCATCACCCCCGGCCTGGTGACCTACCCCGGCATCCCCGGTCCCGAGCTGGGCGTGCACCTGTCGCGGGAGGACTCCAGGAAGGTGTACGCGCCGGGCACCGAGTTCCACATGGGCACGGTCACGCTCGTCGGCAACACGGGCACGTACGTCGACACGCCCTTCCACCGCTACGCCGACGGCCCCGACCTGGCCGCGGTCCCGCTCGACAAGCTGGCCGACCTGCCGGGCCTGGTGGTGCGCGCGGGCCAGGAGCGCGAGGTGACGGTCGGCGAGGACCTGGACGTACGGGGCCGCGCGGTGCTGATCCACACCGGCTGGGACCGCCACTTCGGCACCGCCGCCTACACCCACGGCCACCCCTACCTGGCGCCGGAGTCGGCGCGCAGCCTGGCCGAGCGTGGCGCGGCGCTGGTCGGCATCGACTCGCTCAACATCGACGACACCCCGCCGCACGGCGAACGGCCCGCGCACACGATCCTGCTGGCGGCGGGCATCCCCGTGGTGGAGCACCTGACGGGCCTGGGCGGGCTGCCCGCCGAGGGCTTCAGGTTTCACGCCGCCCCGCCGATGATCGCGGGCCTGGGCACGTTCCCCGTACGGGCCTACGCGGTGGTCTAGTCGTCGGCCTCGTCGGCCTCGTCCCAGGTCTTGTTGCGCTCGGCGGCGCGCTGCAGGGCGCCGGCCGCCTCCTGCTCGCTCTCGTAGGGGCCGAGCCGGTCCTTGTTGGGGCAGCCCTGGTCAGGCTCGACGCGCATGTGCTTGAGGCAGAACCACCACTGGCCATCGCTCACGTGACCAATTCTGCCCCGTAGACTCGGTTTTCATGACGACTCTGCTCCAGCCCGGCCGAATTTCGCCCATGCGAAAGGTCCCCGCCCACATCGAGCGGCCGGAGTACGTCGGCAAGAAGCGCCCCAAGACCGGCGAGCCCGACGTGAAGACCCCCGAGATGATCGAGCGGATGCGCGTGGCGGGCCGGATCGCCGGTCAGGCCCTCGAAGAGGTCGGCCGGCACGTCCGGCCGGGCGTCACCACCGACGAGCTCGACCGCATCGGCCACGACTTCCTCGTCTCCCACGGCGCCTACCCGAGCACGCTCGGCTACAAGGGCTACCCCAAGTCGCTGTGCACCTCGATCAACGAGGTGATCTGCCACGGCATCCCCGACGACACCGTGCTGCGTGACGGCGACATCGTCAACGTCGACATCACCGCCTACATCGGCGGCGTGCACGGCGACACCGACGCGACGTTCCTGGTGGGCGAGGTCGACGAGGAGTCGCGCCTGCTGGTCGAGCGCACCCGCGAGGCGATGATGCGGGCGATCAAGGCGGTGGCGCCGGGCCGCCAGCTCAACGTCGTGGGCCGGGTCATCGAGGCGTACGCCAAGCGGTTCGGCTACGGCGTGGTGCGTGACTTCACCGGTCACGGCATCGGCACCACGTTCCACTCGGGCCTGATGGTGCCGCACTACGACGACCCGTCGCTGCGGGTGGAGCTGGTGCCGGGCATGACGTTCACGATCGAGCCGATGCTGACGCTGGGCACGATCGAGTACGACATCTGGCCCGACAAGTGGACGGCCGTGACCAAGGACGGCAAGCGCACCGCCCAGTTCGAGCACACGATCGTGGTGACCGACACCGGCAGCGAGATCCTCACTCTCGCCTAGGCACGACCCCTGACACGGTGGTGCCCTCGCCCTCCACGCTGCGGACGGTGAGGGTGCCGCCGATCTCGGCGAACGCGGCCCGCATGCGGGCGATGCCGCGCCCGGACCGGCCGGGCGCGAAGCCGCGGCCGTGGTCGCTGACCGTCATGCGCAGCCCCCCGCTGCTGACGGTCACGGCGACCGACACGACGGAGGCGCCGCTGTGGCGCTCGGCGTTGGCCAGGGCCTCACGCATCGCCGTGAGCACGCCTTCGCCGATGGGCGCGGGCACGTCCTCGGCGGGCAGCGCCCACGTCTCGACGGTGACACCGGTGCGCCGCGACCAGTCCGCGAGGTAGCTTTCGAGCGCCTCCGCCAGGCTCTCTCCCCCGCGCATGCGCGTCTCTTCCGTCAACCGACTTCCGCCTTCCTCAGCGCCCCGAACGGGCGCGGCCCGCCTGCGGCCTGGCGGATCGCGCACACCTTCCCCCTTGCCGAAAAGGCTACCCGCCGGGGCCGGAGGGTGGGGGGCAGGAGGGCGCGCGGCAGCTATTCGGTCTTGTCGAGGCGGTTGAGCTTGGCCAGGTAGTCGTTGTAGGAGTTGAGCTCGGGGTCGCCGCCCTCGGCGCGGTCGGCCTTGCGGTCGTCGCGGCGGGCCTTGCGGTCCTCGCTCTGATACCACTGCACGGCGATGGCCAGCAGCACGATCAGCGTGGGGATCTCGCCGAAGCCCCAGGCGATGGCGCCGCCGTTCTGCTGTTCCTGCAGCAGGGGGCCGCCCCAGGAGCGGTCGAGCTGCTCGTACCAGCCGGAGGCGATGACCGAGCCGGTCATCATCAGCGCGATGCCGAAGAACGCGTGGAAGGGCATGGTGACGAACAGCAGCAGCAGCCGTCCGACGTGCGGGAGCTGGTGGGGGCCGGGGTCGACGCCGATGACGACCCAGAAGAACAGGCTGCCGCTGATGAGGAAGTGCAGCGTCATCGCGATGTGCCCGAGGTGCTCCTGCATGGCCGCCTCGAACAGCGGCGTGAAGTAGAGCGCGTAGGTCGACGCGATGAAGATCGCGGTCGCGATGGCGGGGTGGGCGGCGACGCGGACGAACCTGCTGTGCAGGATCGCCAGCAGCCATTCGCGGGGGCCCCGGTCGCCCCGGACGGCGGCCGGCTTGAGGGCGCGCAGCGCGAGCGTGACGGGCCCGCCGAGGACCAGGAAGATCGGCACGATCATGGCCAGCGTCATGTGCTCGATCATGTGCACGTCGAACATGACCTTGGAGTAGCGGGCCAGGCCGGTCTGCGTGGCGATGACGAGCACCACGACGCCGATGAACCAGGACGCGGTGCGGCCCCACGACCAGGTGTCGCCGCGCCGCCGCAGCCTGACCACGCCCGCCCCGTACAGTCCGGCCAGCAGGGCGGCGACGGTGGCGAAGAACAGGTCGAACCACCACAGCGAGGCGATGTTGGCCAGCGAGATCGGCGGCGGGACCGGGTAGCCGAGCAGGTCGAAGGCGCGGTCGGCGGGCAGGCTGACGGGCGGCGGCGGGGTGCGCGCGAGCGCGACGGCCAGGCCGATGGTGGCGAGCATGAGCATCAGCTCGCCGAAGGCCAGGCGGGTGAAGGCGCGCGGCGCGCCGGCCTCCAGGGCGACGAGCGTGCGCTGCCGGTGCCACCAGCCGACGTAGCCGAGCAGGACGAACGCGACGGTCTTGGCGACGAGGAGGATGCCGTAGCTGGACGTCCACAGGTCGGAGACGGCGGTGAGCCGGGCGAGCACGCTGAAGACGCCGGACAGGCCGACGCCGACGAAGAGCCACACGGCGAGCCGGGAGAAGCGCTCGGCGGCGACGCCGAGCTGCGGCTGCTTGCGCACCGCGTGCAGGGCGAGCACGCCCAGCCCGCCCACCCACAGCGCCAGCGTCAGCAGGTGCAGCGACAGGCCGATGGTGGCCAGGCCGTGGTTGGGCGAGGACGAGGAGTGGCCGGTGAGCGCCGGGGGCAGCATCGTGACCAGCGAGAACACCAGCAGCGCGCCCGCCGCCCCGGCGGTGATGGCGCCCCGCGAGAACAGCGCGATCGACACCCCGAACAGGATCACCAGCGTGAGCGAGATGCCGGGGCTCTCCTGGGTGGCGTAGCCGACGAGGAAGTCGCGGTTGAGGATCTCCGGCACGGGCTTGGCCCACACGTCGGAGACGCTGAAGACCATCGTGAGGAACGCGGCCCCGGCCCAGGTCAGGGCGGTCCAGGAGGCCGCGCGCAGGTAGTCGAGCGCGCTCGTGCCGAGCAGGCCCTTGCCGGACTTGCCGTTGGGCAGCAGGACCGCCGCCGCCAGCAGGAGCCCGACGGTGGTCACGCCGGCGACGTCCATGAAGAGCTTGGACACCGGCAGGCCCCACCGGGTGAGCACCCCCGAGGAGGGGACGCCGAGGATGATGCGGGGGAAGGCCGCGCCTCCGGCGACCATGGCGACCACGAGGGCGGCGAGCGCCGCCCCGGCCGCCGCAAGCGCGAGACGCGCGGCCCTGGTCACGGCTTCTTCTTCCGTGCGCTGAGCAGGAAGCCGATGCCGATGCCGACGAGCGCGCCGACGACGACGATCAGCCAGACGGGGAACGTGCCGGAGCTCTCCTCGGCCGCCGCCTGGTCGGCGGCGGGCGCCGCGCTGGACGGCGCGGCGGAGGGCGCGGCGGAGGCCGCCGTGCTCGCCTCGGCGGTGGCCTCAGCGCTGCTCTCGGCGCTCGCCTCCGGGGACGGGGACGCGCCCTTGACCGTGAACGGGATCTCCCCCTCGATCGGGTGCCCGTCGGAGGAGACGACGCGGTAGGCGATCGTGTACTTGCCGTCGGGCAGCTCGCCCTTGAGCCGCTGCTTCACCACCGGCCCGTCGGACTCGGGGTCGCCGGCCTGGTGCTGGGCGTCGCCGGGCCCGCGCACGATCACGAACGGCATCCGCACCTTGTTGGAGAACTCGAGCGTGACCTCGTCCACGGACTTGACCGTGGCACCCTTGGCGGGATCACTGCTCTTGAGCGTGTCGTGCGCCTGCGCGGGGGCGGCGGTGGCGAGCACGAACAGGGCGGCGAGAATCGCGGTGAGGGCCGCGAGCGGGGATTTCTTCATGGCACCCCCAAGGCTACCGACGCCGCCGCCCGGTCCGGACTCCGCCGTTACAATCCCGCGCAGGCGAGCGCACGGCGGTAGAGGTCGGCGCTGCCCTCGGCGTCGCCGAGGACCTCCATCGTCTCGGCGGCCGCGTACCAGGTGCGGGCGGCGCGGCGGGAGTCGGGCAGCGGCTCCAGCCAGTCGCGCACCCCGCGCAGCTCGGCCTCGGCCTCGGCCTGCCTGCCGAGCGCGCCCTTGGCGCGGCTGAGCAGCAGGTGCGCCTCGGCCTCCAGGGCCCTGGAGTTGCCCGCCATCAGCGCCTGGCCGGCCTCGCCGTGGACGATCGCCTGCTCGTGGTCGCCGGCGATGAGGGCGGCGCGGGCCAGCTCGACCTCGCTGTTGGCGCGGTCGGTGGTGCTGGCGGAGGTCTGGGCGAGCTCCTGGCGGGCGCGCAGCAGCGCCTGGCGCGCCTCCTCGACGGCGGTGGGGCGCAGCCGCAGCAGCATGCTCGCGTACGCCATGCGGATGCGGGCGCTGTTGCGCGGCTGGCCGTTCTCCGTCTGGACGGCGAGCGCGCGCTCGGCCAGGCTCAGCGACTCCTCGCCGTGGCCGGTGCTCTCGGCGACCAGGGCGGCGTTCCAGTAGGCGGCGACGGTGGCCCTGGGGGTGTTGAGCATGTCGGCGGCGTTGAGCAGCTCGCCGGCGAACTGGCGGGCGCGCAGCAGGTCGCCGCTGTCGAGGTAGGCGGCCAGCAGCGTCGCGCCGAACTCGACGAGCGCGTCTGACCAGGCCGGCCGGGCCGGGCCGCCGAGGATGCCCTCGCCGACCTTGACCGCCTCGCTGAGCCGGTCGCTGACGCGGTAGGCGCGGCACAGGGCGATGGCGACCTCGATACGGCGCTCCGGGCTGAGCTCCTCGGCCTGGAGGCGGCGGAGGATGGAGATCGCCTCGTCAAGGTCACCGCACGCCTCGACGGCGAGCGCCAGGCCGTATTCGGTGTCTTGACGCAGCGCCGTCAGACCTGTCAGGTTATTGTTCTCCAGCAGCTCGGCGAAGCGCGTGCGAGCCTCGCGAACCTCTCCGTTCTCGAGGGCGAGCCTCGCGTAACCGAGTGCGAGTTCGATATCTTCCATCTGCTCGGCAGTCACGCCATTGAGCAGATAGGAGAGCGAACAGTCCAGCTTCTGAGCGAGCAGCTCCAGCACCGAAGGGGTGGGAGTACGTTTGCCGCTCTCGATCAAGGAAACGTAGCTGTCCGACAATTCAGGGTGCGCGAGCTGTGCCTGCGACATGCCGCGCTGTCGCCGGACCGTCTTGATACGGAGTCCGACCAGGTCTGATGTGGTCACAGCCGCTGCTCCCTGAGATGATGATGTCCAAGCAACGCACACCGCCCGAGGGAGAACCCCCCATGCGCACACGTCTTGCCCTGACCGCACTTACCGCCATCTTCACGGCCGTTGTGGCCGTTGGCAGCAATGGTACGACCGTGGTGGCCGAAACGTCTCCTGCCATCGCGCATTTCGAGGTCTCGCCCTGCTGCTGACCCCCGAGGGCTCCCGCTCTCACGAGTCTACGCAACGGCCCGGGAGATGCCGCCTTCCGCACAAGGAGGCGTCTTCCGGGCCCGCGAACAGCACCGGGAGACCGTCCGGACACCTCGGACGCCCCCGCATCACGCACAGCCCCCTCAAGCTAGACGATAGTTCTATATTTCTTCTACAGAGCTTCTAGTCGCCCCTTCCAGGACGATCCGGATCACGCAGCGTCGCACGCGGGGAGATCGCTCATGGCCGAGCACGTCCGCATCCGGCTCCTCGGTCCGGTCGCGGCGTTACGCGGCGCCGCCGCCGTCGACCCCGGCTCACCGCGCCAGCGCGCCGTCCTCGCCGTCCTCGCCTCCCACCCCGGGCAGGTGGTGCCGATCCCCCGCCTCGTCGAGAGCCTGTGGGGCGAGCACCCTCCGCGCAGCGCCGAACAGAGCGTCTACACGTACGTGGCCGGGCTCAGGCGCGCCCTGGAGCCGTCCAGGAAGCAGCACCGCCACTCCGAGCTGCTGGTCGGCGGCGGTGGCGGCTACCGGCTGGAGGTCGAGGCGCGCCACGTCGACGCCGTCGCCTTCGCCGGCCACGTCGAGTCGGCCCGGCTGGCGATGCGCCGCGACGGCGCCGCCGAGGCGCTGACCAGCCTGGAGGAGGCGCTGTCGCTGTGGCACGGCGACCCGCTGACGGGCGTGCCCGGCCCCTTCGCCGACGCCGAGCGCGCCCGGCTGGCCGAGCTGCGCCTGACCGCCGCGGAGCGGCACGCCGAGGCCCTGCTCGGGCTCGGCCGCCCGCACGACGCGCTCCCGCCGCTGCGCGACCTGACCCGCCGCCACCCGATCCGCGAACGGCTGCGCGAGCTGCTCGTCCTGGCCCTGCTGCGCAGCGGCAACCGGGCCGAGGCGCTGGAGGTCTACAACGAGGGCGGCCGCATCCTGCGCGAGGAGCTGGGCGTCGACCCGGGCGCCGCCCTGCGCGCCGCCTACGAGCTGGCCCTGCGCGAGCCCGGCCCGGCCCCCGCAGCGCCCCCGCCCGGCCGGTCCCGCTCCCCCGAGGCCGCCCCTGCGGCGGGACGCATGCCGGTGGTGCCCCGGGAGCTGCCGCGCGATCTGGGCGGGTTCGTGGGCCGACGGCTGGAGATCATCCGCATCCAGACGCACCTGGCCCCCTGGGACGGCTCCGCGCCCAGCCCCCTGGTCGTCATCTCCGGCCCGCCCGGCGTGGGCAAGTCCGCGCTGGCCGCCCGGGTCGCCGCGATGGTGAAGGACCGCTTCCCCGACGGGCAGCTGTACGTGAACCTGCGCGGCGCCACGACCGGGATGCCGGGGCTGGAGCCGCTGGAGGTGCTCGGCCGGTTCCTGCGGGCGCTCGGCGCCGCCGGCGACGCCGTGCCCGCCGACGTGGACGAGGCCGCCGCGGCCTGGCGCAGCCGCATGGCGGGCCGGCGCATGCTGGTCCTGCTGGACGACGCCGCCGGGCTGCCGCAGATCCAGCCGCTGCTGTCGGCGCCGCGCGGCACCGCGATCCTCGTGACGAGCCGCGAGAGCCTGGCCGCGGGCGACGACTCCGTGCGGATCCACCTGCCCCGGATGGCCGGCCCCGAGGCCGCCGCCGTGCTGTCCACGCTGGCCGGCGCGCAGCGGATCACCGCCGACCCCGAGCAGACGGCCCGGCTCGTACGCTTCTGCGACGGGCTGCCGCTGGCCCTGCGGATCGCCGGCGCCCGCCTGGCCGACCGGCCCG
This sequence comes from Nonomuraea ceibae, assembly GCF_019396325.1. Taxonomy (GTDB): domain Bacteria; phylum Actinomycetota; class Actinomycetes; order Streptosporangiales; family Streptosporangiaceae; genus Nonomuraea; species Nonomuraea ceibae. The sequence continues at coordinate 43,410 of NZ_JAHKRO010000077.1, forward strand.
ACTGGAGCGTGGCCGCGCTCAACGCCCGGCTCGGCGACGAGCGCAGGCGGCTGCACGAGCTGGAGGCCGGCGAGCTCGCCGTCCGCTCCAGCCTGGCCGCGAGCTGGAACGCGCTGGCCCGCAGCGCCAGGCCGCTCGACCGGCTGGCCGCCCGCACGCTCGCCCTGATCGGCCTGCCGCACGTGCACGACATCACCGCCGAGGCCGCCGCCGCCCTGCTCGGCACCGGCGTCCTGGAGGCCGAACGCGCGCTGGAGCGGCTGGTCGACGCCCACCTCCTCGACCAGTCCGGCTCCGACCCGGCCGCGCCGCCCCGCTACCAGCTCCACGACCTCGTCCGCATCTTCGCCGCCGAGCTGACCTGCGGCCCCGCCGGGCCCGCCGACACCCACGCCGCGCCTGGGCGGCTGTCACCCGGCGAGGCGGCCGCCGCGCTGGCCCGCGTGCTGGGCCACTGGATCGCCTCGGCCCGCCTGGCCAGCACCACCATGGACCCGCACCGCGTCCAGCCCGACGGGCCCGAGCTCGACCCCGTCGACGCGACCCCGCACCACGTGGGCGACGCCGACGAGGCCCGCGACTGGCTCGCCCGCGAGGAGCCCAACCTCGTCGCCGCCGCGGCCCAGGCCATGGCCTGCCCCGACGAGCGGCTCGCCAGGCTCGGCGTGGCCCTCGTCTTCTCCCTCCAGTGGTACCTGCACGGCGCGCACGACTCGGCCAACCTCATCGCGCTCAACCGCGAGGCGCTGCGGGTCAGCCGGCGGCTCGGCGACCGGCTGAGCACCTACCACGCGCTCGGCCACCTCGCCGGCGGGCTCAGCTTCCAGCGCCGCACCGCCGAGGCCGTCGAACACCTGCGCGCCCAGCTCGTCCTCGCCCGCGAGCTGGGCGACCGCTTCAGCGAGCAGCGGACGCTCGGCAACCTCGCCAACACCTTCCTGGTACGGCGCGCGTACCGCGAATGCCTGAGCCACGCCCGCGCCCAGCTCGCCCTGGCCAGGGAGATCGGCTCCCAGGTGGGCGAGCGGTACGCGCTCATCATGCTCGGCACCGCCCGCCACGGCCTCGGCCGCTCCGCCGAGGCGCGCCAGGCCCTGACCGAGGCGCTGGCCAGTGCGCGGCGGGTCGGCGACATCAGCCACGAAGGGCTCGTCCAGACGGTGCTCGGCGAGATCTTCCTCGACGAGGGCGAACCGGCGGCTGCGCTGGAGCCGCTGCGGCAGGCACTCGGGCTGCGCCGGGCGAGCTGGTTTCGGATCGGCCAGCTCCGCTGCCTCGTCCGCCTGTCGCAGGCGCACCGGGCGCTCGGCGCGCCCCGGGCGGCGCTGCCGTACGTCACCGAGGCGCTGCCCCTGGCCGTGGAGCTGGGCAACCCCGAGTGGCTGGTCATCACCGAGGAGGAGCACGCCGCCGTGCACGCGCTCCTCGGCGCGGTCACCCCGCCCTGAGCGCCAGGAAGAAGTCGACCCGGTCGGCCATCGTCGACAGGTCCCTGCCCGTCAGGTCCTCCACCCGCTTCACCCGGTAGCGGACCGTGTTGACGTGCACGTGCATCCGCGCGGCGCAGGCGTTCCACGAGCCGGCGCAGTCCAGGAACGCGCGCAGCGTCGCCACCAGCTCCGACTGGTGCCGGGCGTCGTACTCCAGCACCGGGCCCAGCAGGCGGGCGGCGAACGAGCTCCGCACCTCGCCCGGCACCGTCGCCAGGAGCAGCGCGTGCGTGTAGATCTCGTCGCTGGTGACCACGCCGCCGCCGCGCGCCGCCGCCAGCCGCCTGGCGTGCCCCGCCTCCTCGACACCGCCCCTGAGCGCCGCCGCCCCCGTCAGCTCCCCGCTCATCCCCGCGCACACCCGCACCCCGGGCAGCGCCCCCAGCACCTCCGCCCCGGCCCGCACCCGCGCCGCCACCTCCCCGGCGCTCCGCCCCCGCAACGGCACCACGGCCACGGCCCCCTCCTCCCCCGCGACCGCCACCACCTCCCACCCCAGCAACCCCTCCAACACCGCCACCTCAACCCCGAACCCGCCCTCCCCATAAGGAGCACGAGCAGCCGAACCGGCACTCGCAACGGAAGCGCCCACCCCTCCGGAGGGCACACCAACCCGGCCAGCCACCGCCCTAGGGGGCGCGCCACCAGCGGCGGGTGCACTCTCGGCGGGCGGCGCGGCCCCGGCGGGAGCGCCCACCCCTACGGGAGCGGCACCGCCACGCGCGCCACCCCCCTCCTCGGAAGGCGCGCCACCAGCGGCGGGTGCCCTACCGGTGGAGGGCGCGGCCTCGGCAGGAGCGGCCGCCCTCCGGGGAGGGGCGCTGCCCCTGGAGGGCCCGCCACCACCCCGAACGCCGACCCCGGGAGGCGCGCCACCAGCGGCGGGCGCGCCCTCAGCGGGAGCGCCCACCCTCCCGGGGGCGGCACCGCCACGGGCGCCGGCCCCCTCCCGGGAAGGCGCGCCGCCGGCGGGGAGCGCGCCGCCACCGGTGGAGGGGGCGGCATCGGTAGGGGCGGTTGTCGGCTTGGGGCCGGTTGTCGGTCTGGGGGTGGTGCCGGTTCTGGGGAATGCGCCGTGGCGACGAGGGGCCCCGGCTGCGGCCGGGCGAGGACACCGCGCT